>JAFGKT010000019.1 GCA_016928435.1 Sedimentisphaerales bacterium | reverse complement strand
TTGAGTTGGCCGAGCAATCTGGCGGTGGGGTCGATTGTGGCCAGTCAGGTACAGGAAGGCGAGGAGACCGTTGTTGCTGGTTATGCAGGTTTGCTGGAAGTGAACCCAGGGGCACAGGTGCAGGTTGAGTATGACGATGATTTGATAACCGGGACGGTGCGTGAAGTGTTGGGGGGGAGATTGGTGGTTTTGGATCGGTCCGATGAAGGGGTGGTATATTTAGAATTGGGACGGATCAGAAGCGTAACGTTTTTGTCGGGCACGCCGGTGCAAACAACGACAACCGAACAAGGGGTGGCGCAATTGACGGTGCATTTGGAGGAGCCGACGGCGGGGCCGACAATGATGGAGGCGAGCTATCTGACGCAAGGGATTACATGGGCGCCGAGTTATCAGATCGATATTTCCGATCCGGACGAAGCTGTGTTTTCAGCTAAGGCGGTGATTATTAATGAGGTGGCGGATTTTGACAATGTGGAGGTTTTGCTGGTGACGGGGTATCCACAGGTGCAGTTTGCTGATGTGCTTAGTCCGTTGACGCTGCGGCAGGAAATGGAAGGTTTTCTGGGCAGCTTACGCGGCGGTAATGTGCCGTGGTCCGGTGCGTGGGTGGGGTCTAACGTTATGGTGCAGAGTGCGGGCGGACCCCACTACGGTGCGCCTTCTGCGACAGACGCTGGGAGCGGCCAGACGGAGGATTTGTTTTTGTATTCGGCGGGTGAATTGGATTTGCCTCGGGGCGCGACGGCGTATGTGCCTTTGTGCAGGGAAACGGTGCCATATCGGCATGTTTATACGTGGGACATAAATGATTATCTGGTGGAGACGCGCGGTACCCAATTGCGAGGAGCATGGCAGCCGGAAGAACAGGCGGAAGAGATTGTTTGGCATGTGGTGCGGTTAGAGAATACGACGGATATGCCTTGGACGACGGCTCCGGCGATGACGGTGAAGGATGGGATGATTTTGGGACAGGGGACGCTGAACTATACGCCGATTGGTATAGAGCGGGATTTGGTGATTACGCGGGCGCTGAATGTGATGGCGGAGGAAGCGGAGAATGAAGTCTCGCGGAATCGCAGTGCGGTGACGTTGAACGGCAGGCAATACGATATCGCGACGGTCGAGGGAGTACTGCGGGTGACGAACGGCTATGGCCAAGAGATATATCTGGAGATTACCAAGACGCTCAGCGGTGAGGTGTTGGAAAGCAGTCCGGAGGCGGAAATCGAACAGCCGGGCCGAGGATTGATGGAGCTGAACGGGATGCGGATTTTGACATGGGCAATTGAATTGGCACCGGGTGAGCAACAGGAGATTACGTATCGGTATCAGCTTTATGTGCCGGTGCGTTAGTGGGTGAAGTTCGGGGGCTAACTTTGGGGTTGGTGGTGTAGAGGATTGATGGTATGATTACGGGATTATGTTATATGAGATATTGAAAAAGATGCTGCGGGGGTTTGGGCTGGTGGTTACACGCTATGATAGGGATTTCCCGACGTTGTGGAGCAAGAGCGGGGAGTTTCTTGAGATATACGACGCGGTGAAATCGCATGCGCTGGCGGCTACTGATCGGTGTTTTATGCTTTACCAGTTGAGCCGAGCGGTGGAAAGTTGTGAGGGCGATATCGCTGAGGTGGGTACGTATTTGGGCGGGACGGCACATTTGCTGGCGAAAACGTCACCAGGGAAGAAAGTGCATATATTTGACACTTTTGAAGGGATGCCTGAAACGTTGGCGGGGGTTGATCGGCATGTAAGCGGGGATTTTGCTGAGACATCGCTGGAGAAAGTGAAGGCTAATCTGGCGGATTGTGAGAATGTGGCTTTTTATAAGGGGATTTTTCCGGAGACAGCGGGGCCGATCGAGGATACGCGGTTTAGCTTCGTTCATATCGACGTTGATATTTACCAGGCGGTGAAGGATTGCCTGGAGTTTTTCTATCCGCGGATGGACGCGGGGGCGATTATTGTTATGGACGATTATGAAATGCCTTCGTGCCCTGGGGTGAAGAAGGCGGTGACGGAGTTTTTGAGGGATAAGCCGGAGAAGGTGATCATTACGACGAAGCATCAATGTGCGGTGATTAAGGGGTGATTGGGTTACGTTTGTTGGTTGGCGGTCGAACCTCCGGTGTGTGAACCGAGGGCTAAAAGTTGGCGGTTGGTGTTGGGTTGGGCTTAAGGGAAATTCTAGTTGAATAGGTGAGTGATATGGCTAGTGAATCTGCGTTGGATTTGTGCTTGGTGGCGGAGGAGGCGGTTTCGGACGAACAGGACGCGATGATCCGTGACTGCTTGGTGGAGTGTTTTCCGGATGATAGGCAGATTTTCAGGCGGACGAGGAATTGGCATACTGAGCCGATCTATCGGGTGTTGGGGTTGGATGGTGAAGGAGTGGTGCAGGGGCATATAGCGGTTGTGGAGCAGACGATTACGGTTGGGGGGGAATCGCTGGCGGTGGCTGGGGTGCAGAGCGTGGCGGTGCGGCTGGGGTATCGCGGCAGGAGGATCGCTGATGATTTGCTGAAGGCAGCGATGGCGGAGGCGAAACGGCGGGATCTAGATGTGGGTTTGCTGTTTTGCAGGGAGGAACTGATGAAGGTTTATGAACGCTGTGGGTGGCTTTGGTTGGGGCCTCGGCTTACGCTGATGCTGGACGAGCATGGCAGTGAGGTGGAGATTCCGGAAAAGAATGTGGTGATGTATTATCCGCTGGGAGTGGTGGAGTTTCCGACGGGTGATATTAATTTGTGCGGTCGGGATTGGTGAAGTCCGGGACTGAGGTGCTATGCATCGCATAACCCAACCGATGCGCAAGACTTACCCGGCGGCAAATGAGAGAGACGTGAAAAAAAACGTCCATAACGGAGCAATAGCAGGGGTGATGCATGGCGAAGAATGTGAGGATGTTCGGCACCTAGGCGCGCGGGGGCGGGTTACGCGTACTAGCGACTGCCCATTGCGCAGCGCGGATGTTTATCGGGAGCGCGCGGCGGTGGGAAGCATGAGAATCGGCATTCAAAAATCGGCAGAAATTCAACGGTTTTGATCAAAAGTGAATAGAAAACGGGCAGAAATTTACAGAAATTGAGCGGTTTTAGGGGGGTGGTGAGTTTTGCGCAATTTGGTAGGTAGCGAAAATGAGATGGCGAGTCGCCACTGACAGATTGACCGACGGTTGCGAATCGCGACGGATAGATGGTTGGGAAATGACGCTTCCGATGGGCGCTGCCACAATGAAACACAGGTTGACAGGATGTATCAGTATGGGCTGATGAGGTGTGCTACGGGGATTGTTGAGTACAATGCAGACGATGAGGTCAGGGAACCGCGTGGGTAACAATTTGAACAAGATGTTCAAAGTTACCCACCCTACCGGGGCTGAGATTAGCGGCATGGACTGCTTCCATACGCGATTGCCCATCACCATTTTGGTGTAATTTGGGCGCCACTTCTGTCATATATCAGTTGATTGTTTCTGTCGATACGGCATATGCTGGTTTCCATGTTCATATGTAGGACGCCGATAATATCAGGCTGGAAATTTGCATCTGTAAAAAGCAATTCTGACCGGCCTGACAGATTCCAATCTCCATTAGCTCGGAAGAGCAATATGGTATCATCTGGAATAGTCCTAATATCACAATTGCTGAGAGAAGGGTTGAAAGCGTAAAAGCATTTGATGTCTGGTGGAGACATATCGGAGACGATGATAAAGGTTTTAGTAGAGAGGCTGTCATTATGCTGCAATAGGGCATCACACCATGAGTCTGCGGGCGGCAATTTGTAGTCATTGTCTAGAGCGTAATCGATTAACTCTTGTCCAATAATCGTAAGGCCTTCTGTTCCGATTTGCCTTTTGATGCCCCCAATTCTGCCACCATTTATCATCGTACACCAGAAAAGTAGTATTATCGAAGTAATGGCTAGACCTAAGAGCGCAAACCAAAAATCGGAAGGTGCAAAATATCCCAGGAAGAACCGTCCTATGAAAACAATGAGACTTATCAGGGCAACCACAAAAACAATAGCCAAGTAAGTGTATATAATAGCCGGGGGTTGAAAAATGACACCACGAGTGACTATGGGGAATAGAATAATGGGTAAGAGCAGGCTTAGTCTGTGGATAATTCTCATAGTAGATTTTCAAATACGTAAAATACTGCTAATTAACCGGGATGTTGTTCAGTCATTGATGAGGATGTGGCAGAGCAGTAGGGCGATGAAGCCCATTATTGGGAAGTACAATATTATAAATAGCGTCAGTTTGAGATATTGAGGCCAACGGGGTTGCGGGAGTGGTGAGCCGTCGGGGCTGGGATTGGGAAACATTAGCAGGGTTACGATATTGGCGTCTTTTTTGCTGATATGACGCATAACTATGAAAGACAATACGGCATACACGGCGCAGAGGGTGTATAATATTGCTGTGGGCCAATTGTATTTGTCATACAAAGCGACGAGGAGTATCACAACGGGGAAGACAGATAGAAATGGGGCGAGGGCGAGGCACCATAGTTTTAGTTTGGATTTTGGGGGCATTGATTGGGTCTCGCTGGGTTTCGTTTTGATTAATCGGTTGCTCCGGGGATTATGGTAATGGCAGGCGGGGTGGTTGTCAAGGGGCAGTGGGGGGGAGTGGATTAGAATAGTACAGGGGTAATCAAACCCCTCGAGCTAGATCGACATGAATGTCGATTACGTTCGGGGGCTAACAGTTGTGGTCGATGGTTGGTTGAAGAACACCCTTTAGCTGCGCGAAAGGGTGCCACCCCGTCGATATGAATGTCGATTATGTTCGGGGGCTAACAGTTTTGGTCGATGGTTGGTTGACGAACACCCTTTAGCTGCGCGAAAGGGTGCCACCCCGTCAGGTGGTTATTGGTGGATGAGTGGTTGAATGGTGATGCGGCTGGGTTGGTGTTTTGAACCCCTTTATTCTTGCACAGTGAATTCGAAGCGTCAGGGATGGATACCCGCCTGCGCGGGTATGACCAAGAGTGGTTTTTAGGTGAATTGTTTGCGGCGGCGAGCGGGGGGGATGTTTAGGATGCCGCGGTATTTGGCGACGGTGCGACGGGCGAGGGTGATGCCGTGCTTTTTTAGTTCATCGACGAGTTGGTCGTCGTTGAATGGGTCGGCTTTATCTTCGGCGTCAACGATTTCCTGGAGTTTTGCTTTTACGGCGTCCCATGATACGCTGTCTCCGTTAGCGGTTTCGGTGCCGCCGGAGAAGAAGCTGCGCAGAGGGAATATGCCGATAGGGGTTTGGAGGTATTTGCCTGACACCGCTCGGGAGACGGTTCCGACGTGGATTCCGAGTTTGTCAGCGACATCGACCATGGGCAGGGGTTTGAGGTGCAGGGGGCCGTTGTCGAGGAATTCGCGTTGGGTGTGCAGAACGTGGTGGACTACGCGAAGGAGGGTGGCTTTGCGTTGCTGGATGGACTCGATGAGCCATTTAGCGGAGCGGACGTTGTTGTTAAGGAATTCTTTGGCGTTGGCACCGAGGTCTTTTTGGCGGAGCATTTGGGTGTATTGGGTGTTGATGCGAAGCGATGGAAGGCTGCCGTCGGTTAGTCGGGCGGTGTATTCATCGTGTTCTTCATCATATTCGACGATGACGTCGGGCATAATAAAGTGGTTTTCGTGGCGTCCGAGTTGGAGTCCTGGGCGGGGGTCGAGGGTAGCGATGGTTTTGATGGCTTGTTGGATTTCCTCGATGGATCGGCCGGTCTTTTTGGCGATGGCGGGGTAACGGTTCATCTCGAGATTTTTGAGGTGTTCGCCGATAATTTCCAGTTCTAGTGAGCAATCGCGGTTGAGGTTGTTGAGTTGGATGATGAGGCATTCGGGCAGATCGCGGGCGCCGACGCCGGACGGTTCGAGGGTTTGGACGAGTTCCAGAGCTTGGTTCATTTGCTCAGCGGTTACTGGTTCTTTGACATATTCAGCGAGAGAGTTTAGATCGACGGTGAGGTAGCCGGTGTCCTCGATGAAATCGATGATAACTTGGCCTGCTTTTTTGACAATGGGTTCGGCTTCGACGAATAGCCACTGTTGGTATAAGTGTTCTCGCAATGAGATTGAAGGCGCAGCGGTGTTCTGCATAGCTTCGAGCTTACGGTCGGATTCACCGTCGTTGCGTCGAAAGCTGGTGGCGGTCGATCGATCGAAGTAGTCGGAGAAGTCTTCGCCGAATTCGCTGCCGGCGCTGTCGAGGCGGGCGAAGTCCTCGGTTTTGCTGTTGTCATCTTTGATGGACAGAAGACGTTCACCGTCGGGGATTTCGTTGTCGGCCTGGTTTTGCTGGTCGTTGTTGCCGTGGTTATCGGAGGCTTCGTTGGTTTCGTCGCGTTCGAGGACGGGGTTGGAGAGCAATTCCTGTTCGATGCGTTCTTCGAGTGCCTGCAGGGGCAGTTGGAGTATCTCCATGGACTGGATCATGCGGGGAGCGAGGACCATACGCTGGTCCATTTTCATTTGTTGTGAGATATCTAAACGCATTATGGTTGCCTGCAGTTGCTATTCGTGCAAGTTGAGAGCCGGTCAGAGCGGCCGTGATTACTAGTTTGTTTATGCTATACTATATAATTCAATCGGCAGTTAAGAGGCTGTAATTTTTGGTTGATGTTGAAAAAGTCGCTATTGCATTGCGTTAAGGGTTTTAGGTTGCATTTAGATTGGTTTACGTCCGGTAATAGCGTCGGTTAGGATACTCTTATTGGCGTATTCGATGGTTCCGCCGGATGGCAGGCCGCGGGCTAGGCGGGTTACTTTTACGCCGGTGTCATCGAGCAGTGAATTTAGATATAGGGCGGTGCCGTCGCCGTCCATGTTGGGGTTGGTGGCGAGGATGACTTCGGAGATGTTGCCGGCTTGGATGCGTTGGAGGAGTTGGTCGATGGTGAGGTCGTCGGGGGTTATTCCGTCGAGTGGCGCGATTCGGCCTAGCAGTACGTGATAGACGAAGTTGCATAGGCCGGTTTCTTCGAGACAGATAAGGTCTTTGGGCTGTTCGACGACGCAGATGATGGAGTGGTCGCGGCGGGGGTCTTGGCAGATTTCGCAGAGTTCGGCTTCGCAAAGATTGAAGCAGCGCGCGCAATGTCGGATTTTTTCTTTGACGGCGCGGATTGCGTCGGCGAGGGCGAGGGCTTTATCGGTTGGTTGTTTGAGGATGTGGTATGCGAGTCTCTCGGCGTTGCGTGGTCCGATGCCGGGCAGTTTTCGGAACTGCTCCATTAGTTGGTTTATGCTGTCGGTGTGTACGTTGCTCATTCGAACATTTTGCCGATTTGGTCGAGGCCGGGCAGGTTTAGTCCGCCGGTCATTTTTGCCATTTCTTCCTGCATCATCTGGCGACTTTTATCGACGGCGGCATTGACGGCGGCTTTGACGAGGTCTTCGAGCATTTCGCTGTCGTTGGGGTCGATGACGCTTTTGTCGATTTTGACGGCGATCAGATCGCCTTTACCGTTAACGGTTGCGGTTACCATTCCTCCGCCGCTAGCGGATTCGACGGTGCGTTGGGCCAATTCTTCCTGCATACGCTGCATATTTGCTTGCATATCTTTGACTTTACCGAGCATTCCTGATAGATCACCTAAACCGGCCATGATATACCTCTTTCTTATTTTTTGCGGGTTACGTTTTTGACGGTTCCGCCGAACAGGTCTTGTACTTGTCGGACTTGTGGGTCATTTATGGCGGCGTTGATTTCTTTTTGACTGGGTTTAGCTCCGGCGGCGTTGTTGACAGGGGTTGTGGGGTTGTCGGTTGGAGTTAGCTTAAGTTGGATTTCTTGCTTTAGCGTTTGGGAGATTACGATTTGTGCTTCTTTAACGGCTTCGGCGCGTGCGGCGAGCATTTTGAGGGCACCGGCTGTTGGGCCGAACTCTAGTTCGATGGTGCCGTTTTGAAATTGGGCGACGGTGCCGGCGCGGAGCGCGGCTTCGAGATGGCGTTTGCCGCTGCGTCCGATGTAAGCGACGATGTTGGGCCAGTTTTCTTTAAGATATTCGAAGGTAATTTGGGCAGGGGGGTTGAACTGCTGGTCGGCTGAGGTGGTTGTCGTGTTGTCGGCGGCGGGGACAGCAGGGGCAGCAGTGGTTCGAGGTGCGACAGCAGAAGAACGCGGGGCGGGGGTGGAGCTATTGCTGGAGGTTTTTAGGCCTTGGAGTTGTTGGATTAGGGTCTTGGTGTCGCTGAAACGATCGACGGTGGTCAGTCGGACGAGTGCGGCTTCGACGAGTGCTCGGCCGGTGCCGGTCGCTTTTACGGCGCGGCGGAGTTCTTCGGTGACGGTGATGTAATAAACGAGCGCGGAGTCATCAAAGTTTTGTGATTGCTGAACGATGGTTTCTCGGGTTTGGGCGTCGGGGATATCGACGAGTTCGGTATCGGGGCCGCAATTGCGGAGGATGAGCAGGTCGCGAAAATGCTGCTGGAGAGCGGTGATGATTTGCTCGAGTGCCAGTCCTTCGGCGAGCGCGGTGTCGAGTTGGGTGAGGGCGTCGGCGAGATCGCCGTTGCCTATAGCGGACACCAAAGCGATGATACGTTCGGAGCGGGGGGTACCTAGAAGGGTGTCGAGCAGGTCGAGCTGGAGAGTGCCGGAACTCATGCTAAGGAGTTGATCGAGGAGACTTAAGCCGTCGCGCATGGAGCCGTTGGCTAGGCGGGCAACGCGGCGGACGAGGGCATCATCCGCGGATACGCCTTCTTCTTTTAGAATACGCTTGAGTTGTCCAGCGACATCTTCGGGTTGAATATTGCGGAAGTCGAACCGCTGGCACCGCGAAAGAATGGTGGGCAGCACGCGGTTAGGCTCGGTGGTAGCGAGGATAAATTTGACGTGTTCGGGAGGCTCTTCGAGGGTTTTGAGCAGGGCATTAAAGGCGCTGGTGGAGAGCATATGGACTTCGTCGATGATGTAAACTTTGAAGCGGGCTCGGGCGGGGCGGTAGATAGCGTTTTGGCGCAGTTCGCGAATATGCTCGACGCCGGTGTTGCTGGCACCATCGATTTCGATAACATCCATGTCGTTGCCTTCGCTGATAGCGATGCAGCTATCGCATTGGCAACAAGGGGTTATAGTTGGGGCGTCGGACTGAAGGCAATTTAGGGCTTTGGCGAGTACGCGGGCCATGGTGGTTTTGCCTACACCTCGTGTTCCGCTGAATAGGTAGGCATGGGCGACGCGGTCGGCGGCGATGGCGTTCTTGAGGGTCTTAGCGACGGCCTCTTGAGCGATAACGTCGTCGAAGGTTTCGGGGCGGTATCTTCTGGCTAGAACGGTGTAAGACATGGGTATCGATTCAATTTATCGCGTGTGCAAACAAAACAAGCTGCACAGTTTACAGCCGGCGTTCGATGGCGGGCATGGCCCGCCCTACAAGATTCTAGATGGGTTTTGGTTGAAGCGAAAAAAAAGATCGTGCACTTTTTGTCGAAAAGGCGGCCTTAAGTGTGTTAATAACCACATCTCAAATCAGGTTATTCCACGGCACAACGAACGATACGCTTATGGCTGCTCCGTTCCCGGCCTGACCAGGTTCACGCTGCTCGCTTGCATGGGACCCAATTATCAACAACGCAATTATCAATATTGGCTTACTGCCATCAATCCTCGAAAAAGAATTCAGCCTCGCTATAGCGGATTGCGAGTACAGGGTACCGCTGACACCCCGCCTAGCACGATCTTATTTCGGAAATTCAAGGTACGATTCTCAGTTATATCTGAGAATATAGCACGACAGTGAAGCAAAGTCTATGCCTAAAGTCAAGGGGAAATATAAAGTGTTTTTGAGTAGGGGTTTGTGGTGAAGTATTTTTTGGATCGGCCAGCGTGGGGAGGGTGTTTTAGAGCTGGGGGGTCGGTAACCGATTTGAGGCTATTTGAAAGGAGAAAGCCAGCGGTCGGATTCGAACCGACGACCACCCGCTTACAAGGCGGGAGCTCTACCACTGAGCCACGCTGGCAAACTTAGCTTTTGTAAGGTTTTACGGCGGTTTTTTGGCCTTTATTATTTTCGGCACAAAGGCTACGGGGTGATGAGCGAATTATCCGCGTAAGGGCCTTATCTTTAAGCTGTGACCGGGATTATAGCATGGGATGATGGGGCAGACAAGAGGTTATCTTTGGGTTGGATACGAATGATGCGGTAATGTTTTTTTGTGGTTAAGGGTTTGAAATCGCGGATTTTTAAGACCTGTCAGGGGCGGGTTGGAAGCACAGGTGGTTTAATCGTGACAACTGTGCAGTCGAAGCGTCAGAGATTCTTTGACAGGATTGACAAGATTTTCAGGATTTTAGATTAGCCAGAGGCGGGTCAGAGACGTGAATTTAGTTCTGTGAGTTGACGGGATTGTTTGTCTGATTAGAGCGAGAAAGGATTTTGAACAGATTGACAGGATGAAATTCAGCATGGGCTGAGAGAGGCATCCTACCTTGGGTAATGGCTGACACAATGAGTTCTAACCCGCCGAACGTGAAGTTCGGGGGCTAACGGGGTAGGGGTGAGAAAAAAAGTTATCTTATATATTGGGGATGTGGTATAAAAAGAGGAGATGAGCGGGATTTGATTCAGTGGTCGGTTTTTTTGGTTGGGATTGGTGATTATGAACGATGACAAGACAGTGTTAAGTGCGGAAGTTCGGGCGCTTTTGACGGTTACTTTGGCGTTGGGTTCGACGACGGATTTGGATGAGCTGCTGGGGATGATAATCCGGTACGCGATGGATTTGCTGGCGGCTGAGCGGGGTACGCTTTATTTGTATGATAAAGAGACGGAGGAGTTGGTCAGCCGGGTAGCTGCGGGTACGGATGAGTTTCGGATATCGGTTAATACGGGTATCGCTGGTGCGGCGGCTCGGACGCGTGAAGTTATCAATATTCCGGATGCTTATAAGGATGAGCGGTTCAATCCGGAGATTGACAAAAAAACGGGTTTTCGGACGCGGAGCATATTGACATTTCCGTTGGAGGATCATAGCGGCGGATTGGTGGGGGTATTGCAGATGCTGAACAAAAAAGAGGGAGTTTTTACGGATTATGATGTGACGATGGCGGAGGCATTCGCGGCTCAGGCGGGTGTGGCGGTGCATCGGGCGCGGTTGGTTGAGCAATATTTAGAGAAGCAGCGTTTGGAGCAGGCGATGGCGGTTGCTAAGGAGATTCAGCAGCAGTTGTTCCCGCGTGAGTCTCCGCCTGTTGATGGGTTTGATATCGCGTGTTGGAATCGGCCTTGCGACGCGACGGGGGGTGACTATTCGGACTTTTTGAAGCTGAATGACGGGCGGCTGATAGTGAGTTTGGGTGATGTGACGGGGCACGGGGTTGGGCCTGCTTTGGTTTCTTGCGCGACGCGGGCGATGCTTCGGGCGTTGAGCAGTGTGGATGATGATATCGAGGCGGTGACACGAAGGGTAAATACGCTTTTGAACGCGGATTTGGTGACGGGTAAGTTTGTGACGGCGTTTTTGGGGATTGTGGACGGTGGTACGGGGACGTTGAGTTATTGCAGCGCGGGTCAGGGGCCTTTGCTTTGGCTGCACGCGGGAACGGATGAGGTTGAGGTTTTGGGTGCGGACGGTTTGCCTTTGGGGATATTGCCGGACATTGGTGCTTTGCCGCCCCGATGTTTGGAGATGGCGTTGGGAGATGTTTTTGTGCTATTGACGGATGGTTTTTTTGAATGGGCGCGGGCGGACGGAGAGCTGTTCGGCTCGGATAGAGTGTCAGCGATAATCCGAGAGCATAAGAACAACAACGCCAAAGAGATTCTTCATACGATCAAGGCGAGCGTGGAGAGTTACGCGGATACGGGGCAGGAAGACGATCTGACGGCGATAGTGATTAAACGGGTGGGGTGCGAATCGATGTGAACCGCACTGATAGACAGACCGACGGCACATAGTTGGAAGATGACGCTTCCGCTGGGCGCTGCCAGAGGGAAGTAGAAGAATTGCGGATAAACACGGGGCAAGTTTAAGGTCTGGTTTTTAAAAAGGATGTTGCGGATATGGCAAACGGCAAAGGGGCATTGGATTGCCACAACTGCGTGTGGCACCGATTTTCCAGGGAAACAGAAGGCAAATGGGGCAAGATCAGGCTTCCATTCTGCATGCACTACAAAATACCACTTCCTCGCCCAGGTACAGAGAACATCATCTGTCATTTCTACAGTCCTACAGAGAAATTCGCAGAGCAATGCATTAAGCCCTTTACGCGTGATGAACGTATGGGACATTTTGGGTGTGAATTGGAGCCGGGCATACTCTACACATATTTCTATAATAGTCCTCCTGACATTAATCCATTGATGAACTTGGAAATAGACAAGTCTTAACCAGACCTCTGATTGGCATTGAAAGTCTTGGAAGTTATGTTGCTGACTTTTTTTGGAGGGGGTTATTTTCCGGTTAGTTCTAGGCAGCCGTCGAATTCTGGGGGGATTGGGTTGGCGAGGAGTTGTTCTATGGTTGAGAGGTATAGGATAGCGGCGATATCGTCGGGGCGTTGTTTCAGGCAGTCTTGGAAGATTTTTTTGGCTTGATCGAATTGTTGGTTTTGGAAGTGTTTGACGGCTTGGGCGAACTTTTGGCTGTATTCGATTAGGTCTTGGGGGACGGAGCCGTGGCGGCCTAGAAGTTCGTTGATTCCGATACCGATTTTTTTGCCGACGACGCGTACTTTGCCTAGCGGTCGGACGGCGAGTTCGTCGGCGACGTGTTGGTAGGTGGCATCGGAGATCATGAGTTTGGAGCCGAAGTATTTGTTGCCGCTTTCGAGCCGGGCTGAGAGGTTGACGGTGTCTCCGATAGCGGTGTAGTCGAACTTTCGATGGGAGCCGCAATCGCCGACAACGACGGGTCCGCTGCTGATGCCGATGCGCATTTTGAGGGATGGGAAGTCGGGATTGATGGCTTGCTGTTCGGTGACGAGTTGGGTGAGGGCTTGTTGGGCGGCGAGTGCGGCGAGGCATGCGCGGCGGGGATGGTCGGGCAGGTGTACTGGTGCGCCGAAGAAAGCGAATACTCCGTCGCCTTCGAATTTGTTGATGGTGGCGTCGTACTGATCGAGGACTTCGGTCATGCGGTCGAGGTAGATATTGAGGACGCTAACGGTTTTTTCTGGTCCGAGGTGTTCGCTGGTGGTGGTGAAGCCGGCGAGGTCGGAGAAGTAGCATGTGATTTCGCGGAGTTCTCCGGCGAAAGTGAAACCTTTGGCGCTGGATACGATTTTATCGACGACGCTGGGCGAGACGTATTGTTTGAATCGAGCGGTGATACGACGACGGTCGCGACCTTCGGTGATTTGGCGATAGAAGGTTACGGCGGCGAAGGAAGCGAGTACGGCGGCGACGGGCGAGACGATGGCGTACCAATAGTGCAGCATGCCGAATACGATGATGAAGTTTACGATGATGGCTATGGGTGCGAAGACGATTAGGAGCAGGCCGGAAAATAGGGGGCGCCACATAGCGGTGACGAGGGTCATTAGGAATCCGAGTGTTAGGGTGATGATAAAATCGAGGGAAGCGGGGGCTCGATAGATAAATGCTTGTTGGAGGATGGTATTGAGGGCGTTGCGGTGGACCATGACGCCTGGTGTTAGTCGGCTTATGGGTGTGGGTACGAAATCGCGTGCCCCCGCTTCGCCGGTAGCGACGGAACCGAGGAGTACGATTTTGCCGTTAAGGCGATCGTGGAGATATTGTTGGGTATTTTCGATTTCGACGGCGAGTTGGTCGTTGGCTTGGCGGAGGGCTTGCGCATCCTCGAGTTGATTGCGCATTTGCTGGACGGCGGTTTGAGTTGCGGGATCTAGCGAGGAGATGTCTTGGGGGATGGTTGAGAGTTGAAATTGGATGTTATCGACGTCGATGCGGGCGAGGTTATTGTTGTTTTCGGTGATGGCGCGGCGCATTTGGGCGACGGAAGCGGGAAAGGTAATTGGGATGTTGCAGGGGTCGTCGGCCCAATCGGCGAGCCAGGCGACGGTCATGCAGCCGGTTTCGTCGAGTGGGATTCTGATGCCGCGGTTAGTTAGGATGATTTGGTCGGGTTGGGATAGGTCGATGTCGTAATCGTTGACGCCTAGGGCTCGACAGGCGGCGGCGAAGACGAGTTGTTTGTAGAAGCGTCCTTCGTATTGAGCGACTAGAGGGACACGTCTTACAGCGGAGTCGCTGTCCTCTTCGACGCTGGCGAAACCGGTGTTAGCGGCAGATTCGGCAAAGAGTGGGACGGGCGGTGTTGGCTTTCCGAAGTAATAGATGGGGATTTGGGGGGCATGTTCGGGTAGAAAGCCGAATTTTTCGAGAGCGATGGTTGATCGGCCCCACATATACGCAAGGAGCAGTTGTTTTCGCTGTTGATTGTCGTCGAGGATGTCGCTATCGGGGTAAACTTGGTAGTAGAGGTCATAAAAGGTTACGGGGCCTTCTTGTTGGGCGATTAGATCTCGGATTTGGCAGGCGAATTGGTCGCAGGGGTCGGGTTGATATTGCTGGTCGCTATCTTGGTGATATAGCTGGGCGTAGAATGGTACGGTGCAGTTGGCGGCTTGAGCTATGGCTTGGGCGAGGATTTGGTCGTTGTTGATGATTTGCGGTTCGCTCTGCCGGGCGAAATCGGGGATGAATCCGTATTGGCTGAGATCGGTTACGCCGGGCATTTTGACTTCGGGTAGCTGCTCTTCGGGGATTAGGACATCGAGTACGATTTGGCTGGCGCCGGCTTCGGCGCAGACAGTGATAACTTCAGCGAGTCGGCTTCGTGGCCAGGGCCAACGTCCAATTTGTTCTAGGGCGTTGTCGTCGATGACGACGGTGGCGATATTGGGATTTCGTTGCTGGACGGGGAATAGGCGGTGGCGTAGGTCGAGGAAACGGAGTTCGAGGTAGTTTGGGCGCAGGAATTGAGCGATTACAGCGATGATGACGGTAGCGGTCATGCCGATTAGCAGTCCGACGATTGTTTTGCCGGTTGATCGATGTGGACGAGAGAACATAGAGATAACCGCAACGAGAGGATCAGGGAATTTTATCCGCAGATTACGCGGATTTTCGCAGATTTTAATAAAAGGAAACCGCCTGTAGCGGAGACTGTTTTATTCTGGATGCCCGATCAGGTCTGGCATGACATTATGTGTGATAGTTTTAGAGGCCGTGTGGGTAACAGTCGGGCATTCTGCCTGCAAATTACCCACCGTACGTTTGGGTCAGGATTGTTCTTTTGGTCAGGGATGGTGGGCATGGCCCACCCTACTTTCGGAGCGTTTTGTTTTTTAGTCATCATGTGGGCACAGAGGGCATTCGCCGTTGGTTCCTGATCCTCCGCTTCTTGGGTCGTCAAGGACGTTAATAGGGGGCAGTTGGGGGAAGCGGCTATCGTCTCCGAGGAACTGTTCGAAACCGTCGGTTGGGTTTATACTGCCGCCGTTTTGGAAGACGATGGCAAGTGCTTCGAGTTGGCTGATATCGCCCATTTGGCCGTTAGGTCCGCCCCACGAGGTGCGTTCTTGGGTTTCGAGTCCGAGGTGTCTTGAGAGATCGCCGTCGGTGCCCATGCCTTCTTCGAGCTGATAGGTTCGTCCGGCTGTTTGGCTGTCACCCGGTGTTGAGGCTTGGAATTGGAGAGGTCCGCCGCCTTGTGGGATAACCAATCCGGGGCCATCGTGATCGACGCGGAAAGAAACTTGTCTGGTTCCGGGATCATATTCGGCATAGATGTCGGTACCACGAATACTAAGAGTTGAGACGGGGGTGCTGATGGCGGTGTCGGTGGTGATATTGGAGTGACTGACACCACAGCGTACAGCGCCGTACTGGAGGTTGGCGCGAACGGTTTCTTGACCGGCGTCGGCGACATAGTCAGCCATTTTTAGGGATGAGATGGGTTCGACGCGGATGACGGAATTGTTACCCATCTGGACGGAGCAATTGCTGTTGAACCCGGTTCTGACGCTGGAATTGACGGTCAGTTGGGCGTTTACTTGGGCTGGTTGCCAGTTTTCGCCGTCGGTGGTGTATTGGGCGTGTTCGCCGTTGACTTCGATGATGACGCCTGCGACGCCTTCGGGGAGGGTTGAGATGACGGGTTCCATGGTAGTTTCAGGTTCGGTATTGACTGTTGGCTCTGGCGCGGGTTCATCGGCGGCGGGCTGGGCGTAGGTGACGGCGGCGAGGGTTGTGACCAGGGCAATTACGAGCCATTGACGATAATTTTTGATCGAGAGCATTTGTTATCTCCTTTTATTTTTAGGTCGCGGCACCGGGGTACATCGGTTGAGTACCCAACTCAGTGATTATAGGCTTTGTATTAGTTGTTTTCAAATCTGGCGACACGGCTCATGATTCCGACGGCTTCGGGGCCGGTCAGGGGCTCATATTCGGAGCCTCTTTCGATGAGATCATGATATAGTGCTTCGCGGTAGGCGTAGCGACGATCATTGGTGATTTGGAACATTACACCACCTGGGATATCGAGTGCTCGGCAGATCATATAGCCGAGCGTGCCTTTGGTGACATTGTCGTCGGCGGCGAGATTCCAGTTAGTTTGGGTGATTCCCATTTCGTTGAGGGCAGCGATTCGCTGCTGGAAGTTCTGGGCGGTATCTTGTCCTTGGACCATGCACAGTACGAGCGAGCAGGCGTCATCGTTGGTACACCAGGTTTTGCCTGAGAGTTCGTAGGCGAGTTGGGCGCTATCTCGTGGGGCGCCGGTGTATCCTGGGGCTGGGTCAGCCATTTGAGATTGGCATGACGCGAGTGATAGCGTAATAAGGCACAGGGCAATTAGGTGAGGAACGCGTTTCATTTTGATGACCTCGTATAATGATAATGTTTGTTTAACTGTTTATGTGAAAGAGAACCACGAATGGACACGAATATTCACTAATTAAGAGTTATTTTGCCAAAGGCAGTTGTCGAACACAAGGGGTTTTAACGGCAGCACGATATTGACGGGAGAGCAGGGAGTTTTTCGTTGGGCATCGTGACGGCGTTTTTTTGTATTTTTAGTATAAGCTCCTATTAAAAGAGAAGCACGAATGGTTACGAATAGACACTAATTAAGAGTTGGTTTGCCAAAGTCCTGTTATCGTATTCCTGGATTCCCACCTGCGCGGGAATGACAATAATTCGGTTTAGAAGTTCAGGGTTACGCCGGTGAATAGTACGTGTCGGTAGGTTCCGTCGAAGAATGCATCGCCGGGCCAGAAC
Source organism: Sedimentisphaerales bacterium (assembly GCA_016928435.1). Classification (GTDB taxonomy): domain Bacteria; phylum Planctomycetota; class Phycisphaerae; order Sedimentisphaerales; family SM23-30; genus JAFGKT01. The sequence goes on along the minus strand of JAFGKT010000019.1, from coordinate 61,015 downwards.
ATGCCGTACCTTATCATGAAGGCCAGGTCACTGGTTAGGCGCCAATCGGCGTAGAGATCGAGTTCGGCGCCGAGATAATGATCGGTGTTGACGCTGAAGGAATCGGAGGCGGCGCCACCTGCTTGTTGTTTGTGGAAGAAAAAGAAGTCGGCACCAAGTTGGAGTTTTTCGAAGATTTGGTATTGGTTCAGGGCGTAGCTGGACATTCCTAGTCTTACGGCGCCGAGGTTGCTGAGTCTGGGAGCGAGTACGAGGCCGGTATTACGATAGCCCCAGCCTATGAAGCTATGGTCGGGGGTGTGGGCGGCATTGCCACCTAAGGTGTTGGTTGGGCTGAACTCGCGATCGTTGTCGCCCGAAGCCAAGACGTACTCGACGGCGAATTGGGAATCATGCTGATCTGGTACGATGTATCGTAGTTCGGTATCGAAGGCCCAAGCGTGGACGTTTTGGACGTCTCGGGTGTCGGCGGACCAAGCGTGGCTTTTGCCGAACTCTGAGACGACTTCGCAGGTGTATTGTAGGTCGCGATGGAAGAATCGGCCTCGTGACCCGAGGCCGACGTATCGGGAATTATAGCCGAAGACATTATGGCCGACGATGTGTCCGAAGTCTTGGTCTTCCTGGCTTAGGAAGTAGGCAAAAGGTTCGTGATCGGGCATACCGTTGTATCGAAGTTCGATACCCCAGAATCTTCGGTCTTCTTTGGAGTCATCGGGAACTGATTGATCGACGTTATAGGTGCTAGGGATTGACATGGCGCCTAGGCCTGTGATGGTCCAGTCGCGATAATAGAGTCGGCCGACGACGGCATCCAAAGGTGTGGACAGTGCGAGGCCTGTGCCGAGTTCTACGTATTGGCGACCGACGCGGATATTGAAATCGAAATCGCCGGGCTGCCAACCGTAGGCGTTCTGGGCGGCGGAGAGCCGGAAGTTATACCAACCACGTTCGAGGTTGGGTCCATCCAAGTCGGAATCGTCGCCGTCGTAGCTGTTGTGCCAATCGTAATAGTCGAGTCTCATACGAGCATAGAGCTGATGTGCTTGATCAAGGTTGAGGTGGCCCCAGATTCTTAGCTGCTGTTGGGTATAGTTGCGACAACCGTCTTCTTCCCAGATGTCGCCTTGAGCGCCGGTGTAGTCACGGTCGAGGTGTTCGTTTAGAGCCCAGTAACTGCTGCGCATCCATCCGCCCCAATCGAAGAGGGCGCGTTTGGTGGTAGGGACGGACTCATCGAGGACCAATCGGAATGGTTCATCCAATGTTCGTTCTCTTTGTGCTGTGGGCTGAGCTTGGGCGTCGGTGGCAGCTAATATCAGGATGAACGACAGTGTTAGGGCCAGAGTTAGCGCGGGAATTGCGGTGCGTGCGGGAGTGTTCCGTGAATATCCTAATGTCATAGTACGAATCCTCAGTTATGTTGATGGGTGGGCGGAAGATATGAAAACGGTTTGATCTCCGCCAACATTCTGTCAAACAACATGTTATCTACAGCATAGATCGGGTGATTGCAAGATAAAAGTGTAGAAGTGATTTGAAAATGGCGGTTGGGTCGGGGCGTTTTTTGACAGGATAACAGGATATCAGGATTTAATTAGCCAGAGGCGTGATTGGAGTAGTGGGATAAAAGGTGGTTCGATTTGGATTTGGCGGCACAGGGATGCGGATTTTGAGAAGATTGACAGGATTCGGATGGTCGGGGCAGGGAATGTGGGTTTGGGAGGCCCAGGCAGGGAGGAGGTTTGGTGGTGTTCCATTTTAGAACCCCTGGGATTTGACCCGGGGGCTAAGGGATGTTTTTTGGTGAGATGGTAGTGGTGCGGTTATTGTTTGGTTTGCTGTTTGGCGTAGGTGTCTTTTAGGTTAACGGTTCGGTTTAGGATTATTCGGTCGGGGTTGGATTCGAGGTCTATGCAGAAATATCCTAGCCGTTCGAGCTGGTAGTGGGTTCCTGGTGCGGCTTGGGCGATGGAAGGTTCGATTTTGCAGTTGAGTTGGATTTCGAGGGAATCGGGATTGATATTACTGAGGAAGTCTTGGCCCTCTTCTACTTTTTCGGGGTCTTCGTTAGTGAAGAGGTGGTTGTAGATGTTTACTTGGGCATTGAGAGCGTGTTGCGCGGAGACCCAATGTAGGGTTGCTTTGACCTTTCGGCCGTCGGGCGCATTACCGCCCTTGGTTTCGGGGTCGTAGGTGCAGCGCAGTTCGGTGATATTACCCTCATCGTCTTTGACGACTTCGGTGCAGGTGATGAAGTAGGCGTATCGTAGGCGTACTTCGCGGCCTGGCGCGAGTCGGAAGAATTTTTTGGGCGGGTCTTCCATAAAGTCATCTTGTTCGATGTAGAGTTCGCGGGAGAATGGGACCGGGCGGGTGCCGGCGGCTGGGTCTTCAGGGTTGTTGACGGCGTCGAGCTGTTCGGTTTGCCCTTCGGGGTAGTTTGTGATGACGACTTTGAGGGGATTGAGTACGCCCATGATACGGGGTGCGACTTTGTTCAGGTGGGTGCGTACGCAATGTTCGAGCAGAGCGTAGTCACTGGTGCCGACGAACTTGGCGACGCCTACGCGGTCGAGGAAGTCGCGGATTGCTTGGGGAGTGAATCCACGACGGCGCATGCCGCAGAGAGTGGGCATACGGGGATCGTCCCAGCCATTGACGTGGCCTTCTTCTACGAGTTGTCGGAGCTTGCGTTTGCTCATAACGGTATAAGTGAGGTTGAATCGAGCGAATTCGATTTGTTGGGGATGATGGATTGGTTGGGGGCGGTCTTTGTTGATGGCGTCGATGAACCAATCGTAGAGGGGTCGGTGGTTTTCGAATTCGAGTGAGCAGAGTGAATGGGTTACGTTTTCGATGGAGTCTTCGAGTCCGTGGGCCCAGTCGTACATGGGGTAGATGCACCATTTGTCGCCGGACCGGTGGTGGGTTGCGTGGAGGATGCGGTACATTACGGGGTCGCGCATGTTGAGGTTTGGGTGGGCCATGTCGATTTTGGCTCGGAGTACTCGGGAGCCGTCGGGGAATTCGCCGTTGCGCATACGATGAAAGAGGTCGAGATTTTCTTCGACGGGTCGGTCTCGGTATGGGCTGTTGGTGCCGGGCGCGGTTAAGGTGCCGCGTCCTTGGCGGATGTCTTCAGGTGATTGGTCGTCAACGTAGGCTAAGCCTTTTTCGATGAGTTCGACGGCGTATTCGTACATCTGTTGGAAGTAGTCGCTGGCAAAGCAGAGGTTTTTCCATTTCCATCCCATCCAAGCGATGTCGTCTTTGATGGCGTGGACGAATTCTTCTTCTTCCTTGCAGGGGTTGGTGTCGTCGAATCGGAGGTTGCAGTGTCCGCCGAACTCCTGGGCGACGGCGAAGTCGATACCGAACGCTTTTGCGTGGCCGATGTGGAGATAACCGTTGGGTTCGGGGGGGAAGCGGGTGACGATGGGTTGGCCCCATTTGTTGGATTCACAATCTTGGGCGACGATGGTGCGGATGAAGTCCAAGGACGGTTTGTTGTTTTCAGCGGGGTTGCCGGTTTGATTGTTGGGGGCGGTTGTCACGGTTTGGAATACCTCTTGGTTTATAGGGAAACAAATGACAATGTAAGTATATGGGTGGTGATTTTACCACATGGGTTGGTTGAGGGACAGGAAAAATCGGTTTTTGGGTTGGTTGGGTGGTCAGGGAATTTTATCCGCAGATTTCGCCGATTATCGCAGATTTTTTTAAGTTAGCCAGAGGCGGGACGAAGACACAGGGGATTTTAGTCGGGAGTGTAATGGAGATGGTTATTCAGGGAGGGATGCCGGCGGTGCGCACGGATAGATATTACGCTTGGGGGTCTGAGCTGGCTCTGATGTTTAGTTGGGTGGGCAGGATACGATGGGTTGGGCGGCTTATTTGGCCTAAGATATCTTGGTGTACTAGCTTTGCGGCTTCGTATCCTAGTTGTTTTCTTGGTTGGTAAACAGAACTTTGTGGTGGTTTGGATACGGCACAATATGGCATGTCGCCTACGCCTACGACATGGATGTCTTTTCCAATTGTCAGATTCAATTCTTCGGCGGCGAGATATAATCCTTGGGCGAAGGCGTCATTGCATGCTAATACGGAATATCCATCTTGTGGATTTTTTCGCATGAACTCCAAGGCACATTTCTTGGGCATTTGTCGGACGTCGCTTATGTAGCTATCGGGATCTGTTTCGCTGCTGTCGGCACGCCAGATGTATTCTTCGAGGCTGTGATAGTTATGCTGTCGCATGGCGGCGGCCCACCCGGCAGAACGTTCTTGGCACGAGGTTGGTTCGTGCTTCATTCCGAAAAAGACCACTGGTTTTTTGTGGAGTTCGAGTAAGTGGGTTGTCGCTCGGAAGCCAGCGGCAAAGTGGTCCGCGGTAACTGAACTTACGGGGATATCAGGCAGTACTCGATCGACAAATACCATTTTTATGCCGTTTTGGACGGTTTTTGCTATGGCTTCAATATGTTCGGGGAAGTTTAATGGAATGAGAACCAAACCGTTGACATCTTTGGGCGGGTGTGAGATGGCGTCGAGATAGATGTCTGGTGAAAGTCGGGCATCGGTGCAGATGAAGTTTTGATTGGTTTCAGTGCAATACTGTCGGATTCCGTCGGCGATATCGATAACGAAGGCGTCGGCTCCCCATCTGATGAACATGATGGTGGCGACGTTAGTTCTTTTTTCGCCGGTAACAACGGCGCCTTTTCGCGGTTCGAGCTTAATGACACCATCTTCGGCAAGTAAGTCAAAGGCTGCCTTTATGGTACTGTAGTCAACATCCCAGAGCTTGACGAGGGATGCCATAGTTGGGAGTCGGTCTCCGGGCTTGATGGTTCTGGCCTTGATGGATTCCTTGATTTGACGGCGAATCTGTTCGTAGAGCGGTAAGGACTTGCCGCCGACTTTATCGAGTTTTATACCATTCAACGGAGTCATATAAGATGTTTGGCCTCTTTAGTTTATGTTATCATGAAGCAATACAAAAATTTGATTTTACTTGGTTTGCAGAGAAAAAACAAATAAAAACCAAAGAAAATAGTTTTAATACATGAGGCAGCGTTGTTTTGTGGAGCTGCCTACATTATTGGTCCTAATAGGGCATTTAGGGTTATGATGGCGTTGGCGATGTCGTTGCGGGCGTTAAGCAGGGTTTGGGTGTCATGCGTTTGAGTGTTCATTGAGGTTCCGACGACGTCTTGTACTTGGGCGAGTGCTGCTGCTCCTGCTGCTCGGGCGTTTTGCCATTCGATGGTGTTGGGGATAGCGGGGTTTGCGGGGTCGGACTGCTCCATTAGGTTTTGTAGGGTGGTGATGTAGATGAAATCTTCCATACCGTCGGCGAAGTTGCGGAGTCGGTGGGATGGGTACCATGATCCGCCGTTGGGTGAGTGGACTAATGTGCCATCGCCGTAATTGCCCATTGATCCGCAATCGGTACGGGGGAAGTTTTGACTGTTTTTGCCGATCCAGAATGATGCTTGACTGCCCCAGTAGAGGAATCTTTGGACGTGTCTTTGCGCCATTTGCCAACCGAGCACACGGCAATCTAGAAGTGAGTCATCGACCATTAGATTGGGATAGCTGCCTAGAGGCAGGACGCATACGTACATTCCGAGGCTGGTGCCGGGAGCCCAGTTTTCGGGGGCGTCGGCGATGGGGTCTAGGTGTGGGCTTAGGAGGATGTGGTGATTGATATATCCTGCCTGGCGTAGTGGGCGACAATTGTTGTGTATGTCTTCGACGTGGGTTCTGATTCTGGGGTCGGCATCGTGGACCCATTGACAGCGGGTTTGGACTTCATCGAGTACGGAGTCTGTTGGTTCGCCCCAAACGTAGGCGACGGCGTTGTCGAGGAGGTCCCGTTCGGCGAGGATGTTGCCCATGATTCGCCAATAGTTTTTGATAGCGTCGATTTGGCTGGGGGTGTATTCGTCGTATTTATCTTGGAATCCGCCGATAAGGTTACCGCCTTCGAAGGTGCCGGGTGTAGCGACCATCATGTAGTTGTTGCCTGGTACAGCGAAGAATTCTTCGATACTGCGAGTTATGGCATCGATATCGGTTTGGTCGAGGTGTTCGAGTTCGTAGAAGTCGACGACACCGTCGCCGTTTTTGTCGGGAATGGGCGGATCCCACCAACCGGAAACGCAACGATGATCGCGGAGCAGTTGTCGTTTGGTGCCGCTAATGTGGGCTGGTATTGGTCCGCCGTAGGGCAGTACGAAATCAAGGACGGTTAATTCGATGTCGAATGATTCGGGGTTTAGGCCTTGGGGCGCGACGGTGACTTGGCCGGTGTATGTGCCTGCGGGGGTGTTTTGGTCTATATCGAACTGAATGAAGGCACCTTGGAGCTGATCGCGATAGGCGGTGAAGCCAGTCATGCCTGCCCACAGAACATCGGGCACAGCATGGGGCGGGGTTAAGACTATGAGTTCTTCGATCATGGCTTCGGCCATTACGTATCCTACGGGTCCTGCTTTTACTTCGGTGGCGGGGTCTAAGGTGTGGTTGTTAGCGGCGCAGACCATTGGGCTGACGGAGACGGTGATATCGGTTACGTCGTTGGCGTCTATCATAGGGATGATAGCTAGTTCGCGGTATTCGGATTCTCCTCTGGCGGTGGTGATTTCGATGGTACCGTTCCAAGCGAGGGCAGGGCCACCTTCGTGATATATGCGGGTCATGGGCGGAGCGATGCCGACCGCGTAGGTTTGATCGGGTCTGCCTTGTTCGGCAAGGTGGGTTTGGGCTTGGGTTTTAAGAGTGCTGAATGTATTTTCGTAATATGATCTGGGTGTGGCAGTGGATGATGATGAGCAGCCGATGCAAACGCTTAGGGCAAGGCATAGTACGATGGTGAGTTTAAGTGCTGTTTTGGTCATGTTTGTTTCCTTTTTTGCAAATAGCTATCAGTTAGCAAAGTTTTTATGTTGAAACAATGATACATTATTTTGATTGGGGCGGTACAACGTTTTTTGTGCGCCCCTAAATTAAGGCAAATTAAAGGTAATAACTCGTGACTGAGTGGGGTTGAGGGTGATTTGGGCTTGGGAGTTTTCGGCGGTTAATGGTTCTTGATTTTCAACGAACATTTCTTGGTATTGGGTTACTCCAGGGGGTAGGGGGATGTTGATGGAAGCTGGGTTGTCGTAGGAGAGGTTTGACATTATGGTGACGACTTGGTTTTGGTATAGGAATGCGCGCCAGTGGATGTTGTCTTGGATTTGTGGTCCTGGGGGCATATCTGGGACATTGGTGCCGAATAGAATCCATGATTCGATTTGGCGGACATCGTGTGCGATTGTGACCATGGTGTCCCAATAGTTTCGGCGTGGTACGCTGTAGGGCCACCAGGTTATGCCTTTTACGCCGTGGATTAGCGCTGTCGCTATCATGGTACGGAATTCGCTGTCTGTTGGGGTACGGCCACCGCCTCCGATGTCGTTATAAGCGAAGCCTTGGGGTATTACCCACGCGGCTTGATTGTGCGTTCGGGCGGCATCGTGAGTGGCTTGGGTCCATGCGGCCACCATGGAAAGGGAGTGCATTGGTACCGGGTATGGGTCGGTGGCGATGATGTCGGCGCAGCCATTGTATGATCTGAGCATCGGGGGTCGATTGGTAGCGACGTAAACGGGATGGCATGGGTCGATGCTTTTAATGATGTTATAGGCACGGCGTAGGATTTCGGGGGTATCGCCGTATGCTTCGGGTTCGTCCGCGAGGTACCAAGCGAACAATCCGGGTTCATTTTTTAGTTGTGAGACGCGAGTTCGTATGCCTTCAAAGTCGTTATTGCCTCGGAGGTAGTTGCATATATGGAGTATTCCCATAATGCCGACTTCTTGGGCCTGGGGCAGGTTTGCTCGATCTTCTAAGGTTCCATGTTCACAGGACCAGACAGCGACGTTATATCCGGCGGCTGCGGCTTCTGGGGTGGCGCCGCCGAGCATGAATCCCATGGGCAGTGTCGGCTCACCATCAACATAACAGACGCCGTTCTCGTCGATGGTTACGCTGCGGGGCGTGCCTGGAGCTACGTATTTGGTGAGGTCTTTTTCGATGGCGGTGATTTGGGCGCCTTCGGCGTCTGTGAGATTGAAGGTGATTTTGTATGATCCGGGCTGTAAGTCGGCGATGGGCAAGGTGATGTCAATTTGACTTTGATCGACGGAGGGAGCTAAGGTTGTTATGACTTGGTTGGAGGCGTCGGTGAGGGTTACGTTCAAGGAAGTGCCATAAAGGTTTTCATTGGTTAGATTCAACTGGATATGGATGGGCAATTCGCTTTCGGTGCTGACGAAAGGCTGCTGTAGGGTTACCTCCATGGGGCGCAGGTCTTGGAGGGTGATGGTTTGGCTGAGCAAGGCGCGACTGACGGTTTGTCCGGTGTCGCGATGGTGCAGTTGGGCTAACAGGTGATAGGTGCCGAAGCGGTCGAGCAGGTATTGGGTGGTGACGGAATTTTCGTTGGGGTTTTGGGGCCAGGGTACCACCGTGGTACGCGGATTCATTTGTTCGAGGTTTTGCAGTTCTTGGGACAGATAGGGGGATCGAACGGGCAACATGGTAAGCTGCAATTCGTATTGGCCGGCGTCTAGGTCCGTGGTCCAAGAACATGCAACGCTGTTTTGGCCCATAGTAGGGTTGTCTTGCATGGTGAGATTGACGGCGGGCAGCGGTTGGTCGGCAGGGGGGGTGAGTTCGAGAGTACCAAAGCGATGTCTGGCGAGGAACCCGGCGGCTTCGGCGCAGGTCCAAGCGGCTGTCTGGTCATATTCGGCGCTGTGGTGATATAGTTCGGCGTACCATATTTGGCCTGGTTGAAGGGGCTGCGCCCGCATGGGTTCGATTGGTATGGCGGCTTCGAGATACCAGCCGTCGCTGTCAGAGCGGGTAGCTATGCGAGCTTGGGAATTGTATGATGCGGGTCCTTGTTCGCCTTGTTCGTCGAAGATGGTTCCCGCGAGGTTGATTGCGATGTGGTAGTATTGCGGGCCGGTCGGCGGCATGAGAAAGAGTTCGACGCAATCATCGGAAGTGATGACTGAATCGTTGACGAGGGTGGTGGGCTGTATCTGGTCGGCGTTGGGTTGTTCGCATTGCGCAGCGACATAGATGTGATTTTGGTCGTAGCAGATTTTGAAGGTGGCAGCTCTGCGGGGCATACTCATCATTAGATGGTCGGATAAGGTACTGAGCGGTTGCGCGTTTTGCCAGTCGGGCTCGTCGAATTGGGCATCTATTATTATGGGTGTGGCTGTTTGGGCCACTTGGGCGGCGGCTATGTCGGGAAGGCCTTGCAGCTCTAACTCAATGGCGATTATGCACGCTCCGAAACCGCCATTGAATTGTTCGACGGCGCCATGTTCGATTTTGACATATAGATAACGGAAAGACGAGGGCAGGAACTGGTCGAGGTCGTAGGTTTTTATGCCGTAATTTCTCATTCCGGCTGCGGCTTGGCGGTCTATTTCGGTGAACAGTTGGCCGTCGTTGCTGACACTTAGGGCGAAGCTGTTTAGCACATTGACGCGTAAGGTAGCATCTTGGACTCCGGTGACATCGAAACGATAGATTACAAAGGCGTTTTGGCCATCCAGATTTCGAATGGGCCTGTTAACTCCTTCCAGAGTGAAAACACTAGAACTTTCTTGCCAAAGATATTCGGCTTCGGCTTGGCGGCCGTCGGTGGCAAAGGAAATGGTGCTGTCGGCGGCCTGAGCTGAGGGAGGGCAGGTGATTGTGAGAATGATCGCTGTCAAGAAAGCCGCATTTATGATGGTTCGACCTTGATGCTTCGCTCTGTTCATGCGGATTCCTTTCGCTGGATGGATGGGTTGGATTGATGATGGCGTGAAGATTGCGATTATCCTGGTGATTTAGGTTCGGTTGTATTGAACACGTTAATCGCCCAGTGCCAAGGATAGCATAGGAAATCCCGGGGATCAAGGGTTTTGTTGCTTTTTTGGTCGGTTTTTAATTTGATTTATATTTGGGTAGCATGTTAAATATTTTCAACATTGCATGGCCAAGAGGGTGGCGGTTTGAGGGGTGGCGGGTGTAAAGGCTTGGATTTGTGGGGTTTAGGTTGGGAGGCGGCGGGCGGATTGGCGAGCGATTTTTTTTGGGTAAAACCCCCCGACGGGTCGGGGGGCTAATTTGTTGGGTAGCTGGTTTTTGAAGTTGCTCTAGTTGGCCGGGGTGTTATTTTGTGGTTTAGGTCAACTTGACGGGGGTTGCGTTTTGCGCGGATTTTATTTCGGCTTCGATGAGTTTGACGCTTTGCAGTGATTGCTGGGGTGTTAGGATGTCGGGGACTTTTTGTCCGGTTATTGATTGGATGAAATGGTGGATTTCGAGTGCATATCCGTCTTTTTGGGGCATTTCGGGGGTGAAGGTTTGGCCGGCGGCGGGATGGACTTTGATGGTGGGTGATTGGGTTGAGTCAAACGAGATGGTCGCTTTTTCGAGAACGGCATTATAAGCCATTTTGAATCCGAATGGATCGGCGCAGAGCCAACCGCCTTCAGCGGTGATGACTGGGCCATTATTATAGATGTATTGTGCTACGACGTGATCGGCGCCGTTGTCAAATCCGGGCACCGCTTGGCAGAAAACGGCATTGGGCAAACCACAGAGATATTGTACGAAGTCGGCGTCATGGATATGGAGGTCATGGGCGGCGCCGCCTGCCTTTTTGGGGTCGAGTATCCAGTTTTGCCAACTCCACGTTGGGGTGGCGCTGATACGGGTAAAGGTTGCGAAGCGTAGGTTGCCATATTGACCTGATTGGATGAGTTGTTTTAGGTAGGCATATTCGGGCCAGAATCGGATGCAGTGTCCGACCTGGAGAGTTTTGCCTGTTTTTTCGGCGGCGTCGATCATGGTTTGGCACTCCGCGGAATCGAGTGCCATTGGTTTTTCGCAAAACACGTGGACTCCGGCCTGCAGGGCTTTGATAGTTGCTTGGGCATGTAGATAAGTTGGCAGGGCGATAGAGACGGCGTCGAGCTGAGCTTCTTTGAGCATGTTGTCGAGGTTGGTGAAGGTTGCGATGTTAGAGAGGTCGAGATTATCTTGGGCGCCTTCGATATTGCCTGCTTGTGCGAATTGGCCGGAGAGTTTATCGTTATCGACATCGCACACCGCGACGATTTTAGCGTTAGGGTCGGCATTCCAACAACGGAAGTGCATGCGTCCCATGAAACCAAGACCAACTATTCCAACTCGTACCATTGATGTGTCCTTTCATTCGAAGCGGATTCGCCTTTTAGCGAGACTATTTTTAGCTGGATTCCCGATCAGGTCGGGAATGACAAAAGTGTTTATTTTGGTTATGAAAAAGTTTTATTTTGGGCATGACAAAGTTGTTTATTTATTGAAGATTTTTTTCATGGCGTGGGCGGTTTTTTCGAGTCTGCCTGTTGCATATGGTAGAATTTCGGCGGTTACGTAGCCATTGTAGTTGATATCGGCGAGGGCTTGTTTGACGGCATCGAAATCGACTGATCCTTGGAGGAGTTCGCCGAAACCTTCGATGGTTCCGATATTTTTGTCGAAGTCTTTGATATGAACACGTTTGACGCGTGGTCCTAGAATTCGGATCCAATCCTGGGGGTATCCGGTGAGCAAGACGTTGCCTACATCGAAGTAACTGCCAATATAGGGTGAGTTGAACTCGTCGATGAAGTCTCGCATTTCTAGTGGGCTGAGGAGGAATTTGTTCCAGACGTTTTCAATGCTCAACGCGACCTGATTTTCTTCGGCGACGGGTAGAATTTGGGTGACGGCTTGGTGGGCTCGCTGATAGCAGGTTTCGTACGGGATGATTTCGGCATCGGGCAGGAAAAAGACCTCTACGGCTCCTGGGACAAAGAGGTATGCGTCGGTGCCGAGCCATTTTGTTAGGCGAATCGCCTGCTGGGTGAACTGTATGATGTTTTTTCGCACGGCAGGGTCGTTGGCGGTTGGTGAGGAATTCCAGCTTTCACCGCTGGCGACGGAGCTGATTTCGATGCCGATTTTGTCGGCGGCGGCTCTGATGTCTTCGCATTGGGTTTGGGTGGTTTTATCGGTGAGTAGGCCTGTGGTTGCGACGCAGAGTTCGATGGCGTCAAATCCGAGGTCTTTGGTCTGCTGCATAGCTGATTCGATGGGCTCATTGCCTTCGAGTCCTTCGGGAAACATCCAGTAGCTCAGGCTGATTTTCATAATGTCACTCTTATTATATAGTGTACTCTGCGACTAACATGATAGGAGGGCATTATACAGCAGTTTGTTCGATGATGATATCATTCTTTCTGTGGTCTGGGTTGACGTTGAGTTGGGTTATTTTGCCGTTTTGGTAGGAGAATTGTACGGTGGTGTTTTTGGGGGCGTGGAGTTTGGCGTTTACATTCCAGTCTTTGGGCCAGGCTGGGAGGAGCCGAATGACGCTATCTTCGCACTGCATAAGCATTTGCTGTAGGCCGACGCTGGTTACTCCGCCGTGGTCCATGTCGGGAATCCAATCGAAATTTGGTCCGACAAAAGCACTCAAACGGATGTTCTTTGGGTGTTTGGTGCTGATGTCCATGGTGGTGGCGTTTTTGATTAAGTATGTTTGTACTTGTTCGGTGAGTCCGAGCAGTGCGGCTTGGATGGGGTCCTGAGTCCAGCAGCCGGTACGTTTGACCCGGCGGTTCTCCCATGTTACCAGGGCGGTTTCGAGGTTGGGTTTGCCTATGCCGTATAGGCGATAGGGGAAGACGGCGTATAATTCGGGGTTTTCGGAATTGGAGCAGGTGTCGTACTGTAGAGCGGGCAGAAGTTCGGTTTTTTGTTCCCAGACGTAGGTTCGGGTGGGCAGAGGTGGTAATTTGTCCAGAAAATCCATCCACCACTGTGTTTTTTCTGGGGCAACATATTGGGATGGGATTTGTTGGAGTTTGGTCAAGACCCATTTTAGTCCGGCGATGACGGGCAGCGGGTTTACGGCGTCGTGCCAGGTTTCGAGGGACTGGGCTGGTTGGAAGATTATTTTGCCGTTATCGTCGAGTTTGGAATAGTAGCTATGGTAGAATTTGAGGATGTTGTCGGCGAAGGGCAGCAGTTGGTTTTGGAGGAAATCGGTGTCTTGGGTGAATTCAACATAGTCGAGCATCATGGAGGTTAGTTCGAGGCCTCCTTGCCAGTATCTTCGGATGTAGGTGTTTTGCACATAACTGCAATGTTTGTCGGTTCGGTCGAAGCCATAGTTTTGGTTGAGGTATGTTCCCCAAAAGTTCATGGTTTCAGGGAAGAAGGCTCCGGGGCAGTTAAAGTATTTTTGAGTGCGTTTTTGGGCGAGAGGCAAGGCGTTTAGATACATGTCGAAGAAGGGTTTTATCAGGTCGCAATCGCCGGCTTGGAGCATGGGCCAATATATCAGTCGGGTATTTTGGAACCAGTAACCGCCGCCCCATCTGCGATAGTCAGGGTCAAAGCATTCGCCTTGCAAGTTCCAATCGACATTGAATATTGATCCGTTGAATTTGATGGGGAATTTGCCTCGTCCGGCACAGGCGACCATGAAACGCTGGAGGTTATAGGCTTGGTTGATTTGTTGGGCTTGGTCGTGTCCGGAAATTTCGATGAAGCTGCGAGACCAGAATTCGGCCCACCATTGGCAGTGCGCGGCATAATCATTTTCGCTGGGCTGTATGCCGTGAGTGTCAATTGATTCTTCGAGTTGGGTCAACCATTGGTCAGCGGTATCGGTTTGCGCGGTTAACACAAACGCGGCTATTTCAAAATTCTTGACAGCCTGTTTACTTCGCAGTTGGCAAGAGTCAATTTTTTCTAAATCATGTCCGAGTATCGTGGCGCCGAAGGTCAAGTTCAGCAGTGGGTCATGGGTTGTCTGTGCGAGGTCTTGCAGGGCCTGGAATCGCAGGTTTTCGGCCCACATGGATGATTCGTTGCGGTGATACCAAGTTATTCTGTCGGGTGTATCGGCGACGGTGTCGGGATAGACGGTGTATGGAGTTTCAGGCGGATTTTGGCCGCAAAAGCTGTGCATTTCTTGGGCGTCTGATACTTGGCGTTGCTCTTGGCGCCACAGATGCAGTTGGGCTTGGATTTCGATGGGTTTGCTGCTGTTGCCCTGTACGCGAATGACGGGTCGGTTGGCATCGACCCAAATAAGGAGTTCGAGGGAGGTTTGCGGAGTTTGGCTGGTGATTTTGATCGAGCCGGTCTGCAAGTCTAGAATTTGCTCGAATGAGTCGGCGGCGAAAGGATTTGGATCGAGTTTGATTTTGACGAGACCGAGTTTGAGCAGTCGTCCGTTTTCGCTCCATGAGTCGGTTTTGCCTACGTAGAAGGATATTGAGCCGTCTTTTTCGGCCCAGAGGTTGATGCCGATATCTCCGTTGCCCAAGGGCATGGATCCGGAGGAATTTTCGCTGGTGCTGTTCCATATGATTTTAGTTGTCATATGACTTGCTCCTGAAGGTGAGATGTGAGCTGCGTATTATGTTAAAAGCACTGGGGTGGTGGAGTATAGTGTGGGTTATGTGTGGTCGTCAAGTGATCTTGGAGGCAAATTGGCGGTAAAAGCCGCAAAGATTTAGTTAGTTTAGTCGATTGGAGGATATTGGTGATTGCATGGGTTTATATATGTTAAATTTGCTCATTGGCGAATTATTGTAATGTGACAAGTTGTTGTGCCGTGGTTTGGTAGATTTTTTGTTTTTGGCTTCAATTTGGGTTTACAGGTTAGCTGTTGGAGATTACATTTGTATTTGGATGGTAGCCGATGCTTGTTTAGTCGGCGTTAGGTTTGAGTTTGTCTTAAAGCAGTTCTAAGAGAGGATTTCAGAATGTGCGCAAAGAAAAGTAAGACATTAAATGTTGCTCTGATAGGCCGTGGTTTTATGGGGCGGACCCACTCCAATGCTTGGGGGCAGGTAGGAAGGTTTTTTGATACGGCGATCAAGCCGGTTATGCACACCGCTTGCGACAACGTCTCTGAAGGTATTGAAGAATACGCAGCGAAATGGGGTTGGCAGAAATACGAATTAGATTTTCACAAGGTGTGCGCGGATCCGGAAGTTGATTTAGTGGATTTGGGTACGCCTAATTTTATTCACGCGGATATGGCTGTGGACGCTTTGGAACATGGCAAACATGTGGCGTGTGAAAAGCCGTTGGCTGGTTCTTTGGACGATGCCCGGCGTATGGTTGAGGCGGCGCGAAAGTCGAAGTCGAAGACGTTTGTTTGGTTTTGCTATCGTCGCTGCCCGGCGGTGGCGTTTGCGCATCAGTTGGTGAAAGCGGGGAAGATTGGGAAGATTCGCCACGTTCGCGGTTATTATTTGCAGTGTTGGGCGGATGAATCGGTGCCTTTGGCTTGGCGGTTCGACAAGAAGTTGGCAGGGTCGGGCGCGCATGGCGATCTGAATGCTCACATAGTTGATATGACGCGGTTTGTTACGGGTGAGGAAATTGTTTCAATCGACGGTGCTATCGCTGAGACATTTATCAAAGAACGCAGCAAGATGACGGGTAATGTTTCGGGCAGTATTGCCGGTGGGCTGCAGAAGGCCAAGGCGAAGGGTAAGGTCACTGTTGATGATACGGTGCTGTTCTTGGCGCGTTTCTCCGGTGGGGCGGTAGCCAGCTTTGAGGCGGCCCGTCAGGCCACTGGCAACCAGAACAAGAATGGATTCGAGATCAACGGAACGAAGGGGTCGATTAAGTTTGATTTCGAGCGAATGGGCGAATTGGAATATTATGACGCGACGCTTCCGGAAGATGTTCGCGGCTGGTCAACGATTAATTGTACGCACGCGGGTTCTCATCCTTATATTGATGCTTGGTGGCCTGATGCGCACGGGATAGGTTACGAACATACGTTTACGAATATGGCATATGATATTTTGCGGGTTTTGGACGGCAAGAAGCCTGTTGTGCCGTTGCCGGATTTTGAGGATGCTTATATTACGCAACGAGTTTTGGAGGCCGCGATGGTTTCGGCGGCGGAGAAGCGGTTCGTTAAGGTGTCGGAGATTAAATAAGCGGCGGTGCGGCGTGGAAGAGAACCACGAATGGATGGCACAAGGTAGCCGAACCCCCGAGCGTGACTCGGGGGCTAACAGTGAAGGTTGATTTTGAGAGTGCAGGTGCGAAATAGGATTTGTGTAGTCAGGGATGGTATGCACAGCATACCCTACCGTGGGGGGGCGCTTTAGAGATTATTTACATGTAGATAGGAGATAGACAAATGGGACGACCGGTGACTTTATTTACGGGGCAGTGGGCTGATATGCCTTTGGAGACATTGGCTGAGAAGGCTTCATGCTGGGGTTATGATGGTTTGGAGTTGGCTTGTTGGGGCGACCATATGGACGTTGACAAGGCGGCGACGGACAAGGATTACTGCAAGAAGCAATCGGAGATATTGGAGAAGAACGGATTGCAGTTGTTCTCGATCAGCCATCACTTGGCGGGTCAGTTGGTTTGTGATCCGAACAATGACGCTCGCAGCGACGCGTTTGCTCCAGCCAATTGTGCCGGTGACGGTGAGAAGAAACGCGCGTGGGCTGTGGAAACGATGAAGAACACAGCGCGGGCGGCGAAGAATATGGGCGTCAAGGTTGTGAACGGTTTTACGGGTTCGTCGATTTGGCATATGTTATATGCTTTTCCGCCGATCACGGATAAGATGATGGACGATGGTTTCGCGTATTTCGCTAAGATGTGGAATCCGATATTGGATGTGTTTGATGAGTGCGGCGTGCGTTTCGCGCTAGAGGTGCATCCGACGGAGATCGCGTTTGATATTATCACGGCGGCACGGGCACTGAAAGCGATTGATTATCGAGAAACGTTTGGGTTCAATTTTGATCCGAGCCATTTGCATTGGCAGATGGTTGACCCGGTTTGCTTTATTAAGGAATTCGCGGATCGGATTTATCATGTGCATATGAAAGACGCGGCTTTGCAGCTGAACGGTCGGACGGGGATATTGACTTCGCATTTGAATTTTGGTCATCCGGACCGCGGCTGGGATTTTCGTTCTCTGGGTAGGGGGGGGGTAGATTTTGAAGAGATTATCCGGGCGCTGAATCAGATTAAGTATGATGGGCCTTTGTCGGTTGAGTGGGAAGATTGCGGGATGGATCGCGAAGCGGGCGCGGAAGAGGCTTGCGATTTTGTGAATTCGGTTGATTTCCGGCCTTCCGATGTGCAGTTTGACGCGGCGTTTGATGATAAATAAGCGTGTCTTGGTTAGTTGGTAAATTAATGCCACGGACTGACGTGATGTTGGTCCGTGGTTTTTTTATGGGCGTTGTTTGTCAAGGATAAGTATTGCAGTAAGTTAAAACCCCCTGACGGGTCAGGGGGCTAATCTGTTTGGTGTTGCACGGGAGGTTTGTCTAGCTTTCGATGCCGGGGCGGGCTTTGACGTTTTGTTGGTAGTAGTGTTTGACTTGTCGCATTTCGGTTACTAGGTCGGCTTTTTGGATTACGCGCGGGTCGGCGCGTCGGCCGGTGATTACGAGTTCGACATTTGTGGGTTTGGCGTCGATGAAGTCTAGTAATTCTTCGACGGTGAATAGTTGGAAGTGGGTGGCGATGTTGGCTTCGTCGAGGATGATGATATGGTATTTGCCGGAGAGCATCGCTTGGCGGGCTTGGTGGAGGCCTTGTTGAGCGGCTTGGATGTCTTGAGGGGTTGGTTGGTTGACGATGAAGTTTTCTGTGCCGAACTGCTCAAGAGTGATCTGCTGGGCGAAACGGTCCAGTGCGCGAAGTTCACTGTAATCGCCTGTTTTGGCGAATTGGGCGATGTAGATGTTTAGGCCTGCTCCGGCGGCGCGCAGAGCGAGGCCGATCGCGGCGGTGGTTTTGCCTTTGCCGTCGCCGGTGTAAACCTGCACATATCCTCTGGACCACGGTTGGTCAGAGGGATTTGGTTTTTCGGTGGTGTTCATGTTTGGTCAGGGACTAATTATCGTAATGAGTTCTACACCCTTTAACTTCGTGAAAGGGTGCCACCCGGTCGCTATGGGTTCGAGTTGTTCTTTGGTCAGGGACGGTGGACACGGCCCACCCTACTTTAGGCCATTGCTTGCCGGGCTTGGGCGATGGCGCGTATGTGATCGGGACTGGTTCCGCAGCAACCACCGATGATATTGGCGCCGGCGTCGAGCAACTCATTTAGATGACTGACCATTACTTCGGGTGTTTGACGGAATACGGTTTGGCCGTCGATGAGTTCGGGCAGGCCGGCGTTGGCTTTGAACCATAGGGGCAGATCGGTAGCGGGGCTCATTAGTTTTGCGACTTCGATCATGTTTTCGATGCCTGCGCCACAATTGGATCCGACGGAATCGGCGCCGGCGGCGGTGAACTCCTGAGCGGCTTGGGCGGGGGTTATGCCCATCATGGTCGCATAACCGCGAGCGCCTTTGTCGAAGGTGAGAGAAACGACGACGGGCAGGTCGCAGTTGTCTTTGGCGGCTTTGAGTGCGGCTTTGGCTTCGGCGAGATCGGTGAAGGTTTCGATAACGATGCCGTCTGCGCCTCCGGCGACGAACCCTTTGATCTGGGGGACAAAGGCTGCGATCATTTCGGCTTCGCTGACGGTTCCGAGTGGTTCCATGAACTCGCCGGTCGGGCCGATGGACGCGAAGACGAGGGCTTTGTCGGCGGCAGCGTTTTTGGAGATTTGGGCTGCGAGGCGATTGATCTCTTCGGCCTGGTCGAGGATATGGCTCTTTTTGAGCTTGAAGGTATTGCCTCCGAAGCTGTTGGTAATGATGATGTCGGAGCCGGCGTTGACATAGGCTTGGGCGATAGATTGGACGTCTTTGGGTCGCTCTATGTTCCAGTGTTCCGGGGCTTCGCCGGGTGGCAAGCCGAGCTTGGCGAACTCCGTCCCCCAGCCGCCGTCGGAGATCAAGAATTTCTGCTGTTGTAATAAGGTTTTGAAATCACTCATGTGTCAATGCCTTTCTAATCGCGAATAATAGCGCTCCTGCTCGCATTGCGAATATGTAGTCTAATACATTTCCGCGGGTTTTTCAATTGCTTAATAATGAGATTTGCGGGCGGGGTTGGATGTGGTATAATATATTAGGTAGGGAACTATGCTAAATTAGGTTTTAGTTGAAGGTAAGTGTTATGAAAATTGGGATTCTGAGCGATACGCATGACCACGAAGACCATGTTCGCAGAGCGATAGAAGTGTTTGCGGAGTATAAGGTTGCCACGGTGCTGCACGCTGGTGATATTGTTTCGCCCTTTACGGCCAAGGCTTTCGCGGAGGTAGCACCGGCGAACTTCATCGCGGTGTTCGGCAATAATGACGGAGAGCGAATAGGGCTTAAGGCGGCGATAGAAGGGTTTGGCGGTGAGATTCACGCTGACGCTTTTAAGGGCATGGTGGGTGGCAAGAGCGTTTATATGACGCATGTGCCCAGTTGTTTGACAGAAGTGGTTAAGAGCCAGATGCA
The DNA here is from genome assembly GCA_016928435.1 of Sedimentisphaerales bacterium. Classification (GTDB taxonomy): domain Bacteria; phylum Planctomycetota; class Phycisphaerae; order Sedimentisphaerales; family SM23-30; genus JAFGKT01. The sequence continues at coordinate 41,507 of JAFGKT010000019.1, read as the reverse complement.
CGATTTAGTGATCTATGGTCACACACATTCAGCTGATGTTCGGAAGATGAACCGGACGCTGGTGGTTAATCCGGGGGAATCGACTTCGTGGTTGGCGAATCGGGCGCAGGTGGCGATAGTTGATTTATCGACGATGGAGTGTGAGTTGGTGCCATTGGGGTGAGTGGTGGGCGTTTGAGGCTGGTGGGTTAGCGGTTATTGCCAGGCGGGGCAAAGCGCGGCGAATTGTTCGACGGTTAGGGTTTCGCCTCGGGCGTTGGGGTCGATATTCAGTTCGGCGAGTTTGCCGATGATGGCGGTTGCTTTGGGGTGTTTGGCGACGCAGGTGGAGATTTTTTTTCGACGATGAATCAGTAAGGTGTCGATGGTTTGCTTGAGGGTCGCGACAGAGGGCAGTTGATCGATTTTTTCGGGGTCTCGCTGCCAAGAGACCATGGCGGAGTGTACTTGGGGCATGGGCCAGAACGCTTGGGGTTTTAGTTTTCGGATGATTTTTACGGTTCCGGTGGCTTGCATGATGATGCTTAGCAGGCCGAACGCTTTGGTGCCGGGGGTGGCGGCCATGCGATCGGCGACTTCGGCTTGGACGGTGACGTGTATGCCTTGAATGGATTGATGGGCGAGCAAGAGATTGATTATGAGTGGGGCGGCGATTTGATAGGGGAGGTTGGCGACCAAGAGCAGTCGGCCGGGCTGGGTTGTGAGGGCTTGGTCGATGGCTTGGGTGACTATGGGAGCGATGGCGTTTTTGTTTTTTAGGGCGTCGGTTAGGATGACTTGGGTGTTGTCGAAGGCTGCGAGTTCTTGTTGGGCGAGGTTGGCTAGGTCGGGGTCGATATCTACGGCGATGACGGCGTGGGCGTGTTGGGCCAGGAGTTGGGTCATGGATCCTGTGCCGCAACCTACTTCGAGAACGGTGTCGGCGGGGGTTATTTGGGCTTCGGTGACTAAGAGTCGCATTAGGTTAAGGTCGATGAGGAAGTTTTGGCCCCAATGGTGGTGGGGTTTGGTGCCGGCCTGGGCGAGCAGGAGTTGCAGTTGTTGTTTGGTGTGGGGCATTTAGTTTGGGTTGATGATGGGGATAGAGCGTTTTCGTAGGGCCATGTCGCAAGCGAGGTGCAGGGCGGCTTTCATGCTGTCGGGGTTGGCGCGATTTTTTCCGACGATGTCGAAGGCGGTGCCGTGATCGGGGCTGGTGCGTATAATGGGTAGGCCTATGGTTACGTTTACGGCTTTATCGAAGGCGAGCATTTTTAGGGGGATGAGGCCTTGGTCGTGATACATAGCGACGATGATATCGTAGGCGTTTTCGCGCAGGGCTTTGTAGAAGAGGGTGTCAGCGGGGAATGGGCCTGATACTTTGATGCCTTGTTCTTGGGCCATGAGTATGGCGGGTGCGATGATGCGTTGTTCTTCGTCGCCGAACTTGCCTTCCTCACCGGCGTGAGGGTTGAGGGCAGCGACAGCGATTCTGGGTTGTTTGATTCCGAAGTATTCTTTGAGGGCTTGGTTGGCCAGGTCGATAGGTGCGAAAACTTTGCCTATAGTGAATTGATGGCGCAGCTCGAAGAGTCCTTCGTGGATGGTCGCCAGGGCGACGCGGAACGGGCCTCCGACGAACATCATTATCGATTGACGGGCGTGGGTGCGTTCGGTGAGCAATTCGGTGTGGCCTGGATATTTGTAGCCGGCCAATTGCCAGGAATGCTTGCTGATGGGCGCGGTGACGATGGCGTCAACATTTCCGATCATGGCGTGGTCGATAGCGTCGGTGATGAAACGCATGGACGTTTCGCCGCCGATGCGCGATGGTCCTCGCTCAGTAATGGTGGGCCAGGTTAGGTCGTCGTAATCGGCGACGACTATGCTTTGGCGATTGAGCCGATTGATGTTTTCGTGCTGATCTCGATGCCAAAAAACGTTCATCTCAGCCATGTCGGCGGCGTAGCTGAGCAGGTCGTGCAGGCCGTAGATTACAAACCGTCCTCGTCGGCGCAACTGCGGATCAGCGAGCGCTTTGACAATGATCTCGGAGCCAATACCTCCGGGGTCGCCCATCGTCACGGCGATAATCGGTTTGTTGAGGTCGTCTGCCAGTGCCATTTGGCACTCCTAAGGTGTTATATAAGCGTTGCTTATAAGTTTCATTCATATTTTATCGTTGGGCCATTAAAACACAAAGCGACCGATCTGGGTCAGAGTCTTTTTCTCGATGCTCTCATCCAGTACGGGTCGCTTGGCAAGGTCTTACTATAGTATTATATCGTTTTTTGGGGTGTTTACGCAAATCCTAGTTGGCGTAATTTTTCGAGGGTGATCGAGGATGTTTTTTGGCCGAGGATGTTGTCGATTCGTTGGTTGATCCATTTGGCGATGATGTCGGTTTCGAGATTGACTTTGTCGCCGGGCTTTTTGTGTTGGAGGGTTGTTTCCGCGAGGGTAGTGGGGATGAGATAGACGCTGAACCGTTCGGGCTGGACATCGACTATGGTTAAGCTGACGCCGTCGATGGCGACGGAGCCTTTGGGGATCATCTGCTTCATGACGGCGGCGGCGGTGTTTAGCCAGATGGTGTATTGCTGGGGTTTTTGATCGATTTTTTCAATGGTGCCGATGCCGTCCACGTGGCCTTGGACAAGATGTCCGCCTAAGCGATCACCCAATCGCAGCGCTCGTTCGAGGTTTACTTTTTGGTTGGCGGTTATATGTTGGACGGTCGTGGCGCGGATGGTTTCCGCCATGGCGTCGAAAGTCGCGACGGTGGCGTCGAGTTGCGCTATGGTAAGGCAGGCGCCGTTGACGGCGATGCTATCGCCTAGTTTGGCGTCTTGGGCGAGTGGGCCGAGATCGATGGTGATTTGCATTCCGGCGGTGGTGGGCCGGGCTGCTTTGACGGTGCCGATGGTTTCTATTAATCCGGTGAACATAATTAAGAGATCGCGTGTGCAAGCAAGTTGCACAGCCTACTTTAACATAGTTTTAGTGTTTTTAGGTCAGAGAACCGCGTGGGTAACTTTGAACAAAATGTTCAAAATTACCCACCCTACGTTGGGGGTTAGAGTTGTTTTTGGGTCAGTGGTAGTGGGCATGGCCCACTCGGGAGTTATGGTCGTTGTTCGATGGGGACGTACGCGCGTTTCTGGTAACCGCAGTATATTTGTCTTGGCCTGGCGATACGCATGGAGGTGTCTTCGTTGACTTCGCGCCAATGCGCGATCCAGCCGGGCAGTCGTCCGATGGCGAACATAACGGTGAACATGTTGGTAGGTATGCCGATGGCTCGGAGTATTATTCCGCTGTAGAAATCGACGTTAGGGTAGAGGTTTCGTTCGACGAAGTATGAGTCGTTAAGGGCGGCTTCTTCGAGTTCTCGCGCGATGTCGAGGAGTGGGTCTTGGTGTTTGATCGCAGCGAAAAGTTCTTCGCAGGTTTTTCGGAGGATGATTGCGCGGGGGTCGAAGTTTTTATAGACGCGATGGCCGAACCCCATGAGTTTGAAATCGCTGTTTTTGTCCTTGGCGAGTTCGACGCATTTTTTGATGCTTAGTCCACCTTCGCGGATGCTTTCGAGCATTTCGATGACCGCCATGTTGGCGCCGCCGTGCAGTCTGCCCCATAGGGCACAGACGCCTGCGGATACGGACGAGAACAGATTTGCTTCTGCTGAGGCGACCATGCGTACGGTGCTGGTGCTGCAGTTTTGCTCATGGTCGGCGTGGAGCATAAGGACTTTGTCCAGTGCCTGGGCAACGATAGGCGGGGCTTCGTACGTATCGTGCGGCAGAGAAAACATCATATGGAGGAAATTTGACACGTATCTTCGATTGGGATCGGGGTATATGAAAGGTTCGCCTCGAGTCATTTTGTATGAAAAGGCGGCAATGGTTCGGACTTTGCTGATGAGTTTGGTGGCGGCTTCTTCGAGTAGTATGGCGCAAGGGGCGGCCAATTCGAGATGATAACACGACAAAGCGTTGATCATAGCAGAAAGCATAGCCATGGGCGGCGCGTTCCAAGGAAATCCTTCAAAATGATTTTTTAGGTTTTCGTGGAGCAGGGCGTTATCGGTGAGCAATTCGGAGAAAGCTTTTCTTTGGGCTTCGTTGGGCAGTTCGCCCCAAATTAGCAGATACGCGACTTCGGTGAAAGTGCTTTTTTCGGCTAGTTCTTCGATGGGAATGCCTCGGTAGCGCAAGATTCCCTTTTCGCCGTCGATGAAGGTGATATCACTTTTGCAGGCGCCGGTGTTGCCAAAGCCGGGATCATAGGTGATGCATCCCTTAGACTGATTGCGCAGTTTCGTTATATCGACAGCTCTTTCGCCTTCGGTGCCTTCGATGATGGGGAGGCTGTACTCTTGGTCGGCGATTTTCATGGTAGCGGTATTTGTCATTGGCGCTCCTATCTCTTTGTGCGTAAACAGCTTATGGGTTAAATCCTTCACGGAGATTCGACGTATTCCTGTGCTACATACTTACCCCAGTGCAGGATGGTCGAGTGGTCCGACGGGTCCAATGATAGCAGATAATCTCGCTTCTGGCAATAGCGGCTATTCTACGATTGGTTCCAGGTCCATCGTTTCGCGGAGTTGATTGTCTTTTTTGATGAATTGGCTATAGATTTTCTCGGGCAGTCGCTGGATTTGGCCGTCGGCGAAGAGGATGTTGCGTCGTTTTTTGTGCCAGGGTTTTTTGTCGTAGGCGATGATGATATTTTTGGCGGCGTCACGGCTGAGTTGGGGTGGTAAATCCGCGGCGCGATATATGTATGAGCATTCGCCTACGCCGAACTCGCTCGCAGGGCACACGAGCAACCATGGGCTTAACAATTCGCTTTCGACGAGGGTTTCGAGGTTGGGCGGGTAGGCGCCTTGGTTCTGCTGTTGGTATTGAATGATTGCTTGGTAGATTTCTTTTAGTCCTTCATCGCAATGGGGCACAAGTTGGTCCTTTCGTTTTGTTTTGTTGTGGGCAAACTATATTTATATAGGAACATGAGCGGCAGGGCAATGCGTTAGTGAGGCGATGGTGACGCGGGGGGGGGTTATTGTTTTCGGGCGGCTTATACACCCTTTAGCTTCGCGAAAGGGTGCCACCCGGCGAGTTTAAGAAAGACGTTTTTTTATTGACGCGGGCGAGGTTGGATTTTATAAAGCTATTATTATTAGGAGCTTATAGGATTTTTAGTTATGATTTTGCGGATTTGAGTATGATATCGGCGGGATGGGTATCTATAGGCTTGTAAAAGGTTTTTTTGATTGATCACACATATGAGATTATGGAGGTGTAGCTGATTATGCCTATTGACGTAAACAAGATAGCTGAGCGGGTGGAGCAGACCAGTGCTTTTGTGAAGCCCTTGATGGCGCAATTAGAACGGGTGATTGTTGGGCAAGAGCAGATGTTGCAGCGGCTGCTGGTTGGGTTGATCAGCAACGGGCACGTGTTGATCGAGGGCGTACCGGGTTTGGCGAAGACGCTGGCGGTTACGACGCTGGCACGGGCCCTGAACGCGTCTTTCCAGCGGATTCAATTTACGCCCGATCTGCTGCCTGCTGATTTGCTGGGTACGCAGATATATCGGCCTAACGATGGGGAATTTTACGCCAAGAAGGGCCCCGTCTTTACGAATATTGTTTTGGCTGATGAGATCAACCGCGCGCCGGCCAAGGTGCAAAGCGCGTTGTTGGAAGCGATGCAGGAACGACAGGTGACGATTGGTGAAGAGACGTTCGCGCTGCCTGAGCCATTTATGGTTTTGGCGACTCAGAACCCGATCGAGCAGGAAGGCACTTATCCTTTGCCCGAGGCGCAGGTGGACAGGTTTATGCTGAAGCTTAAGATTACGTATCCTTCGAAGGTGGAGGAGCGTAAGATTTTGGATTTGATGGCGCGGACGAGTCAGGATATCGCGGTTGAGGCGGTGCTGCATCCGGAGCAGATCGCTGAGATTCGGCAGGTGGTTGACGAAATCTATATTGATGACGGGATCAAGGATTACATTGTGAACATTGTGGACGCGACGCGTAAGCCGAGCGATTACGGTTTGGCGTTGGATAATCTGATTGCTTACGGGGCTTCGCCTCGGGCGACGATTTATTTGACGATAGCAGCGAAGGCGCAGGCGTTTTTGGCGGGGCGAGGCTATGTGACACCTCAAGATGTAAAGACGATAGGTATGGATGTGTTGCGTCATCGGGTGATTGTGAGCTATGAAGCCGAGGCTGAGGAAAAGACCTCGGAAGATATTGTTCAGATGATTTTTGACAATATTGAAGTGCCGTAGCCGTGTTGACAATCCATGCGATTTGGGGATGAGTTTCTGGCGGTTTAGTGAACAATGAAAGGTTCAGGGATTTTTTATCCACAGAGAAACACAGGATTTTCGCAGATTTTAAGAATGGCCAAAGGCAGGGCAGATGCGGCAATGGGGTTTGTAGGTAATTGGAATATGGAACGTAATTGATGTTTGATCACCCTTTAGCTTCGCGAAAGGGTGCCACCCGGCACATAGAGTTTAGTCGGAAGTACAATAAGGACGATTGTTCAGGGATGGTGGGCATGGCCCACCCTACTGGGGTAAATGGTAACTGTTTATGCTGGACAAGGAACTGATAAAACAGATTCGTCGGATTCAGATATACACTAACCGTGCGGTTAACGAAGCGTTCGCGGGAGAATATGAAAGTACGTTCAAGGGTCGGGGTATGCAGTTTGACGAGGTGCGTGAGTATACTCCGGGCGATGATGTGCGGAGTATCGATTGGAACGTGACGGCGCGAACGGGGAGGCCTCATATCAAGCGGTTTGTGGAAGAACGTGAATTGACGGTAATGCTTTTGGTGGACTTGAGCGCTTCAGGGGAGTTTGGCAGCACGGACAAGTTCAAGAATGAGATGGCGGCGGAATTATGCGCGGTGCTGGCGTATTCAGCGATTAAGAACAATGACAAGGTGGGTCTGATTACGTTTACGGATCGGATCGAGCGTTTTATTCCGCCCAAGAAGGGTTCTCAGCATGTTTTGCGGGTGATTCGTGAGTTGCTGTGCCATGACGCGACGCACCGGACGACGGATATCGGCGGGGCGTTGGATTATCTGGCGCGGGTGATGCGTAAACGGGCGATTGTGTTTTTGGTGAGTGATTTTTTGCCGACGAATAACGGCAGTAAACCGGACGATGGTTTGAAGCATAACCTGGCACTGCTGAATAAACGTCATGATTTGATATCCGTGGTGGTGCGTGACAGACGTGAGCGGCACTTACCTAGGTTGGGTTTGGTTGAGTTGGAGGACGCTGAGACGGGGCGAACGGTGCTGGTGGATACCAATAGCCGGGGGATGCAAAAACGGTATGGGGTTTTGGCTGAGCAGTTCGATCATGAATTGCACAATATGTTACGCGGCATAGGAGTGGACGCGATTGATGTGGCGACGGATCGGCCGTTCACGCATGAGTTGGTAAGGTTCTTCAAGATGCGCGAAAAGCGACGTTAACAACGGGAGTTTAGTGAATTTTGTCAGGACGCGGATTTGACAACTTGAAGTCGCACCGGGGTAGTGTTCGGCAGCTATCGATGCTGGTGCTGCTGGTGTTGGTCTGGTCGCTGGGCGGTTGCGGGGAAAGCGGTGAGACGGAAGAACAGAGCTGGGCGTTTGACCGGGAGTATCAGCGGGAAGGCTTGACGGTGCGTTGGCGGGTGGATCGACAGGAGCTGCATATCGCGGAGACGTTCAAAGCGCAGTTGGAGATAGTGGCTGATACGGATATGCGGGTTGAGGTGCCGGACCTGGCGGACGGGTTTGAGGAATACAGTTTTCATATTATATCGCAGCAGCAAGAGCCGCAGCGTCTGATTGGCGCGGATCAGACTGTACGGCGGATTGACTACGAGATCGAGCCTGTAACGGTTGGCAGTCACGAGTTGGCTCCGCTGCATATTACTTATACGATAGCGTTGGGCCAAGGGGCTGAAGCGCTTGGGGAGAATGGAGCGGCTGGGGGTCAGGAAGTGGTGGGCGATCTATTTACGGACGCTGTGGCGATCGAGGTATTGCCCTATCCGACTGAGGAGGGGGAGCAGTTGGATTTGGCGGATGTGAAGGATGTTGTGGCACTGCCGGAAGAAGCAATGGTTCCGAACTGGCTGTTGATACCGGCGATAGTGTTGGGTCTTTTGTTGTTGGTAGTGTTGGTTTTGTGGTTGGTTTATCGGCATACGCATCGGGCGCGGGTTGCCAAGCGAGTGTATAAGACGGCGCATGAGGTGGCGTTGGAAGCGTTGCGGCAGTTGGAGCAGATGGATTTGGTTGCCGGGGGTCGGGTGAAGCTATATTACGAATGTATCAGCGGGATATTGCGTTATTATATTGAGCATCGATTCGGCTTACGGGCTCCGGAGAGTACGACAGAGGAGTTTTTGCAGTTAGCCAACGAGGCGAAGGTATTGAGCGGTGAGAATAGAGAGATGCTGAGTGAATTTTTGCGTCATTGTGATTTGGTGAAGTTTGCCTGCTATGCGCCTACGCCCAAGCAGATCGACGAGACTCGGGCGGTGACGAATGACTTTATAAACGCGACGCGAGACAGCGTTCAGCAGATTGAAGTGACGGCCGGGAAGAACGCGATACCGTTGGCGGCGTGGATTGCGGCGGATGAACAAGGGGGTAACGAATGAATCAATGGCATTTTCATAGTCCTTGGATGTTTTTGCTGCTGCTGTTGGTACCGGTGGTGGGGTATTTTATGTTCGCTGGGCGGCGGCGGGCTCGATTGAAGTTTTCTTATGTTGGTTTGGTGGAAAAGGTGGGTTGGTCGGCGCGGGTGAAGATGCGTCCGTTATTGGTGTTTATGCGTTTGGGGGCGATGGTGTTGTTGATTATCGCTTTGGCCCGGCCTCAACAAGGCGTAAGCGAGACGCGTGTTACCACGCACGGAGCTTTGTTGGAACTGGTGGTGGATCATTCGGGCAGTATGCAGCGTCCGATGGCGTATGCGGGTAATCGGCAGATGAGTCGGCTGGATGTGGTTAAGGATGTTCTGCGGGATTTTGTTCGCGGCGGCGACGGGTTTGGTGGTCGGCCGAACGATTTGCTGGGTTTGATCGCTTTTGCGCGTTATGCTGATACGCTGTGCCCGTTGGTACATGCGCACGATGCGCTGTTGGGTTATTTGGATAGTTTAACGTACGCGGTAGAGGATGAAAATAGTACGTCGGTCGGCGCGGGGATCGCGTTGGCGGCGGCGCGGTTGGAGAGAGCCCAGCAGGAGATAGCTGAGCGTAACGCGCGGCTTACGGGCGGGGATATTTCGGAGATACCGCCCGGTGAAGGCGAGTTCAATGTCGAGAGTATGGCCATTGTGCTGTTGACCGACGGCCGGGATGAAGGGCCGATTACGTACACGCCGATGCAAGCGGCTCAGTTCGCCCATGAAGCGGGGATAAAGATATACACCATCGGCATTGGTTCCGGAGGCGGAGGGCCTTTCGCAGCGGAATACGCGTTGGATGAGCCTTTGCTGCGTCGGATAGCGGAGTACACCGGCGGGCTTTACGCTCGGGCGGAGGACGCTGAGAGTCTGCGGGCGATTGTCGAGGCGATTGACAGGCAGGAAAAGAGTAAGATCGATGTGGTGGAATATAGCCGTTACGACGAGAAGTTCTATCCATTCGCGTTGACGGGGTTGGGGATATTGTTATTGGAAATACTTTTGAGTTGTACGGTGTTTAGGAAATTGCCGTGATTTAAGAAGGTTGAGTTGTTCACAGCGAAGAGAACCATTAATGGACATATGGCGCTTAAACCGCAAGCGAACATAATTGGTGTTCGACCACCCTTTAGCTGCGCGAAAGGGTGCCACCCGGAATCGTGCTGTTCTTTCTATGGTGGTCCGAGAACCGCGTGGGTAACATTGAACATAAATGTTCAAAATTACCCACCCTACCGTCTGTACGGTGTTTAGGAAATTGCCGTGACGCGAGGAAGTTTTGGTTTAGTATGCATCTAGGTAACGAAGACATATTATGGTTGCTATGGCTGCTGCCGGTTCTGGTGGGGCTGTACGTTTACGCGTTCTATCGTAAACGGCGGGCGATGCGTGTGTTCGCGGATACGCCTACTTTGGCGCGATTGGACAATCCGCAAGTGCACAGACGGCAGTATCTCAAGGCGTTACTGCTGATAGCGGCAGCGGCGGCATTGATAATTGCTTTGACGCAGCCGGCTTGGAACCCGCATCCGGAAGAGATCGCCTACAAAGGACGCGACATTGTGGTGCTGTTGGATGTGTCGCGGAGTATGTTGGCTGAGGACATTAAGCCTAACCGTTTGGAGCGGGCGAAGCTGGCGGTTGAGGATTTGCTGGGCGCGTTGAATGGTGAACGAATCGCGTTGGTGGCTTTCGCGGGGCACGCGGTGGTGAAGTGCCCGTTGACGCACGATTATGGTTTCGCGCGGATGGCACTATCGGAAATTGACACGACGAGCGTCTCGCGGGGCGGCAGCGCGATTGGTGACGCGGTGCGGTTGGCGTTGGATGATGTGTTTGACGAGCAGCAGCGGGATTTTCAGGATATCATATTGATTACCGATGGTGAGGACCATGAGACCTTGCCGTTGGAGGCGGCGCAGCGGGCGGGGCAACAGGGAGTGCGGATTTTCGCTATAGGTTTGGGCGACGCGGGGGGCGGGTCGCTGATACCGGATAATACTGCGCAGGGGCATCAGATGTATCGTGGTGAGCCGGTCCGGACGAGTTTGAACGCTGAGCTTTTGCGGGATATGGTTTTCGCTACGCCGGGCGGTATGTTTTTGAATGTTGGTACAGGGGATTTTGATTTGGTGGATGTGTATCATAATTTGATCGCGGGCGCAGCCAAGAGGCAGATGGAAGCGACGACGGTGATACGTTATGATGAGAAGTTCCAGTTGTTTTTGGCGCTGGGGTTGGTATTATTAGTTTTTGAGGCATTAATACGTGAACGGGTCAAGTAAGAACATATTGCTTTTGCTGCTGGTGTTGCTGGTTGGTGCGTTGCCGGGCTGGTGCGCGGACGGAGGAGATGTCGGCGGCGCTGAACCGCAAGAGAATCTCAACACGGCCGCGGCGCAAGAGAATCTTAGTCCGGTTGAGGCTGTGACACGCGGCAATGAACTCTACGCAGAGCAGCAATACGCTGAGGCGTTGGCGGAGTATCAGCAGGATGTTTTCGGGACTGACCCGGCGGCGGAAGTATTGTATAATCGGGCCAACTGTTATTATGAACTGGGCGATTACGACCACGCGATTGAGTTGTATGAGCAGGCGGCGGTGGAAACCGATAGTGACGAGTTGGCGGCGAATTGCCGATTTAATCTGGGCAACGCGAATTTACGACAGTTGTTGGAAAGCAGCGGACAAGATGGTCAAGGTGATATGGCCCAAACGCTGGAAGGGTTGGCTGAGGCGGCTGGTTATTATCGCCAAGCGCTGGAATTGAATCCGGATATGCCCGGAGCGCAGAACAATATCGCTGTGGTGCGGGATATAATGAGGCAGATTATCGAACAAATGCAGCAGCAGCCACCGCAACAGCAGCAACAAGACAATCAAGAACAGCAAGAACAAGAAGATCAGCAGGACCAGCAACAGCAAAGCGGTGGTGGCCAGCAGCAAGACCAGGACCAACAACAAGACCAACAGCAGAACGGTCAGCAGGACCAACAACAAGATCAACAACAGAACGGTCAACAAGACCAACAACAGCAAGGTGAGCAAGGGCAACAGGGCGACGAACAGCAGCAAGACGATCAACAGCAGTCGCAGTCTTCCGAACAACAGCAACAAGACCAGCAGCAACAGCAACAGAACGGTCAAGAAGATCAGCAGGAGCAAGGCGAACAACAGCAGCAGTCCAGCGGCGCTGAGGATCAAGAACAGCAAGGGGCTGAAGATCAGCAACAGCAAGCGGCTGAGGCTGAAGAAGAAGATAATATCGAGGATCGCCATGATGCCTCGGGTATAAGTGCGGACGCGGTTATAGACGAAGAGCGTCAACGTCAGGAGCGGCGATCTGGAACGATGCGGGATAGAACGGTGGAGAGAGATTGGTAGTATGGGCAGCTTTGGTAATATCCTTATGCGAATACGATTGGCGACAATTGGTTTGATTGTGTTATTAACGGCTGGGATGGTCGCGGCGGAGGATGTGCGCGTTGGGGCGGTGGTGCGGAGCGATACGGTTTACGCGGGTGTGCCTTTTGTGGTGGGGATAGTGGTTGAGAATACCAGATCGGGGGCGAGCGTTGATGTTTCATCGTGGCGAGCGTGGAATCCGCGGCAAGGTGGTACAAGTAATGAGTCGCAAAGCACTGTTACGATAATAAACGGTCGGCGGACGAGTTCGGAAGTGTTGCGTTATGTGATTAATTATGAATTGACTATTGACGAGTTAGGTCGTTTTACATTGCCGAGCGTTACGGTGGAGGTTGATGGGCAGCAATATAGAACACGGCCTTTGACGATAGAAACACAGCGGCCTAGTACGAGTGATCGTTTGGGAATAGAGACGCAGTTTTCGGAACTGGATGTTTATGTCGGGCAGCCAATTACGATGATGGTTTACTGTTATTATGACCAGATGCGTAATTGCAGTTTTGACATACCGGTGCTGCGGGATACGGATGATTTTGTGATCGAGGAACTTGAATTACCCGCGAACATGGGTGGTCAGCAGGTGGAGCTGAATGTTGAGGGCCGAATGGTAGTTGGTCGTCAGGGGGTGAGTCGCTACAACAATCGGCAGAGCAACGCGATTGTTTTTGGGTTTATGCTGACGCCTCGGCGAGAGGGTGTGATCGAGGTGCCTGGTGCTAGTGTTGTGGTTGATCGGGCAGTTGGGCGGGATGTTTGGAACCCACAGTATAGGCGTTTTGTGGCTGATAGTGATGGAGTGGATTTGCGGGTTCGGGCGTTGCCGAGCGATGGTCGGCCGAGCGATTTTAGTGGCTTGGTGGGGCGGTATGAGATCGAGACTTTGGCGGATGTGACGGACGTTAGTGTGGGTGATCCGATTACGCTGACGATTGCGATTAGGGGGGATAACTTGGCCGCGGTAGAGATGCCTGACTTGGCGGAGGTGGCGGGTTTTACGGATAGTTTCCGTTTGCCGAGCGATTATCCGGTGCCGGAGGTTGAGGGGGACCGTAAGGTTTTTCGGGCGACGATTCGGGCGCTTAACGCTGAGGTCGATGAGATACCGGCGATTAGTTTGAGTTATTTTGATGTGGACGCGGGGCGGTATTTTACGGCGTACAGCGAGCCGATAAAGTTAGCGGTGGCGACGACGCAGCGACACAGCTCGGCGGAAGCGGTGGGGCTGATGCCGACGCTGCGGGTTGGTTCGTTGGAAGAAGCGCAGCAAGGGATCGCGGCGAACTATGAAGGTGATGATTTGCTAACGGTACAGACAACGCCTGCCTGGCAGAACTTGGAGCGGTGGCCGTGGTTGTTGGTTGGAGGGTTGCCGGTGATGGTATTTGCGAGCGCGGTGGTGGTGCGTTTGGTGGGGCGGAACGATCCGGTGAAACAGAAGGCACGGCGCAAAGCTGGTGCGTTGGCGGCGGCGAAACGGCGGGTGAAGCGCGTGGGCAGGGGCAGCAAAGACGAAGACGCCGCGGCGGTGGGAGAGGCGCTGCGGGGTTATGTGGCGGATAAATTTGACCGTACGGCGCAATCATTGACGGCGAAGGATTGCGAGGAGTTGTTGACGAAGTCGGGGGTGGGTGATGATACAGCGGCGCGTTTTGGACAGTTGCTCCAGCGGTGCGAGAGCAGTCGTTTTGCGGGGTCGGCAGGAGCGAAAGAAACATTGAGGGCGGGTGATGTGCTTGCAGTGCTGAAAGAGACGGAAAGGGGGTTGAAATGATGTCTAGATGGGCTCTGGTGTTATTGGTTTTGACGTTTTTCGCAGGAGTATCAGCGGCGGAAGAGGGGGTGGAATTGCCTGGCGCTGAGCGGTTGGCGCTGGAAGGAGCGGAGTATTTCGCGCAGGCTAACGCGGTATCGTTGACGGATGTGCATCAGGCGAACCTACTGTATGGGCAGGCGATTCTGCGGTATCGCAGTTTGATCGATGACTATGGGATGAAGAATGTTTATACGTATTACAATTTAGGTAACGCGTATCTGCTGCAGGGGGATTTGGGGCGGGCGATTTTGAACTATCGGCGGGCGGAGCGTTGCGACGCGGCAAATGTGGATTTACAGAATAATTTGCGTTTGGCGCGGGCACGGCAATTGGATGGTATTTTGCCTGAGGGGCAGGGCAAAGTGTTTAAGACGTTGTTCTTTTGGCATTATGATTTGAGCTATGGGGCGCGGTTGATAGTGACGGCGGGGTGCTGGGTGGTGTTTTGGCTGGCGGGGGCAATGGCGGTGATGGGGCGTAAGGCAAGACGCACGGCGGTGCTGCTGGTGGTGATAGCGGCGGTGCTGGGGGGATGCTTTGGTGGGTCGGTTGGTGTGGATTTGTGGAACGCGACGCATCATAAAGAAGGGGTGATAACGGCAGCGACTGTAGTAGCGAGGCAAGGGGATGGGGAAAATTATCGAGCGAGTTTCACCGACCCTCTGCACAGCGGGTTGGAATTTGAGGTGCGGGAGCAGCGTAGAGATTGGCTGAAGATTAAATTGGCTAACGGCAGTACGGCGTGGATACCGGCGGACGCGGCGGAGCTGATCTAGCGCAGCGGCGAATCGTGAGCGGATAGATTGACCGGCAGTACCCGGTTAGGGGGCGAACCACCGAGCTGGAGCAATATAAATGTTGCCTGCGTTAGGGGGCTAACGGTCGGGGGTTGTGGCGGGGAATTATACGAACCTTTATTTATTTTTTGGTATTTAGTATCTTTTTGGGGATATTTGTGTATCCTTACCAGATTTGGTTGAGCAAAACGGATTAGATATCCATAGTTTGAAAAGCGAGATATATGGCAAGTAAGAAGACATTCAAAGAATTGGGGCTGTCAGCGAAGGTTTTGGAGGCGATTAATTCTAAGGGGTTTGAAGAGCCTACCGAAATACAGGCTATGACCATACCTGTGATGCTGCGTAACGATACGAATATTATCGCTCAGGCTCAAACAGGGACAGGTAAGACGGCGGCATTTGGTTTGCCATTGATAGAGATGATAGATCCTTATGCCAGTGGAGTTCAGGCGTTGATATTGGTTCCGACGCGTGAGTTGGCGATACAGGTATCAGAAGAGATTACTTCGCTTAGGGGTGATAAGGATATTACGACGGCTCCGATTTATGGGGGGCAGTCTATCGATCAGCAGTTGCGCCGGCTGAAAAAAGGCGTACATATTGTGGTTGGTACTCCGGGGCGGGTGATAGATCATCTGCATCGCAAGACGCTGAAGCTGGGGGGGGTTGCGCATTTGATACTCGATGAAGCGGATGAAATGCTCAACATGGGATTCATCGAGGACATGGAAGAAATCATGGAGCATACCAATCCTAACAAAAAGACATTGTTGTTTTCGGCGACGATGCCTAATAGGATAAAGGATCTTGCCCACAAATACATGGACGATTACGAGCTTTTGGCGGCGAAGAAAGAGCAGGTGATAACCAATCTGACCGAGCATATATACTTTGAGGTTAAGGGCTCGGATAGATTTGAGGCGTTGTGCAGGATCATTGATTTTGAGGGAGATTTTTACGGGTTGGTTTTTTGCAGGACCAGGAGCGAAGTTGACGAAATCGCACGTCATCTGACGGATATTGGCTATGACGCGGAATCTATTCATGGGGACATTTCTCAGGTGCAGCGTGAGAAGACTTTGGATAGTTTCAAGAAAAAGAAGGTTAATATTCTGGTAGCCACCGATGTCGCTGCGCGCGGCATTGATGTGGTTAATCTGACTCACGTTATAAATTATTCATTGCCTCAGGATCCGGAGGCTTATGTTCATCGGATCGGCCGAACAGGCAGGGCGGGCAACGAAGGGACCGCGATCACGTTTATTACTCCCAGTGAGTACAAGCGGTTGATGTTTATACAGCGGCTCGCCAAGGCGGATATCAAGAAATCGAAATTGCCGAGAGTTCAAGATATTATCCAAGCGAAAGAGAAGAAGATACATGATGATATCGCTGCTATTCTTGAAGGTGAGATTGATGGTAAGTATTATAATATCGTTAAGAAACTGGCGACGGAGCATCATCCGACCAAGGTCATGGCGGCGATAATTAACTATTGCTTTGAAGATGAATTGAATCCTGACACCTACGGCGAGATAAAAGAGTTTGGCGATCGGGGCAGGCCTTTGGACCAGCAAGGTACGACGCGACTTTTTGTGGCGCTGGGCAAAAAAGACAAAATGAACGCCAGAAAACTTGTTGATCTAATTCGAGGACGGACGTCAGTTAAGCCCAAACACATTAGTGATATACAAATGATGGATAAGTTTTCCTTTGTTACAGTTCCTTTTGAGTACGCAGAAGAAATCATCGGCAGCTTCAAAGGGGAGGGCAAAAGAAAGGCGTTGATTACGCATGTGAAGAATGCCCAGGGGGGCAAGAAAGGCAAGAAGAATAAAAAGTGATGGCGGGGGCGTTGGTTGAAAGGGATTGTTTGCAGAGCATGTGTGTGCGGGAGTTTCGAGCTTGGCCGGCGCGCTCGGCTTTACTCGAATTTGGTTGTTATTTAGCGGACCATTTGCGAATCTGTTTGATCTCGTTTTGGTCGATGCCGAGGGACTCAAGGAATTCCTGGTGAGCTTGTGGTTCCATGGTTTCGAACTTTTTGTGCCAATTGTGCATGTCTTGTTCGCTGAAGCCGGCGGCTTCCATGATTTGCGTCCAACGTTCTTTGTTGACCATATCGATCTCCTTATTTTTGAGGGAAAGTACTTTTACTGCTGAGGGCGGCCGACCTTTTGCAGCTTTTTTGGATCCGCGGCGCCTTGCGGATTTACGCGATTTTAGTTGTTCCAGCAGTCGCAGGATATCCTTTTGCTGCTGGTGGAGGTTGTCGATTTCTTTTTCGAGTATTTCGAGCCGTTGCTGAAGTATGGTCTCGGGGCGGGTGTTGTCAGCTTGGTCGAGGAGTTTTCGGATTTCTTTGAGAGGCAGCCCCATTTTGCGGTAGAGGCATATTTGCTTTAGGCGATTTTTCTCTTCTTGGCTATAGAGACGGTAATTGCCTGCGGAGCGGTTAGCCGCTTTGAGCAGGCCCAAGCGGTGATAGTACAGCAGCGTTGAGCGGCTCAGGGCTGATTCCTTTGCCAGTTGTCCGATTGTTAGGTATTTGCTCATTTGGTGTTTTGCCTTTCAATGATGGAGACATTATACAGTGTGAAGCTTTAGACACCTCAAGGGGCAAAAAATGTTTTTTTTGGCTTCTTTGTTGTGTTTGGATTGGCGGCTTCAATGTGAAGGGCAAGAAGAAATGACGATGGTCTGCGATCTATGGCGATTGGAGTTTAAACCATCGAGATAAAACCCACTGACAGGTCAGGGGTCTAATTGTTGGCGCGGTGAGTTCGCGCTTTTAGCGGCGGTTTCGTCGGTAAAGTATTAGGGGGACGGCACCGATTACTAGCAGGCCTATGGTCGCAGGTTCGGGGACGTTGATGGAGACTTGTACGTTGTCGATTCCCCATGATTCATCGGCGAGGTCTTGAAGGTGTTGGGCGCCGAAGCTGAAGGTTAGGTCTGCGCCGGTGTGGGGTCGGTCGATTACGTCGATGTGATAGACCGCGTCCATGTCATAGGTGTTCCATTGATAGCCGAGGGTGTTGTTTTCGATAGTGCCGGTTCGGGGCAGGTAATCACCTGTTCCATAAGCATCGGGGAATGCTTGGTGGGGGTCGTTTGATACCGCGGGGTTCCAGTTGCTGAAGGTAGTGACGAATTCCCAGTCTTCTGGATCGGTTGGGATTGGTCCTTCGTCGATTCCCCAGAAGTCCGGGCCGCGCTCGTCGGTGCTGAAATTGCCATCCCAAGAACGGATGATATATAGGTCGAAGGATAGGCTGACGGTGGTGTGAGCGGGATGAAGATTGTGTAGGGTTAGGGAGAGGGTGTCGTTGCTGAGTTGGCCTAGGAAGGTGTCAGCGGGGTGTTGGCTGGTGCCGGGGGTAGTGTCGGTTGAGGGTGCGGAACCTAAGAGGGTCCATTCGGGGCCTATGGGGCTGCTGTCTTCGAAATCATTGGAGTAAATTTGTACCTGAGCGGCGGCGGGGATGGTGATTGCCGTTGCCAGGGCCAGAATGAGGACAAACAGAATATATTGCCGCATCTTCATTTTCCTCCTTTTCGGTTTTTTGTGGGAGCCCGCATGATAAATTCGCTGGAAAAAGGGACTGCCACAACTGGTACGATTATAACGATTGAGGGGGTTGTTGCCAAGGGGGAATTGGGTTGGTGTGTGTAAGTGGTTGGTATATAGGTAGTTAATATTAGATTGCACAAGGTGGTCGAACCCGCGGAATGTTAGGCGGGGGCCAAAGTTGGGCGGCAGTCCGATAAAAACCACCCTTTAGCTGCGCGAAAGGGTGCCACCCGATGGTTATTGGGGTTGTATGGTTTTGGTTGTGGAAATGGGGAGGCGGGGGTATAATCCAACGTTTTGGTGAAATTTTGATCTATGATTACATGGAGTACAAGTATGAGTCAGGTTAAGAAGATTGTTTTGGCTTACAGCGGGGGTTTGGATACTAGTGTTATTTTGCCTTGGCTGAAAGAGAAGTACGGTTGCGAGGTTATCGCGTTCGCAGCGGAACTGGGCCAAGGCAGTGAGCTTAAGGGTGTGAAGAAAAAGGCGTTGGCCAGTGGTGCGAGTAAGTGCATCGTGGCGGATTTGCGGGAGGAGTTCTGCACGGATTATCTGTGGCCGATGCTTAAGAGCGGGGCGATTTATGAGAATGGTTATTTGCTGGGGACGAGCATCGCACGGCCTTTGATCGCGAAGTACCAAGTGATGATCGCACAGCAAGAAGGCGCCGACGCGGTGTCGCACGGGGCGACGGGTAAAGGCAATGACCAGGTGCGGTTCGAGTTGACATTCATGGCGTTGGATCCATCATTGAAGATTATCGCGCCGTGGAAGGATACGAGTTTTGAATTGACGAGCCGGGAAGCGGCGGTGGACTATGCCAAGGCGCGGAACATCCCGATCGATCAATCTAAGAAGAAGATATATTCGCGGGACCGGAATTTGTGGCACATAAGCCATGAAGGCGCGGATTTGGAAGACCCTTGGAACGAGCCGCAAGATCATTTGTTTGTGATGAGCAATCCGATCAGCAAGACGCCTGCTCGGGCGGAGTATGTTGAGGTTGGGTTCGAGAAGGGTGTGCCGGTCAAGCTGAACGGCAAGAAGGTTTCGCCTGTTACGATGATGGAGACGTTGAACGCTGTGGGTGGTAAGCATGGTGTGGGGCAGGCGGATTTGGTTGAGAACCGGCTGGTTGGCATGAAGAGCCGGGGCGTTTATGAGACGCCGGGCGGTACGATTTTGATGACGGCGCACCGGGCGCTGGAGATGCTGTGTCTGGATCGGGAGACGAGCCATTACAAGGCACAGGTGGCGCTGAAGTACGCGGATTTGGTTTATAACGGGCAGTGGTTCACGCCATTGCGGGAGGCGTTGGATAAGTTCTTTGACAGTACGCAAGAGAAGGTCACAGGTGATGTACGGCTGAAGCTGTTCAAAGGTAATTGCACGTTGGCGGGCGTTAAGAGTCCGAACAGTTTGTACGCGGGCGATCTGGCGAGCTTTACGATGGGGGCTGAGTACGACAGTACGGACGCGACCGGGTTTATTCGATTGTTTGGTCTGCCGATGAAGGTCGCGGCGTTGAAGGGCGGCAAGAAGAAAGTTAAGGGTAAGAAGGTCGCGAAGAAGAAATCCAAGAAGGCTACGAAGTAGAGAATCGCGAAGTAACGAAAAAAGCCGGCAAGATGCCGGCGGTACGTGATTGTTTGAGGATCACCCTTTAACTAGCGTGAAAGGGTGCCACCCGATGATGATACTATATTAGTGACGAATGGATTCGAACCCCCGAACATGAAGTTCGGGGGCTAACGTGGGGGTTTAGGGCGTTGTATGAGTGCGCAGGATGTTATTTACGTTGTGTTTTTGTTCGCGTTGGGGGGATGTGTGGGGAGTTTTTTGAATGTTGTGGCTTATCGGTTGCCTGCGGGGATGTCTTTGGTGAAGCCGGGCAGTCGGTGCGGGAGCTGCGAGACGCCGATCAAGTGGTACGATAATATCCCGATTTTGTCGTGGTTTTTGCTGCGGGGGCGCTGCCGGAGCTGCGGGGCGAAATTTTCGATACGATACGCGACGGTTGAGTTTGTAACAGGTGTGCTGTTTGCAGGGTTGTACGTGGTGTATTTTTTGTGCGGGGTTCGTGGGGATATGCCTGGCTTTGAGCAGGGGGGCTGGCTGATTTACGGAGGGCATGTGATGTTGTTGTCGGTATTGCTGGCGAGTTCGCTGATTGACGCGGACCATATGATAATTGATTTGGGGGTTTGCCGATTCGGCGCGGTGGTGGGGCTTTTGCTGAGTTTGATTTGGCCCTATGTGGCTGATGGAGTGGCGTTGGAGCGGCTATGGTGGGTGATTCCGTACGCGGGGCCAAGGCAGGCGGCGGCGGCGTTGGGAGGGGGAGTCGGGCTGATAATCGGGATGTTATTGCAAAAATGGGGGATATTAACGCGCAGTTACGCGGAACTTGAGAAGGCGGAAGCTGAAGCGGTGAAGAATAAACAGGATGTGGAAGCGGCATTGGACGCGGTGGAATTGGATGTTCGCAAGGTAATGGGGCGGGAATTGTTGTTTTTGCTGCCGGCAATCGGGTTGGGGTTGGCGGCGGTTTGGCTGGTGACGGCAACGCCTTTGGGTGATGGTTGGGCGAGATTGCTGGGCGGCCAGAAGTGGCTGGCGGGTGCTACGGGGAGTTTGTTTGGGTTTATGATGGGCGGCGGTGTGGTTTGGGCGACGCGGATATTGGGGTCGCTGGCGTTCGGGCGGGAAGCGATGGGCAGCGGTGATATTGACCTGATGGCGACTGTGGGGGCAGTTTTGGGTTGGACAAGTCCGGTTTTGGCGTTTTTTGTGGCGCCGTTCTTGGGGTTGGGCTGGGCGATTTTGCGGCTGGTTTTGCACGGTACTCGTGAAATCCCGTATGGGCCTTTTCTTTCGATGGGTACGCTGGTGGTTATGGTGCTGCATGATTGGATAGTGAATTATTTTTTGCAGGCGATGGTGCCGCCTTTGCCTTAAGATGTATATTGATAGAATGGTGGAGAATCACCCTTTAGCTGCGCGAAAGGGTGCCACCCAGATAGGTTCGCAGATGAATGGATAACGGGGGCTTTGTTTGGGAGTTGGCTATGTCATGGCAAAAGATAAAAACTTATACGAAGTTGACGCTGATTGGGTTGGTGGTGCTGGCGGCGATATTGTTTATGCTCAGTAATATGCAGCATGTGACAGTAAAGTTTCTTTGGTGGAAACTGTATGAGGTTCCGACGGCGGCGTTTATATTCATCGTTGGTAACGCGGGGATATTGGTTTATCTGGTGATGAAGCGTTTGCGGAAGGTTATATCGGAGATTAAGGCGATGCGGCGGGAGAAGCAGGCAAGGCATCGTTTGGATGATGCGCCGAAGAAGACTCAGGTGTCAAAGCCTCAAGATGAGTGAAGTGATGGATTGGCGCTTGAAGTTGGGGCGAAAAAGGGATAGGATAAAGGGTGTTGGTTGGCGTGCGGCATATTTTGAATTAGCGTGGGAATAAGATTTGTTAAGCGATAGGAGATGTTTATGAAACGGCTAAATTTGGTTTTCTCGATGTTGGTGATGGGGTTTTTGGTGTTCGCGGGCGGTTGCTGTCAGGAATGCCAGCAGCAGGCGGACGACTGCTTGATGGAACTTGAAGGATTGCAGGCGGGTTTTGACGCTTCTCAGGAAGCGTTGATGCAATGTCGAGTGAACCAAGATGAATTGCGGTCGCAACTGGCAGCGGCGCAGCGGGAACTGCGTGCGTGCCAAACTTCGGCTGCTCAACAGCCGGAAGAACCGACGTTCAGCGGCGAACAGAGTACTTGGGACGCCAACCGGGGCACGTTGACGGTGACGGTGGCTTCGGATGTTCTGTTTGACTCGGGTTCAGCGGATTTGCTGCCGGCAGCGCAGCAGCGGCTGCGTAACATTGTGACGGTTATCAATCGGGACTACGCCAACAAAGAAATATCCGTGGTGGGTTATACCGATACCGACCCGATCCGTCAGAGCGGTTGGGATGACAATTGGGAATTGTCCTGCGAGCGAGCTTTGGCCGTGACTCGGTATTTGATCGAAGCCGGGGTTGCTCCGGTGCGTTTGGCAGCGGCGGGTCGAGGTGAGTTCCATCCGCTGGGGACACGGCAGCAGAGCCGTCGGGTTGAGATTGTTGTGCATATGTATTAGCGGCAGTGAGGGGATGGAAGGCCATCCCACGAGACGGGATCACAGCGAGTTTGAACCCTCAGGATAAACCTGGGGGCTAACGTTGGGGGATTTGTTTGTTAGTATGATAAGTATTATTGATTATGGTATGGGGAATTTGCACAGCGTGCGCAAGGGGTTTGAACGCGTGGGGGCGGATGTGCGGATTGTTACCGAAGCTGCGGAGATTGACGCGGCAGAGAAGATTGTTTTGCCGGGCGTGGGCGCGTTTCGTGACGCGATAAGTACGCTGCGCGAGAAGGGGCTGGATGGGGCGATTGTTCGGGCGGCGGAGCAGGGCAAGTGGTTTTTGGGGATTTGTCTGGGGCTGCAGTTGCTTTTTGATGTGAGCTATGAAGACGGCGAATACGAGGGTTTGGGGATTATTCCGGGCAAGGTGGTTCGTTTTGATTTCGCGGGGCGTGATGATGAGCAATCATTAAGGATTCCGCATATGGGTTGGAACGAGCTGCATTGGCAGCGGGATGTGCCTTTGTTTAGGGGGGTGCCTCAGGGTACGCATGTTTATTTTGTGCATAGTTATCATGTGGTGCCGAGCGATGCGCAGGTGGTGGCCAGCCGAACAGAGCACGGAGGGGATTTTGTGTCCAGTGTGTGGCGCGATAACGTGATGGCGACGCAGTTTCATCCGGAGAAGTCGCAGAAGTGGGGTTTAGCGATGTTGAAGAATTTCGCGGAATTGTAAGTGGCGAATTGATTGGTGGGGTAGTTGTGGGTTGGAGTTCGAACCCCCGAACATGAAGTTCGGGGGCTAATAGTTTTTGTTGGTGTTGGGTTTACGGTTGTTTGAGGGGATAATAAGATAATTGTGATGGAGAATTTGTGCTTAGGCAGATATTGAAGGTTATAAAGTTGTTGGGATTGAAGCGGGCGGCGCGGATGAAACGGCATCACGCGGAGGGGTTGGTTTATGTGCGGGGTTACGCTGCGACTTGCTGTTGGTGGGCGCTGCTGCGCTGCGGGTTGCTGGATGAGTTGGCCAAGGGTGCGGTGGCTGTAAAGGAGTTTGTGGGGCGTAAGGGTTTGGATCTGAAGACGCTTGAGAGTATGGTGGAGTATTTGGACGGGATTGGTTTGCTGGTGCGAAGGGGCGGGCAAGTGGAAATTACCAAACAGGGGCGGGTGCTTATCGCTGAGCCGCGGGGGATGTTTGAGTTGCTTTGGGCGTATGAACCGTGCTTTACGAACTTGGGAGGGATGCTGGATGGGTCGAAAAAGTACGGCAGAGATTTTACGCGTGATGTAACCTGGGTCGGAATAGGCAGCGCGAGCTTGTGTGAGCAGTTGCCTTATCCGGTTATGCGGCGGATGGTACGGGACCACGAAGCGAAGATGGTACTGGATTTGGGTTGTGGTGACATGGGATTGATCGCGGGGTTGTGCCGTGAGGATGGGGAAGTGCGGGCGCATGGGATAGATGTTAGTGAAGCGATGATCGAGTTTTGTCGAGGGAAGTTGAAGAATGAAGATTATGGGGGACGGTTGACGGTGGAGTGTTGTGATATGTTTGAGATCGAGGGGGCTTTGGATACGCCGATGCCGGTGGATTGTATAACTGCTTGCGATACTTTTCATGAGTATTTGCAGGAGCCGGATCGAATAGTGGAGGTGCTGCGGAAATTGCGAGAGGTTTTTCCTGAAGCGATTTTGGTGATAGGGGAGTTTTGTTTGCAGGACGCGGATTGGCTGCGGAAACACCCAACGGCATCGCTGGAGCATCATCTGTTTCATCAGTTGAGCAATCAAGAAATCACCTCGGCGGGATGTTGGCGCGAAATTTTTGGCCAGGCGGGGCTTACAATTGTTGAAGAGCAGGTCTATGATCTGATAGGTCACGGCTATTTCGCATTGCGCTGATGGTGTTGGCGCTGGGGCAGATGGGTGAGGCTGGGGCTGTTTTATGGGCGGCCCTTGCGATAATGGTGGAGAGATCGGGTTGGAAAGTTCGATCATAATTAGGTGGTAAGAAGTAGCGGTAAGGCATAGCTATGGCGTATGTGTGTTTTTTTAGTATTGATTGACAAGGGTTTAGGTGATGCCGGAACGGGTTGGGTTTGTATCGACGCGGTTTGCGGGGTTGGATGGGGTTTCGTTGGAGAGTGCGAAGTGGGCGCGGGTTTTTTGGGATTATGAGCATACGAGCTATTGGTACGCGGGTCGGTTGGACCGGGACGCGGAGTCGAGCTATTGTGTGCCGGAAGCGTTTTTCGGTCATCCGGAAAACATGTGGATAGACCAGCAGATATGGGGCAGGGGGGAGCGATCGCGTTTGGTTACGAGGCGGATTCATGAGTTGGCGGATTTTCTAAAGGAAACGCTGTATGATTTTGTGAAGCAGCATGAGATTACGATGTTGGTGCTGGAGAACGCGGTGGCGATTCCGATGCATGTGCCTTTAGGATTGGCGTTGGCGGAGTTGTTGGCGGAGACGCGTTTGCCTGCGATTGCTCATCATCATGATTTTTATTGGGAGCGATCTCGTTTTTCGGTGAGCGCGGTCGAGGAATATTTGGACATGGCGTTTCCGCCTCGCGATCCGGAATTGCAGCATGTGGTGATAAATTTGAAGGGTCAAGAGGAGTTGTCGCGGCGTAAAGGTGTTAGTTCGTTGCTGATACCGAATGTGCTGGACTTTGAGAATCCGCCTGAGGTTGATTGGGAATATACAGCGGGGATACGTGAGGAGATAGGGTTGGAGCCGGGGGACGTGATGATTTTGCAACCAACGCGAATTGTGCCTCGAAAGGGTATCGAGCATTCGATAAAGTTGGTCTCGATGCTGAACGATCCGAAGTACAAGTTGGTGATTTCGCACGAAGCGGGGGACGAAGGTTTGGACTATCGGCGGATGTTGGAGGAAGAGGCGCAGGACGAGAATGTGGACTTGCGGTTTATCAGCACGATGATCGGGGACTATCGGCAAATAAGCAGTCAAGGCAAGAAGATATACACCTTGTGGGATTTGTATCCTCACGCGGATTTGGTAACGTATCCGAGTTTATACGAAGGTTTTGGCAACGCGTTGCTGGAGGCGTTTTATTTTAAGGTGCCGGTGGTTATCAATCGTTATGATATTTTTGCGCGGGATATCGAGCCGAAGGGTTTTCGTTTGCCGATCATGGATGGTTATCCGAATCGGCGAGTGGCTGAGGAGGTGCGGCACATTTTGGAAGACAAGCAGTATCGCGAAGAGATGACGGAGTTTAATTACCAGTTGGCTTCTAAGTTTTACAGTTATTCGGTTTTGCGGCGGAGCCTGCGGACATTGGTGACGAATGTTACTGGGCTTTCTTGGATCTAGAAAGCGGAGAGGAACCACGAATGGGCACTAATATGCACTAATAAGAATTGATTTGCCATAGGCGGGGCAGTAGTTTGATTGGAGAAGGATGGTGAAGAGAATATTGGGGTGCAATGAGTTCTAACCCACGGGATGTGACCCGGGGGCTAACAGAGGGGCGACTGGATAGGTTTTATTGATGGTTGATTGGCGTATAGAAAAGTATTGTGAGTGTCAGGCTTTGGGGCGTATGCGTGATCGTTTGGATCGGTTGTACGGGCCGGAGTTGGGGGCTAAGAGTTTCAATCGTTTGGTGATGCTTATTGGGCGTTACGGGGTTGGAGAAGACGCTGCCCCGAGCGGGGAAAAATGGAGTGAGAAGGATGCGCTGCTTATCAGTTACGGGGATATGATTCAGAACGGTGATTATCCTTTGGCGAGTTTGCGTTGTTTTATGGAGGACTGGCTGAAGGACGCGTTCAGCATGGTGCATGTTTTGCCTTTCTTTCCTTATTCGAGCGACGATGGGTTTTCGGTGATCGATTATCGCGAGGTTTATCCGCCTTTGGGGAAATGGCGGCATATCGAGGAATTGGCGGGGCAGTTTCGGTTGATGGTTGATTTGGTATTGAACCATGTTTCGCGCAGTAGTGAATGGTTCAAAGATTACGTATCTTATATAGCGCCGGGTAGGCATTATTTTATCGAGGGGGATTTGTCGTGGGATTTATCGAAGGTGGTTCGGCCTCGCAGTTCGCCTTTGCTGACGGATGTTGACACGCGAGGCGGAAAGAAGCATGTTTGGACGACTTTCAGCGATGACCAGATTGATTTGGATTTTCGCAATCCGTGGGTATTGTTTGAGTTTTTGGATATTCTGCTGCTCTATATTAAATCGGGGGCGAAGATTATTCGGCTGGACGCGATAGCTTATTTGTGGAAAGAGGTAGGTACGAGTTGTATTCATTTGCCTCAGACGCATGAGGTGGTGAAGTTTCTGCGGGACTTTTTCGCGATTGTGTCGCCGGATGTTTTGATAATTACCGAGACGAACGTGCCGCACGAGGAGAATATAAGTTATTTTGGCGAAGGTGACGAGGCGGATATTGTGTATCAGTTTACTTTGCCTCCTTTGCTGATGCATGGTTTGCAGAGTGGCGACGCGACGTACTTGACGAATTGGGCGGCGGAATTAGCGGATCCGCCTGTGGGATGTACGTTTTTGAATTTTACGGCGAGCCATGACGGGATTGGAGTGAGGCCTTTGGAGGGCATTCTGCCGGACCGGGCGATCGAAACGCTTTTGCAAGGGATTAAAATGCGGGGGGGGAAGGTTTCGGTGAAGCAGAACGCTGATGGTAGCAATAGTCCGTACGAATTGAATATTACGTATGTGGACGCGCTGAGTGATCCGGTGAATGAAGATGAGGAATTGCACATAGCGAGGTTTTTGTGTTCGCAGGCGGTGCCTTTGGCGCTGAAAGGGATACCGGCGGTGTACTTTAATAGTCTGGTGGCTACGCGGAACGACAGCAGGGGTGTGCAGCGGACGGGTAAGCCGCGGGCGATCAATCGATATCGATGGCAAGAACGGGAATTGGACAAGGTGCTGGCGGATAATGATTCGATGGGGAGCAAGGTGTTTAATTCGTATCTGCGGATGCTGCGGGTGCGCAGGGGACATAAAGCGTTTCATCCGGATGGTGGGCAGCAAGTGTTGAAGTTGGGTCGTGAGGTTTTTGGTTTGGTTCGGCGGGCGCCGGACAGGAGCGAGACGATCTTGGCGCTGCATAATTTTCGGTCGAGTAAGGTGGAGTTGGCGTTGAAGCCGAGCGATATTACGCGTTTGCCTTCGAAACTGGGCCAAGATGTTTTGGGGAAAAGCGAATATGATTTAAGTAAACCGATTGTGCTTGAACCTTATCAGGTGGTGTGGTTGCGGTGGGGGAAATGATTGACCGCGAAAGAGCGTGAAATATCTTAGGGGGGGGCTAGTCGCAACCAAGGTTCAGAGACTTTTTAAGGTGCGAATCGTACTTATAGATCGACCAACGTCAGGCTTAGGGGGTAATGGTGAAGGTGTGGGAGTGGGGTTGGGTTAGGGGGTTGCCGGCCAGGTCGCGGATGTTGGGGGTGAGGGTTAGGGTTATGGATTCGTTGATGGGTAAGGGTTGGTCGGGGGTGATGATGACTGCTATGCAGTCGTGGCGGATGCCTTGGGGATCGACGAAAAGGTCGTCGCGATGACGGAGCGGGTCGGAGTGATAGGTGATGGTGAAGACGCAAGGGGATTGGGCAGCGTTGGTGAGAGTTATGGTTTGGGGGGTGATAGTGCCGCGGCTCATTAGTTCGGAGAAAGTGATGACGATGGAGGCGTTGGGAGAATTTGGCTCGGTGATTTGAGCGACGGTTGGAGGGGTGACGACACTGGGGATGGCGTTGTCGGCATAGTCGAGAATGCTGAATGGTGCGTCGAGTCGAATGCCTGGTTTTAGTTCGGTGCCGTAGGTCGTGGCGTAAACGTATTCGACGAATTGGTCGCAGCGGAATCGCCCATCGCCTGACTGGTAGTCGGAGTTGGGGCGATTATTGGGCCAATTGTCGGACCAGGCGGCGGAGAAAGTGAAGGAGGCGTTGACTTGAAACTGGGCTTGATAGATTATTTCCTGTTGTTGGTCGGTAGTAGGTGGGCAATGGTCGATGTGCTGGCGGGCGCCTTGATATATGGCGGATTTGAGGAAGGTCTGCCAGTTGACGGGTTCGAGTTTGTGGCCGATACCTGTCGCCTGGATGACTTGATATTCGTTTTTGTAGCCGTCGTAGAACCAGAGTATGCCGGCGTGCCAATAGAAGGCGCCGTTGCTGTCGTCGCGGAATACAGCGTCGCCTACCTCGGCGTTGATGACGGATGGGTTGGGGTCTGAGATGATGGTGTCGTTGGGGTCGGCGGATGCGAAGATGGCGGAGCAGAGATACAGTAAGGCAATGACGCAGAGCGTGATCGAAGGGGTTTTGATGGTGTGGGGGCGATATTGGGTCATGCAGATGATTCCTTTTCAACAAGATAGTATAATGGAAGATGAACCGCGTGTCAGGGGGTTAGATGGGAGGATTTTGTAACATTGTTTGAATAATATTCGGTTTGGTGATATATATAGTTGTTATGTTAGGAACTAAGGAAGGCTGGGGGAGCAATGGGGTCGTTGGGTATTGGGATGGTTGGCATAGGTTTTAGTATCCGGGTGATGTTGCGTGTAAATGGCGTTAGGGCAAGGGCTTGCAGGCGTCAGTTGTGGCGGTAAAGGAAATGGTGCGATGGCAAGAATATTGAAACGCAGAAGTAAGAAGGTTGGCGCAGCACCGGGGACATTGGTGCATGTTGGCGAGCAGAAGGCTGAGCAGGTTCGGCTGATGCTGATCGATTATGATGCGGGGAATTATCAAGAGAAGCAGATAGATGATGTTGCTGATTGCGGGGGGTTTAAGGATACGGATACGGTTTCTTGGCTGAACGTTGACGGGCTGCACGAGGTGGGGATTATTGAGAGTATCGGCAAGCAGTTCGGGATACATGATTTGGTGCTGGAGGATATTCTAAATACGCATCAACGGCCTAAGGTTGATGATTGCGAAGGGTATATCTACGTAGTGATAAGGATGTACAAGTCTGACCAGGCGTCGGAGGGGGATAACGGTTCGGAACAGGTGAGTTTTTTACTGGGTAGTCATTTTGTTATATCTTTTCAGGAGATGATAGGAGATATTTTTGACCCGGTGCGGGATCGGATCAAGAACACGAAATGGCGGATTCGGAAACTGGGTGCGGATTATTTGTTGTACGCTCTGATCGATTGCATTGTGGATCATTACTTTGTGTTTTTGGAGAAGATGGGCGATACGATCGAGTCGTTGCAGGAGGAGGTTGCGAGTGATCCTACGGAGGATACGTTGCGGCAGATTCATAAGTTGAAGCGGGAGATGATGATGTTCCGCAAGGCGGTTTGGCCTGTGCGCGACTTGGCAAACGCGCTGGTTCATAGTGAATCGAGTTTGATTAAGGACGAAACGAAGGTGTATCTGCGGGATGTTTATGATCATGTGGCCCAGGTAATCGACACGGCGGAGACGTATCGCGAGATGATATCGGGAATGCTGGATGTTTATCTGTCGAGCATAAGCAACAAAATGAATATGGTAATGAAGGTTTTAACGATTATCGCGACGATTTTTATTCCGTTGACGTTTATCGCGGGGATATACGGGATGAATTTTGATCATATGCCGGAGCTGCATTGGAAGTGGTCGTATCCGGCGCTGTGGGGGGTGATGATAACGATATTTGTGATTATGGTTTGTTATTTTAAGAAGAAGAAGTGGCTTTGATGAGGTTGATTGATATGCAATGGTTTAATGGCATGATGAATGTGATTTTAGCGGCTGGGGAAAATGGCGCTGAGAGTGCGGACGCCGGTTCGGGCGCTTGGCTGGAACGGGCGTTTTATGGCAATGAGTTATGGCGTTTTGGTTTGCTGCTGTTGGTGATTTTGACGACGTTGGTGGCTGGGCGTATAGTTCGTTTCTTGATAGAGCGAGCGGCAAAGCAGATGCAGGCCAGGCGGACGCCGCAACTGATGGATCTGTTTTTGAAAAGCGTGGCTCGGCCGGCTAGCCTGGCGATATTAGCGGGAGGAGTATATTTTGCACGGCTGACCATGAAGTTCGCGTTGACAGATGGGGCGGAAGGTTTTTCTCGGGGAATATATGATTTTTGGGGACAATTGAGCAGCGCGTTGGCGGCGGTGTCGGTGGCTTATTTGCTTTATAAGCTGGTGGACATTGTAGAGTATTATTTGATGCGTTTGGCGGCAAAATCGTCGAGCGGGTTGGGTACGATGTTGGTGCCGGCGCTGCGTAAGGGAATACGGATATTTATTGTGGTGGTCGCGGCGCTGTTTATAGCGGACAATATTTTCGGCCAGGATGTAGGTACGATATTAGCGGCCGCGGGCATAGGTGGTTTGGCTTTTGCTTTGGCGGCACAGGACACGGTGGCGAATCTGTTTGGTTCGGTGGCGATATTCGCGGATAGACCTTTTGATGTTGGTGAGCGGATAAAAGTGAACGGTTATGATGGGCCGGTCGAGTCGGTGGGGTTGCGGAGTACGAGGATACGAACGCTGGAAGGGCATCAGGTTAGCGTGCCGAACAGTAAGATCGTAAATGAGATGCTGGAGAACATCGGCAGGCGAAAGTATATTAGGCGGTTGGCGAATATTAGTATTACATACGATACGCCGCCGGACAAGGTGGAGAAGGCGGTGCAGATTATTAAGGATATTTTGGCGGATGTGCCGGAGATTAATGTTGATCCGGAGTTGCCGCCCCGGGTGTTTTTCAATGATTTCGCGGATTACT
Organism: Sedimentisphaerales bacterium; assembly: GCA_016928435.1. Taxonomy (GTDB): domain Bacteria; phylum Planctomycetota; class Phycisphaerae; order Sedimentisphaerales; family SM23-30; genus JAFGKT01. The sequence continues at coordinate 10,304 of JAFGKT010000019.1, read as the reverse complement.
ATTTGAATATTCTGGTGCTTTATTGGTTCCAGCCGCCGGACTATTGGGAATTTCAGGCATGCTCCGAGAAGATTAATATGGCAATTATGCGGGCGTATGAAGCCGAAGGGATCGAGTTCGCGTTCCCGACACAGACGCTGTATGTGAACAAGGAGGGACAGTGACCGTGGAGAAGATTTACCGCGAAAGATCGCAGAGAAGATAATCGCGAATTGGCACGAAGCAGCGAATTGCCGGGGATAATTTGAAACCGCGGATTCCGCTGAGAATCGCGGATTTTGAGAAATATGTGATGGAAGTTTTTGGATGAAGTTGAAACGGCAGTTTGGATTTTGGGGCGTGTTTAGTATCGCGGCGGGCGCGATGATAAGCAGCGGTTTGTTCGTACTGCCGGGCTTGGTGTTTAGTGAGGCGGGCTCGGCGATAGTGATATCGTATGCGCTGGCGGGGCTGATGATTGTGCCGGCGATGTTGTCGCAGGCGGAGCTGACGACGGCGATGCCGAAGAGCGGCGGGACGTATTTTTTCATTGAGCGCGCAATGGGCGCGCTGCCGGGCACATACGCGGGGTTGGCGAATTGGTTTAGTATTGCTCTGAAGAGCGCCTTCGCGTTGGTGGGTATCGGGGCGTTCGCGCGGTTGATTTGGCCGGACATGACGGTGGGGCAGATAAAGGCAATCGCGGTGGGGGCGTGCGTGTTTTTCACGGTGCTGAATATTGTTTCGGTGAAGGGGACAGGCTGGGCGCAGATATTGTTGGTAGTGCTGCTTTTGGGGTGTTTGGGGGCTTTCATTGGATTGGGGGTGCCGGAGTATCAGCGGTTGAGCGGGGCGGGGGCGCGGCCTTTTGAGGGAATGATGGGACGCGGCTGGATGCACGTGCTGGGGACGGTGGGGATGGTATTTGTGTCGTTCGGCGGATTGACGGCGGTGGCAAGCGTGGCCGAGGAGATCCGGGAGCCGGGGCGGAACATACCGCGGGGGATGTTCGCGGCGGCGGCGGTGGTGACGCTGATTTACATTGCGGCGATATTCGTCACGGTTGGGGTGCTGGGCGCGGGCGAACTGGATGGGAATTTGACGCCTTTGAGCAGCGCGGCGGGTAAGTTCATGGGACGCTGGGGCATGGTGCTGCTGTCGCTGGGGGCGATGCTGGCGTTTGTGACGACGGCGAACGGGGGGATATTAGCGGCGAGCCGGAGCCCGATGGCGATGAGCCGCGATGGACTGCTGCCGAGCCTTGTGGAGAAGGCGAGCAAGCGGTTCGGTACGCCTTGGGTTAGCGTACTGGTGACGAGCGGGTTTATGGTAGTGGTGATTGTGGTGCTGGACATCGGCGATTTGGTGAAGGCGGCCAGTATGATGATGCTGGTGCTGTTCCTGCTGGTGAATCTGGCGGTGATCGTGATGAGGGCGAGCAAGATTCAGAACTACCGGCCTTTGTACCGTTCGCCTTTGTTTCCTTGGATGCAGTTAGCGGGGATCGGGATATATTTGTTTTTGATTGTGGAGATGGTGGCGGAGATGGGTATTGTGCCGTTACTGGTATTGGCGGCGTTCGTGGCGACGGGGGGGGTGTGGTATTTTGGGTATGTGCGGTATCGAATTGTGCGGGTGAGCGCGCTGGTGCGGCTGGTGCGCAATGTGGTGTCGAAAGAGATTCGGCATGGGCATCTGGATAAGGAGCTGCTGAATATCGCGATGGAGCGGGATGACATAACGCGGGATCGGTTCGATCATTTGATCGCGGAAGGGGCGATACTGGATATCGCGGAATCGATTAGCTCGGAAGAGATGTTCAGGCAGGCGGCGAAGGTTTTGGCGCCGCGGTTGAAAATGGACGAGGGAAAGTTGAAGCATTTGTTCGAGGCGCGGGAGGCGGAGTCTAGTACGGTGATTCAGCCGGGCCTGGCGATTCCACATATAATTGTGGAAGGGGAGCATTTGTTCGATGTTTTGATGTTTCGCTGTAAGGGTGGGGTGAGGTTTCCGGGGCACGATGAGCCGGTTTTTGTGGCGTTCGCGCTGGTGGGGTCGGCGGATGAGCGGAATTTTCATCTGCGGGCACTGATGGCGATATCTTATATTGTGGGTGAGCCGGAATTTTTCAGGCGGTGGATGACGGCGCCGGGTGCGGATCATCTGCGGGATATTGTACTGCTATCGAAACGCAAGCGGGATTCGGGGAGTTGAACTTCTAGTGGAATTGAATTTACTGGAATAGGTAGAGGTCGATGCCGGTGAAGGGGCGGTGCTGGACGGTGGGATAGTTTGCGGTTAGGGTTTGGCGGACGAGGTGTTGAGGGTCGTGGGAGGCATCGTGGGAGAGTACGAGCCAGACACGGGGGTGTTGGGCGATGAGGGGTTCCAGAGTTTGGAGGTTTTCGGGGGTGACGTCGCAGACTTGGGGGCTGGGAAATGGATAGCGGATGATATCGGTGCGACGGGCATAGTAGGAGTAAACATCTTTGTCGCAATAGTTGGCGACGAAGAGGATGAGGTCGTTGGGTTGGGCTTGGGCTTCGATGTGAGTAGCGAGTTGGCGCCATTGTTCTTTGTAACTGTGGTTGTGGAAATGGCGGAAGTTGAGGGCGGAGAGGATGATGAGGATGGAGATGACGATGGCTTGGAGGCGGCGGTTGGTGATTTTGGATATGCCTAGGGCGGCCAGGAGGAAGAGAGGCAGTGACGCGGCGATGGTGGATTTGATTTGGAATATGGGGGTGGACAGACGCGAGATGACAAAGGGGATGATGATGGGCAGGATGAGCCAGTAGGCGAAGAGGATTTTGATATCGCGGTTTTCGGCGCGGATGGCTAACCGGCGGGCGCGGATGACGAATACGGCATTGAGAGCGAGTAAGGAAAGGGTGATAATAAGGAGGATGCTTAGGCGATTGTAGCCGCCTGCGTAACGAGCGAGGGTGGCGAGAAGATCGACGAAGGGAGGTTCGAGCATCCAATAGCCTTGGCGGACGCGGGAATACTGGCGCAGAAGAACAAGGAGCCAAGGAACAAATGACAAAACTACGATGGCTTGGAGGATGATCCATTTGCGGAGGGTGAGTGGGCGGCTGGCGGCACGGCGTTGGAGAAAGAGAATGGTGAAAACGTGAGCGTTTTGGGCGACGATGATGAAAAGGGCGTAAACGTGGCAGTGGATTAGCAAAAAGGCGGAGATGAGGTAGGCGATAGAGATGGCCAAGCGTTTGCTTTCGCTGAGCTGCACGAAGAAATACATATTGAGAAGAGTAAAGAAGACCATCATGGCATACACGCGGGCTTCCTGGGAGAATTCTATGTGGAAGGTAGATATGGCCAGGAGCAGCGCGGCCCATAGCGCGGTTCGGCGCGGAGCGAACAGGGCGCAGAGCTGATAGCACATGAAGACGGACAGGCAGCCGAAAAGCACAGATAGGCCGCGGAGGGCGAATTCGGAATTGCCGAACATTGATACCCAGCCGTGGAGCAGGGCGTAGTAGAGTGGGGGGTGGTTGTCTTCGTCGATGACGAGTTTGACCATATCGACGAGGGGCATTTGGGCCATGTTTTCGGAATAGCCTTCGTCGAGCCAGAGACTGTCGGTGCCGAGGTGGTATAAACGCAGCAGAGCGGCGGCGATGATTATTAGGATTAGTAGGATGCGATTGTTCATGGATAGGGCGGTAAAATTTTTGAAAGTAACCGCGGATTTCGCCAGCGGTTCCGATTTCGGCGATGTGAGACGGTAAGGTTGCTAAACGTCAAAGATGGATTCCAAGTTTTGTTGGAATGATATTTGTGGGCGATTACACCCTTTAACTAGTGTGAAAGGGTGCCACCCGAATGGTGTAATGAGTTTGGACCCCCGGGATGAACCCGGAGGCTAACGGTAACGGGTGGTTTACTGTTGAGATAGTTCGGCGATTTGGACGTTGTTGTATTGCAGCAGGGTGCCTTGGGCGCGTTGGGTTTCCATGATCGAGAGGTTATATCGGCTGACGACTTGGGATAGGGTTAGCAGGGCGTTGGCGAGTCGTTCCTGGGCTCGGAGGTTACGGTCGAGGAACCCGGGGTTGGCGCCGACTTCGGCTTCGATTTGGGTGCGATAGGCTTCTAGGGTATGGAACTCGGCAAGCGCGGCAGTGGTTCGGGCGGCGATTTCCTGTTGAGCGTAGCGCATGGACGATACGGCAATTTGCACTTCAGTTAAAACTTGTTGGCGAATGCTTTCAAGGCGAGCGACTTCCTGTTGTTGTTCTGATTGGCTGCGTTGCAGGCCGGCCAGTGCGGCGCGGTTGCCTATGGGCACTTCGAATGACACTCCGACGGTGTAGTCGATGGTTTCGTTGGTCATTTGCTGGTCCCAGGCGGAGTGTTCAGCGTGGCCTGCTCCGGAGATTTCTTGACTGGCGAAGAGATCGAGCCGAGGTAAGGTTTGGTTTTGGGCGACATCGAGGGCGATGCCCGCGGTTTCGAGGCGGATTCGCTGGGCGATGATCTCGGGACGAAGCTGAAGAGCGGTTTGCAGGGCGGCGACTTCGTCGATTTCACATTCGATTTGTACGGGGCGGTCGGTGGGGACGATTTCGTAAGTGCTGCCTACGGGCAGTTCGGGGTCGTTTAGGCTTTCGAGGAGACGGTCCTGTTGGGAAAGTACATTGTTTAATGAGGTAAGGATGTTGGCTCGGGCGCGCTGCATCAGAGAGTTGGTTTGGCTGAGCAGTTCGGTGTTGGTGTCTTGGGTGGCACGGGATTCGATTCGGGCGAGGGTGTTTTCGGCTTCGGCGAGTAGTCCCTGAAAGACATTTAGCTGCTGACGGGCGAAGACGAGGGACCAGTAATTGGTTTCGACTTCTTTTAGGGTGTCGATAACGAGGAGGCGGAACTGCTGTTGGCCGATTCGGTAGTTGTTGCGTGAGGCATTGATGGAGGCTCGGTTGATATCGACGCCGAAATCTCGCAGGAGCGGCTGGGAGATTTGGAATTGCAGGGCGAATTCATGGAAGGGATTTCGGTAGTAGCTGTCGCCGGTGGTGGTGAGGTCGCGGTATCGGCGGAGGTTTTGGGCAAGTTCCAGTACGGCACCGGTGGAGAGTCTTTTGCGGAGTCCGACGCTGTAATTGTAATCGTGGACACGATCGAATGGATTGGTGGGAACGCGTGTGACGACGGTTCCGGCGGGGGTGATTTCGGTTTGCTCGATGAAGCCGGAGTCGATTGTGGCCCGATCGATATTTTGGAACTGAGCGGAACCGAAGAGAACAGCGTCAAAAACGGCTTCGGCTCGGACGACGTCGGTCATTTGGATGGCTGGCCCGTAACTTCCTACGCGGATATCGAGGTTGTGCAGAAGGGCGCGATGGATGCAGTCTTCGAGAGTGAGTTCAAAAACTTGGCGGGGTGAGTCGTCGAGCAAAGGCTGGTTGACGTTCTCGAGGCGTTGGAGACTGAGAGCGGGGGTGTTGGCTGAGGTGGTTTGGGCGATGGCGGTCGAGATGCCGACGAGCAGCAGTGCGACAGTTATCATGATGATCGCTCGACAGCTAGTGCGGTAGGCTATTGGTGAGTCCCACATATGGTTTTCCTTCTGAGGGTTGGTGCAGTAGTGCAGCATGGGCTGAGAGCCCATCCCACATTATTTTATTCGACGGTTACGGTGTCTTGGAATATTACTTCGGAGCCTTGTTTGAATTCTAAGTTTAGGTTTTGGCTGGGATATAACAGTGATGTCGCTTCGAGGATGGCGACTCGGAAGTAACAGTTTTCGAAGTCGAAGTAGGCAAAGGTGATTTGGCTGCCGGAGATAACGGGGTTGCTGAAGACGAAGATGGACCGGTTGCCGATCTGCCGGAGTCCGTCGGCGCCGGCGGGGATGGTGAACGATTGGGTTCCCCATTTGAGGGTCAAGGCGGATTGAGCGATATCAGGGTGTTCGTCGGCGGAACAGATTTGACCTATCAATGATAGAGTATCGTGGTTGGTGTAATAGGTGCGGTAGGTGGTCAAGGAGTAGTTGGTTACGCTGAGGGTGTCGGCGATACCTTTATTGAACCTGATGGATAAGGGCGCGGCTCCGTTGATGACATCTTCTTGGACGGTGTCAACGCCTCGGTAACCGTTGTTAATTCCGAAGTAGTTAACAATGGAGATTTCGAAGTCTATGGGGGCGGTTAAACCTGCTAGATCGACGGATTGTCCGATGATGATGAAGCGGCCGTAGTAGAGGTCGATCAGGAAGTAGGTTATGCCGCTAGGCGCGGCGCGATACATGTACATGGTGTCGCTGAATTTGGTGAAGTCTCCGCGTGGTACGGTTGCTTGGTATGGGCCAACGGATACGGTGACGTAGGTTGCGGTGTCCATTTGCGCGGGGCTCGGCATAGCGTTAGGGTCGGAAGTATCGAAGGTGCCGAAGATCATAAAGAGGTCTTGATCGTGACTAGCGCCGGGGAGGGCGTAAAGGGAAGTGACGGTGACATCGTTCGCGGCCCAGTTGACTTCGAGGGTGGCGGTTTGACTTTGGTTGTTGAGTTCATTGGGCTCGAGGACGTCGTTGGCATCATCAGCGACGGCGTAGAGGTAGTATGTTCCGACAGTGGTGGGGGCATTGAAGGTTAGTTCCTGGGTTAGTTCGGTGTGCCCGGCCAATTCCACGGAGCAGGCGTCAGCAATTAAAGTCGGGTTAGTCAGACATGGATCATCGGAGATATAAAGCGAGGTCCAGAATGGATCACCTGGGTTGGAGGCATTGACAGCCACTCCGCCGCCTTCGTTGAGTAGTTCGACGGGGATAGTTACAAGTTCGTTGGGTTCAGCATAAAAGGTGGTGGTTTCGAAAGTGCCTATCTGGAGGTCAGGTTCGTTGGGTTCGACGATAAGGGTGAAGGCATCGGTGATGTTGTTGGTTTCGACGAATTCGGGAACGTTGTTGCCGTCGTCAACAACGGCTTTTAGGTAATAGGTGTCTTCAGGGGTGGGAGCGTTGAAGCTGATGGTGTCGGTGTATGGTGTTTGGCCGTTTAGGGTCAGCAGGTAATATTGGCTGAGCAATTGAGCGCAGGGGTCGGTGATTTCGGCTTCGGCAGTGGGCACCCGATAAAGAGCGATGGTGAAGGTGGTGCAGGGGTCGTTGTGGTTGTATGCGGTTTCAGTGCCTAGGTTTTGGATTGTGATGTCAACGTCGATGGGCGCATCAGAAAGGGCGTAAAGAGTTGCTTCGGGCTGGACGACGACGAGGTCTAGGCCTAGGCGCGACACATCGGTAATGTAAACGGGGGTGACGGGGACATTGGTATAGCCGTTTTGCGTGGAGACGGAAACATTGTTGATGGCGTCGATGACGTCTAGGCCCGACACAGCGGTGCCGAAGACACAATACTTGGGATCCGCAGGGCTTACATAGTCAAATATATCAGAATTGTCTGAGACATTGAAATAGAATTGACTGGTAGCGGAGTTGGGGTCGGTGGTGCGGGCCATGGCGATGGTGCCGGGCGTGTTAGACAGGCCGTTGTCGGATTCGAGAATGATGGGGTCGTTGGGAGTTTTTTGAACAATGTTGTCATCGAAGCCGCCGCCTTGAATGATGCTGAACTCCGAGCTTTTGACGACGCGATGGAAGATCAGGTCGATGTAGAAATCAGAATCGACATAATCGAGAAAGTTAGCGACGGTGACGGGTGAGTCGTCGGGATAGAGTTCGATGACGATGTTGCCCATAGATGTTTGAAGGGCGACATGGGGGTTGAGCGATTGGGCGGAAGCGGTGGTGATAAGGGTTAAGATCGCTATTAGGGCAAGAGCACAGTTACGTTTCATGTTGTGATCCTTATTGTTGGCTGAGCGAACCGGTGTTGGCTGCTTCAGTTAAGGTGCCGTCGGCACAGGCAGGTTTTCGCGGGACGTTGTTTGAAGTCGCGAACGTCGAGGTTGGTTGATAGCCGTAAATATTGTGTAAAGCAGATATTATAAGTGGTATGAGAGTGTTGTCAATGATGAGAATGGGAAAAGATTAGAGGTTGGATGGTTTTATCCGGAGATTTTACGGAGCAGCGAATCGTGAGGAGTTCCGGGGGTGAATAATTCCCCGCGGTGCGAGATTGGGGGGATTGGGTGGGAGTGTAATGATGGGGGATGGTCGGGGAGGAATCCCCGCGATTACACTTGGGGCTCTGAATGGGGATTGGTAGGTCCAGGTGAAGAAAAAAGAAAGCACTCACCGGGTTGCGGATGAGTGCTTGGATTTGGCGTAACAGAATAGTTGTTTGAGGGTTAGTTTAGGTTTCTCATTCTATTGGCAATGCTGTCGATGGTGTCGAGTCCGAGCCACATTTCAAGTATTATCGCTTCGAAGTTGGCTTTGTGGGCGGCTGATAGCGGAAGAGGTGAGACTCGGCTTTGTTGTAAACTGTTTAGAAAGACTTGAGAGGACTCAGCGGAGATGTTCATTGCTTGTAGCGCTTCGATGCTGAGCAGGTCAGATCGGACGGGTAGGCCGGCGGCCATTTGGGCGAACATTCTCTGGGAGTTGGCACTTAGGAGCGCACGGAGCAGATCTCGAATGGGCTGAAGGTCTTTCTGGTCTCCTTGTACGACGGCGGCGAATCCAGATAGGACCGGCGCGGAGCCTTGCGGCAGCGGGGCGATTCCGAGATTTTGTCCTAGTGCATCGCGATATTGGTTGAACATATCGAAGCCATCTACGGCCATGGCGCATCGCTGTTCGGCAAAGAGGTTGATCTGATCGGCTTTGGCCAATAGCGGGCTGCATCGACGGGTATGCAATAATGAATGGGTGAATCTTAGGGCAGCCTCGAAGGCTGGTGTTTGGGCTGCGACTCGGCCGTCCTCGGCGTAGAGGGTAGCACCGTGTCCGGCGACGATAGCTGCGAGGTGATCGAATGACGGGCGGAACTGTAGGCCGTATTGGCGATCGTGAGTTAGCGCCTGGGCGGTCTCGGCGAGGTCGTTCCATGATTTGCCGTGTCTTGGTGTTTCGATTTGTCGTTGGTTGAACATCTGCCGATTATAGTAGAGTACCAAAGGCGAGATAACGAGTGGTATTACGAGATAGGAATCGGTTTCGGCGGCGACGCTGCGCGGGAACGAAAAGAGTTGGTTTTCGTCCACGATGGAATCGGGGAATAAAGCGTTATCGGTTTTGCCTATCATGCAGCTTACGTATTCGAGGCTGCATATAAGCATGTCGATACCCATAGTAGGTTGGGTTGCTAGTTGGGTGACGGCGCCGGGCAGATGTAGATCGCAAAGTTGTATCTGGCAGCGGGGCGGAAGAATCTGCATGTCGCTGAGTCGATTAAAGAGATTGACGAGTTTGGAATCGCTGCAACCGATACGAAGATAGGGGGCGATGTCTCGTCGAATAGTAACGACGGCGCTGCGTCGTTCTCTGCGGGATATTAATCCTGCTTGTTCGAGATGCTGCAGTGCGGTTCTCACGGTTGCGCGTGAGGCGCTGAACTGTCGGGCGATTTGTCTTTCGCTGGGCAGTTTTTGGCCTGGTTTAAGCTGACCGCCGCTTACTTGCGCGCCGAGATTTTCAGCGATACGACGATGAAGCGGAATTTGCAGTTGCCCATTATTGTGTTCTTCCATGACAACTCCCTCGCAAAATGGTAGTTGGGTTTTAGGTTACAATTATCCGAGATTTTTACGCCAAGACCGCCAGCGCAACCCGGGGATACTGTTTTCCCTCTTCTATCCGCTAGAGCGGTCAGAGTGTACTGGACAGTGAGTAAAAACGTCCTTATTAACCCTTATAATAACGTGTCAAGGCCCGATAAGCAAGAATTTCTGTTCAGCTTTTTTGGCAGTTTTTTGGTAGGGATTGTCGAGGATTGGTGTCCATGTTAGTTTTAAATGTTGCCGTCGCAAGGTCTTGTCATTGAGGTACTTGCTGCATGCTGGGGTTTACGGTAAAATCGCTAGTGGCTGACAAAAAGCGTTTTTGCGTATATTATCAGGGGTGTGGAATGGCAGTTTTTCCGGGATGACGGTTAGCGATTTTGGAGTAAAAGAGTAGTCGGTCAGGGAGTTTTTAACCGCGAAAGACGCGAAAAAGAGAACCGCTAATGGACATAGGGCGATCTGGCCGCAACCAAAGAGAGTTAACCACGAATGGCACGAAGGACGCGAAGATGAGAAAAAAGTTTGCCAAAGGCAGTTCGCGCGACACGGAAATATTCGAAGGTTAAACGGTGCAGAAGGTCAAAGCAGAAAGAGGGTAGCAAAAATGCGCGGAAGTGCGAAGCGGAAATGAGAGAGTTGTTGGAACACGGGCGCGCAGGTGCAGCAGATGTACG
>JAFGKT010000018.1 GCA_016928435.1 Sedimentisphaerales bacterium | reverse complement strand
TGCCGCCGGCGACGGCATATACCGCGACGCGCGCGTCGATCTCGTACTGGGGTAAGAAATCGCGCAGCGCTGAAAACGGTAGCGGATCAACCGGCAATTGTGCTGTGAACCGGCCATACAGCGGCGCTTCATAGCCTGTCAGATCGACCATCATACCGATGTGCGAGCCGGTCAGCACCAATGTGGCATTGCGGTCCTTGAATTTGTGATCCCATGCTGCCTGCAAATTCGATGGCAGCGCCGGATCAGACTCGGCGGCGTAAGAGAACTCATCCATGATGACAATGGCGTGCTGATCGCCGATCAGATTAGCGGCGGCATCAAAGACCTCGGCCCAGGTGTCGAAGCGAGGCGTAGCTTGGCTTTCTGGGTACGCCCAGGACCACAGCGCCTGCGTAAATCCTAGCCGTACCTGCGCCGGGGTATCGCGCGTCGCCATCCAGTAGATGACCGGCCTGCCGGTTTGCTCTGCCCAGCGCAAGACCAAGGTGGTCTTGCCGACGCGCCGCCGCCCGTAGACCAAGATAAACTGCGCGCTGCCTTGCGCCAGAATATCGTTCAATTCTGCCAACTCGCGTTCACGTCCAACGAATTTGCTCATTTTTATAGACCTATAGAATGTGGTTATTATAAGTTGATTATAATCACTTTGAGAGGCTTGCGCCAGCTTTTGATCTCGGATTTGCCGTCGAGGTAGCAGCTTCAACGAGTGTAGGGTATGATTTCTCTCGAAATGTTAATGTGTGCTCTGTTGGATAAACTTACGCAACGCTTGGCAGCGCCAAAATCGCCCGAATTACGACGCAATATTCGTCGTGGCGGCTCCAAAAGACGTAGCCAGAGGGGTGTCCAAGCCCGTCGCTCCCGTATATTCAACAGAAAGAACTCGCAGTAAGTGGGTTCTTTTTTACGAAATTCGCAACACATTGGCAAGTTAGCTTGCGAGGAATCTCAAATTCAAAAGTCAGTGCGGGTTCGATATGCCCGAACCCTCGCTATAAATTAGTGCAATCGCGCCGTTTTTGCCCCCGTAGCTTTGGGCAACACAGTCAATTCCCTCGTTTTAAAACGCACAAAAATGCGCCATAATAGACAAAACGCAATCTAATTCCATACCAATTGAAGATTTGCGGAGGTTGAACAGCCATGCGTATCCTAAGCATCAAACACCACCTGTCTGCCGATCATAGCTCCTCAACCTATCATTTTATAGCCGCCGACAGGTTGACGGCGGAAGAACGCCGGTTCGTTACTGATTTGACGGATAGGCAGCCGAGAGGGCGCAATCTACAATTCCATTATGTCGGCGACTGGCAGGATATCCCTTGGGAATGGATCAAGGAATTGCTTGGCGGGCCATACGATGTCATGGTCAGCGAGAGTTACGACCATTGGCGAGCCGAATTGACACTCCCCTATGATGAAAAGCTCTACAATTGATCGATTGATTGTGCGTTGGGTGACCCATTGATGAATGCGCTGCTCAAAGCCGTGTTACAGTCTTGATGGTTGCATAGCGCAGGCTTCAAGCGTTTTCGCCAAGCGTTCAAGATAAAATGAAGTGTAAAGGAGATCTACAATGAGTGAAGTTGATTTTAAGCTTGGAGACTCGGTAGTGGTCAAGCCGGATGTGAAAGACCCGGATACCGGGGAAGATATGAGCGGCTGGCAGGGGCGAATCACCGAACTGCATTTGGACCATGACCCGCCACTGATGGTTGTCAAATGGGATAGCGTTACATTGGAACAAATGCCAGTGTCTATGCTTGAGTATTGTGAAAGGGAAGGTCTATACTGGTCATCTATGGGGTTGTATATAGAAGATGTCATGCCGGCAGAGCCAAGAGACAAGAAGAGGGATGTTTCCAGAGTTGAAAAACGCCTTCAGCGGCAGTATGGTTGGATCGGCATAGGCGATGATCTGGAACAAGGCCGGCGCATTCAGCAAGTGGTGAACAGCGCCAAGAAACATGATGAGATGTCACTGATGCGCACATGGTACAAACACTTGGAAACCGAATTGAAGTTCCCCTTTGAGGCCGAAATCGACGAGTGGGGTTACGGAGCAGTAGAAGATCGAATGACCGTGCTTTGCCTCTCAGATTGGGATGAAACATATGGTGTTATGGGCGGTGTGAAATTTAAGGAAGGCGGTATGGGTGAATTTCCGTTGTGTGATTTGGAAGCCCTGGACGAAAGCTCGGCTAACTATTTGTACATCAGAGATTATCGAGTTTGGTTTGCCAATTTTCGATAAGATTAGCTCGGTAGCCGAAGGAGTCAAAAAGCAATGCCGGATAAGTTGAGACAATCACCGCAACCGGATGTGCCAACATACGATTATCTGGAACAAAGAAATTTGGATGAATATGGCGATCTGGAATGGCTGCTGGAGGATTTGATCCAGGATATCGAAGAAGGCTATTTTCTTCGATGGGAGATCGTTATCCGCCAGGAACAAGGGCAGAAACTTACGAGGCGGCAAAGAAAGCTTCTCAAGAAACTGATTTACTTTGGTGATGATCCCGATGACCGTATTCTTTACATTGATGGCATAGCCCGCCCTTCCGAACCGTGGTATGAAATCGTCCGAAAAGTTGCGTCGAAACTTCTTTTGAAAAAGTTTGAGACATTTGAAGTGCATTACGCTGCGGCAACTGAAGGATGGCCCAGATTGGTGGAGTGCCTGGAGAAATATGGCAGTGGTCTATCGCTTCCCGAAGGAGCGAAATCGCCGGTTGATATTGTCCCGGAACACACAAGACACCAACTATGGCTTCAGGCTTGCTTTGATGCGCTAAGCGGGCTTGGACAGGACGACATTTTGACGCTTGAGGATAACGACCAACACACACTATCGTATCGAGTGGTTTATTGAGGATTTGAAAAAACACAAAGAGAGCATACAGTTTTTAAACTTGACTTTGGACGCATTGCTTAGCATCGTTATCTTGCCGCCGAAAGATGAGGCCATTTTAGCACCAATTTTGCTCGAAAAGCTGGGGTTATCGTCCGCACAAGAACCGCTTGCGGATGCACTGTAAAAGGAAAGTTTGCATGGCAGATTCTCAATTTTGAAGCGGATACCAATGTGACATGGGAGACGGAACTTCAGCGCTATGATGAGAAAAACAGATGACAAACTATCTTGAACAAGCACGAGAGCAATTTGCTCTGGGATATGTTGCGAAAGCGTTCGACTTGTTC
>JAFGKT010000017.1 GCA_016928435.1 Sedimentisphaerales bacterium | reverse complement strand
TTCGCGCGTTTTTGCCACCCTCTGGCAGCGCCCACCGCCAAGCGTCATTTCCCAACCACCGACCGGGTGCCCGCCCTTTCGCGAAGCTAAAGGGTGGTCGAACACCAACCAAGTCTCATCCTCCAACCACCGTCGATCTATTTGCCCGTGCGGCTCGCACCTAATCCGTGGCGATTCGCCACCGCTTCGTCGTTGCCGTCGACCGTTATTCATGGTATTATTTCCCCTAACCGTATTGCCGTAAGTTATATTTCTAACTGCCTGCAAACCTTTATCTGCTTCACGTTTATATCTTTGAAAAATCATTATTTACACCATCTAGCCCTTGTTCTCCTGCTGTCGCTCCTTGGCCATTTAGGTTGCACAGGACCAGGCGTCAGCGTTCCTGCCGCGGACCATCTCCGTCTCCTCGCCGACCCCTATCAAGCCCCAACATTGCGTATCCAAGCCCTCGATAAACTCCAGCAAGCCCATCTGTCCCCAGCCCAATCCGCTCAGCTCAACCAGACCCTAGCCGATATCCTCGCTCGGGGCCAAGGCGATTCATTAATCGTTCGCCAAGCATCACTTACAGCACTTATTGCCCGCGCCGATTCTTCCACCACCCACCAGCTAGGCCTTGCCGCATTAGTTACCCAAGACTCTATGCGAACCGAACTTGCCATCGCCCTGGCTGGTCGATACGACCCCAATGCCTTGAACTATCTCACTGTCATTTGGGCCGATCAACTGCCCCTGGCGGACCAATCGCACCGCGAGCTCGTCATGGCCCAAAATATTGTAGATGAACAACTTATACGCCAAGGCTTCGCTAGTTCCCACCCCGACGATTGCGGACCCGCTTATGCGTTACTCAATCTAGTGGTCACAACCGATAATCCCGTTAATGTTCGTGCTGCCGCTCTGAAGTGTTTGCTTCATGTCACAGGCCGATCCAACACCCTTCAGACTCTCGATGATCTTGCTGCGCAATATACTGTCCAGCAAGAACTTACAATCAATGACCATTTTCTGTCTCAGGTGTTCTGGTGGGCAGAAAACTACCAATATCTCCCCACTAACATCCCAAGGCTGATGCAATGCAACCACGTCCTAAGTAACTTATCCGAAAATGACTTAGATACTCTTGCTGCCCGCTGGCGAACCATCAGCCAGGATCAACCGAGCAATGCAACACCCCAAAACTTTAATGTCGCTGATGCCTATGTCCTTGTCAATACTACAGATACAACCATTTCGCTATCCCGTTGCCAACTTGTCCAGCGTATCACTCAGCAGTTGGGCCAACTTGACCATGCCTATCGGCCCGCCAGTTACACCGGCAGCCCCGATGAATACCCCGAAGATTTCACCAGTCAATACAACTACTTGTCCTACAATGATTTATTAAATATTTCCTTGCTGCTCGATACCCTGTCCCAGCCCGAAGCCCAACAGCATTTACAGCAAATTCTAACCGCGGACATCGCTGAGATTCATTCCGAAGCCGGGGGCCTGTGCTTCCTAACCGATCAGCAGCGGGTCAGTTTTGTACCCTATCCATCCGCCAACGCCAACGATCGTCATTATGTCGATTCAGGACAAGCACTTAGAGATGGTATCTTCTGCTTTGCCCGGTGGCATTGCCATGCCGATGTCTGGGCGGGAACCGAACTTGCAGGCCCCAGCCCCGATGACCTCGTCTATGCCGCCTACTATAACTGTCCCCTAATCGTCATAAGTCTCTTAGAACAAAATGCTTTTGGTGTTGACTATTGCACCCCGGAGGGTGTCGTAATTGATTTGGGAATATATTAATAACCGCCTAATCCGATCTGCTCGTACTATGCGTAAATATTTATTTATAAGCAGTCTATGTTTAGTTATTTCCTTGTCGATCGGTTGTGCCCCGCTCCCCGAGCAACAAGCCGCCGAACAGACCCGCGCCGAAACTCCTGTCCCCAGTCCTTATGCCGTAGTCGATCCGTTGGAACTAAACGCCAACTTGGCCCCTGACGCCATTGAGCGTATGGTCTTGCCTTATAACGATTTACCGTGGCAGGAACTCGCCGCCGACATTGACCCCAACCACCTTGATCTTACCCCGCTTCTGTCTCGTCAGCCCGGGGGCCTAACCCGCACCGCTGCTGCCGAGCTTTCCTGCAATCGGCAATTCCCTTTGGGTGATGATGCCCAAGTTCTGCAAGTAGAAGAATTTACCGCTGAAATCTCCGATACTGCCGATGCTGTCCAACATTATCTCCGGGCCCGTTGGATGTTGAACAACGGCCAGAGAAGCCAGGCCATCGAAGCTGCCCAGGAAGGCTTGGCCATAGATCCCAACAGTGCCGAGCTATGGAGCCTCTTGGGCCAGGCGCAGTACGGCCTAGGTCGCGCCCGGGACGGGGCCCAAAGCTGCCGCCAAGCTTTGATGCTAAATAACGATATAATCGAAGCTTATCATTATCTAGCCGTCGAGCAGCTAAACGCCGGAAACTATCAGCAGGCCGCCGTCTATCTCCAGCGAGGCCTCCTGTGCAGCGATGCCGACCGCGGCAATCCCATTACCGGATATCTCGAAATCCAGCTCGGCAGCACCCTCGACGAACTCGGTTATACCAACGCCGCCGCCACCGCTTATCGCCGCTGCTACAATGTCCTCCGCGAACAATACAACTATTCCCACCCGGACCCGGCAATGAACCGTTTCGTCCGCCAAATCCACCTGCCTTTATTCGCTATAGCCTCCAATAACGTACACATGGGCCGCATCGCCGACGCCGTGTCCGTCTTGGCGGAAATGCTGCAATGGGTCCCTGACGATATCGATGCCGCCGAAGCGTTTGTCAATCTGCTCGTCTCACAGCGCATATCATTACCACGCCGATTCGCCGAAGTCCGTGCCGTATGTCGTTATTTGTTAAGCATTTCGACGCCGGAGAACGAGAGGCCGTTGGCCGGTGAGTTGGGCATCGATCAATCGCAAGTCATTCACTGGTTCTACAATGCTTGCGAGATGATGTCGAAGTACGATGCGTATTTGGCGGAGTTACGTAATTGGTACACGCCTGTTGAGCAGGGGGGCATGGCCTTAATCGCCCAGCACGATTACGCCCTTGGATTACGTTGGGCGGGCATGTTGGATGAAGCACAGGATGTTCTGGAGGATTTGGCGTCAAGGGGTTCTGATGACCCAGCCGATGACGCAGCGGTATTACGTGATCTTGCGGAGATTTATGCTGAGCAAGAATCGCATCGAGAAATGCTGGCGTCTTACGGTGCTTATTTGGAGCTGGTTCCTGATGCCGTCGAGCAAGTTTTGGCAGACATAACACAATGGCAGGTTCGTCAGGATGCATTGGCCGAGCAGATAGCCCAATGGGACGCGGCTGAGCAGTTGCAATCGCCGGGGGTGGTATTTCTGTTGGGCTTTCTATCCGAGCGGATTGGCCAATTGGACGATGCTGAGCGGTACTATAGTGAATCGGGGCAGAGTTTTGCGCCCGGTAGAGTGCGTTTGATAGAGCTGCTGTTGACCGAGCATCGCTATGAAGAAGCGTTGGCCTTGATCGAAAATGATTTGGCTATAGGCCAAGGGCAGTTGTTGTGGTACGCGGGGCAGGCGTGTTTGGGGTTGGGTCGCTCTGATGAGGCAGCGCGTTATTACCAAGAGTGGATCGAAACACATCCCGATGATGTCCGAGCGTATGTAGCGTTGGGTGAGGTTTTACGGCAAGAGGGGCAATTGCAGCGGGCCGAGCAGATATTACTGCAAGTTTTGGCGCGTTGGCCCGCGGAAATGACGATTCATGAGCAATTGTTGTTTCTGTATTGCGAGTGGGCCGGGCGCGAAGCAACGGACGATGAGCTAGCCGGAGCCGCCGAGCTTCGCGCGCGCGAGATGCTGCAACAATGGATGCTGCAAATGATCAGCCGACCTATCCAAGTTGACGGCATGGAGCGTTTGCGGGCACGTGGTGATGAAGTAATTGTGCCGAAGCTGAATGAATTGGCGCAGCGTTACCCCGGGGCTCGGGTGATGCCGTTGATATTGGGCGAGTACTATGCACGTACCGGCCGCGAAGAAGAAGCGTTGGCGATAACAGAACAAGCATTAGCGACGAACAGTGAAGATGTGAAGCTGCTGGAACGAGGGGTAGTTCTGACGCAGCATTTGGAGCTTTACGCGGAATCAGCAAATTATGAGTTGGCGTTGTGGAATCTGCGAGAAGAAACAGTAGAGCGGTTGTTTGATTTGGCTGGTGCGTTACGCCGGGCAGAGCGGAGCGACGAGGCGATGGATTTGCTGCTTGGGTGGTTCGCGGAGCATGATGGTTGCGAAGAACTAATGGTGGCGGATTACCAGATGGAGCTTATGCGACTTTCGCTGGTGACACGTCGTTTCGAGGACGCGGTGGAATTACTGGAGGATTGGCGGTCCTGTTTGGCGGAGTCGTCAGTTGAAGCAGACGAGCTGGATGCAGAACTCAGCGGTCCGGAGGCGGTTGATGTAGAGGGAAGGATGCTTTCGGAACGGGCCGAAAGAATGATTTGGGAGAATTTGATTTGGGCGTTGACGGAAGCCGGCCAATACGAACGGGCCCAAGAACTGGTCACGCAATTATATGATCAATTTGATGTTGAAGATTCACTTGGCGCGATGTACTTGGCGCGGAGTTTGTGGATACGAAGGCGGTTTGATGAGGCGCAAGTGGTGTTAGAGACACTAGCGGCATTGAATAGTGACAGCGCCGCAATACACAGCGAATTATACCTAACTATGTTGGATCAAGGTCAGGCGTCTGAGGCGGTGACGTTGGCGCAGCAGTGGGCGGAGGAGGAGCCGGATTCGCAGCAGAGAAAATGGTTGGCAGCGAAAATAATGAGAGAAGCGGGGGATATATCGGCAGCTGTGAATTATTTGGAAGCGATATTGGCCGATGACCAAGGTCACGAAGCGTTGGAATCATTGTTGGTAGAGATACTTATGCGTGCCGGCCGTTTCGACGAAGCCGAGGATGTATTGACTCGGGCAGGATTGGGCGATATGCTATCCGGGTCTCGGTTTGAGCAGCGTTTGTGGCTTTATGTTGCCCAGGGCGATTGCGGCGCAGCGGAGGCGCATCTGGCAACTTTCGCGGCCAGCTTACCCGAGGTTCAATACGCCCAGACTCGCGCGGAAATATTGAGTTCCTGCGGTTTGGCGGATGAAGCCGTCGAGGCGGTAGCGGCGCTGGCGGAATCGGATCCTGAGAATACGGATTTGCGTTTATATTACGGTATGCTGCTGGACCGTGCGGACCGTAAGGATGAGGCTTTGGCGAATCTGGAATCGGTTTGGTCGGCGAATCCCGGCAGTGCGACTTTATTAAACAATCTTGGCTACAGTCTCCTGGAAGCCGAGGGTGATTTAGACCGAGCTGGTGAGTTGATATTGCGGTCGTTCAGTTTGGACCCAATTTCCTCGCCGACGCAAGACAGCGTAGGTTGGTATTACTATTGCCGCGGCGAATACGAACGGGCGTTGGAGTATTTGTATGATGCTGCGGCAGCGACGATGTCGGGTCGAGACGCGGAGATTTTCGAGCATTTAGGTGATGTGACTTACCATTTGGGCCGTACGGAAGACGCACTTTGGTATTGGCAAGAGGCGGCAAAAGATTTAGAGGACAGACAGGTTATCGAACGCTATCTGGAAGTTGACCTAGAACGTATAAGAGAGAAATTGACCCGGTTGCGGGACGAGACAATGACGGAAACTGTTGAGCGGTCGCAAGATAACGAACTAGGTTCGGACCGCTGAGCTGATTGGCATAGAGAATTAAACTGGAGTAGATTATGTCAGGACATTCACATTGGGCAGGAATAAAGCATAAAAAAGCGGCCATTGACGCCAAGCGAGGCAAGCTTTGGAGTAAATTGGCGCGTAATATCATTATGGCGGCCAAGAGCGGCGCTGATCCGGATATGAACTTGAGCTTGCGTTACGCCATCGACAAAGCCAAAGAAGCGAATATGCCCAAAGACAGCATCGAAAAGGCGGTCAAAAAGGGCAGCGGTAATGACGACGGTACCAACTATGAAGAGGTGCTTTACGAAGGTTACGGCGCCAACGGGGTGGCGGTGATGTGTGAAACGTTGACGGACAATCGTAACCGCACGGCTTCGGAATTGCGTAAGATATTCGATACCAAGAACGGTGTGTTGGGTGTCGGCGGTTGTGTGGCGTGGATGTTCACCAAGAAGGGGATGTTTACGGTCGCGGACAAAGAGGTGGACGAAGAATCGCTTATGGAGCTGGTTCTGGAAGCCGGTGCCGACGATTTTGAACACAACGAGGGGATATATGAGATAACCTGTTCGGTGGAAGCTTTCCAAGATGTAAAGAATGCGTTGACGGAAAAAGGCATCAAGACGGAAGTCGCTGAGCTGACGCAGATACCTTCGAACTATGTAGAGTTGGACGAAGAGGGGGCTCGTAAGGTGCTGGCTCTGATGGAAGAATTAGAGGACCAGGATGATGTTCAGAATGTCTCCGCGAATTTCGACATTCCGGACGAGATAATGAAAAAGCTGAGTTCCTAGATTTTTTGTAACTGTTCACGCTCTCGCAACCGCCAGTGAACTATAATGCCTTTATTCGTGCCTATTCGTAGCTATTTGTGTTTATCTTTCGCGTTCTTTCGTGAAAAAACCCTGACCTATTGCTCGCCCTGCACCCAAGACTATTGCCTCATGCTTTTATCCTGCCTCTGGCAGCTACTTATTAGTGAATATTAGTGTTAATTCGTGGTTCTCTTTACTGTGAACGATTACGATTTTTTAAGCCGGGGTAAGTCGTGGATAATAATGCAGCAAACGCGGGGGGGCAGTATCGGGTTTTTCAGGATGTGCGGGTGGTTATGCCGCAACACCTCAACCAGTACGGTAGTCTGTTTGGGGGGTATTTGCTGGGGGTAATAGATGAAGTCGCGTTTATCGCGTGCATTAGGCGGTTTCCGGGGCGGAATTTTGTGACTCGCGCGATGGATCGGGTTGAGTTTCACGCGCCGGCGCATCTAGGGGACGTTGTTGAAACTCGCGCGGAGATAACCCGGATCGGCCGCACGAGCATTCGGGTTAGTGTTCAGGCGTGTGTGGAAGCGACCGGCTGCGAAGAAAAGCGGTTGATGTTTGATGGGGAGGTAACGATGGTGTGTGTGGATTCGTTGGGCAACAGCAGTGTGTTGCCGAGCGATGGCGGCGGTGATTCGTCAGCAGGGGGGCCAGCGGAATGATACGAACGTGTGCGTTGCAGAGCGGCTCGAACGGTAACAGCATATATGTTGAGACCTCCGATGCGCGTTTATTATTTGACGCGGGTATCAGCGGCAAGCGGGCGGAAGAGCGTTTGGCGGAGAACGGCCGAGCGATACGCGACGTTGACGCGTTGATTATTAGTCATTCACATAGCGATCATGTTTCGGGGGCGGGTGTGTTTCATCGCAAGTTTTCGCTGCCTGTGTATATTTGCGGTGAGGCGTGGCAAGAGGTGGGGCCTCGGATGGGTAAAGTTCGGGAGCAAGAACTTTGCTTTTTTGACCGGGGTGACACTCTGCGGTTTGGTGAGACGATAGTGGAAACGGTGCCGACGGCGCACGATGGTATGGGTGGGGTGGCTTTTGTGATAAGCCACGGCAACGGCAAGCGTTTGGGGATTTTTACCGATCTGGGGCATCGGTTCGCGGGGATCGAGGACTGGTTGCGGGAATTAGACGCGGTTTATATCGAGAGCAATTACGATCCGGAAATGCTCAATAATGGTCCTTATCCGTATTGGCTCAAACAACGAATCAAGGGGGACGGCGGACATCTATCCAATCGCGAAGCTGTGGAATTGGTGCGAGATTGCGGGGGACGGTTGAAGTTGGTGGTATTATCGCACTTAAGTGAACACAACAACTGTCCGAACCTGGTGCGTACTACCGCGGTTGAGGTTTTGGGGCAAACAGAGAGCTTGGCGATTAAAGTGGCGTCGCGGGTTGCGGTGAGCGAGATGTTTGAGTTTTAGGAGATTGGCGATGACGAGGAGCAGGGGGGTAAGTGACAGATAAAAAAAAGGGTCGGCAACGTGGTGTTGTCGGCCCTTTTTTGTGTTTGAAATTAGATTAAAGACGCGGGTTTTGGTGCTTACTGCAATTCCGTGGTTAGTCCGCCGAAACGCAGATCTTCTTCCTCTTGCTGGAGAATGATCCGCGGCTTGATGAGAATCAACAGCACGCTTTCATCCTGAACAATGGAGCGATTGGAGAAGAGCCGGTTGACGACGGGGATTTTGCTGAGGCCCGGCACACCCATTTCGCGTTCGACTTCGCCGACAAGCTTTTGACCGCCCAGCAGCAGCGTGCCGCCGTCAGGCACGGATACGTGAGTTTGGAGAGTGTTGATTACCAGTGTGGGTTCTTGGATGGTACCGGTGGAAGCGGCAGAGCCGGCGTCACCGTCGGTTCCGGTGGTTTCGCCGCCGACGTTAAAGGTGAATTCATCGAATCCCAGAACCTCCTCTTGACGAACTTCGACATTGAGCATTACGTAACGTCGGTCAGCGCTAACAGTCGGCGCGACTAAGAGTTCGATACCGGTGTCGGCCCATTCGATTACCGGCTCGTAAATACCTACACTGTTATCAGTATGCGCTGTGAGGCTGCCAACGTAAGGCTGTGTGGTAAAGAAGCTGACGGTTGCCTCTTCGCCGCTGAAGACTGTAACGTGGGGGGCGACGAGGGATCGGCTTCGATGATGAGCTTGGGTGGCTCGCATAAGGAAGTCAACTTGGATATTGTCGAGGAACGAACCGGAGATAAGGAACGCTGTTGGGGTTGCGCCTCCTCCGAGGGAACCGGGTACGGAAGTTGCACCGGGTGTAGTAAAACCGTAGGAGTTTTGTTCGATAGGGAATGGGGTGGTTCTGTTCATGGGGCCTGGATTTGCGCGTGGGTTTAGAATCTGCCGACCGGAAGCGTCTTCGGCGCCGGTAGGATCGAACCCGGCATTACCGAGGTTCAGGAAAAAGTCCACATCCATGCCGATATCTTCAAGGAAGTTGCTGTTGATGATGAGGAAGCGAGCTTCGATGGAGACTTGTTCGCCGAGCGAACGTCTGAGTTCTTTGAGCAGTTCTTCGATCTGCTGATGAGCGGAACGGGTTTGGTACACGACGAGCATTTGATTATTGTAGGTATCGACCGTGCCGCGACCTTCAACGCCGAGTTCATTGGTGTAGCCTTCCCAACTGTCAGGCATGACGGTTAGCTCGATCATATTTATTAGGTTGTCGGTACGCTGATAGACATCGCCGCCGCTGGAACTGGAACTGGAGGATGAAGATCGCCCACTACTTGAAGATCGGCTACTGCCGGAGGAACTTCCTCCTCGGGAACTGGATGACGATGAACCGCTAGAGCTTGAAGATGGTCTGCTGCTGCCGGACGACGATGACGATGATGACGATCGGGAGCTTCCGCTGCTGCCGCTGCTACGACTGCTGCTGCTGCTGCCGCCGCTGGAACTACCGGATCCGAGATCAAGGTAGCTGCTGCCGGCTTCGGCTCTTTGTCCGAGCAGGTCGGCAACGTAGTAAACTCTTTGGTAGTGAGCGTAGGTTTCGCCCAGCACGCTGATGGTATTGATGTTGATAATGCCGTCGTCATCGACGATGTAACCGGCACGGTCGAGGCGACCACCGGATACATAATCAAGAATACGTTCGAGGGCGCTGGCGATAGAAATCTGATTGAGTTGGATAGTAACGAGGTCTTCGGGGAATATACCGGCTAGTTCCATGTCGTTCCAGGCGACAAAGATATTCATGTCGGTTAGTCTCAGGTCATCGATAACTTGGCTGAATTCGGTATCGGTGTAGTCGAGGTCGATGAGGGTGTTGTCGAGGGCTTCGAGGATGGCTCGGCGACGCGGGGTACCTTGGTAAACACGGTGAGATTCAGCCATGCGGCGACGCTGGGTCATTTCGATCCAGTTGTCGCCATAGGTAACGTGATCGGACCAGGGTATAGCGGCACGGCGAGCGTCGGTGAGAACGGCGGTCTCTTCGTTATTGGTGAGGGATTGAATGTCATCTTGGCCGACGAAGGTCTGCATATCGAGCATGTGTTCCAGCAGCAGGCCGGCTCTTTCGTGATTGGGGGAAAGTTCGAGCAGGCGCATTAAAGTCGCCACGGATTGGTCGTATTCGCGCGCATCGCGGAAAGCGATTGCTTGATTATAGAGTTGCTCAACAGTTTGCTGGCGAGAGCGCTCGGTTTCCATTTGGCGCTGCAGTTCCCGTTGCTCAGACTCCGCAATTTGACGGCGCAGGGTTTCTTCTTCGTAGGTTTCCTGGCGGTTATTGATGTCTTGGAGCATTGCTTGGGCCTGGTCACGGAGTCTGGTGTAGGCTTCGGGGCCGAGGAGTTGTTGTGAGCCTTCGATGCGGGTTAGGACTTGGCCGGCTTCGGCGCGGGCTTGATCGAACAATGCTTGCTGCATAAGTTCATCGATTCGCTGTCTGGTGCTGACCAAAGAGGATTCAATATATTGTCTTTCGGCATTGTGACGTTCCGCCAAGCGTTCGCGAATGGTTGGCTGAGTGGATTCAGGTTGCGCGGCCTGGGAGTTTTCGGCGAGGAAATCGGCGGCGTCGAGGCCCCGCTGAGCGGATTCATTGGCGGGGTCGAGCTGGAGAGCTTGTGAGTAATGTTGGCGAGCGAGCTGATAATTACCTTGTTGGGTTGCCTGATTGCCCTGAGCGATGAGTCTATCGACTTGTGCCTGTTCTTCCGGCGAAAGCGGCTGACGTTCAGGTTCGGAGGAACCGAAGGGCCAGAGTGAGAACTGGGTGCTGGGCTGTTCGTCGGCGGGCTGGGCTGCGGGTTGGGGTGTGGTTTCGCGGACTGGGGTCGCGTTGGCGGGCTGAGCGGCGTTCATCAGATCGGTTTGAGGAGCGGCGGTTTGGCCCATTTCGGCGCGTCGCTCAGCGATTTGGTCCAGATAGTCTTGCGGTGTGGACCAATCCCAACCGCGTTCAAAGTAACTGAGTTCGATACCACTATCGCGGACTTGGTTAAAGCCTGCTTCGGCTTGGTCGAGTTGACCTTGGTTGAGGAGGTCTTTGCTATTTGCGAACAGTTCGACCATTTCTGCGCGTTGGGTTTCGAGGCCGGCTTCGACTTGTTCGCCCAGTTGTTCGATTCTATCGATGGCTTCGCCTTCGAGGTGAGCGCGATTGTCGCGGGCGACTTGCAGTTGGCGGTTAGCTTGGCCGTACTGCTGTTGGTCTATAAGTTGTTCGGCAAGATCAAGGGCTGCTTGTGCCTGGTTGGCGGCATCGAGGCCTGCTTGAGCTTGTTGGGTGTAGCTGTCCAAACGTTGGGTTTGGTCGGCAGTCATGACGTTTCGGTATTGACGTGCCTCTTGCAGTTGCTGCAACGCCAAGGCGTACCACTTCTGCGAGATTTGCACCTCGGCAGTCTGAAGCAAATCTTCGGCGGTTCTCTGTTGAGAAGCTTGTGCTTGTTGGCTGTTCATGTCTTCGGGGGTAACCGAAGAATCATTTTGCGCC
Source organism: Sedimentisphaerales bacterium (assembly GCA_016928435.1). GTDB lineage: Bacteria > Planctomycetota > Phycisphaerae > Sedimentisphaerales > SM23-30 > JAFGKT01. The sequence goes on along the minus strand of JAFGKT010000017.1, from coordinate 8,021 downwards.
AAGGCGACATTGCTGATCGCGATGGCAGCGAGGCTTAGCCAAGCTAACAAACGGAGGTATTGGTTATTAGAACTTTTGTGCGATTTGGCTTTGGACTTTGTTTGCGGCTGCAAGGTAGGGCTCCTTCTTGCTATGCGGCAGGAAGTAATATGATGAATAAAAACGGAACAGCGGACATCAGCCTCGGTTGACGTCTGCTAAACAATGCTGGCCTTCCTATTTTAGAAGGTTGCAACGGCTGGCCTGATGGTAAGTTATGTTTTAGGCCGAGGCATTTTAGGACCTGTAGTTTATGTGAGAAATGGCCTGGTTGCAAATAAAAAAACTAGAAAGACATCGCTGTTTGATGGTTTCAGCAGGCGGCGGATGCTTGGCGATGCGGGCAAGAGGGTTGAAGGCGATTTCTTTTGGGCAGCCCATTGTAAATTATGTTTTGACAGTGATTTGCATTTCACTATTGGGCTAGGGTTTTTGGTGGTATTTTTTTTACTTTGGTCGGTTGGTCTTGTTTGGTGTGAGTTTTTGGGTTATGATGCTGCGACTATGGCAGATCAAATTCGTATAATGTGTGTTGAAACGTCGGGCCGATTAGGCAGTGTCGCTGTGGCTGAGGGGGGCAAATTGCTATTGGAGCGTCATTTTACAGCGATGCAGGCTCACGCTAGTGAGCTATTGCCGACAATGGCTTCTCTTTGCGAGGAGGTTGGCTGGCGTGGGGGCGATATAGATCATTTGTATTTTTCGATAGGGCCTGGCAGTTTCACGGGTTTGCGGATCGCGGTGACTGTGGCCAAGTCGATGGCCTTTGCGGGGGCGGTTAAGTTGGTGGCGGTACCTAGCATGGAAGTTTTGGCGCTGAACGCTCGGGACGCATTGGAGGCAGATGGTGGAGAATTGGGTCAGGTTGGTTTGGTGGTTGACGCGAAGCGTCGTCAGATATACACGGGGGTTTATGACTGGGTGGGTGATGAAGCGGAGGTAGATGAAGATGAAGCGGGGTACGCCCGGGGTTTTTGGCGGGTTTTGGACGCTTGTCTTTTGAAGCCGAGCGAGCTTTTGGAAAAGACGGGGAGGCCCTTGTGGTTGCTGGGTGAGGGATTGGCGCAACACGGCAAGGCGTTTGCTGATGCTGACGGGGTTGAGTGTTTGCCGGAACAATATTGGTCGGGCCAGGCTCGGCATGTTCATAGTTGTGGTTGGCGGCGGGCACAAAAAGGACAGTTTTGCTCAGCGGCGGCGCTGGAACCTATGTATTTACGCAGGCCCGAAGCGATAGAACGCTGGGAAAAACTGCACGGTACGGATTGACAGTGCTATGGTGCTACGCGTAAGGCGTAGAAAAATGCACCGGATGCCTTTAATTCCGTCTAACCGCGAAAGACGCGAAAGAGCAGAGAACCACGAATGGGCACGAATATTATCGAATAAGAGATAGCTGCCAGGGGCTAGGCGATGGGGCAGGGGGATATGTCGATGGCACAATTGGAACGAGAGGTCGGGGAGGTTTTAACCGCGAAAGACGCGAAAGGCGCGAAAAATAAGAGAACCACTAATGGGCACGAATGTTCTCGAATGAGAATTAGCTGCCAGGGGCGGGTATTGAGGACAGGTGGTTTTATCCGCAGATTACGCTGATTTTCGCTGATTTTAGATTGGCTGAGGGCGGGTCAGGTAGGTGAATGGGTTCGGCGGGTTAGCGGGATTAGATATTCAAGTGGAACAGAAGAAGATTCTCATTAGATTGACAGGATTTTAGATTTGTCACAGGTGCATGTCCCTGGTTTTTTCAGCATGGGCTGATGAGCCCATCCTACCAGGCTAGGCGATGGGGCAGGGGGATAGGGCGATGGCACAGTTGGAGCAAAGGGTCGGGGAGCCGGCAAGATGCCGGCGATACGGTTTAACCGCGAAAGACGCGAAAATTAGAGAACCACGAATGGGCACGAATATTCTCGAATAAGAATTAGTTGCCAGGGGCGGGGCGAGCGTCGAAATGAGTTTGGTAGCGGTGGGGTATGGGGCGTGCAAGATTTTCAGGATTTTGCATTCCGCATACGACGATATCCTGCTGAAGGCGTGGCAGGGGGTGCGGGGAGTTGTTTTTGTTTTGACGGGGTTTTTGCGGGGCGATATGATTTGGGATGGTTGGAATTTGTGGAGTTGTTGGTTGGCGGAGCTAAAAATGTACCGGGGACCTTTAATTCCGGCGGGGACCTTTAATTCCGGTGACGTTTAGGTCAGGGAACCGCGTGGGTAACATTGAACGTTGTTCAAAATTACCCATCCTACCGGTGAACGGATAGGATGAAGTTTAAGCATGGGCTGATGAGCCCATACGGGACTGACCCCTTTATTTGAAAAAGAGAGTGATCTTGGGCCAAGAATATTTGCAGACACGATTGATGTTGGAAGAGAGCGAACGGGGACGATTAGCCCGGTACGCGGTTCTGAGCGGAGAGAGTTTGGGCAGACAATATGAGGAGCCGGAGCATGATTGCCGTGGTTGTTTTCAGCGGGATCGGGATCGGGTGGTGCATAGTGCGGCTTTTCGGCGTTTGGACGCCAAGACGCAAGTGTTTTTGGAGGGGAGGGATTACTACCGAACACGTTTGACGCACACAATGGAAGTAGCTTTGATAGCGCGGACGTTGGCGCGGACATTGATGGTGAATGAAGATTTGGCGGAAGCGGCGGCGTTGGCGCATGATTTGGGTCATTCGCCCTATGGCCATTGCGGCGAGGCGGTATTGAACGAGTTGATGGCGAACGATGGGGGCTTTGAACACAATTCACATTCGCTGCGGGTGGTGACTTACCTGGAACATCCTTATCCGCAGTTTCGCGGTCTTAATTTGACATTTGAGACGCGTGAGTGTTTGGCCAAGCACGAAAGTCGTTACGACACACCGCAAGAGCAGTCGGAGTATGGCAGCGGGCACGCGGCACTGGAGGGGCAGATCGCGGATTTGGCGGACGCGATCGCGTATAATTCGCATGATTTGGATGACGCGTTGGCGTGCGGCTTGATAAATGAGGAAGATTTGGCGGCGGTGGAGTTGTATTGTTTGTTGAAAGAGCAGGCAGAGAAGGTTTATCCGGGCTTGAGTCGTTTCGCGCGGCAGTTGCGATGTGCCAAGGGTTTGATCGATTTACTGGTTGCGGATGTTGGCGCGGAGACGGCGCGGCGTTTGGCGCGATTGAAGCCTGGCACAGCGGATGATGTTCGCGAAGCAAAGGATAAAATGGTTGGGTATTCAGCGGAAAGACGCGGGCAGGTGCGAGAGCTGGAGGATTTTCTTCTGGCGCGGGTTTACAAGCATGAGCGGGTGGCGCGGGCGCAGGAGGTGGCACGTGAGGAATTGACGAGTTTGTTTAATTGGTATGTGAATGATGTTTCGTTGTTGCCTAGGCGTTACCGTGAGCGGGTGGAGCAACAAGGTGAGGCGCGGGTGGTGTGTGATTACTTAGCGGGGATGACGGACAGGTTTTGTCATTTGGCGTATGAGAACTGTGGGCGGGTGCCGGACGGGGTGGGTGAGTAGGGGGGTATTGAGGGCGGACGCCGGCGGTACATGGTTGGTTGGGGAGAAATCTTTGCGGTGCGCACCGATAGATAATCCCCGCTTACGCTTGGGGCTCTGATTGGGGTTGGGGGTTGAGTCCGATGGTAATGTCGGTAGTTAGGCGGGAGGCGTGATGCCGGGTGTTGAACCAGCTTTTACTTATCACGCATATTCCAACGGCTCAAACGGCTTGGCCTATCCAGCAGCCAGAATGCTTCCATGTCTTCGGCCAGCATACGGCGGTTGATCTCAGCGATACGACTGTACTGCTGAATTGATTGTTCTGAATCTCTGCTGGGTGTTTGGCAGCCGACTGTGCAGAATACCAAGGCGATAAGTAAGAAGGCGATGATAGCTTTGTTCATGTTTGTAACCCCTTGTTTTATTGGGACTTACGGCGGTTGCCGCCTTATGGCAGGACAAATAGCAGTTTACTGGGGGTGATTATAGCTGGGTGGGGGCGGCGTGTCAATAGTGCAAGTTGTTTAGTGGATTCGGAAGTTGTGGTGCGTGAATTTGTTTAGGACCTGTATTAAGGGTTGAGGGTTAGATGGTTGAGCCAGTCGAGCAGGTCGGCGTAGGAGTAGATTATGTTTAGTTGGTCGTGTAGGTCTCGGAGGCAGCGTATTGCTTGTTCGGTGAGTTCGTTTTGGAATTCGGCGGGTAGGTCGTTGCAATAGAAGATACGGCATCCGACGGGTCGGTAGTCGCGTGCGATGCATCCTTGTCGGTTTTGATATGGGCAGATTTCGTTGTCGCAGGCGTTGATGAACTGATCGCTATCGGGTGCGGGTATTGATCCGTTGTTCTGGGGGGAGTTTAGGCCGTGGACAAAGTAGAGCATTTCGAGGGTAGTGACGTAAAGGCGATGGTCATATTGTCGGAAGTTGCAGCATTTGCCGCAGTTTTCGCAGTTGGGATTGACGGCTTGGATTTGCTGATCGATCATGCGGTAAACTTCGGTCATGGCATCGATGCAGTCGGAGTTACGAAGATTGGTTTGGATGCAGTGGTCAACGGCTTGCCAGATGTTTAAGGGTTTGGGGATATTTTCGAGTCTTCCTTTGCTTATGGCTTCGATGCGCGCGAATGAATGATATTGACCTTGGTTTATTCCGGGGCATTTTTGGGCGGCGTGCTGCCAGGCTTCGGGTGACGAGAGGTTTTCGGGCCAGAAAGGCCAAGTTCGACATTGCAGCGGTCTTTGTTGGTATAGTTGGCAGCCTTTGCCTTTATCGTTGGACTGGAGCAATATGCAATCATGATTGATGTGGTGTTCGATTAGGCTGTGTCTGATGCCGACTCGTCGGGCGTATTTGCTTTTGAACTGCGCCAAGGAGAGATTCATGGCCTCGGCCATGTTCTGCATGTCTTTGTTGGTTACCCAGACGTAGCCTTCCTCGGGGCCGGCGCAGCAATTGCCGCATCCGGTACATTCAAAGGAAAGGCCTGCCTGATACCATTTATCTTTCATATTAGGTTTTCTCGGTTGGTTTGGAAAGCTAGAGTTTTGGGTTAGTTGGGTGACGTTTAGGTTTGAATGATGGGGTGATGATGGAGGTGAGATTATTCTTGTGGATAGTTGTCGAGGATGTCTTGGGCTTTTTCAGCGAAGTAGGAGTTGGGATAGTTTTGGATGATAGTTCTCAGTTGCTGTAAACAATTGTCGAGATTTATCTGCTGCTGTTCGGGCAGTTCTCCGCGATTGCGTTTATCGATTAGGATTTGCGCCAGGGATATCTGCGCTTGCATAGCGCCGTCGGTGCCGGGGTATAGTTCGATCATATCGTTAAGCAACAGGATTTGCTGATCGATATTGGTTTCGAGCATGGTAAGGGCATAAACGATGTTATCCAATAGAGGATCGGACGCGACGGCGTTGAGCCTGAGAACCGTTAGGTCTTGTTTGTACATTCGGTGATGGGGGTCGATGCTAATGAATCGCGCCAAGCGTTGGTAGTGGTTGGGATGGCCGGTCCTATTGAAGGTGATAAGAGCGATCAATTGTGCAATCTGATCATGGAGGGTGGTTAATTGCTTGGTGGTTACTGTCGGTGATGGTGGAGTGAAAATGGAGCTGATCCAAGTGTCAGCGGTTTCTTGTCGGCGTTTCTGTAAGATTTCTTCACAGAGCTGTTTGGCCTGTTCGAGCAGTCGCAGAGGTTCGGCAAATGGGTCCGGCGCATCGGAGTTTTGCGCTCCGGCTGACAGTCGCCAAGCCAAACGGTACCTTGCTTCGACACTCACGGCGGAATCTCCGAAGCGATCAATGAGGTCTCGCCACAGTTCCACAGAGCGTGTGGTGGGCATAGCGGCATAGAACTGCAGCGTGTTTTCGTCATTAAGTGCGCGGGGATCGACTTTGAGGTCATAGAGCAGGGCGAGGTAGTAGATGGCGTCTGGTTCTCGGGAGCCATTTGGGTTAGATTGCAGGAAGGCTGTTATGTGGTCGATGGCGTCGAGCTGTGCGTTATCGAAGTCATTTGCGGCTCGGCGTGCGGCGGAGTCGGGGTTGTTCTGTATGCCAAGGGCGGGGTCCGCGGTGGTTGCGGATTCCGCGGGTGCAGTGCTGGAAGGTTGGATTTGGAATGCTTCGCGCCATTGGTCCTTAAGGCTGCGCAATATGGTATCGTCGGTGTGCCAGGGAGTTCGCTGTCTTTGGGCGGCGAGTTCTTGTTCGAGCAGTTGGGAGATTGATCGTGGTTGGAACTGGGGCATTTGGCTGGGGCTGTAGCGAACGACTTCGGCGCGGAAGTCTCGTTCGTGCATACCGATTTTGCTGTTGAATATGAACACGGTTGCGGCGAGTAGAGCGGCGAAGAGGGGCATCATGACGCCTGGGCGGTAGCGCAGGAAGTGGCCGATCGCCAGGACGATACCAAAAAAGGTTACGCAGATGAGGAAAGCTAGAGCCCAGGGGACGTATAGACAGGCCCAGCGGAGAACATCTTGTTCGGGGCTTTCACCGTTGAATAGTCCCCAATACAGCAGTTCGGGAGTTAGTGCGACAACAGCGGAGACGAATTTGGATTTGAAACGAAGGGGTTCAAAACTTACGAGGACGCAGCTTACCAATAGACAGAGGCTCAATATAGGATTGTGGCCAAAGAATAACACCGCTAGTACAAATGGTACGCTGGGCAGGAGATTATAAAGTTGAGCGATGAGTATGGGGACGGCGCAGATGAGAGCGGAGTACATCGCGACGGTTATGATGTGCGAGGGGAACTGGAAGATGTTGAGCGGTGAGAGGAGCATGGGGATGAGCGGGCCGGACTGATAAGGGGCGTGGATGTCGAACCAAACGCCTTGGTTGATACGCAAGACGAACATATTGAGCAGGGCGTAGAGGATAAGGTTGATGAGCCAATAGAAGGTTCGCTGGCGGTTGGGATAGACCATGGTGGCGCCGTCGGTGAACCATCGCTTAGGAGTTGGTGAGGGGTTCGTATTGGGTTTTTGAGCCATAATTATGATTACTTAACGGCCACGAGTGCTAGTACGGCACCGGCAGCTAGATTGTGCCAAGATAATTCTTTGAAGCCTGCTTTCCGGGCGGCTTGCTCAAGCGTGGGCTGGGTATTGAAACTGTTGACCGACGCAGGAAGGTAATTGTAGGCTCCAGTCCTATCAGAAGATATGATACTGCCGATTACGGGAAGGGCAAGTCTAAAATAGCATTGGTAAGCCCATTTAATGATTGGGTTTTTGGGCATTGCGAATTCCAGTACTACTATTCGACCTTTTGGCTTCAATAGATGATAGTTTTGGTCGAAAAAGCGCTGGTGGTCGATGAGGTTACGCAGGCCGAATGCGCAGGTGACGCAATCGAACGATTCAGGAGGTAGGTCCAATTGAAGAACGTCGGAGCAGGTCCAGGTGATGTTGGGGCGAGGGGATGATTGATAGGTTTTTTTGTTTTTGGTTTGTGCTATTTGGAGCATTTCGGGGCAGAAATCCACAGCGACGATGTGTTTAAGTTGGGGTTGGGCTTGCGCGAGGGCGAATGTTTGGTCTCCGGTACCGCAACAGAGGTCGAGTGCGGTTTGGCTGGGTGCTAGTTGGGCGAGTTGGGCGGCGCGGCGGCGCCACCGCTGATCCATGTTGAAGCTGAGGAGGTGATTGAGCAGGTCATAGCTTTGGGCGATGGCGGAAAACATGGCGTGAACACGCTGTTGCTTGAGCGGGTGTTGGTGAGGGTTGTCCAGTTCGGAGCGATTCCATTGATGGGGAGTTGCTTGACTCATTTGACCTATGAGTATAGCTTAAGATGAGTGGAAAAACCAGTGTTCCGCGTGGGTAACTTTGAACAAGATGTTGAGAATTACCCAGCGGCTGAGTTTGCCAGAGGCGAGGTAGATGCGGCAATGGAATATGTAGGTGATTAGAATGTGTAACGTAGTTGGTGTTCGATCACCCTTTAGCTTCGCGAAAGGGTGCCACCCGAAGGATTTGAAC
>JAFGKT010000016.1 GCA_016928435.1 Sedimentisphaerales bacterium | reverse complement strand
GCACTTTTCGATATACCGCCCTTTCACTGCCAGATTCTGATGGCATTTCTTCCACAGTTCAGTGTTAACGCAATGAATTTTCACAGCCTAAACCCTGTGTAGATATGAATTTATCACATTCCTCCTGCGGCATCCGGGGCAAAACGAAAGCCTAGTACCCACTTCGTTATTGTGTTTTTTGAGCCTGCGAAGTAGTCGAGGGCTTGGGAATATGCTTTTTCGAGGTCTTTGCCTTGGGATTTTTGTTCAACGAGGAGTGTGCCTTTCCAGAATAGGTCGATGAATCCGTCGTTGGTGTCGAGTTTTTTAATGGGTTCTTCGAAGGAAACGATGCGGCGGCGGCTGATGCCGAATATGTGGAAGAATGCGTCCCAAAAGGATTTGGCTTCAGTGAGTTCGAACCGCCGAACGTGAAGTTCGGGGACTAACAGTAATTGTTGTTGGGTGGTTAGCGAAGGTTTTTGTTTAGGTGAGGGAATTATTTTGGATTTGACTTGTATTTTGTTTGGTAATATAATTCGGAAGTGTTAGGATTTATGACATTATTAGGTAGCGATTTTTTAAGACGGCGTTGGTTTGGTTAATAGGAACTCAGAATTCTTTGCCTTTGGTTTACCCTATTATGAATTCGCATGGTCAGCTAAAGATTGTAGATTATTTTTGTTTCGCGGGGCATTATCCCTTTGGGAATCCCGACAGGTTCGATCTTGAAGATCTGATAAGAGAAATGGACGCTGATGGAATTGCTGAAGGTTATGTTACCGATATCGGTTCGGTTTTTCGCAAGGAAGCTACCGATGCGAATGTCGCATTTATTCAACGGTGTAATTCTTATGCTGAGCGTCTGAAGCCATTGGCTATTATTGACCTTAGCGTGGAGACATTTGAAAAGGATATCGCGGTTTACAGTGAGATGGGGGCAGCGGGGGTACGGATTCTGCCGAACTATCATGGGTACGATTTGGATTCATCGTATTGCCGACGACTGCTGGATATTCTCGCTCAGAAGAAACTGATGCTATTTGTTGCCAAGCAAATTGAGGAACCACGTTTTCAGAGCGTGAGCCTTGGCGTTAAGGCGTTGAGTTTATCGGATATAAGTTGCTTGACGGCAAACGGCCATGACGTGCGGGTGGTTCTGAATAATTTTACGCCTGTAGAGATACAAAATGAATTTGCTACCCCCCCCACCGATGTGTACTTTGACGTGTCAGCTTTTGATAGCGGTTTTTACTCCATGGAAACCATCATTGAGCAATGGGGTACAGAGGCGTTTGTTTTCGGTTCGCAGGTGCCGATTCTCTATCGCGGCGCGACGCTTAGTAATCTAAGGAACAGCATGTTGAGTGGTGACGATGTTGCATCGATTATCGCAAAAGATTTGTCAATTGAGAAATACAAGGATTAGAAATGAGTAATGTGGAAAGCGTATCGCGAAAGCAATATCAACGCAGTTTGGCCTATCTTGCCTATGGTAGTTCTACTTCTTCCAAGGCACCTATAATGGAAGATTCCGAGCCGGCTCTTATTGCCAAGGGTAAAGGCTGTCGTGTCTGGGATCTTGACGGCAATGAATATATTGATTTTCGCAACGGACTAGGCCCGGTTACATTAGGGTATGCCGTCGAGGAAATTAACCAGGCCATCAGCGAGCAGTTGAAGTGCGGTATTGTTTTTGGTCATCCTCATCCTCTGGAAGGAGAGGTTGCTGAAGGGCTTGTCAATGCCATCCCGTGTGCTGAGCGGGTGCGGTTTCTTAAGACCGGAGGCGAGGCGGTAGCGGCATGTGTGAAGATCGCCCGCAATGCCACGGGAAGAAATAAGATTCTGAACTGCGGATACAACGGATGGCTTAACACTTTGAGTCTAAGCGCCAATTGTCCGCAGGGTATTGCATTGAGCCAGCCGAGCAACGGTGTACCGCCGGAGGTTTCAGCGTTGCACGTGTCGCTGCCATGGGGTGACATCGATCCATGGAAGGATTATTTTGAACATAACGGCAAAGATGTTGCGGCGGTGGTTATCGCAAGCAGTTATCCGGATATCGAACTGGGCAAAGTTTTTTTGCCTGCGTTAAGGAAGCTGACCCAAGAATACGGCGTCTTGATGATTATGGACGAAATTGTGACCGGTTTTCGGCTTGCTATTGGCGGAGCGCATGAGTATTTCGATTTCATGCCGGACATGGCGGTGTTCAGTAAGGGCATGGCCAACGGTATGCCGATCTCAGCATATCTGGGCAAGGGCGATCTGATCGATTCAGCAAAAAGCCTTGGCATTTCATCGACATTCGGCGGGGAAACCCTTTCACTGGCGGCAATGAAGGCGGTACTGCAATTTTACCGCGAAAAAGACGTGATCAAGCATCTCTGGGATACTGGAAGGTCGTTCATGCAGCGAGTAAACACGTTGTTCGAGAAATACGGGATGGCTGCGAGTATAGAAGGATTTCCAGTATGTCCGGCTTTTCAGTTCAAAGACCCCGCGGCAGTACTGCCTTTTTATGGTGCTTGCTACAGAAACGGCTTGTCGTTGTATTGCGTTCCCTATGTGAACTATTCCCACAAGGAAGCTGATATTGCTGAAGCGGCTGAACGAATGGAACGGGCCCTGAAGGAATTGACAAATGGCCAATGAGATTATTGATGTTCACGGCCATCTTCCGGTAGTCGGCGACGAAGGCCTCTTGGACAAAATGGTCCAGAGTATGCGTGTCAATAATGTGGGTAAGGTTTTTATCTCTAGTTTGGGGCGGGATAGCTGGCTGGACTATCCCGACGAAAAGGATATTGCCCAGGCGAACGAAGATGTGTTTGCACTCTGCTGTAAGATGCCGAAGAACTTGCGGGGATACGTTTACCTCAATCCCAATCATGCCTCTTGGCAACCGGAACTGGACAAGTGGGTGTCGAATCGGTTTTTCGTGGGCGTCAAATTGTGGATTTCTTTGAAAGATGAAAACGGTTCCAGTGATATCTGTCTGCCGATTCTGGAGAGAGGTGCTGAAGAAAACTTTCCTGTCCTAATACATTGTTTTTTTCGACACGGCGGCCAATTGAAGGGGGAACTGAGCCCCACTGAAGTTGTCCGACTGAGCCAAAAGGTGCCCCAAGCAAAGATTATTATGGCGCACTTGGGTGGGTCGTGGGAAAAGGCCCTCAAGGCTGTCGCGGACCAATCTAATATTTACACTGATGTTTCTGGTTTTCCAGCTAGTCGAGGCTCTGTCGAATGCGCGGTTCGGCATTGCGGTTCACAGCGTGTTTTGTTTGGATCGGATGTTCCCTGCCGCACATTCCAGAGTCAACTGCATAAGGTTTACGCAGCAGAGGTCGAACAAGATGTAAAAGCGAATATTTTGCAGAACAACGCGACATCACTGTTTGGAAGCATCTGAAAAGGTTTTAGCAAACATTGGCAATAGAATTACAAAATAAACAGGATAAGAGGGCTTTGTGAAGATAACCAAAAGTAACTGTAATTTTGAAAGAGAGCCATTGCTGGCGCCTTTTGGTTTTAAGGGCGGCTATCTTAGTGAACTGTGGCAGAGCATTGTCAAATTGGAAAACGGCAAAGGGCACACAGGTCTGGGGTTGGGCACCCAAAGTATTTTGTGGTCAGACGCCTCGGTATTTGTCAATAACTCCGAATCAGAGGGTAATTCGATGATGTTTCAGACGACATCGTTTGCCGCACAATCCGCCCTCGACATTGAATGGGAAACACCGTTGGATTTGCTCGATAAGCTCTTGCCGATAACCTATGAATACGCAAAAGAAATAACTAACAATCCCGAGCTTCGTTTAACTTTTGCACTTAATGCCTTGGTCGCCGTTGACAATGCCGCGTGGATGTTGTATTGCGATGAGAACGACATAAGCAGTTTTGATGATATGCTGCCGAACGAGTTTAGATCATCTCTGTCTTGTCGTCATGATAAGCTAGCGGGTATCCCTCTGATGAGTTATGGTGTGCCGATAGAGAAAATTATAGAAGCTGTGAATGCTGGTTATTTTTTTCTCAAGATAAAAATCGGCTCGGACCCCGATAACGACGGCAATCTGGACAAGATGCTGGAATGGGATTGTCAGCGAATGAGAGAGATTCATAAAGCTGTGAAAGAGATCGAAATTCCCTATACCGATTCAGGCCATATCCCGTATTACTTCGATGCCAATGGCAGATATGATACCAAAGCAAGGCTCATGAAGTTTCTTGACTGTGCCCGAGAGATTGGCGCTCTGGAGCGAATCGTCCTTATGGAAGAGCCTTTTGCTGAGGAATACAAGGTTGATGTTTCTGATATCCCGGCGACGTTGGCTGCCGATGAAAGTGCCCATTCAGATGAGGATGTGATCGAGCTGATAGAGTTGGGTTATGGCGCGATAGCATTAAAGCCCATAGCCAAGACACTGAGCATGAGTTTGAAGATAGCCAAGATTGCTCACGAAAAGCAGTTGCCGTGTTTTTGTGCTGATTTGACGGTAAATCCTATTCTGGTTGATTGGAATAAGAACGTTGCCGCCCGGTTGCCGTTATTGCCCGGCATGAAAATAGGAGTTCTGGAATCCAACGGCCATCAGAATTATAAAAATTGGGCTCTTATGAAAAGCTATCATCCGAGTTGTGATTCGGCCTACACCCAGTGCCAAGATGGTGTGTATAGTATCGATGGTGAATTCTACGCGGATAGCGGTGGGATATTTCGACGAAGTTCGCATTACCAAAGACTCGTTTAGAAGTTTCCGCGTGTGCAAACAAGTTGCGTACCCTACATGGGGATTGGTGGCGGTGATGGAGGTTTTTTTGGGGGGGGTCGCGGGGCTTCAGGGATGCCGGGAGGATGTCGGCGGTACGGAGTTGGTTGTTGCTTTTGGTGATAGTTGAGCGTATATTGTTGTGTGGTGAGTTTGGTAGGATAACAAGCTTGGTGCTTCTGACCCCTTTTATTTGGGTGAGGCCAGGATGATTCGTATTCGTTGCATTCATGATGTGGCGTTGCCAATAAGTCGGGACCGGGTTGAGCAGGCGAAGCAGATATTCCGGCAGAATTTTCCTGACCTGGCTGAACGTGCGGAAAAGATACCGGCGTTGCTGCAGGACCCGTTTGGTCCGAAGTATTTGACGGTACTACTGGTAGCAGAAACATCTTTGGGGAAAGTGAACGGGTTTTCTCTAGTTCTGCATCTAAAGGAAAGCAACAGCAGCTTTTTGGACTACCTAGCGGTTCGCAGGGATTTGCGTGGCGGCGGCATCGGAGGCGCGTTGTATGAGGCAACTCGAGAATATTGCCAGGGGATCGGTTCCAGGGGTTTGTATGTTGAGGTTGATCCGGATGAAGCTGAGTTCGCCAAGGATGAGGCGGATCTAGCGGAGCGTCGAAAGCGTATGCGTTTTTATGAATATTACGGGGCTCGGCCGTTAATCAACAACGACTATCATATGCCTGTGGGCGAACCGCTGACAACGGCCTATCTGTTGTTTGACGATCTGAATCGCACGGAGGTTTTGAGCCGATCGGAGGCGCGTTCGGCGGTACGTTGGATACTGCAACTGCGGTTCCGTGAGGTGGTGGATCAGTCTTATGTGGAACGGGTAGTGGAGTCTTTTATAGACGACCCGGTGCAGTTACGTCCTGGGCGGTATTTTCGCAGTTCGGAGCAGTCGCGTCCGGTGATAACGGGGCGACTTCAAAAGCCATTTGTACTGGTTAGCGGTCAAAAACACCTGAACCACCATGTAGCGAGTCGCGGGTATTTTGAGCGGCCGGCGCGGGTTCCAGCGTTGGTGGAGGCGGTATCGGGCCTGGAAGTTTTTACAACGGTGCCTCCGAAACGGTTCAGTGAGCAGCCGATACTGGCGGTACATGATCGCGATTTTGTAAATTTTCTGAAGGTGGTTTGTACAAAGCTTTCGGCGACGAATTCGGTGTATCCGGACACGTTTCCGATCCGCCGACCTGACCGCCGGCCCAAGGCATTGCCGGTGCAGGCAGGTTATTATTGTATTGATTCGTGTACGCCTTTGAATCGTAACGCCTACGAAGCGGCGCGGGCGTCGGTTGATGTTGCATTGACGGCGATGGAAGAAGTGATGGGTGGAAGCCGTTTGGCGTACGCGGTTTGTCGTCCTCCGGGGCATCACGCGGAGCGGAAAGTGTATGGAGGCTTTTGTTATTTTAACAACGCCGCCATCGCGGCCCATCAGCTTAGCCAACATGGGCGTACTTGCGTGCTGGATATTGATTTTCATCACGGCAACGGCACTCAGGACATATTCTACAATCGCTGTGATGTTCTGACTGTTTCAGTGCATGGCCATCCGGACTACTCGTTTCCGTATTTCAGCGGTTTTGCCAATGAGACAGGCGAAGGTAATGGGCTGGGTTACAATCGGAATTTTCCTCTTCCGGAAGGCACGGACGAATCAGGATATCTTGCGACGTTCGCGAAGGCAGTTGACTGTGTGGTGCGTTTTCGGCCTGACTTTCTGGTGGTGAGTATAGGTTTTGATGTTCTCAAAAATGATCCGACCGGTAGTTTTTGTTTGACGGCGGGGACGCTGCGAAAGATAGGTAAGCGGCTGGGTATGCTGGGGGTACCCATTCTGGTTGTGCAGGAAGGAGGGTATAATCTGCGAAACCTACGAACAGGGTCAGTCGCATTGTTTACGGGGTTTGCTGAAGGCGGGTTGGTTTGATGGGTGAGGGAGGATGCCGGATCAAGTACGGAATGACAGTATCATTGTGTTGAGAACACCCTTTAGCTTCGCGAAAGGGTGCCACCCGGTCGGCGGTACGTGGTTGGTTGGCGATGGCATTGTGGGATTATGTTTTCGGTTGGTGTTCTGACCCCCGGCATAAATCCGGATAACGTTGTGGTTGGTTTTTTGTGGGTTAGGTGGTTTGGAGGTGTATTTGTAGTTTTTTGATGCTGTCTTGCAGGCCTCCGGTGCGGTTGCGCGCGGTCCATAGGGTTTGGTGTCGGCCTATGATTTGGTCGAGTTGTGCTTGGAGGTTTTGGCGGGTGGCGGTGTCGTTTAGTTTTTGGTCGATTTGGGCGATGCCGACCTGGCAGGCGTGGCGAGCCAGAGCGGTGTTGTTGCGGAACTCATCGGTGATTAAGAAGGCATCAGGGCGATCCATGCGGGCGTTGGCTAAGGGAGCGATGGTTTGGTCGATGTAGTCGATGGTGGTTTGGAGGGTTTTGGTGGTGACGCCCTTAGGGGGTTCTTTTTCTAAGAAGGCTAGGAAATGGTAGATTGCGGTGTAGTTGTGGAAGAAGGCGCCGCTGTGGAGGTAGGCATTTCCTAGATCGTGGGCTAGTCGGCCCATGACGTTGGCTTGGTCGCGGAAGGCGTGGCGGTTAAGGGCGTCGATGAAGTTGTCGTCTTGATGCGCGGCGCTATTCCAGGAGAACGCGGCGCCGGCGAGGAATCCGAGGTAGCTGATAGGGAGATAGTGCCAATGTCCGTTATCGCCCCAATCGGTGTTGAGGTATCCGGTGGCGTTATGTTTAAGGCCTTGCACGGCGGCTTTTTTGAGGTTGGCGATGCAGTTATCGGTTCGACCTATGATTGATCCCCAGGAGGAGGTGCCGGGCGCGACGTAGAATTCCACGCCTGCCTGTTCGAATAGCGGGGATTGTTTTTCGTAGGGATGTTCGGCTTCGTAGCCCCAGTTTAGCGCGATTATGTCTTTGGGCAGTTCGGGGATTAGCTCGGGGTGTTCGAGGATGATGTCGCCCCAGAAGAGCATTTTGCGATTGTGCTTTTTGACGAGTTTTTGGATTTGTAGGAGGAAATCGAAATAAACGTTGTACTTGCCTTTTTCTTTGCAGATAGTTTCGGTGTTGCCCTGTCCTAGGTCGAAGGTTTCATCGCATCCAACGTTGAATTTGTCGCTGGTGAAATGGGGCAGGAGTTCGGAGTATAGTTCGTCGAGCAGTTGGAGGGCTTTGGGGTTGGTTGGGTCGAGTGAGAATGCGTCTCTGTGTTCGCCGTTCAGGGTGCAACCGTCGGGGCAATTGGCTAGGGAGCGGTATTCGGGATATTGGAGCCAGCGTTCGCAATGGCCGAACGAGTTTTGGTTGGCGGTGAGTTCGACGAAACGGTCACGGCAATAAGCGTCGAGTTTGAGGATATCGGTGCTGGTGAGGGGCGATGCTTGGGCCCAGACGCGGCGGTGGTTGCGATAAGCGAAAGTGTGTTCAGTGTAGAGTTCGACGTGGTTGATTTTCCATTGGGCGAGTTGGTCGATGAGTTGGTAGAGGGTATCGAGGGTGGGGACTTTGTCGCGAGAAACGTCGAGCATGACGCCTCGGACGGGGAAGTCGGGTGCGTCTTGGATGCGGCAGGCAGGGATGGTGGCGTTAGACTGTTGGAGGATTTGGTTGAGGGTGGCGACGGCGTAGAATATGCCTGCTGGGTCGGAGGCGGTGATCTGGATTTGTTGGGTGGTGATGTTTAGGTGATAGCCTTGGGGGAGGATGTTGGCTTGGGGATCGAGCAGAAGGACAATAGTTGCGGCGGGGTCGTTGATGGCGGAGATGGACCATGAGCTGGGTTGGAGGTTTTGCTGGAGACGCAGGGCGATGGGGAGCAGGGTGTCGGGGTTTTGGGGGCAGGCGATTAGGCCTTGGTTGGGCAGGAATAGTTGGCCTGGCTGGGCGGTGATGGTTTTGGGGCTTGGGGTGAGGATGTATTCGCTGATGGCGGTCATGAGAAGTACTCCTGATTGAGTCAGGGATGGTGGGCATGGCCCACCCTACCGGATTGTTGGTGGTGACGAATCTACGTGGGTAGGGTAGGACTTGTGGGAGATTGTGTCAAGGTGGGAATTGGGAGTTTTTTGGTGAGTGGGGGTGTTGGCATTTTCGGGGGCACAGGGGAATTAGTCTGTGGCACAATAGTGACGAAAGTTAAAACCCCCTGACAGGAGGGCTAATTTGTGATGTGTTTGGGGGAATCGGATTTGAGGATGGTGTTGATTTTTTGGAGGCGGCGGTAGAGGGTTGGGTGGTTGTTGCCGGCTAGGTGGTGCCATGGTAGGATTTCGTCAGCGGCGCGGGGGCGGCAATAGAAGGCGGGGTCGATGTCGCAGGCGGTGAAGCTGTCGAACCAGAGTTGGTAATCGAAGCATTCGTTCCAGGCATCGAAGCGGGCGCCGTTGTGGTAGGCGTGTTCGATGACTGCTGAGAGGCGGCGGTCGCCTCGGGAGAAGACGCCTTCGAGGATAGAGCGTTCCATGTGATGGAATTTGAGATTGACATTGGCGCCTTTCTGGGAGAGTTTGGCGGAGATGAGGTCGTTTTTGGCTTTTTGATAGTATTCCAGGGTGGGTTGCTCGATCCAGGCAAATGGTGTGTGTGGTTTGGGTACGAGCCAAGAGACGGCGGCATTGACGTATGCTGGGGCACCGAGGAATTGTTTGCCTAGGCGACTGATGCGGGATGCGAGGTCGAGGATGCCCATGATGTCTTGTTGGGTTTCGTGGGGGAATCCGATCATGAAGTAGAGTTTTACTTTGCGCCATCCTTGTTGGAAGGCGGCAGCCATGGTTGCGAGGAGGTCTTGGTCGGTTATTTTTTTGCCAATCGCCAGGCGGATTTTGTCGGAGGCTGCTTCGACGGCGACAGTCAGGCCCTCTTTGCGTACTCCGGCAACTTGGGCGGGTACTTCGTAGAGCTGTTTGTCAACACGAAGTGACGGCAGGGAAATGCTAACGTGGCAGTCGGCGAATTGGTCGTAGAGTTTTTGGGCTAGTTGGGCGAGTTGGGGGTAGTCGCTGGTTGATAGGCTGAGCAGGGATATGGTGTCATGGCCGGTCGCGTGGTAGCTTTGCTGGGCGATGTCGAGGATTTTTTCGACGCTGCGGCAACGTAGTTTGCCTTTGGTGTGGCCGGCGTGACAGAAGGCGCAGCGGCCTGGACAGCCGCGCATGATTTCGATGGCGATGCGGTTATGTATGGCTTCGGTGTGAGGAATGATAGGCGCGGTGGGAAACGGGGCGGCGTCGAGGTCGGGGACTTGGGCGCGTTGGACACAGGCAGGGATGTCTGGTTCGGTGGGAGCGCATTGGGTGAGCGTGCCGTCGGGGGCATAATCGCAACGGTAGAGTTGGGGGACGTAGAGCCAGGGAAAACGACGAGCCAGTTGGTGGAGCAGTTCGCGGCGAGGGAGGTTTTGCGGGCGGAGCTGTTGATAGGCGTTGATGAATTCTGGGAGAGCGTATTCGCCGTCGCCTAGAATGATGGCGTCGAAGAAATCAGCGACGGGTTCGCAGCAGTCAGCGATGGGTCCGCCACCAATGACTAAGGGGTCGTCGTTGGTGCGATGTTCGCTGCGGAAGGGAATGTGGGCGAGGTCGAGCAGGAGCAGGATATTGCTGAATGCTTGTTCGTGCTGGATGGTTATGCCGAGTATGTCGAAGTCACGAACGGCGGCGCGGGTTTCCCACGTGAATAGGTCGATGTTTTCCTTTTGCATAATGTCGGCGGCGTCGATCCAGGGGCAAAAGACGCGCTCGGCGAGGGCGTTGGGCATTTGGTTGACGGTGTGGTAGAGGATGGATAGACCCAGGTGGCTCATGCCGACGGCGTAGGTGTCGGGGAAGGCCAGGGCGAGGCGGACCATATTAGGGGAAAAGTCTTTGCGGATTTGGTTGAACTCTCCGCCTATATATTGAGCTGGGGATTGGACGGCTGGTAGGAGGAGTTGGTCGATTTTTTGTTGATTGGTTAGTTGGGGCATGATGTAGGCACGTAGTTTCTGTGGAGGCATTCGCTGATGAATTAAAGAAAGTGGATTCGCCTTCGGCGAAACTATTTACCTGGATTCCCGCCTACGCGGGAATGACACTCTCTTTTTTGCGCGTTTTAGTCCTTTACCGCTTGATAGAACGGGTTCGTCGTTTTGGTTTGCTATGGACGAAGCGGTCGATTTGTTTTAGGGCTTGGCGGAGTCTTTGTTCGTTTTCGACGAGTGCGATACGGAGGTAGTTTTCGCCGTTTTCGCCAAACGCTCTGCCGGGCGCGACGGCGACCTCGGCGTTTTCCATGAGGTCGAGAGCGTAGTCTAAGGTACTCATGCCGCGTAGGTGTTCTTCAGGGACTTTGGTCCAGACGAACATTGAGGCTCGGGGCCGTTCGGTTTGCCAGCCGATTTTGTCCAGGCCGTCGCATACTAGGTCGCGTCGGGTTTGATACTTCTCGGCTTGTTCTTTTATGGCTTTATTGCCGTGGCGCATGGCGACGATGGAAGCGATTTGTATGGCTTGGAAGATGCCGTAGTCGTAATATCCTTTGACGGTTAGGAGGGCATTGACGATTTCTTTATTGCCGGCACAGAACCCTACGCGCCATCCGGCCATGTTGTATGGTTTGCTCAAGGTAGTGAACTCGACGCCTACGTCTTTAGCGCCTTTTGCGGAGAGGAAGCTGGGAGCTTTGTAACCATCGAAGCAGGTTTCGCCGTAGGCGAAGTCGTGGATGACGATGATGCCGAACCTTTTGGCGAGTTTGACGACCTCGTCGAAGAAAGCGGGTTCGACGGTGATAGCTGACGGGTTGTGGGGATAGTTTAGGATCATCAGCTTGGGTTTGGGATAGAGGTTTTCGCAGACGGAGGCGATTCGATCGAGGAACGCCTGGTCGGCGCCTAGCGGGACACTGATGACGTTTCCGCCTGCGAGGGCGACGGCGTAAACGTGGATAGGAAATGCGGGATCGCCTACGACGGCGGTATCACCGGGGCCCAACAGCGCTAGGCAAGTATGGCTGAAACCTTCTTTAGAGCCGATGGTGGCGAGGATTTCGGTTTCGGGGTCGAGTGAGACGTTCCATTTGGCTTCGTACTTTCGGGCCATTTCCCGCCGAAGGTTGAAGACGCCTTGGACGGTGCTGTAACGTTGGTTGCGGATGTCGCGGGCGGCTTGAGCGAGCTTTTCGACGACGATTTCGGGGGTTGGGTCCATGGGATTGCCCATGCCGAGATCGATAATGTCGACGCCTGCCTGGCGTTTGGCGTATTTGAAGGCATTGAGTTTGCCAAACAGGTATGGGGGGAGTCGTTTTATTCGGGCGGATGGTTCTATGATAAATTTACTCATGATTTAGTACCTTGGTACTTGGGAGTTAAGCTTTGAGACTAACGGGCGGTCGCGGTATCGATGGCTTTGGTTAGGGCTTCGGCGACGGTGGCAACTTGCGATTGGGTTAGGTTGTTGTAGAAAGGCAGAGCAATGGTGTGCTGGGAGACGTTTTCGGTGATGGGAAAATCGCCGAGCTTGTAGCCGAATTTTTCGACCATAAACGGCTGAAGATGAATGGGGGTAAAGTAATTGCTGCAACCAATGCCTTGTTCTCGGAGTATGTCGATAACGGCGTTGCGCTGTTGGGCGTTAAATTGATCTTGCAGACGCACGACGAACACAAACCAGCTCATTCGGCAATTGTCGGGCTCAGTGGGGACAACAACGCGGGATTCGTCGGCGAGGGCTTGCTGATACCATTGGGCGACTTGGCTGCGTTTGGCGACAAAGGAATCGACGCGTTTTAGCTGTTCGATACCTAGGGCGCAATTGATGTCGGAGAGGCGGTAATTGTAACCCAATCGGGCGTGAGCGAGCCAACCGGCGTCGGCATCGCGGCCTTGGTTACGTAAGGATTTGCACAGTGCGGCGATTTGATCGTCATCGGTGAGGATTATGCCGCCTTCACCGGTGGTCATTTGTTTATTGGGATAGAAGGCGAAAGCGCCGGCGAGTCCAAGCGTGCCGGCTTTGCGACCGTTGACTACGCTGCCGAGGGCCTCGCAGGAGTCTTCGATACATATAAGGTTGTTTTGGGTAGCGACGTCGTAGGCGGTGTCGATACCAGCGGGGTTGCCGAACACATCGACGGGCATAACGGCTTTGGTTTTGGGGGTAATCTTGGCGGCGATGGCTTGGGAGTCGATGTTGTAGGTATCTGGGTCGATATCTACGAATACAGGGGTGGCACCGACCATTAGAATGACGTTGCTGGTAGAAATAAAGCTGAACGGAGTGGTTATGACCTCGTCGCCTGGGCCTATGCCTGCTGCCTGGAGTATCAGTTGGAGAGCGCTGGTTCCGCTATTGACGGCTATGGCGTGCTTTCTGCCGATGTACCGGGCGAAATCGGCTTCAAACTGAGGCAATTTGGGGCCCAGGCTAAGCTGGTTGGTGCTGAGTACGGCTACTACAGCGTCGATCTCGGCTTGAGTAATGTCCGGACTGGAAAGATTGATTTTCATAAGTGGACTTTCATATACGGTTGCATTCTGCAAAACTATTGATAAACAGCACTTATATCGCCGAAAATGGGGTTTTCGTCAACAAAAATGTTGATGTTAGCATTGTAGGGCGGATATTGCCAGGAGAAACGGTTCTTGACGATAAGAGCTTATTCTGCTAGAGATTATGGCTGGTTTTTCACTGATATTGGTCTTTTCAGAGAGCATTTATGAAACACTTTCGACGGGCTTTGCCTTATGTTTTTATGTACTGGCGTTCGGTTTTGGCGTTGGTGTTGTGCGCGTTGCTGGCGGCGACGCTGTACTCGACGACGCTGGTTTCGATGCTGCCTTTGATGAAGGTAATGATAAACGAAGAGGGGCTGCACGGCTGGGTTTATCGAGGGATTATCAAACATCGCAGCGGTGTTGAGTTTCAGTCGGCTCAGGTTCTGGAGGACAGCAGCGGTAACATAATAGATTTTCCGTTACAGCCTGCGAAGATTGATCCGCTGAGCGAAGCGGCGCAATCGGGGCTGTTGTTGAACGAAGTTGTTACGGGTGTGCAGATTGGTGACGGTGAAGTGGTTTACGGGACGCGGGCGGAATTGCTGCGGCTTATAGCTGAAGCTCCGGACGAGGCGGCTGTGGTATTGACGGTTGAGCCGGCCGGTGTGGAAAACGCAGAACCACGGGCGGTTGTTTTACCTATGGAGGCCAGGCCTTTTTACGCTGACACCGCTTTTTGGCTATTGGGCAAGGTGCCGCGAGATCAGAGCAGTGACTTTCGTGAAAAATCCATCTTGCTGATAATTCTGATACTGTTAATAGCAACTTTATTGCGTTGCGCTTTTACTTTTGTGCATGGTTATTTGGTGTCGAAGGTTTCTTTCAGCAGCATGATGCATTTGCGTCAGGACATGTATCACAATGTTGTGCGTTTTCCTCTAGGGCATTTTAGTTCGGAGGGTACGAGCGACACAACAAGTCGATTTGTGCAAGATACTATCTATATTATGACGGGGGTAATGACTATCCTGGGCAAAGCGGTTATGGAACCGTTCAAGATTATTATGCTGCTAGTGATGGCGATGACGATCAATTGGCAAATGACGTTGATTGTTATGTTGGCTGCACCTCCGGCTGGGTGGGTATTCCATACTTTGGGGCGTAAGATTAAACGGGCGACGCGCAGGCATCTGGAAAGCTGGTCTCTGATGATCGAGCATTTGCGTGACAGTTTGCAGGGTTTGCGGGTGGTAAAGGGATATCATCGGGAAGAATTTGAGGAAGTTAAGTTCGGCGCGATTCATCGAGCCTTGCTTCGTCAGCAATTGCGTATAGGCAAAATTGACGCTCTGAGCGGTCCGTTGCTGGAGTCTTTGGGTATTGGGGCGGCTTGCGCGGGGATGGTTTTCGCGGTGCAATGGATCATGGACGGCCAGATGGAGCCGAGTAAGTTTTTTGTGATAGTGTTTTTATTGGCATCAATAGCTGATTCGGGGCGTAAGTTGTCGAATGTGTATCCGCGGATGCAGACAGCAGACGCTGCGTCTCAACGAGTTTTCAACATGTTGGATATGCCTCAAGAGCGTGAGGTTGCTAACGCGAAGGTTCTGGGGCCTCTGAGTCGCAGTCTGGAGATTCGCGATTTAAGCTTTTCGTATCCGGACAGTGACGTTGAGGTGCTGCGTAATGTGAATTTGACGGTTGACGCTGGGCAGACGGTGGCGGTTGTCGGGCCAAACGGTTCGGGTAAGAGTACGTTATTGAATTTGATTCCACGTTTTTATTCGCCGACGAAGGGTGCGATTTATATCGACGGGCAAAACATCGCGGATGTAACTTTCGCGAGTCTTCGGGAACAGATTGGGATTGTGCCGCAACGGACTATTACGTTTAACGATACGATTCTGGCGAACATCGCTTATGGTGATATTAACGCCAGTGAAGAGGCGGTTATCGCGGCAGCCAAGAGTGCTTACGCTCATGAGTTTATTACACAGACCACGAAAGGTTACCAAACGATTGTGGGCGAACAAGGGGTGACGCTTAGCGGCGGGCAATTGCAGCGATTGGCGATTGCGCGGGCGATTTTGCGTGACCCGGCGATTTTGATTTTTGATGAAGCGACCAGTCAGATTGATTCCGACAGCGAAGCAAAGATTCAGAAGGCGTTGTCTGATTTCGCGAAGAACCGGACGTCTTTTATTATCGCTCATAGACTGAGTACGGTTATTGATTCGGATATGATTGTGGTTCTTAACGAAGGTGAGATAATCGCTCAGGGGACACATAAGGAATTGCTGGATAGTTGCCGATTGTATCGCCAGCTTTACGAGATGCAATTTGGGGCGTTATCGAATATCTAAAGTGTTCATAACGTTCATAATTAAGAGAACCACGAATGGACACGAATATTCACTAATATAGCTGCCAGGGGCATGATAACGGCAGAAGTGGGTTAGTCGGTGAGCGTCAGGAAGAAGATAGGTCAGAGAATTATTAATCGCGAAAAGCCGCGAAAGATAAGCACGAATAAAGGCATTATTGAGGTTTATTGGTGATTGCGAGAGTATGAACGTTTATCGAATATCTAAGCAGGAGAACCGGTGATGCCCGAGCGGATTGACGCGGAAAGACTGAAGGATTCACTATTGGGGCAATTGGAAAGTGAGCGTTTTCTGGGTGGGCGTTGGCTGCCTATGGGTATCGGAGCGAAAAAGGAGGCTGAGACCATCAAGAACAAGCAACAGCGATTGGAAGAAATCGCCCAACTGGTTAGCCAATGCCGTAAGTGCGACTTGGCGCAAACGCGAATTAAAGTGGTTCCGGGGCAAGGCAATCCCCACGCGCGTTTGGTGTTTGTGGGCGAGGCGCCGGGGGCAAGCGAAGATGAGCAGGGGTTGCCTTTTGTGGGTCGGGCTGGTAAGCTGCTTGACGATATTATCAATGCCATGGGGTTATCTCGTGAGGAAGTTTTCATTGGTAATATTCTGAAATGTCGGCCGCCTGACAATCGCGATCCGCAAAAAGAAGAGATTATGAATTGTGAAGGTTTTCTGCATGAGCAGTTGCGGGTGATAGAGCCGGAGATTATTGTGGCTTTGGGGGCTCACGCGGCGCGGACGCTTTTGCAGGTAACTACGCCTATCGGTCAGTTGCGGGGCAGATTTTATGAGTATGTGCCGGGCGAAGGAGCTGAGCCGATCAAGTTGTTGGCAACTTATCACCCGGCTTATCTGCTGCGGAACTATTCGCAGGATAATCGCCGGCGTGTTTGGGATGACATGAAGAAGGTATTGCGTGAGTTGGGATTGGAAGTGCCGGGGAAGAAATGATGCGGCATGGGCTGAGAGGGCGTGTTGCCCGAAATTAGGTTTTTGCCCAGGTAATATTTGGATGAGATTTTACGTATTGTCTCATCGTTAG
>JAFGKT010000015.1 GCA_016928435.1 Sedimentisphaerales bacterium | reverse complement strand
GAAAGACGCGAAAAAAAGATAGCTGCCAGGGGCTAGGCGATGGGGCAGGGGGTATGGCGATGGCACAATTGTAGCGAGAGGTCAGGGAGGTGTTAACCGCGAAAGACGCGAAAGACACGAAAATAAGAGAACCACGAATGGGCACGAATGCTCTCGAATGAGAATTAGCTGCCAGGGGCACGGATTAAGCACAGGGGGTTTGTCGAAAGCACAATGTAGGCGGAGAGGTCAGGGAGGTTTTAACCGCGAAAAACGCGAAAGACGCGAAAATTAAGAGAACCACTAATAGACACTAATAAGAATTTGTCCGCCAGGGGCGGGGCGATGGGGCAGGGGGATATGTCGATGGCACGATTGGAGCAAAAGGTCAGGGGAGCCGGCAAGATGCCGGCGATACGGTCAGGGAGGTTTTAACCGCGAAAGACGCGAAAGACGCGAAACGATTAGTTGCCAGGGGCTGGGCATGAGTATAAATGGGGACAGGTGATTGGTTGGGATTAGTATCGGCAATGAGTTCTAACCCCCGAACGTAAAGTTCGGGGGCTAACGTTAGTTATTCCCACCAAGGGCGCTCACAACTATTATCTGTCGGGTCGATACAACGCAGCCAGTTTTCAGCTAACATAGCGAGATCCAGAAGATTAATACGGCAGTCGTCGTTGAAGTCTCCCGCCAGGCCGTAGCCGGCGGCTATTGCTTCAGCGCAGGTCGTTGGTATCGCCGGGGGAGTATGGGTTACAGTCAGATTATCAAAATACTGATGCTCGCTCCATGTAAGTCCGGTTAGTTCGACATAATCAAAAGCAAGGAACGGCAACACGTTGGCTGATTGCATAACGTGCCAATCACCCAGCGATCCGCCGGTAGAATCGTCCACGTCACGCCAACGCGTAACAATGGTACTATTGTCAAAATCCATGTTAATATCAACCTCGACCCATCCGAAACCGTCGATATCGTCACCTTCGCTACTTATGTCATGACCTAGGCCGCGAAGGCGTGAATAGGTTCTGTCATAAGCGTCCGGATACAATTGCAGCCATACGTAACCATCAGCAGAGCCCATCAAACCATCACCTTGGACATAAATCACAAAACGACTCGCATAACCGGCATATACCAATACGCTAACGTCCACCGTCCCTCGGGAGATAGGCTCAAATTCCAGTGCTGATCCGGTCCATGTGTTAGTATGAGTGCTGTTTCCGGCGCAGCGCGCGGCCGAGCTTATGCCGCCGGTAACGATGTCCAGCGCGGCAGAGTTACTACTCGCGCCCGGCGATGAACCATTCAGCCCCTTGAACCAATCGTACGAACCGTCAACCAGCATTCCTTCGCCGGTTGTGTAGCTTTCCATTGAATCAAACAATGGCGTAGTATTGGGCACAACTGTAATTGGAGTAATCGTAATTACCCGGGCGCAAATATCCGACCCGGCACCCTCTTCATAGTAAACAGCCAATACCGATCCGTCGTTCAGTTCTACCATTGACACATACGCGCCGTTGACGCTGTCGATGGTGATCGGCGAACTCCACGTCGCGGCTTCGTTGAGGCTGTAGCGTAAGGCTGTGTATTGCACTCCATAGTCATTGTAGCCGCGATAACCCATTAGAATTATGTCGTCCTGGACTCGCAGCAAATAGGGAGCATCAGCACGGAAATCCAAAGGCAGCGATTCGCTCCATGTTTGGCCCTCGTCGATGGATGTGGCGTAGTGGAGGAGGTTGTTGCTGGACCGCTCGGCGGCCCAAAGGCTGCCGTCAGCCAACTCGATCACGTCGGTCTCAGCGTCAAGTAATAAGCCGGTGTTGTTGGGGATGTCGATCGGCGAACTCCATGTGTAGCCGTTATCGTCGCTTAGTATTACCGCGCCGCACTGTTGTCCGATGGAATAATAGAGCCCTTCAATGAGTCGGCCGCTGGACAGTTGGCGTACGGGGGAACTTACCGCGTAGGGCGCCGGCGCCAACATCTGCGGAGCGGACCAAGTGACTCCGCCGTCATTCGATTCGACATAATATACCCCCAGAACTTGATAACTGCTGTTGTATAGGAAGAACGTCGAGAGCAAGCGACCATCAGACAACTGGGTGATCTGCGGATCGCGGTCATCCACGGGGCTGTCACACACGACACTGGGCGATCCCCACGTAACCCCTTCGTCCGACGACGTAACCGCCATAATCCGTCCGCCATAGGGATAGCTCGCGTTCGGCAGCGATATATGGCTGTAGCCTTCGTAGAAAACGGCCATCAATCGACCATCTTGCAGCCGGGTTATATCGGGAAACGCTTCATATCCATATCCCCCATCAGTCACAACTGTACTCGATGCCCCCACGGTAATGCTCAAAGCACACGTGCTTGCCAGGCCCACAGTGCAGCTCAGCAGCAAAATACCCAGAATAAAATGGATACAAATCAAACTATGGCAGTTCTTAGTCATTATCTTCTCTTCCTCGGCCTTTCAATTCTTCATAGCGACGACTGATCCAGCAGCATCTCAGGCAGTACACCAGCTTATATAATAGCACAAACTTGTATTATCATCAATACAATTACCCTGAAGCCGATCGAGCTAAAACATAAATTCTTTATATATAATTATTTACATAACACCAACAGCCTTTTTAAGAGCATATATAGCGTTTTGGAGCCTTGCGGCGGATGGTTTTTTTGCCCACAACTAACTCATGGCAGCCTGCGTCAAAACCTAAGCCAAACCCAATATTGAGGCAAATTTCTAGGCATAAAGTATTGTTTTAAAGGAATTTATAGCAAGTGTGAGTTTTTTTGCCGCGGGCGGCACTAATTGTATTGACATACATGCATACTTGTACTATCATATATACATGAACATGAAAGCAACCAACAATAATGACAGAACAGGGCATGACATTGGAGTAGCTGAGCTGCAACCCAGGCTGAGCAAGTACCAAGTCATCGCCAGGAATTTGGTTGACCAGATATCCAATGGCGCGTTATCGCCGGGCGAACGTTTGGAGAGTGAGAATGAACTAGCGGTACAATACGGTGTGAGCAGAATAACCGCTCGGCAAGCTTTGGCAGTGCTGGAAAAAGAGGGATACGTAAAACGCAAGCGAGGCAAAGGCACCTATGTCAGTTCCAGCATCGGCAAAACCAAGGCTGACAGTAGCGGCAAGATGCGTCAAGTGACGTTTGTTGTTGCTGATTATTCGCTGACGGACTATTACACCTTGGCTGAAATTGCCGCGGCTGAACGATGGCTGGTAGATAAAGGGATCGCGTTTTCGCTCTCGATTGTGACGGTTGATGATATTATCGCGGGCGAACTTCCGCCGGTGGTTAAAAACAATTTGTGTGACGGCTTGATCTTCGATCTTATCGAATGCAATCTCTATATGCCGATGTTTCTGCAGACGAATATTCCGATGATCGCTTTGGGTAATCACCGGATAAGTCCTTGTTTTTCTTATGTGCGCTGCAGCGTAGAAAAGATGATACATCAAGCATGGAAAACGCTTTTGAGTCGGTATTCTCAACCGGTGGCGTTCATTGGCGGGCCACCCGACTTTGAGCTTTCGCAAGAGGCTATGATTTCGTACTTGATGTCATCGAAACGCGCGGGGCAGCGTCCATTGATGGAGCTGTTTGTAGGAGACGCGGAATTCTCGGAAGTCTATAACAGCGAATGGCACAACGCTTACCAAGAAGTTGTGTCAATAGCTGATCGAGCTGATGGGCCATTCTCGATGATAACAACCGCCGCCACAGTTCAGAGTGTGGTTGAAGCCTACAAGAAGCTGGGCTTTTCGTTGGCGGAGTATCCGATTTTGACGGTTGGGGTTCCACAAGACATGTCAGCGGAAGATTGCGCACAACTCTATATTTCAACAGTAGATCCCGCGGCCGCGATTGAATTGGCGCTGACAAAACTGCTGGAGCTGAAAAAAGCCCCAGATACCGTCATTCAAGCGGGTATGGATATGACTATACTAGCGCCGGGCGAATTTGACTATGAACGACTGTTAAAATGGAAGGTTAATAATCCGCGTATAGCAGGTATGATTCGAGCCAATCAAGCTGGTTGAGTTTGGATTGGAAGTTCAAAGTAAACCGTCCCTTATGGGTTTAGGGACAAAACAAATCATTTTTTGCTTTGCCATCGTGTGGTATGCGATGAGCGGGACAAGAGAAAAATAAGATGCGGGCGATAAACGTGCGGAGAATGTACGCGCATCGAGAAGGCAATTTCAGGAGTATGGAAAGGATTGATTATGAGAAATGTTAAATGGATAGTATTGTTTTTGCTTTTGGGCTCAGCGGTGAGTTCTTATGGGTATTTCTACGATGACTGTGCCTACGTAATGGGTACCGCGGTGGTTGGCCAGGGAGATTGGGTGACCAATTATAATCCTGGGACAACGGGATCGCAAGGGACGGCGCAGCCTTCGTTGAAGCAGAGCGACATCAAGATATTCGACGGATTCGGCTGGAATAACGGCGCGTATAATTATGGTGGAATAGCCCGTGACATCAGCGGCGACGTAGTGGACGGCGTTTACCAGTTGGTAGTGACTTTTCATGGCCAAGCGGTAGCCAGCTTCGGCTGCAACTTCCAGATCACGATCGGTGATTATGGTATTACCGACCCGAACGTAACCACAGCCAACCATCTAACGCTGCTGCACGATGATCGCACTTCGGTGCAAACGATGTATCTGTATATACATCGTAATGGTGTTCTTGAATCTGCCGGCGCCCCGACGGCGTCCTTTGCTGGGGCTCCGATCGGCCAGCATCAAATAAAGGTATGCGTCGATTTGAACGCCGGCACCGCCAGTGTTTATTATCGCGATGTTGACAACAGCACTTTGGAACCACTGGGCGATTGGAATCTGCTGGCCAGTTGGACCGATACATTGCCGATGACCTCGATTACTCAGCTTGGTATCGCGGTAAGCGACTATAAGTATGTTTATAATATCGAATCGGGTCTTCCGCCGGCTCCGGTGAGCTGTGCGGCAGCGCAAGATGCAGGCTATCTGCTAAATATGGACTTGAATGATGACTGCCATGTAAACTTGCTTGATTTCGCGATGTTCGCTGGTGACTGGATGCGTTGTGTGGTTCCGGGCGAAACCGGTTGTGAGACACCATGGGCAGATTGATGAGAAATGGGCATTATGCACCACAGCGTTTCGGTTCCGGCGGCAAAATGTCTTTGGGACCAGACAAAAACCTACAGGCAATAAAACAAAGGATTATTTTAAGAGAGGATACACGATTATGAGAAGGCTAAGTTCAGTATTGTTTGTTGCGGTCCTGCTGATGGGATCGGCATGTTACGGTTATTTTTACGATAGCTTCGATCCAAATGTGTACTTTCCAGAACCAATCATGGGGGAGCGTTCGGTGACGATTGACGTTGACGGTGACTTGAGTGATTGGGCCGGCGCCCAGTGGGTTCCGCTGGATGCTTTGTACTATAGCGATACCGGATACGACCCTTGCGATCTGAGCGGTTGTGAATACGCGGTTTGTTGGGACACTAATGCGATCTACGTTGCGGTTAAGGTTGTGGACACATACCATGTTTTGGGAGAAACCGCGGGGAGTTGGAATACCCAGGACCGCGTGGAGATTTTCGTTGACGCGGCGAATAATGATACCGCAAACTACAATGGATCCATGGCATCAGCTCAGCATTACGTAATGGGCGCGACTCCTACCGGCGGCACTTGGATACAGCTCGGCGACGCAACCAGTCCGCCGGCCATTCCAGGCAGCCCGGAAACTCTTTATGCCTCGGATGTCAATGGCGATGTGATCACTTATGAGATTCGTGTACCTAGTTGGTCCAATATGACTACGACGACATTGGCTAACCTTGCGGTGAACGATATCATCGGTGTGGATGTAGTCGTCGGTACTAAGTCAGCTGATGGATACGGCATGCTGAGCAACGACACCCGCCGACCGGAGAAGCATTTGTACGCAGCCAATTTCCAGGATTGGAAATTGAGTTCGGATGCCTGGGGGGACATAACCAACGTTCTAAATGCCGCACAGATCGTGGGCAAAAACGGTTGGCAGCAAGCTTATTCGGGTGCTTACGGTACTCTATTGCAGGCTGAAGCGAACTTGATCGGCCAGGCACTGGAGCCCGTCGATAATTGGGGATTGACTCCTTATGCCGGGTGGAGTGGTGCCGGTCGGAACATAACGTTGGATGTGATTGACGGCGATTATGAATTAACGATGGCGGTGTATGGTCAAGCTCATACCGGGACGACCATGGATCAAAAGTTCTTTGAAATCGGTGACCTGCCGCTTTTGACCGGCGATACAACCAGTGCCAACAGTTATATAATTATGCTGGATGATCGTAACACGGTGAACTATCTATATCTATTTACAATTCGCGATGGCGCTCGTAATGTGGCAGAAGATGTGGATGGTGGCGCATTCGACGGTGCGACCTATAAATGGTTTGAGTTCAAGTTTGTGGTGGATATGGACGCTGGTACCGCGTCGGCTTACTGGCGTGATGTGGACGATGTGACTAAACAGCCCATCGGCGGCGGTGGTTGGACGCTGATCGGTAATTTTCCGGGCCCGATACCATTTGACACGCTCAACGCGTTTGTGTTCGCTCTGAATGATTATGCTCGGATAGACAACGTTACCTCGGGCTTTGAGGGCGAGGACCGCGTTCCGGAAGATTGCAGCGTGGTGATACAAGCCGGTTACGGTTTAGGGAATGATTTCAACAGCGATTGTGCTGTGGGTCTGCCTGATCTTGCCGTTCTTAGTGCCGATTGGCTCCGTTGCGTGGAACCTGGCGAGGCGGGTTGCGAGACGCCTTGGTGGGACTAAGAAATTGGTATTGCCGATGGTAATTCCGACGAAGATTTGTAATGTGATGTAAAGTTCAATCGATTGAATAGTGTTGTGGACATCTTGCTTTTGGTGATCCTTCCGCGTGGTTGGATGAAGCAAGATGGATCACATGGTAACAAAAGTAGTTTTACTGAAGGAGTATGAAGATGATGAAGACGATTATTGGATTGTTTTTAGTGTTGGGTTTGGCCGGCGGCGCCATGGGTGCTTTTACTGATGATTTTTCCTATGTAATGGGCACCGACCTCGTGGGCCAAGGCGGCTGGGTGACGAATTACAACGCCAATGGCAGTGCCATGCCGTCGCTGGTGCAGAGTGACATCAAGGTGTATGACGGACATGGCTGGAATGACGGCGCGTATGTATTGGGTGGTGCCGCCCGTGATGTTAGTGGTGACGTTGTCGGCGGGAAGTATGAGATGACTGTTACGCTGCACGGCCAAGAATATGCTTACGGCAGTGTTTTGCTGTTGACCATTGGTGACAGCGGTATTACCGACGGTGGAACTTCCAACCACCTGACCCTTTACTATGACGCCAACCAAAACAAGTTGTATTACTACAGGCACATCAACGGCATCTACGAGTACGCGGGCGCACTGGAAACCAGCAGAAACATGGAGTCTTACATGCAGCACCAGCTCAAGGTTACTGTCGATTTGAACGCCAATGCCGCCAGTGTGTATTTCCGTGATGTCGATAATGTGACGTTGGCCCCGATCGAGCCTTGGAATCTGGAAGGGTCGTGGAATTACGATCTGCCGATGACGACGATCACTCAAGCGGGTATCGCCTCGAGTAACTACAAGTATATCTATGACTTCAATTCAGTTCCGGAGCCGGCGACGATGTCGATTTTGGGCCTTGGCGGTTTGCTAGCGGTAGTACGTCGTAGAAAGTAGAAATTAGTGTTTGATTATGTTATAATGTAAATGGCAGAGGCGGGCTTGGGTCATTCCCGAGTCCGCTGTATGCCCCAGTTGCGAATTGCTCAGGAGCAACTCATGGATAATGGCAGCAAATCTTTGATCAAGCGTTTATATGGTTCTTCTAAGGCACATACCCTGCCCGGACGGCATGGCTCAAGGCTTGGTTTCACTCTGATTGAGTTGTTGGTGGTGGTATCGATTATCGCGCTATTGGTGTCGATTTTACTGCCGGCCCTGGGCAAAGCGCGCGAACAAGCCCGAATGACCATATGCGCATCCAATCTGCGCTCGGTCGGCGTGGCGATGGCTACCTACACCACCGACTACGAAGACAGCTATCCTCCTGCGGTGACTTTTATAGATAATCGCTGGAATTTCGCTATACCCCACGGAATTCAGCATCTGTATTCTCAAACCTACCTGAGCAGATATGTTGACGCTCAGGGTTCCACAGCTAATAGGGATGACGAAGGACTGGTGATATTCCAATGTCCCAGCCAACAAACCGCTCGATATGACGTGGACTATTTTTCGCAATTTGTGCTGAATCCTTTCGGTGCCGATCCGCAAGAAGCTATGCGGCAAAATTCCAGCTATGCGTTCAATCGGAATCTGGGGCGTGGAAGTACGGGTGGCGCGATTATTCCGCCTTTGCGGACCGGCAGTGTGCGTATGCCTTCTGCAACGGTGGCAATTATTGAAAACTGGCCCGGCGGTTCTTATTTCATTCCGAGGAATGCCGGATTTAAAGAGGATAATTCTCGAACTATGCCTAAGTGTGCATCGTGGCGCCATGGAACTACGACAATGAATGTGATGTTTGCTGACTGGCACGTTGAAAAACGTTTCAATTCGGATCCTGAGATGGAAGCTAATATCGATATGCTCGACAATGAATATCCCGCGCTCGGAAGTATCTGGGGCCCTCCCATTTATTAACGCTCTCTCAGCAAGGGTTTGATAAGTGAAGAATCTGGGCTGTGGATTTTTCGGAGTCTCCCTTGCGGCCGTTAGCCTGGGGGGCGGGGGTTGGTTTCCGCGGTTTGAAACTAAGAACATGGTTTAAATTATGGCTAAAGCCGGTTTGCTTTTCAATCAAGACAATACTCAGTTCTTCATCAATAGTACTGAAGAGCAGATGACTGTAAAAGAATGTCGCGCGTTTATCGATATGTTTGCCGGGACCAATGTTTCGCATCTTTTTATCAACACCGGTTCGCAGCGTGCCTCCTACCGCAGCAAAGTATGGGACTCATACTTAAGTATTGGTGAAGGTGATCTGGAAGGCACCGACCGCGCTGAACCGGATAAAGCCTGGCTTCGCAACATGAAGGCCTTAGACGCTAAAGGAATCGACAACTTTACAGTGTGGATAGATCGCTCTCGTGAGGAAAGGATTTCACCGTGGCTGTCGATGCGCATGAATGACCTACACACCGTTCATGAGCATGACAACCCGATGAACAATAGTTTTTGGCGCGACAACCCGCAGTTTTGGCGTGTGCCTGATTCGCTGGATGATGAGCGTTTCACTGCGGTGCGGTGTATGGAACGCGCGTTTGATTTTGCCCACGCGGAGGTGCGGGAGCATCACTTGGCGTTTATACGGGAGATGCTGGAGCGTTATGATGCTGACGGTATCGAGTTGGATTGGATGCGTTTTGGGGCGCATTTTCGCGCAGGGGAGGAGGCCGCCGGGCGGGAAATACTTAATGATTTTATGCGAGAAGTGCGCGGTTTGACGCGTGAATGGTCTGCGCGGCGCGGTCATCCGGTCGGACTAGCGGCTCGGGTGCCATCCCATCCGGTTCGGGCGCGGGAATGCGCGATGGACGGTTTGACGTGGGCCCGTGAGGGTTTGGTTGATATTCTAGTTCCGACGCCTTTTTGGTTTAGTGCCGATTTTGATATACCGATGGAACTATGGCGGGAGATGCTGGGTTCGGCGGGTGATGATATTATTTTGGCCGGGGGTGTGGAAGTAACTCTACGGGTGCAGCGAGTTCAGGGAGATTGTGCCTATAACGATTTGCCTTCGGTTCGCGGGCAGGTTGTTTCATTGCTTGATCGCGGGGCGGATTCCTTTTATCTGTTCAATTACATGGCCAATGACAGGAAGGATGAATTTAGAGGTCCGGCACCGGCATGGAAGCGTGAGGATTACCATAAACTGCTTAGAATAGATAATGATCTGGCCAAGATGGCCGATCAAGCTCGGCGGCATATTGTAACGTTTGATGACACCGCTGCCCCGGGAAGGCCGATTGCGCATCTGTTGCCGAGAGTTTTGCAGGGCAGTGAACCGGCGGCGTTTCGGATCTATACGGGGCCTGTGCCGCAGGCTGGTGAGGTGTCGGTAAGGATTGGTTTGGCGGATAGGCCGGGGGTCAATGAGGCTCGGTTGAAGGTTAGGTTTAACGGCGAATATTGTGGGGCATTGGAAGATTTGGGGCTTTGCGATGCGTGTGATCCGCATCCGGTGGGAGTGGCGTTTCCGAGAGCTGTTCGAGCTATGCAATTCGAGGTCGATAAGGGCGCGATGAAGCATGGCTACAACGTGGTGGAACTGATTCAGGCGGATAATGTGGATGGCCAGGAAGTGGTTTGGGTCGAGATCTGCATACAAGAATTGTAAGCGCTCACCGTAAAGCGAACCACTAATAGACACTAATATTCGCGAATATAGCTACCATGGGCATTATAACGGCACAGGGGGTTAGTCGATGAGCATCAGGAAGAATAGAGGTCAGAGAATTATTAACCACGAAAGCGTGCGAAAAAACGTGAAAGAAAAACACGAATGGATACGAATCGGCACGAATAATTGCAACAATAATACGTTCATGAAAGAAGGTCAACCAGTGAGGACTACTAAACTGACGGTTTTGATATTGGTTTTGGGTGTTGCGTTTGGGGCACAGGGGTGCTTTGCTGTGGATTTGGCGAACCTGGAAGGATGGGATATTGTAACCTCGCCTTCAGCGTCGCCTAGTGAGATTTACGCGGCCCAAGAAATGCGGGATTTTCTGCACGAGGCTGGGGCGCCGCTGCTTGCGATTGTCAGCAGCGTGAGTCATGCAGAGCATCATATATTTATCGGGTATGGGTCTGACATGGCGGGGTCCAACGTTGGTTTCAGCGTTGCTGGGTTTGGTGATGAGAGATTCCGCATGGTGATAGGCGACGATAATATCGCCATTGCCGGTGGTCAGCCTCGCGGTACGCTGTATGGTGTTTATGCTTTTCTAGAGGACTATGTGGGTGTACGTTTTTTGACTTA
Organism: Sedimentisphaerales bacterium; assembly: GCA_016928435.1. Lineage (GTDB taxonomy): Bacteria > Planctomycetota > Phycisphaerae > Sedimentisphaerales > SM23-30 > JAFGKT01. The sequence goes on along the minus strand of JAFGKT010000015.1, from coordinate 20,399 downwards.
CGATGATACTTATGTTCCCGCCATCGCGGAAGAGCAGCTTGTTGGGCCGGTGGATCGTTCTTATGAGCCGCCTTTCAGTCTATATCGTTATGCGGGTTATCCGATGACGTTTCAGAATCCTGTTTTTGCTGTTCGGCATCGCCAGAATGCCATAACGGCCGACGAGTCCTTGGGCGGCAGATCAGCCTATTATGTCATAGGCCACAGTTTTTATCGACAGGTTCCTATTGATGTTTACGGTGAATCGCACCCGGAATATTATGGTCTCTGGGATGGTACGCGTCGCAACTATTATTTACATACGCATCTTTGTGTGACGAATCCGGATTTGGTGGGTATTGTGACGGATGCTGTGACTAATGAAATTAATCAGCCGAGCAACTCTTGGCGGCGCAACTACGCGGTTTCACAGAATGATACCTTGTGGCAATACTGCCAATGCAGTGAGTGCATGGCCGTCGATACCGCGCAGAACTCGCACATGGGCGCCATGCTAGGGTTTGTGAACTCTATTGCGGACAACTTCGCGGTATCGCATCCGGATTATTGGATTGGTACTTTGGCCTACGGATTCACCCGTAAGCCCCCTGCCACTATCGTTCCGCGTGATAACGTGCAGATTAATCTGTGCAGTATCGAGGTGTGTCAGTTGCATTCTTTTGATGATCCCACTTGTCCGACCAACGCGGCATTTTTGGCCGATCTGCAGGGCTGGGGCGCCAAATGCACCCATGATAATCTTTTGATTTGGAACTATGGGCTTAACTATAATGATTGGCTTTTGCCTTATCCGAATCTATATACTTTCAAGGATAATTTCCAGACCGCCATCAACAACGGCGTAAAGGCAATGTATGTGCAACTGGGTGTCGGCTATGAAGACGCCCTGGAAATGTCGGATTTGCGTAATTACGTTGTTATGCGAATGCTGTGGGACCCCAGTTTGGACACGGACGATTTGATTGATGAGTTTGTGACTTTGCATTACGGTCAAGCTGGGCCTTATATCCGTCAATTCCTCGATCTGGTCTATAATTATTATTCATCAGAAGGCACTCATCAGGCTAGTTGCATATCGGGCCAATGGGATTTGCCGGTGGATGCTACGGTAGCCAGCGATGGGTTAGATTTGTTTATTCAGGCCTTGGATGCCGCGGAAAACGAGACTATACGCGAACGGGTGGAAAAAGCGTCTATTTGTGCCTACCGCGCTATCATCGATCCGATCTGGCAAATGGAAGAAGATGCGACCATTGAAGCCTCATCGGCAGAATATTATCAGCCGCTTTGCGAGGAATTCTTCCGTTTGTGTGACAAGTTCGGGATGACTACTTATGTTACGGCTGGGCGAACACGCGTCAATGCCATATTGGCACGTTCACTGCCCTATTCGGGGGGGAACTGGCGTTTTCAGGATGATTTTAATGATCGTGCTGCTGGTTCGATTCTTAATGGCACTAACGGTTGGGTTGACGCTTATGATATGTATGGCAGCTTGTACGAACAGGTTATGATTAACGCTGACAAACGGGCAGTGGAAACGTCTGCCGGTTGGGGTACTGCTTCTGCGGCCGGCGCGGGACGAGATATCAGTGGCGATGTAAGAGCCGGCAATTATGAAGTGCGTATGTGTTTTTACGGAGAATACCATGCTCCGGAGTATGTGGATTTCAATTTTTTTCAGTAGGGGACAGCTCTCTGATTGAGGTTGTCCCTGCGTCTCAACGAAATCGACACGAGATTCATGTTGACAATCGCAACAGCGTTGGTACGATTTTTCTGGTCACTGTAGATGACGGCGTGGCCCAATGGAGTCCGTCGCTGCCTTGGAACAAGGATGACTATGTGTGGTCGGAGATGCGAATAACCGTGGATATGGATAATAATATCGCATCGGCTTGGTGGCGTGACGTGGAAGACAACTCTATGAATTGCTTCGGCGACGGGGAATGGACCAAGATCGCGGATTTTCCCGGATCGATCCCCTATACGCAACTCACTGCCGCTAGTTTTGCTGTGCGTGACTATGCGCGGGCGGATAATTTTCTCTCCGGCAATGCCGATATCCCCGCTACTTGCAGCGAGGTCCTCGAGATGGGGTACGGCTTGGATTCTGACCTAAATGATGATTGCCGTGTTGATCTGCTGGATTTGAGCCAATTCACAGCCGGTTGGCTCGAATGCTTCGACCCTTGTGACCCTCAATGTGAACTGCCCCTGTTCTAAACAAATCAACGCTAAGCACATTCTCTTACTGGGAGTTACATGATGCCGGACAAAACCGCATTCAAAGTCGTCGGGCAGGACACCGATGTTAGTGCAGTCAAATCCTATCGGCGAATGGTTGTCGGCCCCTGGTGCAATCAGCCTGAGGAATACCAAGGCTACAACGGCTTTGTCGGCTGGATGAGCTTTACCATTCTCAGCAGCGGCAGATGGCTGATGCCCTTTAGCTCCGGCTATTGGCACGCCAGTTTCCCTCAGACTGACGAATTGCTCAAAGACCCGAAAAATCTTAAATTCTTCCAAGATATGCACAAGATCGGCTGTCCTCAAATCGCGGCTCCGCGCGGGGGTCGGGCGCACCTGATGCACTCCGACGACCAAGGGCGAACCTGGAGCAAGCCCACAACCCTAATTGATACTGAACTTGACGACCGTCACCCATCCATTCTTGAACTTGACGACGGCACCTGGGTTGCTTACTTTTTCCAATACGCCATGCCGGGCGACTCCAACGTCCATGCCTGCTATATGACCTCCGCCGACCAAGGCCGGACCTGGACCCCATACCAAAGAGTGCCCGGCCAAAGCGGCGGTTTCTGCGCCAACGTAATGACTCAGCTCGCAGACGGTTCACTTCTCTGGGTGATAGATGGCTGTGCCGATCCCCAAGCCCCGCATACGGTAGTCGGGGTATTTCGTTCGGAAGACCGGGGCAAATCATTCAAAATGGTCTCCACTGTCAACCCCGGCCATGAAATATGCGAACCCTCAATTCTCAAACTGCCCGACGGCCGGGTAATGCTGATTGGCAGACGCAAAAGCGATATCTGTTATTCCAGCGACGGCGGCTTTACCTGGACCGAACCCGTTTCCATCGGCGTTGAACTTTATGACCCACATCTGGTCCTGCTGCCCAGCGGCATCATTGCTTGCTTCCACGGTTCGTATCCGGACGGCGGTATCCGTGTCATTCTAAGTAACGATCTCGGTAAAACCTGGCACGGCCCCAAAGAAAACATCGGCTACCTCGTTGACCCCCACGTCTATGGCTATTGCGTCGCTTACGCACTTGACGACGGTACGGTTTTCCTGGCTTACATACACTCAGGAGGCCATATTCCCTCCGATGCCCGCACTGAGGCAATATGGACGCTTAAAGTGAGTATCAACGCTGCCGCTGACGGCATCAAAATATTGCCCGCCCCCGGCTCTCCCGCGGAAAAAGGTGCTGTCGCCGGACTGACCGGCCTGGAAATATTGGAAACCAATGGCGGCGATCCCGAATTGGGAGAAATGCGACCCAGTGGCGGAAAGAGCTAATGGACCAAAGCGACTCCAAATTTATATCCACGGCAAAAGTAAAAAAAACTGAAATCTCTGACGCGGTTGGATATCAATTACGTTATCAAATCCTGCCCGGAAACGATCTTAAGCAAAGAACAAGCGAACTAGTTGACTTTTGTCAAAGCCATCACATCCGGGAGGTCGCTCTATTTTTTGCCGCGGAGGAATGGAACAATGGCTTGCTTTCCGCTGCGGAAGAAGATTTATGGTTTGCGACTATTGAGCAAGCCAAAGCCATTCTCGAAAAAGCCGGTGTCGCGGTAAGTCTAAATCCCTGGATGACTACTCTCCACGCGGCACGAGGCCGCCGCTTCCCTGCTGATAGGAATTTCGCCCCGATGGTGTCTCCACTAGGAGAAGTAAGCCAGGCTTGCGCCTCGTTTGCATGCCCCAATTGGCAGCGGTATATCGTCAATCTTTACACCCGATTTGCCCGTTTGGGTTTTCGCACGATCTGGATAGAGGATGATTTTCGTTATCATAATCACGGGCCTCTAAGCTGGGGCGGCGGTTTTGAGCCGGAAATGCTGGCTCGTTTTGCTGAGCGTATCGGCTGTGAGAGTATTGCGCGTGAGGAACTGGTCTCCAAGATTTTGCAACCCGGTGAGCCGCATCCTTGGCGCGCGCAATGGTTAGATACCTGGCGCGATTGCCAATTGGAAGTGGCAGCCATGATAGCGCGAGCTGTGCGCGATAATTCGCCTTGCGCGACCGCCATTGGTTTGATGAGTTCGCTTCCCAGGATACACGCTTCGGAAGGACGGGATTGGCAGGGGTTCTTTGCCGTTTGCGGCGAGCATGGTCCTGTTGTGCATCGCCCGCATTTCGCTGGGTATGGCGAAGCGCCAGGCTCAGATAAAGTATTTTCCATCATTTCACTGGACTCGCAAAAGCAACTTCGGCCTGAGTATTGCGCTGTATCGCCGGAGATTGAAAACCATCCGTTTACCAATTGGCGTAAATCTGATACACAGTGTTGGTGCGAGATGGCTTTGGCTAAGTTCTATGGCTCTGAATCGCTTTTTCTGGATTTGCATCCTCATTCGGGGCAGTGTGACGAGCCGGAAATCGGTAAGCTCCTCGACCGCAGCTATCCAGCTCTGGATTGGATATCCCAGCGATTCTCCAAGTCATTCCAAACCAACGGCATTGGTATTCCTTGGCGTCAAGATGCCGCTCGACTGGTGCATACCAAGGTTGGGGATTCCCTGCCGGAACTGGAAACCGCTTCTTATGAACCGCCGGCTTGGCTTTTGATTTCTTATGGGGTTCCGGTTACGTGCCAAACACAGCAGGTCAACGCGATTTTTGGCGATACCGCTTGGCTGTTTAACGATGATCAATGGCTGGAAATGCTCAAGGGCGGTCTGCTGCTGGACGGCGACAGCGCTGCCATCGCCTGCCAAAGAGGATTCGGACAATATCTGGGCGTCGAAGTCGGTCAAGCGATTGATCGTGAATCAGATAGCTATTCGATTGAACGGGTGGTCGCGTCGCACATGGGTGTGCCCAAAGGCTACTGCTTGAATGCCAATCATTCCGTGGCCCAAGCCTACCCAATCACCCCCCTACCCGGCGCCGATGAATGGACCGAAATACTACGTCCGGACGGCACACGTTTTGGTGCGGGCATAGTAGCCTATGAAAACTCTTTGGGAGGCCGGGTGGTAACTTATGCCGTAGCCGAGCCCGCCTGCCTGCCTGCTTCGTATCAGCGACAAAAAATCGTTCAGGCTATCGTAGGTTATCTCAACGCAAGTAATCCATTGCCTATGGTTACCGGCGGACCTCATCTACTGCCCATCTATTTTTCCACCCCTGAACAATCTCACTTGGTAATATTGAATGCCTGGCCCGATGCCGCTCAGCCTACAATTAAAATCGCAAACCAGAAAATCACCACCGCAAAAGGCTATATATTATCGCCTCTGCAACCTCCCGAGCCAATTGACGTCGAGATTGTCCACAGGCAAAACAGCACGGAACTCCGCTGTGCGCGTAAAATCGGTTACTTCAATTACTTCACTGTAACATGGTAAATACGTAATTAAAACAGACCGATTTTATTGACGAGAATATAAGAAGTAATTGTTTAAGCAACAGTTATAGTATATTCAGAGTACTAAATAGGAATTCCCTGTTCACATCCGATGCCCAACAGCACATATACCTTTGGGGAATATTTTCCCGGCTGTAAACGCCGGTTGAAAAGTGTGGCGGTGGGTTTGGCGGAATAAAATTGCGTTTACAGTGCGAGTTCGCACTTTTTCTTGATTTACATTGTCGGGTTTCGTAGCGTTTGCCGACTTGACAGCGACACCCCGCCGAATTAACATCCCAATCAATCGTTCTTGACAATTCTTTCATCACAGCTACCATTACGTTTTTTCAAGGAATCAGCATGGCAAAAGGAAAAATCGATCACATCGGCATGTGGACCTGGGGCGGCAGAGTCTTCAATTGGAAGAAATATCTCGACAACATGAAGGCGGTGGGCATGGACAGCGTAGTCCTTTGGCACTATAACGCGCCAGCCAATGCCCAGGAAATAGCTGCTTACGCTGACAACTTGGGCATCGAGGTCATCTGGGGCTTCAACTGGAGCTGGAATTCCCCGATTTGCCTTGATTCAGCTGAGGACGCCGCCAAGTGGCGTGACATCGTCCTTGAAATTATTGAGACCCAATACGCCCCCCTCAATGCCTCAGCGATCTGCTTTCAAACCGGCGGCACGGAATTCGGCGGGAGTTGCCGGCTTGACTGCGAGCCCTGCAAACAAGCCGCCGAAACGGGAGTAGGACCACTCTTCGTCAAATTCGTCACCCCGATCATCAACGCTGTCCAAGAAGCATATCCGTACCTGCGCATCTTCGCCAATGTACATATGGGAGGTATGAAGGAAAGCTATCAGGCCTTGTCGCAGCTTGACCGGTCGGTCCCCATCATGTGGGAAGACCTGCCCGGCCCGCTCAAACACATCGAAATCCCCTTCGCCTATGATTGGGAACCGGAGAACAAACTCCAACCCTCAACCATAGACATGGTCGAACGCCTGTGCCAACTCCGAGGCCCCGACGACGAGGTTGCCTTTATCCTGAAAGGATTCCCATGCCACTGGGGAGGCGACGACCCTATGCTGCTGGAAGACTTCGACCTCAAAGCGTTAGATGCTGTCTATCACGACAAATGGGGTGAAATCGCCGCCCATTGTGAAGAACATCTCGGCGATGTTCTCAAAGTTTTCCGGACCATCGCTGACTCGCCGGCAAAAACCAAAACCGTCCTGCTGCTGGTTGAACACGGTCTCTGGGAATACCGCAAATACTACGCCGCCGTTCTGATAACCGAAGCCTTGACCAACCCTCACAGAGAACCACAACAGATAATCGAAGCCGCCAAGGACAGATTGAAAGAGGACTTGTTGGCCATTGAGAAGTGATGAACCATTAGGATATGTTATTTAGGATAAGTCTAGGTCGTCCGGTCCAGCAAAATATAAAAACACGCAGGTTAATCGCGGCGTAAGCGATTAAGAATACCACCCCATTCACAATGCTTCAGTCTATCCAATTCATATTTATCGTCTATCTGTCTCCTGATGCTAATTGGCGTAGTTGCCTTCGTCGATCCAGATGTTTCTTATCAGCTCATATTTGGACAGACGCATTCCGGGGTACACACAATTGCTGGTGGAAAAGATGTAGCCTCCGCCCGGCATGCCGTGTTTCAAAGCATAGCGCGCTGAATCGATGATATCTTCGTCACTGCCGGTATCCATCAGCCCGCAGTTCACGTTTCCGATCAGACAAACCTTATTACCAACCTTCCTTTTGATCTCAGCGATGTCCACTCCGCCTTGCGGGTCCAGACTATGCAGAGCATGAGGATTGGTCGCGACTAATGAGTCCAAGATCGGCATGATATTGCCATCAGTGTGCTTGATGGTATAGAACCCCATTTCACGGTAGCCTGCAATCAACTGCTTCAGGTAGGGTGTAACAAATTCATCAAACATGGTCGGCGACAGAAACGGTCCATCGTTCAAGCAATAGTCCGAACACAAAGCAAAACCGTCCAAAGCACCATTTTTCTGATATACTGATGCCCGCTCCAAAGCTTGGTCAACACGTTGCTGGGCCTGGTCCTTTAGCTTGTCGGGTTCGTCGGCAATTCGCATGGTAAATTCCATCATCGTTGAGCCCGACGGTATTCCATAAGTCGCGTCGCCGTGAATCATCAAGAAGTACTCTGAGCCGCACAACTCGCGAATAGCCTCTAGGATATGAATGTTTTCCTGAACCGGATCAGAGCTGCGTATGACATGTTCGGGGTGCTGGACAAATATCGCGGAATGTTCGTACTGCCTTGCTATTTGCACATAGAGGTCCGCTATGTCTTTTCGGTGAAGATTCTTCTCAGTTTCAGTAAACTGCCCCCAAGGCCCAAAACGACGATAAGAAGGATGGATGCGTCCGAAAGCTTCCATTGTCGCGAAGAAAACCAATTCAAAATGCGGCACACGTCCTGGAGGCTGCTTACCTTCCAACGCCATGATAAATTTTTCACGTGGTATCATTGTGTCGGCCTCCTGGTCTAGAGGATTGACTGTTAGAACTTATTTAGTATCGGGGAATTTAATTGTGTTGACGTAGGACGACTATTTGGCCGGGCTCAAAGCAGAGCCCTTGTTCCGATGGAACGGGGGTTTGCTTCAGTGTTACATGGTCAACGCATACGGGGGATGCCATGTTCGCTATGGTGAACGTGGTCTGGATGGAATGATCACCTTCATTGTGGATGAGACACCAATGTTCATCATCCTTAAGAATACACCGAACACGCAGGTCTGGCTGAGCTTTGGGAAATTGTACAGCCGGTTCGACCTGCGCCAAAATCGATTCGAGAAATCCTTCGGGATAAGAACACGAATCAGAAGAATCTGCGGGGTCGAAATAGATCAAGCGTCCTGCTTCGACAAAATAGCTGAATCCGGGAGGCATTTTATCGGGGGAGACACTTTGCTCGGTTACCAATGCGGTGTAACGCATACCTGACAACTCGATGCCGTGTTCATAGACGCGAGCACGAGTCAGCAAGTCGCGTATCTCCAGATAGTGGAAGTCAATTTGGTTTTCTTGCAGAATCTTGGCAGCCTTCCAAGGCAACGCGTCCCCTTCTGTAAGGATTGCCACACTACACAGACAACGCGAATCGGTATTGAGCCAACAGAGACGCCTAATAGTATCAGCATATTGCCGATACGTACTCCACCATGGGCTGTGCATACCGACATCTCTTGGACTCTCGTCGATACGCGGACCACGCACGGAGTAATAAAACGCGTGCGGAACAATGAGGTTGACACCTCTTACAATGAGCCAGTTAGTCAGGAATTTCATTTCTTCTTCGGAGAGTTTCGGACCATACGCTCCGAAGCACTCATTAACATTGCGCCTACAACCGGCATGCACCATGGCGGAAGAACTGCACTTAGCCATGGTGGCATGAGGTCCAGCCAGGATACTCCGATGCCGCGGCTGTACTTGCCGCCAGACCATATCTTGGCCGGGCCATTGGAAATATCGCAAAGGTGCGATTTCGTCTGACTCGGCAGGATGACCTGTTAAGGCGATATTGTGATCCTGGCAGAACCGCCCCAGAGGCTCGTAATAGGTCGCCTCGAGCCGGTTGCGAACGGCGCGGTCATAATTACGCCGATGAAGAGAAGCATCAGGTTCGTCGTCATACCAAAGAGCGGGTAGATGAGGGGTAAAGTCATACCCCAGATATTGCTGCACATGCTCAAGAATATCAGTAGTTCCCGGCCTGGCACGATCGTCTTGCCTGCGCCTGCCGAGAAGGTTAGGCTCATCAGTGAAGATAGCCTTAATGGTCTTGCCAAAATACTGTCCGAATTCTTGGAAGTATCTACAATAGACTTTGTCTAGGAAACATTGAACAGCATTGGGGTTGAGCAAGTCGGCTGCCGGGGGGTGTTCTTCGGGCGGAGTGGATTTATCCGAACGTCGCGGCTGATCGACATCGCCGATATAATGCAGGCCACGTATGAATCCGTCAGCCGGGCGGTCAATCACAGCCAGGCGTTGGCCATTAGCGCGAGGCACCACGGCAAGGAGATTCTCTCCAGCTTCAAGAACGGGCTCTTCCTGCTGGGAAGTTAGCTCTCGGGGATAAAGGCCTCGAACAGCGTACTCTGGATTCTCCGCCACCACCTGCCCCGCCGAGCTGCCCGATGGATACATCCCCTCATCGTACAGTACGACCCACATGCCTTTCTTCGCAGCGTATTCAATGGCACTGCGCATCATCTTCAGCAAGCGGCCACTCATCCAGCCCGTATCAGACGGCAGGCCAAGACGCGGATGAATAACAAACCCATAAACGCCGTGCTCATAGAACTCGTCGATCTGCCGACATATCTCTCGTTCATCTAGTTTGTCGTTCCAAAACCAAAAAGGACAGAGCGAAAATTCCGCGGCTGGGTCGATCCAGCCGGCAGGCAACTGAGGCAATGCTGTCAGGTTTTCATCCACGAAAGAATCCAAATTTGATAGTATGCGGTTAAAGGCTATAGCTCAACGGCCGGCCACGACGACTACACTCGTCCAGACCGGCCGTGAGATAAAAAGACACTATTTAACGCTTCTATAATACTAAGCTACCAGAGCAGCGACATCGTATTGATGAAACAACTGCGCATCTGAATAACAAATTAGTTGACCACTGAGCTAACCGACTTGGGCCAGAACTCATCACAATCCGGATCGGCAGGGTCACTGCACCACAACCATTGGCCGGCCAAGAATGCCAAATCGTACAAGTTCACGTAGCAGTCGGGCATTCCGTTGACCGGACCGGAGACGTCCGCGCCAAAGCGATTGGCACCATCAGCACATGTTTGCGGCCCCAGTAAATCGTTAAGCGTAACAATCGCCTGGTTTATCTGCTGGCGAATTGAAACAATCGTGGCTGGGTTAGTCTCATAGGCAGTGAAGTCAGAGCCTCCGGTGGCTGTAGCAAACTGCGTGAGGGCAGATTGCCCAGCTGCTCGCGCCGCCTGCCACGTGGCATCATCGGGCACTTGCGGATGCACGACGGGGTCAGAACGTTCAAGCAGCGTTTCGAGCAGGCCGGCACAATAGATATCTTCCATGCCGTCGGTGAGATTCTGCAAACGCAATGCGGGGCACCATCCACCTGCCGGGCTGGGATGCATAAGCGTGCCGTCACCGCTGACCGGTAAATCGCCCAGGTTAGTCGAACCGGGCCAAGCATCCAGATTGTAGACATCACCCGAACTTTGATCATCCCAAAACATCTTCTGACTTTCCCAATGTAAATAGCCACCCGCGGCAATGTCTTGCAACTGCCAGAGGAGCACACGCTGCGCCGTCGGGGGCGCATCGACCATGTGGTTGGGGTAATCAGTCGAGCCCACACTGGAGGTTTCATACAACCAGACATCTTGGCCGTTTCGGCTGCCGGGTCCATCGCTGGCGTGATCATACACCGTTGTGTGGATTACATGAATATTGACATCGCCAGATGTGCGAAGGTCACGGCAGATCGGAGATCCCAATGTGCCAAGATCCGTCAGTAGCGTCTGAAGGCGAGAATCAGCGTCATGGACCCACTCGCACACCGTTTCAGCATAGCTCTTCTGGAGAGTTGTCGGCTCATCGTACACCCAAACAGCGGCACAATCAAGCAGGCCCTGGTCAGCCAAAATGTCAGCCATACCGGCCCAAAAGGCCTTCATCTGGTTGATCTCGTCGGTAGTGTATGTATTAGTACCGTTGATATCACCACCTACGATGGCACCGTTGGCACCCTGGGCAACCGGGTTACGGATGATCATAAAATTGTTGCCCGGAATCGCAAAGTAGGCTGCTACAGAGGCGGCGGCGTCATTCCATTCTTGCGGGGTAATGTCAACTAAGTCACTAAAGGGCGGGCTCCACTCAGCGGAAATGAATCTCTGGTCGCGCATCTCTACTCTGCGAGCGCAGAAGATGTGGCTCTGCAGAGCGCCGCCGTAAGGAATCTCGAAGTCCAGCACTTCAACAGATACGTTCACAACTTCCGCGGTTTTACCGTCAGGCGCAATTGTAACCTGTCCGGTGTAAGTGCCCGGATCAGCATCAACAGGGACATCGACCATAACATAGATTGATTGCATATCGTTGGGGTCAACACTGAAACCAGAGGCTTCGATCATTAGTTCCGGCACGGCGAATTCAGCAGAATACTTCTGCGAGTCAGCCTGTACATAGCCGATCGTTCCTGCCTGCATTTCCAAAGGCCATTCGGCTTGGGGGCAGAACAGTTCAGTGGCCGTGACAACCACCTCCTCTAAACCCGCGTTCCCGATGACCTGGACCAGAGCTAGTTCACGATACTCCGATTCACCCCGTGCAACCGACATCGTAATGCTGCCGCCAAAAGTTAGGTCGGCTGAGCCCTCCCGGAATACACGCGTCAATGGGGGAACCACGCCTACCGCATATCCCTGACTGCTCTTGCCGGCACCATCCAAATATGTTTGAGCATCCGCAGCCAACTGACTCCAGGTCCTATCATAATATGCTGAGGGAGTCGCCGCTAAAACGGCGCTCGAAAACACCATCAAAGAAATCATCGCTGTATTCACTACTATAATGGACCATGCTTTCATTTTCTTATCCTTTCGAAAGATTAAAGATCATTGTTTTAGAACAACATCGGGCTTAGCCGATGCGAATCGGTCAGAAACTATCAGGCGTTTCCGACTCGATGATATTGTTTATCTAGATACCTCAATTACCGGAACTTCCCATGGAGTCCCAGTGTGGCCATGCATAGGTAGCTCGACCGCCGTAACCTCCACCCCAGGGAACATATCCTCCCTCGCCGGGAACAGGGCCGCGGTTCCATTGGGCATGCCCATCGAGATACGCCACATTATATCCCTCGGCATAGTCGTCTGCATCCCAGTTATATCCATCCAGACTCGAGAGTATTTGGCTTCCCTTGTGAATAGCGCCGGCATATTTCGCTTCCGGGCGTGTCTCGCCCAGAATGTGATGGCGTCCTCCAAATATTGCTCTACAAGCGGGGGTCGTCATCGTACTGCGTAGAGGGGCAGGCACGGAGCTTGCGGCAGCCGCGGCACCGTCAACAGCGTAGCGATAAATGTAGCTAATGTAACCTTCATCATCGACTTGGTTACCCGAATAGTTATGCAAGCGATCACTGGGACAAAAGAGGATTCCATCGCTAGAAGCATATTCGGGAAACAACCCGCCGGGGCGCTCATCCCAGTAGTCAGGATTGGTATCGGGCGTACCGATTCCATCGGTGCTATAGCCGAACCACCAACTGGGCTGCCCGCCATAGGTAACGACGGCGTATGACGCAAAGGCACATGCAGCATCACTGACATGAGGCATGAGCCAATCTTCAGAATCGCTGGCGTACGTTAGTGTGGCCGTCGCCAACTGCTTGACATTGACACCGCACACCGTCCGCTTTGCCTGTTCACGAGCCTTCGAAAGCGCCGGCAGTAGAATCGACACTAGCAAGGCAATAATCGATACCACCACCAATAGCTCAATGAGCGTGAATGCACATTTTTGATTTTTCATGACTACTCCTATTTAGGTGTCTTAGAGTTCACCAGCAACAATCAAATCAGGATTATCATTCCCAAGGCTGGGTGCACTCAGGATTAGCAGGATCGCTGCATTGAAGCCATTGTTCAGCCAATACACTCACATCAATAATATCCACCTGGCAATCGGTGCCACCCAGATCACCGGTTAGATAATAAGTATAGGGATCACCACAAGCGGTCGGTGCCGGCACGACATGGCCGCTGAGACGGAACTCCGACCCCTCGACACCCCAAACACCGGGCAAAAACTGTCCGCCGTTATGTAGGTATGTGGACCAACCGTTACGACACGTAATCACAAGCCTGAAACTACTCTTGCCGGCCACCAAGTCACTGATATCTGTACTGGCACGGAAATAATCATCGCCTCCTGTCGGGACGGCGCCGTCGTAGTTGTAGTTTTCAACGGGATCATTGTCAGGACTCTCATGGTGATAGATCAAGGTTGTGCCATCATCGGTTATTACTTCAAGATCGACATAACCGATGTTGAAGAATTCCACACCGCCGTAGCCTTTAACTACCGAACCATAATCTAGAACCGCGTCCTGCAAAGGCCGAGGAAAATCAAAAGGAATTTCACAACTTACTATTTCGTCTGGTTCATCAGAACCCGTCATCCACTGACCAGCGTAAAACGTAGCCATACCATTCAGCGTCCCGCCCATGCTTTGGACCCAGGTGCTGAACTTGTTAGCCGGTACCCGCACGACAAACTCGTCGTCAGGCAGAACCGGAGCCGGATTGCATGGGTCATATTGCGTCTGGCCGGTCATGTAGAAATCCCAATCCCCCGAGGAAATCGCCGAATCCGGAGATGGTAGAAAATGCCCGCCGCGGAACCAATCGTTTGACCAACCTGTTCTAGCTGTAATCATCAACTCAAACTCTCGCTCACCAGCAACCAGATCACTGATGTCGGTTGACGCTCGAAATGCACCATCGTAATTACTCACCGGGTTCCCACACGGATCGAGAACAACGGGAACTCCACCACAAGGGTCATAGTTGTAGCTGTCCCTAGTGCCCCCGATGGGGAAATCGGGGCTTTCGTGACAGTATATCATCGTGGTACCGGTATCTGTGACGATATCCAGTTGGACGTAACCCGGATTATCGCCGTAAGACTGCACAATCGAGCCGTATTCCAGAGAACAACTGACCAGAGGATCCTCAAACCTGAAAGGAATCGCCAGCGTTGCGGTGCTGTCCTTGGCAGGCGGCCCGGAGAACCAACGATCCCGCGTGAATTGTGTGCTGAAAGTACGCTGCAAAGCATTAAAACTGAAAACGGTCCAATCGGTGAAAAGGTGTGGCGGACATTGCAGCGAGAAGTTGCCGTCAACATCCACTGGAATAGTGGGGTAAAGCTCCATTTCGGTCACATGGGCGGCAAATTCATAGCCGGCGCCACTGGCTACCTCAGTGCTATAGATGGTCGTAGGACCAGGTACCGCACAAGGATCGTAACCTTCTATGTTAAAATGCACTTCCGAAAGACCAGGCCAATTGGTATTCTCCCAATCTGTGAGACACGTCAAAACAACGTAGCGAGCTTCAACGCCACCAAAATCGATATGGGTGTTAGCAGCATAGCTGGATGAACCGGTCGCCTTTTCAAAAACCCAACAACTCTCGGTTGCGTTCCAATGAGGAGTGCCTGCCGTACCGGTCAATTCGGTCCAAGGATCAGATTCCGAAGCCCGATAGTGAATACGTGTGTTCTTGAAGCCCCGGCCGGTCAGGTTCACTGTGGAGTTGTAGTTGAAGTTCCATACGTCCATAACGCCCAACTCAAATACTTCAGCGAAATCCCAATAGGCCCATCCCTTGCTGGCGCCAATACCGGCAGGATTGTCGTTGCCCGGATCAGCAGTGGCTGTGTGCCACACTGAGCGAGCTTCTGTAGGACAGTTATCATGATACGGTCCATCAAAATTCGGATTCACCCCATCGTGCATTCCTGATCCGTTCACCACATGGCACCAACGCTGATTGGCGCCGTACTGACTAGACGCCGTGAAGTCTCGTCTCGGCTCAGGGCTATGCGCAGCCAACCAACACGATGACGCATCATATTCCCAAATCGAATGACTATAATCGACATAGGGCCTTATGATATCATTGTTTAGATAGAGCGTTACATCGACAATCTGGCTGGGAACGGGCAGAACGTACCCTCCGTCATGATGAAACTCTCCTGTTGGAAGGAGACGCCAAGCCTCGACGCCATTGATTTCCATCGCCACCCAGTAGTCAGGGTCATTAGCCCAGCCATGAAGCCCTAATTGTATTTCGTCAATAAAGTTACCTTGGCCCGCGTCAAAACGGTAGGTCACGCTCCCGTCGCCAGGCCCTGCTATCAGGTACCCAGTACCATCAGAATCCATATTATCAAACGACCAACTCAGAATATTGATATCTGGATTATGGCCGGCATCAATCCATCCATTATCATCAACAGTACTGAAAACATACTCTGGCGTCGCAGAATTGGGGTCACCATAAGTTGCCAAACAAAGCGACAAACTCAGCATACAAGCCCAGAATACCAATCGCGTTTCTTTTAACATAAAAACCTCCTTTAGGTATTGCGTGATCTACCCACAGTTCAAGCCTGAACCAAACCAAGGTTCAAACACACAGGTGATCAGATAATCATATTGCCGGAATCAACTACTGCTGTGCCGACTAAACGCACCTTTTGTCTAGATATTAGTGTACTGCTCCTAACGAGAACAAACGCTGCTCTCACGAATATTCAACTCTGTAGGCAGAACACGGTGTACCGGCTGTCGCAACTTCGCATCTAACTGCTGCAACAGTAGCCGTGCGGCTTCCACCCCCAGCTTTTCACGCGGCTGACGCACACTGGTCAAACTCGGCGAAAGCTTGGCACATACCGGTAAATCATCAAAACCAACCAGAAACACATCGCGTCCGATAGTCAAACCTGATTTCTCCGCCGCGGCATATACACCCTGGGCCACGTGGTCGTCACATGCCATAATGCTGTAGGTCTGCTCTCCACGCGAGAATAGTTCGCAAGCCATTTTGCAAGACAACTCCATCGCTTCGCCACGGTTCGCAGCAAAGTCAACCATGTCAAGACAATATCGCCCCCACTCGCTAAAGCCATGCTCCAGCATCGCCTCTTTCCAAGCACGGAACGCATCTCGGGTACTGCTGGCATGATCAACTAATCCCAAGTAATACACAGGACAATCATGCTGCTCAAAAAGGTGGTTTACAGCCCGATAAGTGCCCAGAAAATGGTCCGACACCACAGAACTGATCGGCAGATCAGTCAGACGGCAGTCCACTTGAACGATTAGTATCCCTCGGGCTATTAGGTTAAGCATGGCCTTGCGAATGCCTTCGGTTTCGAATGGCTGCACGATTATGCCGTCGATCTCTTGAGGGGGATTTTCCAAAAGGCCGACCAAATTGTCCATGTCGCCTTGAGCTTCAAAGCACATGCATTCCTGCTCTTGCTGCTCGCAAACCTGTGCTACACCATCACTTATGCCCACCGAAAGAGCATTCAGGACCCATCGAATGCACATAATATTGTGCGTCCTGGGACTGCGATCAACCACAACCGCTCTACGACGCGGCGCCTGGCGAATAAGCCCGTCATCTTCAAGAAGCTTAAAAGCCGACTTGACCGTAGCGTAATCAATCCCCCACTTCTTAACCAAGGCACTGGTGCTGGGCAGTTGCTCGCCGGCTTTGATCTGCTCAGACTCGATTGAGCGGGTAATCTCATCCCGAATCTGCTCATATAGCGGCCGCTTCTTAGCGTTTGATTTGTCGAGTTTTATAGATAATTCCATACGAAATCAGTCCTTAAATATCTTTCAGTTTCTATAAGTTACCATAAACCAATATCTATGTCAAGTAAAATTCCATATTACCTAACAGTATTTCGATACCATTTCGATTTTTTATTGACATCTTATTCGACTTTTAGTAAAGTGATACCATGGCAAGCACTCACTAAGACCTCACGATCGAATGTTGGCCAACAGAGGTAAGTGATTCTAGCCGTAAAAACCGTGTTTGCTGCTTTGGAAGGACCAAGGCGCATTATACCCCCCTATTCAAGCTTTTGGAAAGGAGCATGGAAAATGAAGAATTGTTTATTGGCAATGGTAATTCTAATGGTGGTAGTTGCAACGGGAGCTAAGGCCGACTATATTGACTATAGTCACTCTATTTGGCAATGGGATACCGTATCGTGCTGGCTGGCCCCCGAGAGCCCCGAACCACGTCGCAATTTTACTGCTTCGGGCATGTACGGCGGCAACCAGCGATGGAGCTTCGTGGTGGACGGATCTGGAATGCACGATGGAACAAGTGCTGCCTTTGACGGACCCTACCATGACAACTGTTCCACGTATGGTCGCTCAGTTTGGCATACCCGCTATACCGACGCTGAGAACAACCCGGCTGGTATTCCCGGCAGCGAAGCGATCGCGTGGGCGGCGTGGGATTTTGCCGATCTGTTCGAGCTGGGTGTCATGGATGTATGGAATTTCAACTACAACGTCAGTGGTACCGACCTAACGAGTCGTGGTTTCAACGAGGTTCGCATTCACTATCGTGCTACCGAGAGCGATCCTTGGACGGAACTGGTTGGCAGTGCCGGCGACACTCATTGGAACGACACCACATCCTGCTGGGACTTTGAAAAGGCCACCGGCGAAGTCAACTATGCCGCTAACACCAACATAGATTTCGGCGGTGTTGAAGCTCAGTATGTAGTGCTGACCTGCTTGAGTACTCATGGCGACAACACTTATCCAGGTCTCTCAGAAGTTCGCTTTGAGGGCACATTGGTTCCCGAACCGCTCTCGCTGGGATTGCTGGCCATCGGTGGCTTGGTGACTCTCAGGCGTCGTCGTTAGCTCGACTAAGCAGACGTCATTGGTTGACGACTGCATCTAAAAACCTACTAAATATGGGCGCTGCATTATAACAATATGATGCAGCGCCATTTTTGCTAATTTACATTTCACATTAAGAGGCACACGCCGACTAGGGAATACTTGCAAAAATGAAAACACCGCAAACATCAAAGCAAAAACGTAGGTCGCAAACAGTTCACCAGGATCTGACAAGGGATCGCTGGCACGGCGGGCAATTATTGGCCTTCTCCGCCATTGATGGCTCGACAGACTACGACGCCGGGATCGTGGCACGAACTTCTTTTGACACACCTGGTATTGACGTAAAACTGCCATCTACATGCCAAGTGCGTTTTTCTATCCCTACCCAAAGCGAAACCGCCATAGCCTCCGACTGTTTCTCTGTACAAAACAAACAAACAACTATCACCGGCGTATTCTTGGATGCGCATCACCTGCTTATCGAAGGGCCTTGCAGCGTCCTGCCCGATACGGATGAAATATCCTATCGCTCACACGATAACCGTACTCTAATCGGCGCCGCATCCCATTTTGACGCCGGCAAGATTGACACCGACCTTGATAACGCACTCGAACAGCGCCGGCAGTGGTTGAATACCCGCGAAATTCCGGCGCAGCTTGACGGTTCAACGCGTAGAACCCTCTACAAAGCCCTCTCTATAATGAAGAGCCAGGTGTGCAGTCCCGCTGGGATGATTCACCATCGCTGGACGACACCAGATCGTTGGCCACACCGCGGTTTGTGGCTGCGCGACTCAGCATTCCATGCAATCGGTTGGCGACACGTCGATGCGAAAATAGCGCAAGATGCGATCACATCTATACTGGACGTTCAACAAGATGATGGCTTTGTAGCACATACCATAATGCCCAATAGCACCTCAGAGATGACTCAACCACCACTGCTAGCCTTGGGAGTAAAGCTTGTTAATGACGTAGCCCCGGATAATGCGTGGCTAAAGTATATCTACCCTAGACTATCTGCGAACATCGAATGGGACCTGGTCAATCGTGACAGCGATGGCGCGGGACTACTGGAATGGTCTATCGGAGGTGATCCCGATTGCCGCAGCAGTGAAAGCGGTATGGATAATTCGCCGCGGTTCGACGCTGCCACGAACATGGACGCGGTAGATTTCAATGCGTTCACTGCTTTGTCTTGCGAGATTATGGGGCAGTTTGCCCAAACGTTGAAACTAAACGATGACGCTGAGAAGTGGCGGCTCCGCCATGAGAAAATCTGCCGCCTTATGAGAGAACGTCTGTGGTCAAAAGATCTAGGATTCTTCGTAGATTATGACCTGCACATCGGCTATCAATCTTCCATCTTGGCATCATCGGGATTCATGCCTCTTGTCTGTGGTGCAGCTGATGATGCCCAGGCCGCCCGCCTTGTCAAACATCTCGGCAACTGCCGAACATTCGGCACAGCCTTTCCAGTACCTTCGGTCGCCATACGCGACGAAGTGAATTATTCGCCAGACATGTGGAGAGGGCCGACATGGATCAATATCAACTGGCTAATCGCTTTCGGTCTCGACCGTTATGGTTTTACGGATTTGGCGATTGACCTGAGAAAACGAACAACGCGGGCCATCGAACGCTTCTGTGAGGAACATGCCTCGATCTTTGAGTATTATGATGATCAGGATCAACTCGCACCCCCGCAATTGAAACGCAAAGGTAAATGCGCACCCGAAATAGGACCACATCACCAAGTTATCTTCGACTATGGCAGCTCAGCAACACTCTATACAGACCTGGTCTATTCCATGACTCATTAAGAAGCACGCCTGTGGCCGCTAAACAAACATCAGTTCCGGCGGCGTTAAAGCTCTATATGCTGCGTTACGGCAATACGCTCTGCTGCAACGCTTTTTTTCTCACAACTGGAATAGGACGCTAGCCGGGAAATACCTGCAAAAATGAAAGTATCGGAAAATTCAACACAGAAACGTAGGTCGCAAGCAGTTCACCAGGATCTAACAAGGGATCGCTGGCACGGCGGGCAATTATTGGCCTTCTCCGCCATTGATGGCTCGACAGACTACGACGCCGGGATCGTGGCGCGAACTTCTTTTGACACACCTGGTATCGACGTAAAACTGCCATCTACATGCCAAGTGCGTTTTTCTATCCCTACCCAAAGCGAAACCGCAATAGCCTCCGACTGTTTCTCTGTACAAAACAAACAAACAACTATCACCGGCGTATTCTTGGATGCG
>JAFGKT010000014.1 GCA_016928435.1 Sedimentisphaerales bacterium | reverse complement strand
TCACGCCCCTGGCAGAAAATCTTGTTAATCCTGTCATCCTGTCAAAAAAAATCTCTGACGCCTCGGTTGCGGTTTAACCGCCCTATGTCCATTAGTGGTTCTCTTTAAACTCCGCTAAACGCCGAAAAACCACCATCAATCGGCAACACAATCCCAGTCACAAACTTCGCTGCGTCACTCAACAAATATATCACACTGCCCACCAACTCCTCTGCATCGCCGAATCGCCCCATAGGTGTATGGTCAACAATCGTCTTACCTCGAGGGGTCAATTCCCCAGTCTTCTCATCTGTCAGCAAGAACCGGTTCTGTTCCGTCAAGAAAAACCCCGGCGCTATCGCGTTTACCCGAATCTCCTTCGAATAGTTCTGACACATATGAACCGCCAACCACTGAGTGAAATTGCTCACAGCCGCCTTCGCTGCCGAGTAGCCCGCGATCTTGGTCAATGGTTTGAACGCGTTCATGCTCGAAACATTCAATATTTGTCCCTTGCCTGCTTCCGCCATGCTCTTGCCGAACACCTGTGAAGGCAGTAGTGTACCGATGAAGTTCAGCTTAAAAACAAATTCCATCGCGTCTGACGGAATATCAAAGAAAGACAAGCCCGGCCCGGTGGTCGCTTCTTTTTTGTTCCCCCCAGCCCCGTTGATCAACACGTCAATACCGCCGAGTTTCTCAATAATATTATCGCAAACTTGCTGCAAATTAGCCTTATCCAGCACATTGCACTTAAAAGCCGTCGCGGTATGACCCGCCGAAGTTATCTCGTCAGCTACAGCCCCGGCTGCCTGCTCGTTCAAATCTAGCAAAGCCACCTTGGCCCCAGCTTCCGCCAACGCCCGCGCCATGGTCCCGCAAAGCACACCCCCAGCACCGGTTATCACAATTACCTTATTCTTCAAACTAAACAAATCTTTCATTATAATTTCCTTATGCACTCTCTAAGTCAATTTTCGCAGTTTTGAACGTCAAAATATGCACTCAAAAGTGCCTTTCCATCGCATACGTATTTTTGTTGATCTTCGATCATACCTTCGAAAGCGACAAAAAAACAATCAGATCACTCCAAAAGGCACTTCCGCTACGAAACCCGACAATGTAAATCAAGAAAAAGTGTGCATTCGCACTCTAACTAAATGGCCCAATGTGCTTGCCAATATGCTTCTCCAAAATATCATAATAAACTTGCTCATTCTCACGCAGCGTTTGGAAGAACCGTTCCCTGAATATGAACGACCCATCCGCCTTTTTATTCCGCAGCACCGACCCAAAAGTTACATGGCAAGCTTCCCGCGTATCAAATTGATCCAATACCCCCGGCAACTGTGCATCCGTCAAATCGCCAGGCCGAGCCACCTTATCCACATCCGCGCTCACATGATATGTTGCCCGGTCCTCAGGATAACGTTCTTTCGCGAATGCCAAAATCTCCCTGAACAATCCCGGATCGACTTTAGCGATCGCTCGCAGCGCCTCCAAATAGCTCGTCCCCGCCGTTTTCAAGTGAACCAACTCGCCCGCTAACTCCGCCGCTATTGGATAAATGCTAAACTTATCTGACCCCGAATGCAAGCTGATCTTATAAGGCCCAAAATGCCGCGCCAGCCCCACATGCTTATCAAATTCACTCCGAAACTGCTCCAAATCACCTATATAATCCACCCCTTTTTCAAAATCCCCCACAAACCGCGGCGCCAAACTCACCCATTTTACCCCCAATCGCCGCAACTCGCTCGCTACATAATAATGTTCCGCTGCCGAAGTAGGCGTTTCCGTTTCATCAACCGAAACCTCAAACTCCACCGCTTTATCGCCTGCCTTGGCCTGCAAATGCTCATACATCATCTTTACGTGCGCCACCGCTCGACCGTATTTCACCGCCGCTCGCAATAAATCTTCCCCCGATATCATCAACTTAAACCCACCCAGAGGCGAATCCAACTTATAACTCTTATCCGCGTAAGTAGTCCGGCATTGATCCGCCGAACACTCCAGCGTCTCCCAAGGCAGTACCTCATACTTCGCTGCCAACATCTTTGCGTCCGCGCTGTCCGCTGAGCTGTCAACATAGTCCCCCGGATCAACCGTAAAAAACGTGAACCCCGACACAAAACATCTGTCGATATCTTCCGGATTCTTCAAGTGGTCCGCGTCCGCGCCGAAACCATCACGATAACCGCTTTGCAGTATCCCCCAACAGGCGTCCGCCATAACTTCGTCTGGTGTTCTGCCTGTACGTGTCATCTCCCGTATTGACTGCTGGCAAAAGATCGGCCGCATCTTCCCATTGCGTATCGCCTGCACATGCCCAGGCGTCGCGATCCCCAATCTGTCACCCGCCCCAAAAGACTTCTTAACCCCTAATGGCCGCGCCTGCAAAAAATCCAACTTCCCCTGCAATACCTTACTATTGGCAATACTCAAAGGACATAGCTTCAGCGTCAGGTTTTCAGTTACTATCATTTCACCATCAAAAGCGTCCGTCTCGCCCGCCTTCTGCCCAGCCGTCACCAAAATCTTCTCCACCCCCTTGCGCGCCATCGCTACCCCAAGCTTATCTACTACGGTCATCGAGGCTGGATAGATCTCAAAACCACCGCTCTGCTTGGCAATCAACTTTGTGAAAGCGTCTCGGTCAGCGAAAATCTGTTCCATTGTCGCCATGCCTATCAACCTTTCATATCTGTAACTAGCTGTGAAAAATCCGCTTAAAACATTAAATCAATAGTTCATAACTCGAAATTATTTAATAGCATGTTATGTCGTATTTTTCAAGTATATTTTTTGCAAACGTATAACTCGATAAATAACAAGGTTTTATACAATAAAGAATCTTGAGGCAAATTTCCCTCTTGAATTGTTCGAGACATGATATATAATTGTTGCATAGTAACAGGAAGCCATTATGTCTGAAACCCCGACAGCCCTAGATTCAAAAACCGCCGGCCTACGCAACGAAAAGCTGGTTCTGTCCGTCTTGGCCACCAAAGGCCCTCTCTCCCAGCGCCAACTCTGCCAGCTCACAGGCCTAAGCAACTCCACCGCCAGCTACATCGTTGCCCGACTACGCGAAAAGCAGTTCATCATTGAACAGGTCGGACAAAGCAATCGACGCGGCGCCAAACCCATCCTCATCAGCATCAATGCCAAAGGCCGTTACATCGCCGGCGTCGAAATCGATGCCAGCAAACTCCGCCTCGGCCTATATGACTTCAAATGCCAATTGGTCGAGTACTTCGAGGTCGAGATAGGCCCCAACCGCGACGCCGAAAGCGTCTGTGACCTCCTCGAAATCAACGTCAGGGGCCTACTAGGCAAGTTCGGTATCAGCGAATCCGAGTTATTGGGCATTGGCGTTACCCTTAGCGGTTCCCTCGTCCCCACAGGCATGATCCGCTTATCCAGCCCCCTCGGATGGAAGCAGGTACCGCTCGGCCAAATGCTCCAAAAACGCTTCTCAACCGCTGTCAGCATCCATTCCACCCGTGTCCGACTGCTCGCCGAGACCGGCCCCGATCAGCCCAACCTTCCCAACAATATGCTCTACCTCAACGTCGGCAGCGGTGTCGGAGGCCATGTAATCGTCGATGGACACCTTATTCAGGGAGACACCGGCCGATCAGGCGAACTGGGCCATGTTGTCGTTGAGCCCCAAGGCCCGCTATGCGGTTGCGGTCTCCGTGGTTGCCTCGAAGCCTTTATATCAGGCCCCGCCTTGGCGCAACGCATACAAGACGCCATCCAGTCCGGCCAAGAAACCGCCCTTACTCAAACCATCTCCCCCGACGATATCCCCGAAAAAGTCATCAACGCCTGGGGCCAAGCATTAACCCAATCAGACCCATTCGCTCTACAATTGGCCGACTTCGTAGCCCAGCATCTAGGCCGTGTCGCCGCCATCGCTATAAATATGTTCGACCCCTCCGTTGTACTCCTGGGCGGCTATGTCACCGAGCAGTGCTGCCCCCAACTCATCCATGCCATCCAGCAGCGCCTAAACACCGAAATCTACGACGGCGCCGACCGAAAAATGACCATCAAACAAGCAAAGGCCGGCAAACACGCACTTATCCGCGGCGCTGCCGTCGCTATACTGCGTAGCTATCTGGAAATTGGTTGATTATTCTCTTATAACGCCCCATACTTCTGTGTAATATGACAAATTATTCAGCCGACCAAACAACGTTAAACACCACATATTAAGGCCCTCAAATGAGTGATTCAAAAATAGCACTGAGCTTCTGTTGTCATCCCGATGACACCGAATTCACCACCGCCGGAACCTTAGCTCTATTGCGCCAAAAAGGTTGGCAAATTCACATCGCCACCATGGCGAACGGCAACTGTGGTTCCGCTGAGCTAGGCCCCGATGAAATCAGCAAGATTCGTTACCAAGAGGGCGTCGCCGCCGCCGCCATTCTCGACGCACCATATCATTGCGCCAACCAAGATGACGTCTTCGTCCTCTATGATCGCCCCGCAATCCTCGCCGCCATCAAGATCGTCCGTCAGGTCAAACCAACCTTGGTCTTCGCGCCCAGCCCCGTCGATTACATGGCCGACCACGAAATAACCAGTCAGCTCGTAAAAACCGCCTGCTTCACCGCCGGCATACCCAACATAAAAACCGACGACATCCCACCATACCACCACGTTCCGCACCTTTACTACGCCGACCCAATGGACGGCGTCGACAACTTTGGCCAACAGATCAAACCTTCCATGCTCATCGATATCACCACCGTAGCTCAAACCAAAGAAAAAATGCTCTGCTGCCACGCCAGCCAACGCAACTGGCTCCTCGAACATCACGGCATGGACCAATACGTCATCTCCATGAAACAAACCGACCAGCAGCGAGGCAAAAAAGTTAATGTGCAATACGCCGAAGGCTTCCGCCAACACCTAGGACACGCGTACCCCAAAACCAATCTACTAAAAGAAGAACTAGGAAACCTAGCACACAATCTCGAACAGTAACGTTAGCCCCTAGGTTCATCCTGGGGGTCAGAATTCATTGTGCTGTATACGGGCCTTGCCCGCCGCTTGGAACAATATGACAGGAGAACAAAAATGCCCCGCAAAAAAAGCATGTTAGCCCCCGATTGGTGGGATTACACCACCCTCGAAGACGACATCCTCAACGATGCCGCCAAGCTAACCCCGCAAGATATGCAAGACCTATCCCGCCCCGGCTTCCAAGTCAAATTCTATGACACTCTCGAAGACTTCTACCTTGCCGAAGCCCTCGAATACATCACCGCTTGGCAGCAAGCCACCCCCGACAACCCCGTCGGTATTTGCGGACCCATAGGCCCCACCGAACAGCTCCCCCTCGTCGCCCGCTTAGTCAATGAACTCAACCTCGACCTCAAAAACGCCCACTTCTGGGGCATGGACGAATGGTACATCGACGGCAAAGCCGCGCCCGACACCCATCCGCTCTCATTCAAAAAAGCCGACATGGACCTCTGCTTCAATCGCATAAGCCGCGAACTCCAAATGCCTGCCGCGAATCTCCATTTTCCATCAGAAGACCTCGACACCTACATCAATAGTTGGCACTCCGCCCGCTGCGCCGTAATGCAAGGCGGCCAAGGCGAAATCAAACACTGGGCTTTCAACGACCCTGTTCGTCGCGAAGGCGCCTACGCCGATGCGCCGCCCAGCCCCGAAGAATACCGCAAGCTCTCCACCCGCGTCGTCAATCTCCATCCGGTAACTCTAACCCAGAACGCTCGTACCAGCGGTGGGGGGGTAGTAACCGGCGTACCCGTCCAAGCTATAACCGTCGGTCCCGTCCAAACCTGGCAAGCCGAAAAAGTCTCCATTTGGCAGGCAGGCCCCCACGACAACCCCTTCGGCATGAGACTAACAACTCTAATGATCGGCAAAAAAATCCCCGACGCCGCCGTACCCATGTCACTACTTGCCGACCACCCAAATGTCCAGTTCAACTTCTTCCGTCCCGGCATCGGAACCTGCGATACCGAAATGCACTAACCAGAAAAAACAATAAAATCCATTTAGCATTCAAATTAGCCCCCTGACCTGTCAGGGGGTCGCCAAGACCAAGGAAAATAATTTACCTGACTAATCCCAACAACGCTGATTCTTGCCGATAGGCAACACCAAACGCTACCCATAAAATGAAAACGCTCTAAATTCCGTGTTAATTTGTTTCCAAAAATCTGCGAATCTACTTTTAAGCGAATCAAACGCAATGGAGTAAAAAAATGGCAAAGAACAAAGCGACATCTCTACCAGCAATCGAAAAACCAACCCCAAAAACCCCAGTTATCGGCATATTCGCCACCAGCGATCCCCGCGTCGACGAAGCCAGCCGCAAACGTTGTCAGAATATCGTTAAGATGACCGCCGACATAATTGCCGACGACGTTATCCTCCCCGACAAAACCAACGTCCCCGTCGTTTACTCCGATGTCCTTATCGACGGCGAACGCGAAGCCGACATCGTCGCCCAGCAGTTCCGTCAAGCAGGCGTAAACGTCCTCGTCTGCGTTCCCGATACCTGGGCCTTCCCGCAACTAACAGCCATCTCCCTATTGCAGCAGTTCCCCGCTGATACCCCCATCAACATAACTTGCGGCAACAGCGGTCCCAAGCCCGGCGTCGTCTATGCCCAAGCCCTCCATGGCGCCATCAGCCAGTACGGCAAAACCGTCGCCCTCAATGTCGGCTCTTGGCCCGATACCGGCATGGACCCCAAAATGTCCAAAGAAACGCAGCGCAACCTCGTGGACTGGTGCTATGCCGCCGTAACCTCCGTCGCTCTCAAAGGTCGCCGCGCCGTAATATTCGGCCACGATTCCATGGGTATGGAAACCGCACTCATGCACATCCTGCCCACCCGCAACACATTCGGCATCGAAATCACCCGACTCGATATGAAACTCCTCGCTGATATGCTTGCCAAAAAATCCTACAACAAAAAAGAAGTCGAATCACTTCGCAAATGGATCGATGAACAAGTGGGCAAACGCCTAAAAATCCGCAACACCGATGATGATACCCGCTTCAACCAAAGCCTCGCCATGTACATCATCATCCGCGACCTTATGCAGCAGCTCAACGCCGTAGGTGGCGGATTCATGAGTCAGCTCGAATGGGGCAGTGATCCCCGAGGCCTGCCGCTTCCCGTCGCCGACGTCATGGAATCGCTTTTCAACAGCACCTTCGATCACAACGGCCCCAAGGCGCCAATGCCCTACGCCACCGAAGCCGATGTTCAAGGCCTGCTAACCATGCTCTTCATGACCTGGCTAAGCGGCGGAAATCCTCCTCTCTTTATGGACTTCCGCAAGGTTTGGGACGCCGCCGAAATCAAAACCCTCGCCAAAAAACTCGATGTCCCCATCAAAAAAGGCGCCGACTGGGCTACCAAGGGACTTGTTGACGGCAACAACTCCGGCAGCGCCGCTTTCGATTGGGCTGCTAAACCCGGTTCATCCGTCAAGCAAATCATGAAGGGTGTCTCATTCCCCCTTGCCGATGAATTCTATTTCCCAGGCGGCGGCAACTCCGTTACCTTCATGACCCCCGCCGGAATCAAGGGCATCGCCGGTCGCATGGCATTTTCCAGCACCTCAGGTATGTTCAGCCTAATCTGGGATGAGGCCCACACCACCGAAGTGCCAACCAAACTTGGCAAAGCAATGTGCGACCTCACAACCCCAACTTGGCCTCACACCTTCGTCGTTCCCAAATACGCTTCCATGGTCGAGTACAAGCAATATGCCCCTGCCAACCATTTCCACATGACTTGGGACCTGCCCGTCGCGCGTCTCCAGCATTGGATGGACCTCACAGGCGTACTAAGCGTTACACCATGGGCCGCTAGACCAAAATTCGTCGAAGGCGTCGATCGCCCCTTACCCCTTGTCCAACTCCTAAACGGCGGCCCCGATGCCTTCAAACAACTAACCCTAAAACGATAATGTACCGCCGGCATCTTGCCGGCAAATCAAAAAACTTAGCCCCCGGGTTACATCCCGGGGGTTCGAACTCACTGTGTTGTAGGGCGGGTCGTGCCCGCCTTCATTTAACAATCAAGTTTGGAATAGGAAATCAAACATGAACACGAAAACTGTCCAATCCGGCATTCTGTCAACTTCACTTCAGAACTACCTCGAAACCGCGAAACGCCTGAAACTGGATGACGCTCTTATCGCTCGCTTGGCTACGCCCAAAGAACGTATCGAGCTGTCCCTCATGCCTGTTTTCCCTGACGGCCAAGTGCATCCTTTCAAAGCCTTCATTGTTCGCCATTCCGATACTCTAGGCCCATCAAAGGGCGGCATCAGAATGACCGCCGACGTCACCCTCGATGACGTCAACGGCTTGGCGATGGAGATGACTTGGAAAACCGCGCTTATCGGTGTACCGTTCGGTGGCGGCAAGTCCGGCATCTGCTGCGAAGCTCATACCTTAACACCAGCAGCCAAGGAAATCCTAATTCGTTCATTTACCCGCGCCGCGCATCGGCACATCGGCCCCGAAATCTACGTACCCGCTCCCGATATGGGAACCAACCAAGCCGACATGGGACATATCTCCGATTGTATTTCCTATTCATCCGGCACTTCAATTACTCATGGATGCTTCGTGACCGGCAAACCCGTAATTACCGGCGGAATACTCGGCCGAAAAGAAGCGACCGGCAGGGGGGTAGTACACACCATCCTTGCCGCGTGCGAAAAACTAAAACTAGATATTCAAGACCTGACTGTCGCGGTACAAGGTTTCGGTAACGTTGGTTCTGTAGCCGCCATGGAAGTCGCCAGAGCCGGCGCCCGCGTCGTCGCCGTCGCTGATATCTCCGGCACAGTGTACGATCCCAAAGGCCTCGATATTTCCGCTTTGGACAAATATTGCCAACAGCACGAATATGTCAAAGACTTCCCCAACGCTCAGCACCTTCCCTCATCTGCTGTCTTAGAAACCGATTGTGATATCCTCATCCCCGCCGCTGCCGGTTCCCAAATCACCCAGGATAACGCCCACAAAGTAAAAGCCAAAATCATCGCCGAAGGCGCCAACGCGCCCCTCACGCCCCAAGCCGATGAAATCCTAGAAAAAAACAACGTATTCCTAATCCCCGACATCCTCTGCAACGCCGGCGGCGTATTCGTTTCTTATCTAGAATACACCCAAGAAACCCAGCACGAGCAAATGACCGTCGAAGCCGTTGAATCCCGACTCGCCCAGAGAATGGTAAAACGCTTCAACGAAGTTTACGATTACGCCCAATCAGAAAAAATCCCTATGCGCCACGCCGCCATGAACCTCGCCGTCAAAACCGTAGTAGAAGGCATAAACGCCAGAGGCCTGCACCCCTAATAAAAACCAGAGCCCCAAGCGTAAGCGCGGGGATTAAAACCCAAACCATAACCAACGTACCACCGCCATCTTGCCGACACACAAAAAAATTAGCCCCCTGACCTGTCAGGGGGTCGCCAAGACTCATAAAAAAAAGCAATATCGCTAATCCCGAAAAACCTAGATTTTCATTAGTGCCCATTCGTACCCATTAGAGTTCTCTCAACAATCAAAAATGAAAACCAACAAGAAACGATACTAAAAAACACTATCCGGAAAAACCACACAATAGATAACGCGAAGCTATTATTAGAGCTTATTCGTGTCCATTCGTGGTTCTCTTAGTTTAGACCTCGGAATAGGAAAAAATGACCTCTAACAAATCAACCATCCTCCTACGCAACGCCAACTTGGTCACCCCCCAAGGCATCCAAAAAGGCGACCTCCTTCTGCGCGACGGCCGTATGCACCTTAACGCCGCTCCCTCCGACTGCCCCCAACTCGACCTCACCGGCAAATACATCCTGCCCGGCTTTATCGACATTCACATCCACGGCCACAACGGCTTCGACTTCACCGCCGGACTATACGACCAACAGCAGCATACTTTTCACGACGACCAACAGTCTTTCCAGACCGGCCTAAAAATGCTCGCCCAACGAATGCCCAGCTACGGCGTCACTAGCTGCTATCCCACTACCGTCGCCGCCAAAGCATCACAACTCAGCCACTGTTGCGATCAGCTAAAACAATTCCAACAAAACCAAAACTCCACCGGCGACTGCAAAATCCAAGGCGCATTCCTCGAAGGCTCCTTCATCAACAAAACCATGGCGGGTGCCCAAAATCCAGACGAAGTTTTCTCCCCCGAAATAAACACCTTTGAAAATATCGAAAACGCCGATGTCATCCGCCTCGCCAACGTCGCCCCCGAGTCAGGCCCCAACGCCATCCAGCTAATCCAATACCTAACCCAAAAAGGCGTCGTTGTCGGAGCAGGTCACACCAACGCCACCGCCGACCAAATCAACGTCGCCCAAAAAGCGGGCCTGCGCTACGCCGTCCATTTCACCAACGGACCAACTGGCGCTTCCTACAAACCATTCGACGGCGGCGGCGCCACCGAAGCCATACTCCAAAACGACAACCTCTACGCCGAAATAATCGCCGACGGATTCCATGTCAACCCCGCTTATATCCTCGACATCATCCACCGAAAAACCCCTCAGCGTATCATCGCTGTAACCGACGCTATGTTTGTCACCGGCTGCAAAATCCATACCTTCCAAGTCGGAGGTGTCAAAGGCCGTGCCAACCAAGACCATACCTGCCTCTTCGTCGAAGGCAAAGCCAACACGCTGTTCGGCAGTTGTCTCACCATGGACCGCGCCTTCCAAAACCTCCTCAACTGGCTCACCTCCGACCAACCAGGCATATACAATCGCACTCACCCCGCCCAACCGCTCGATACTGCCGTAACCAAATTAGCCCAAATGTTCGCCGCTAACCCCGCCGACCTGACCGGCCTAAGCCAACAAAAGCTCGGCCGAATCGCCGACCAAAACATCGCCGACCTAACAGTACTAAACATAATCGGCCAACCAGGCCAATACCAAGTCAATGTCGAAAAAACCTTCGTCGATGGCATCGCGATCAAACAATAATTTCCCACAACATCGTGCCGCACAGAAAGAATATCATCGGGTGGCACCCTTTCACGAAGTTAAAGGGTGTTTTACGAAGTACCGTAGCGTGTGTAACCAAAAAAGTAAGGCCCTGCCCACCAGTTAACTTGAAATAGCTTAAAGATCGCAGAATAGGAAAAACAAGGAACTGAAAACATGACCAACAAACCAAAAATATGCGTCGTAGGTGGCGGCATGATTACCCAAGTGCAAATCCTGCCCTCCCTATACCATCTCCAACGCCTAAACATAATCGGCGACATCGACATCTGCGCCCTAAACGCCGAACCTCTCCAACGTCTCACGCAAGACACCCAACTACAAAAGGCATTCCCCGGCCATACATTTACCCCGCACCCTTCCTTCGACACACCAGGCAATCATCCCGACATGTATAAACAAACCATCGCCTCACTCCCCAAGCACAGCATCGTAGTCGTCGCCATGCCCGACCAACTCCACAACGAAGTCATCAACGTCGCCCTTGATCACGACCAGCACGTTTGTTCCGTCAAACCCCTTGTCCTCAAACACGCCCAAGCTAAAGCAATCGAACAAAAAGCCCACGATAAAGGCCTCGTTGTAGGCGTCGAGTATCACAAACGCTTCGATGACCGCGCCCTCATGGCTCGTCGCGAATACCGCGCCGGCCGATTCGGCGAATTCAAAATCGGCCACGCTGAAATGAACGAACCCTACTACTACCGCCATTCCAACTTCATGAACTGGTGTACCTGCGAAAATTCCGACATGTTCACCTACGTCGGCTGCCACTACGTCGATCAACTCCACTTCATCACCGGCCTCCTCCCGCACTCCGTCTCCGTCTACGGCATCAAAGATAAATACCCCAACGGCAACGAAGGCTACCTCTGGACCGACGCCCGCGTCATCTGGGAAAACGGCGCCTGCCTACACGTCACCGATGTCATGGGCTACCCCGACCAGGGCCCCGGCGGCAATTTCCAAGGCATTCGCATGTATTGCGCCGGCTCCGACAAAGCCGCCATGCTTGTCCACAACGACCAATTCCGAGGCATCGAGTACTGCTACCTCGAAGCAGGCACCGATCCCGGCGATACCATCTACTCACAACCCAGCCCAGATTACTTCAAATACATCGACCTAGGCGGCAACCAGCTCACCCCCGTCGGCTACGGCTATCGCTCCATCGAATACATCATCAAACAATGCTGCCGCGCCATCGAGATTGGCCCCGACCTCGCCCAACGCCAAAAACTCCTAAACCAACTGGACGAAGAAGCAATCATGGCAACCCCCAAAAACTCCGCTTACAACGAACTAGTAATGGAAGCAGGCCGACTATCAATCACCAACGATGGACACGAAGCGATAATCGACCATAAAACCGGAACCGTTAAACTAAAATAAAAAACCAAACAAAATCAGAGCCCCAAGCGTAAGCGCCCGGATTAAAATCTAAACCGTAGTCCCGTAGGGCGGGCCATGCCCGCCATCTATTTCATTATACAATCTGTTTAATTGTCAACGCCGTAGTTAAATGAAATCTTCTATTAGTGTTCATTCGTACCCATTAGTGTTATCTCAACAATTAAAAATGAAAACCAACGACAAGCAATACTGCAAAACACCAACCGGAAACCACTGTACAATATACAACGCGAAGCAAATTAGTGCTTATTAGTGTCCATTAGTGGTTCTCTTAGCAATTAAAGATTCAAACAAAAGGAAAGATTGTTTCATGGCTACCAAAGAATTCCCCCTAACCCCAACACCTGTTACTCCTGTAAATACTAAATACCGCAAGCTCCAAGGCCTGCTGCCCAACCCCGAAACCGTCGAGCAAATCGAAAGACTCCGCGCCACCGAACCGCTTTCCATGCGAGGCCAACCGCCCATCATCTGGGACAAAGCCCAAGGATTCACCGTTTCCGATGCCTATGGCAACCAATGGCTCGATTTCTCCTCAGGCGTACTAATCACCAACGCCGGCCACAGCCACCCCAAAGTCGTCGCAGCCATACAAGAACAACTCAACCACCCATTGCTCACCACCTACTGCTTCGCCAACCAGCCCCGGATCGATCTCGCCCAAAAATTAACCTCCGTTGCCCCCGAAGGTCTAAACAAAGTCTTCCTTCTCAGCACCGGTTCCGAAGCCACCGAATGCGCCCTTAAACTTATGCGAACTCACGGCCGAAAAATCAAAGACGATAAATCCGTCATCGTTTCCTTCGACAACGCATTTCATGGCCGAACCATGGGCTCCCAAATGATGGGCGGAATGCCCGCCGGAAAAGCATGGATTCGCAACCTCGACCCCGACATGGTCCAGGTTCCATTCCCCGATGACTTCCGCGTCACCGATATCAGCTTCTCCCTCTTTGAAAAGACCCTCGCTGAAAAAGGCATCGCCCCCGCCCGCGTCGCCGGTGTCATCACCGAAACCTATCAAGGCGTAGGCCCCGACTTCCTACCCAAGCAATACGCCCAAGACCTGCGCCAATGGTGCGACAAAAACCAAGCCCTGCTTTGCTTCGACGAAGTCCAAGCCGGCTTCGGACGTTGCGGCACCCTCTGGGGATTCGAACTCTACGAAGTTACCCCCGACCTCTTCACCATGGGCAAAGGCTTCAGCTCATCCCTGCCCATCAGCGGCGTGCTTGGCACCGATGCCGTCATGGACCTCTACGGCCCCAACGAAATGACCTCCACCCACTCAGGCAACCCAATCTGCTGTGCCGCGGCCCTAGCCAGCCTCCAAGCAATACTCGACGAAGGCCTCGTCGAAAACTCCGCTAAAGTCGGCGCCGTTATGAACGCCGAACTTGCCAAGATCCAAAAGGAGTTTCTACCTCACGCCGGTTGTCATCGCGGCCAAGGTCTAGTCGCAGGCATCCAAATGGTAAAGCCCGGCACCACCGAGCCCGACCACGAAATGGCTTGGCAAGTCATCAACGCTTGCTTCCGCAAAGGCCTACTCATGTTCGCACCCGTAGGCGTAGGCGGCGGATGCGTAAAAATCGCTCCACCGCTCTGCATAACCCAAGACGCCGCCCTCGAAGGCTGCGCCGTAATCCGCCAAGCACTAAAAGAAGTCTGCTAGTATCCATCAAGTTAGCCCCCGAACTTTATGTTCGGGGGTTCGAACACCAACCGACAATCGCGACTTGTGTCAACCGAAACACGGGTCACATCCCGGGGGTTTTCAATTTACCTGTCCCTATTTATCCTCCGTACCTGGGTGGCACCCTTTCGCGAAGCTAAAGGGTGGTCGAATATCAATTATGTTCCATATTCTAAATCACCTACAAAACCCATTGCCGCACCGACCCCGCCTTTGGCAAACTAATCTTCTTTCCCCGCTTCGTGATCTTAGGTCAGTCTATCTGCCCGCACGGCTCGCACCTATCTGTGGCAATACGCCACTTATCTTGGCGATCTATTCAAAATCTTTTCTTACTCCCCTTGAGTATCCAATCCCGCCAACCCGCCGAACCCATTCACCTATCTGACCCGCCCTCG
>JAFGKT010000013.1 GCA_016928435.1 Sedimentisphaerales bacterium | reverse complement strand
TGTCGTCTTTATTGTGGCAGCGCCCAACGGAAGCGTTATTTCCTAACCATCTATCGCCGGTCTGTCTGCCCGTGCGGCTCGCACCCTGTCAAAAAAAATCTCTGACCATTTGGTTGCGGCCAGACCGCCCTATGTCCATTCATGGTTCTTCTCTGTGATCTCTCACGCTCTTTCGCGATGAATTCTGCGACGTTGAGCAAAACTAATACAGACCCAACTCCCCGTCTTCTTTCGCGTTTTCTGCGATCTTTTGCGGTGAATTTCTCCCCGTTGCGCGAATCCGCTACCGACCAAACCACGCAAAATCAGCCACCCCAAAAAACCGCGTGATTTCTGAAAAATACCACCCCATTTCTAACCAAAACCGATCAAAACCGACGAATTTCTATTCATTTCTGATCACTCATTCTCATCCTTCCCGCCCCAGCGCGCTCCCGCCAAACCTTCGCGCATCTCACTTACCATCCCGTTACGCGTTCTTACCAAACCAAGCGCACCCGTATCCCACCAATTCTCCCATTCTCGCCGCTATTTTCCGCGCATTATTGCTACACTCTCACCGCCGCACTTTCGCTCCATTGCATGCGCACTTGCCCCATCGATTTCCTCTCTTTTTTCGCCCCCCAACTCCGCGCGTTTTCGCTACCCCAACCAGAGTCCCATGCGCAATATCCTAGCAGTGCAGCCCACACCGCGGGAATTATTAAACAACAATACCATATTACCCCAACGTTAGCCCCCGAACTTCACGTTCGGGGGTTAGACTTCACTTACCACTGCTTATCCCATCTGCCCACATGTCCCTATTTATGACAAGGTAGGATGGGCCATGCCCGCTGCCCCTGACCAGCTGGTAAGATGGGATCATCAGCCCATGCTGAATTCTATTAGTGTGAATTAGTGGTTCTCTCTGCGATTTAACCGCCCTAGGCCCATTCGTGGCTCAAAAAAAAATCAGCGGCCTTCTCTCACAAAAGCCGCTGATCCTTTTCTAATATTACCTTACACCTATTCTCTATCCAGCGTAACGCTCTTAATAAATCCCCGCGCTGAAACTGTCACCGCTGTCTGTACGCTTTTCTTTGTCAGCATCACCTGTATCGTCCGACGACGAATCCGTATCTGAACTATGACTGCCGCCGTAATAATGTTCCGAATCACTTTCGCCGTCAGGAGAAACCGTATGGTAGCCGCTATCGCCATAGTCATCGTCATAGTCATCGCCCAGATCTACCGGCCGATAGCCCGGCTGCATCGACAACTCACGCTCACGCTCATAAGCCTTCACTATCTCTGATTGAATATAGTGCCGAGCCTCAGAATTAACCGGATGAGCTACGTCAGCGTGCAGCTTGGTGCGGCCGCCAATGTTACGACGCATACGACCTTCAGGTAAACGAGCCCCGCAATCCGCGCAAAAACGCGAACGTAACGGGTTCTTCGCGCCGCAAGACTGACAACGATCCGTCAGCTTACGAGACGGCATCGCTACAAAATAACCATCCTGACCTTCAATAATCTTCAGATCACGTACTACAAAAGAATTGTCAAAGGTGATCGTGGCAAAAGCCTTCAGACGATCCGTACGATTGCCAACCAACTTAATCCGTATCTCTGTTATCTGCATGGTGTACCTCCGGGAAATATCCCTGCTGACTCAAAAAGCCGACTACTTTTACATCGACCTCTTCGTGCTCATCCACTTTCATTGCCCACTCAGCGACTTCCGCTGAAGTTGATACCGCGAACAAGGTCGAACCGCTTCCGCTCAAACGCAACGGCCCAACTCCCAAACCTTCGATCCGATCCCGCAACGACCGCAACTGCCCATGCAGCTCCATGCAAGGTCGAACCAAACTGTTTATCCCCAGCCCCACCAAAGCTCTCAAATCCCCTTGCGCCAAACTCCTCGAAACTGCTTCCATCTCCTGACTAACCAGAGATTCATCATACTCATAATGACGATAAACCTCTGCCGTCGAAACATGAACCCCCGGAAGGATCAACAAAACCGAGCCGCTGCAAACCCCCGCCATCCGTTCCACCCGCTCCCCACGCCCCGTACAAACAGCCGTCGGCCCATATAAAAAGAACGATACGTCAGACCCTAACTCCGCCGCTATCGTCCCTAATTCCGTTCGCGAAATTCTACCCCCAGTCAAATAATTCAATCCCATCAGGCACGCCGCCGCGTCACTGCTGGCGCCGCCTAACCCCGCACCCGAAGGTATCCGCTTCAACAAAGAAATATCAACCCCCAACTTCAACTTGGTACACTGCAAAAACCGCTCCGCAGCCCTATATACCAAATTCTCCCGACCATCCGGACAACTCAAACCAGAACAACTGAGCCGAATCCCCTCACCTTTGCTCACCCTAATCTCCAGATCATCACACAAATCAATCGCGCTCATTACGCTGTGAAGTCCATGGAAACCATCCCCGCCAACGCCGAAAACCACCAAACTTAAATTCAGCTTGGCTGGCGCCCTGAGCGTCAAACTCCCGT
This sequence comes from Sedimentisphaerales bacterium, assembly GCA_016928435.1. GTDB lineage: Bacteria > Planctomycetota > Phycisphaerae > Sedimentisphaerales > SM23-30 > JAFGKT01. Next base: position 37,132 of record JAFGKT010000013.1, on the reverse strand, counting down.
ACTCTACCCTCGTGCTGTCCGTCGCAGACAAGGCTGTCGCCACAAGACACTCCTCAAAGTTGCTAGCCTTATAAAGCCTGTTGTAGAAAAGAGTTGCATGAAATTACCGAAAGGCGGCCTATCCCAATCAAGCCAAAGACCTCGCCCTCCGACAACACACCTATTTCCGCACATTCTACCCCCAATAAACCCTATGTCAAGTATTATCCAAACAACCTTTTTAAAGCCGCCTCAAACCCCAACACGTCATCAACAACAATACGCAACCCATTAAAAACTACCCTCGCAAACTTCTGTCGCTATAATAACAACCTAAATCGTTTTGTAACATTAACCTGGAGAATATTGATGACCGACCCGACTCCCGTTGCCAATGAGCCAAAAATCGCTAAATGGCACCTACACCGTCGTCTGTATCTCTGGGTCCTGCACTGGTCCGAAACCCGATTCAGCGGTTGGGCCCTCTTTATCCTCAGTTTCGCTGAATCCTCCTTTTTTCCCGTACCCCCAGATGTCCTGCTCGCCCCGCTAACCCTCGGCAATCGAAAAAAATGGTGGAAATTTGCCCTAAGTTGCTCAATCGCCAGCGTTGTCGGAGGCATCTTCGGCTATGCCATCGGCATCTTTCTCTGGGCCACCGTAGGCAATTTCTTCCACACAACTGTCCCCGGTTTTTCGCGCGATGTTATAACCCTGAAAGACTCCACCCAGATCACCTGCCTCGTCAAACCTACCAGCGTCCGAGCGCAAATGCTCGGCCAAGCGCAACTCATCGATCCCGTCGTCATCCAAAACCTCGACGACAGCGAACAAACCTTATCTCTCGATCAAATCGACCTCGAAAACACCAAGATCAACCCATTCACTAAGGTCGGCGCCCTCTACGACACCCACGATTGGAAAATCGTCGCCATCGCCGGATTCACCCCCCTGCCCTATAAAGTCATTACCATCACCGCAGGCGTATTCCATATCAATTTCCTTATCTTCTGCATCGCCTCCGCTCTAAGCCGTTCCGCTCGCTTCTTCATCGTCGCAGGACTCTTCGCACGGTTCGGCCCCAAAATCAAACCTTTCATCGATAAATACTTTAATTGGCTCTGCCTGCTATTCGTTATCCTCCTCGTCGGCGGATTCTTCATCATCAAATACCTACACTAAAAACAATCCAGAGAAATAGAAACATGACCCCCTCAAAAAAACTACCTCCTCGACTAAAACGCGCTGATAGCTTTCTCGGCATACACTTTGACTTCCACGCCGGCGACGACTGCAAAACCATCGGAAAAACCGTCACCCCAAAAATGATCCAAAACATCATCGATCAAGTCCACCCCGACTACATCCAATGCGACTGTAAAGGACACCCAGGTTTCTCCAGCTATCCTACCAAAGTCGGTTATCCCGCCCCAGGATTCGTCAAAGACCAACTGCGAATCTGGCGAAATGTCACCGCGCGCAACGGAGTGGCACTCTTCATGCACTATTCCGGCGTTTGGGATACCAAAGCCCTAAAACACCACCCCTCTTGGGCACGAGTCGACGAAAACGGCAAACGCGATCCCAATAACGCATCAGTGTTCGGCCCCTATGTTGACGAACTCCTAATCCCACAATTCAAAGAACTCTCCGACGTCTATGGTGTGGACGGCGTATGGATCGACGGCGATTGCTGGGCCACATGTCAAGACTATCATAAAAACATCATAAAAGCCTTCCAGCAGAAAACCGGCATTCGCAATATCCCCAAAAAACCAACCGATCCTCACTTCTTCGAGTTCACCGAATTCTGCCGTCAGGGTTTCCGCGATTATGTCAATCATTACGTCACCGAAATGCACAAACACAACCCCGACTTCCAAATCGCGTCAAACTGGTCCTATACCTCATTCATGCCCGAACCCGTAAACATCGACGTTGACTTTATCTCCGGCGACTACCCCTTGGTCAACAGCGTCAATGCCGCCCGTTTCGAAGCCCGCGCCATCGCCCCTCAAGGCAAACCATGGGATCTCATGGCATGGTCATTCGGCTCACGCTGGAAAGAAGGATGCTTCACTACCAAAACTATTCCCCAACTTCAGCAAGAAGCAGCCATCGTCCTCGCCACAGGAGGCGGGTTCCAAGCCTACTTCCAGCAAAACCGCGACGGTTCCATCGCCCCCTGGCAAATGAAACTCATGGCCGAAACCGCTAAGTTCTGCCGCGACCGCCAAAAACTCTGCCATCACGCCAAAGCCGTCCCCCAAATCGCTCTGCTAAACTCCGCCCACGCTTTCTATCGCAACAACATCCGTGTGTTCAGCCCCTGGGAAGGCATCCTCGAATCCATCCGTGGAATCCTCATCTCGCTGCTCGATAGCCAAAATTCCGTCGAAGTCCTCTCCGAACATCACCTTGAAAACACCATAGACCAATACCCCCTGCTCATCCTGCCGGAAACCAATTGCCTCGCAGCCAAAACCAAAAAGCAAATCATCAAATACGTCGAAAACGGCGGAAAACTCCTGCTAATCGGTCCCGCCTCCGCTAAACTCTTCAAAAAAGAAATCGGCGTCAAATTCCTCGGCAAACCCGAAGAACGCATCCAATGGATCGAACACAACGATTGGCTCGCCGGGCTCAAAACTGAATCCCAATACGTCAAACTCCAACCCCACACCAAAGCTCTCGGCAAAATCTACCCCCAGAACAACAACATAGGCCCATACTACCCAGCCGCCTCCGTTCGCAAGCTCGGCAAAGGCAAAATCGCCGCGATATACCTCAACCTAGGTCAATGCTACGAAAGACGCCGTACCACCATCGCCCGCGATTTCCTCAACCACGTCGTTAGCCAACTATTCACCAACCCCATCGTCCAAGTCACCGGCTCGCATTATGTCGATGTCAACGTCAACACCATCAACGGCAAACTCGCCGTCAACCTAATTAATACCGCAGGCCCCCACAGCGACGAAAACGTTTACTCATTCGACGACATCCCAGCCCTAGGCCCACTCGAAATCAACATCCGATATCCGCGCAAACCCAACAAAGTAACCATCCAACCCCAAAACCGCAAACTACGCCACACATACACCAAAGGCAAAATCCAACTAACGCTACCCAAACTCAAAATCCACAGCATCATCACCGTCGAATAAAAACCGCCCCCCCTTAGCCCCCGAACTTCATGTTCGGGGGTTGGAACTCACTGTACCCATAAATCTACCCGAGCGGTTCGCACCTGATCACCGCTCAGCAATAAGTCAACTTACTTCCTTGTGGCAGCGCCCAGCGGAAGCGGATTTTCCCAACCGAGTACGGTTGGTCAATTTACCCGTGCGGTTCGCACTAATCACTATTCAACAACCCCCCCAACAGTCCACCGCCGCGTCGCGTTTCGCCTTTGCTCTTGTAACTCGACGCCGCCACAATCCTATCTGCTAACCGCGAGAAAGGCAGCGTCTGCAAATAAACCCGCCCAGGCCCCGTCAAGTGCGCCAAGAACAACCCTTCGCCCCCAAACAGCGTATTCTTGAACCCGCCCAAAAGCTTAATGTTATAATCAACCGTCGGCGAAAACGCCACCAGACAACCCGTATCCACTCGCAGCGTCTCACCAGCCGCCAAATCCCGCTGCACAATCGTACCGCCCGCATGCGCAAACGCCATCCCCTCGCCTTCCAATCGCTGCAGGATAAAACCTTCACCGCCGAACAACCCCGCACCCAATCTCTTCGTAAATGCCACTTCAATTTCTATCCCCCGTGCCGCGCACAGAAACGCATCCTTCTGACACAAAAACTTCCCGCCCAACTCCGCCATATCCAACGGAATAATCTTACCCGGATACGGCGCAGCAAACGCGACATGCCCTTTGCCCTGCCCATTGTACATAAAGCTCGTAATGAAAAAACTCGCACCAGTCAGCATTCGCTTGAACCCTTTGAACAGCCCGCCCCCCGTACTTGTCTGCATTTCGATCCCATCCTCCATATACATCATCGCCCCAGCCTCCGCGCGAATCCCCTCGCCCGGATCCAGCTCGATCTCAACCATCTGCATGTCATCGCCAAAAATCTGATAGTCAATTACATCTACGCCGTCCGCCATGATATTGCTCCTTATATCAAATGGTCCATGCCCATCATCCCACTATCCAATGTAGGGCGGGCCATGCCCGCCGTCTCCGAATACGCCATTTCCCCATCGCCCAAATTATACTCCCATCTCCAACACCTAACAATCATCTTTTTCTATCTATATTCCAATTTGCACCTCGATCGGACAATGATCCGACCCCACCACATCCGCCAATATCCGTGCCCCCTCAACATTATCCTTAAACGCCTCACTCACAAAAAAGTAATCGATCCGCCAGCCCACATTTCTCTCCCGCGCCCGCGTCTTATAATCCCACCATGTATAATTCTCGCCGCCATCCTCGAACATCCTGAACGTATCGCAAAATCCGCTCGCCAATAGCTTGTCGATCCACGCTCGTTCGTCAGGCAAAAAACCCGTGTTACTCTCGTTCTCTTTCGGCCGCGCCAAATCTATCTCTTTATGTGCTGTGTTCACATCACCACACACTAAAATGTTCGGCCGAGTCTTCTTAACCTTCTTCAAGTGCTTCAAAAAGGCGTCATAAAAATCATACTTATATTGCAGCCGCTCCTCGCCCTGCCCGCCATTCGGAAAATAAACATTGTAAAGCAAAAAATCCCCATAGTCCGCCACCAGCGTCCGGCCCTCGGCGTCAAACCGCTTCACCCCAAAGCCCTGTGTTACCTCAACCGGCTGCGGCCTGCTCCAAAGCCCAACCCCACTGTAGCCCTTCCGCTGAGCCGAATTGAAATAAACCTTATAATCCAGTACCTCCCACAACTCCTCCGGCACCTGATCCTCTTGCAGCTTCGTTTCTTGTATCGCCAAAACGTCAGGCCGTTCCTTCACCAGCCAATCCAAAAACAACCCCTTGCGATGTATCGCCCGCAACCCATTCACATTCCAACACAACAACCTTAACGACTTCATCTAACCCTTTCGCTTCAACTAATCCTAACCCCAACGTTAGCCCTCGAACTTTATGTTCGGGGGTTAGAACTCACTGCGTTATCCTAATCCACTTCCAGCTTCACTAACTCACAACCGCAACTGATTCGCCCCTGGCAGCTAATCTTGATTAGTGAATATTCGTGTCCATTAGCGGTTCTCTTTTGTGTTCTTTGCGTTCTTTCACGGTGAATTATATCCCCCGCAACCACGCATTCGCCAACCACGCGAAATCCCCTAAGTCCACCTTCCCGTCGCCGTCAATATCAGCCCCGTTGCATCCGCTCCCGGCGCAATCGTCCCTTAGCCATTCACTCCCCAATACCGCCAAATCCACCACATCCACATCACAATCATCATCCGCATCCCCCAACCAGCTCACCGCGCTCAAATCACTTTCCATCGTCGCCCAATCGCTCGGCAAACCATCACCCCGCGAAAGACCCGCCAAACCACCCGTCAGCGTCAACCCCAAATAAGACAAACGCACCCGCCCATCAAAAAACATCTCGATCTGGAAAGTGTTAGAACCAGTCTTTAGCCATACCGGCACTGATTCCCACGTAACCACCGCCCGATCATCCATCTGCCGCCACCATACTTCACCACCGCGACGCGGATTCAAATTATCAAACATTCCCGAAATCCGTACCCGCGAAAAATGATCCGCCGCCGACTCCGTTGCGTCCGTATCACCCACGCCAAACGTCACATACCCATTGCTCCCTACATAAAACCTATCGTAACTCACCCCGTAAAACTCAACTTCCGCCCCCTCCTCCAGCACTACTTCTGCATATTCATTATCATCCAAACCCAAATCTATCTTACCCGTACCATCCACAGGCAAACTCGTAATGCTTCTCGCGCAAGCCGTGTAATAGCTCGCCGAACCATCCTCCACAAACATTACACTCGTATAGTCTAAATCATTATCCCCATTACTAAACAACTCCGTATGGTAAACCTCTCCCCCCACCGTCAGCGTAACCATCCGCGTAACAAAATCGTCCCCACCAAACCACAAATAGTCTGTATATTGCCCCGCTCCCAATTCCGCCGCCGCCGTCTGGTTTATCCGCACCGTCACATCCACACTGCCGTACGCTCCCAAAACCCCGCTGCTCGGAAAAACCCCCAACCAATCCGCCCCCCAGTCCGCCGTCCAAACCAACGCTTCATTACTATTATTCGTCAAAGTATAAACCGTATCGCTCGGCGAGAAAGGCCCACCTGCCACACCGCTGCTGCCCCAATCACCGCTAGGCGAAACCTGCAAAACCGCCGGCACATATTCCACAAAATTTGCCGCGGAACCAATATTCGAACAACCATACTCTATATACATATAGCCGTCTTCGCCCCACGTCGGCCCCCAAGAGTTCCGCATAATCCATACGCCGTTACCCATCGTGTCATCCCAACCGACCAGCACCACCGCATGGTTCAAAGTAGTACTAGTATCGCAGCTGTTGAATACCCCCCCGCTGTACGCCTGAAACGCACTGTTTGCCGTAACCGCCACCGCGACCGGTCCATAATCCAATATCGCCCGCTTAATCTCACCTATGCTCGGCACGTCGTTATAAGACCCAATATACGCCCAATCGTCAATGCAATACGGATGATCATACGGACACCCGCAAGCCACATCCGATGCCACATAAGGAAAATCAACCTCCAATACCGCGCCACTACCGCCGCAACTGTCCGTACTGCCTCCGCTGCACAAATGGTAATTATGTGCCCACGAGCCTCCACCGCAAGTCCCAGCTGCGGTACAGCTCACTAACCATTGCTCCGAAAGATCAACTATCTCGCCATCATAAATCGCTATCGCGCACTCCAGCGCCCCCACCGTAGCAAACGCCCAACACGCCCCGCAGCCCCCTTGGTTACGCACCGGAGGCAATGTAACATAATCACGCCAATCAAACGACTCATATACCCCCATCAGCAACTCGCCCCCCACATACAAATCCGCGAACTCCCCCGTCTCACGCCAATCGTTCGGCTCTACAAACCCGCACAAATCCTCCAACGCATGCTCCGTCGCTTCACTCCTGCCCACCGTAAACGTCCAACCCTCAACTATCCCCCGCGCCCGCAACCGCTCCAACGCCTGATCAGACATCTGCCCCCATACCCCACCACTCAATACCAAAACCAGCCCCGCCACCAGCAAACCCATATATCGACGCGTCACCTTTAACCCCATCACAGCCTCACTTTCAAACTTCTCCACTGCCCTTTTCGTCCTGGTCAAACCTTCGCCATACCATTCTACCAAAAACCAACAAAAAACACCACCGCTACACCCTTAATCGGCCCATACTCCATTAATCCTTCCAAATCAGTCAAAAAACCATTTTATTGGCCTTATCTGTCCATAATCAAAAAATCCCAATCCTTTACAATCCCTCCAAAATCCAATATCCTAACCGTACAATATCATTGACCTTGTTTTCCATAACCTCAAAAGGATATAGCATGGCCCCAAATGAGCAAGTACTGGTAGTCGAAAGAAAAGTCGTCGAAAAGATCGGCCTATTTAACGGCCTAAGGTTCGACGTGGACCGCTATCTCAGCGAAATATTCGCCCAAGGCGTCCCCACCTTCAAAGACCGAGCCCAAGTCGAAAACGACCCCAGCTACAAACAGCTAATCCCCTACGTCATCATGGCCCACGATGGCAAATATCTCAGTTACGTCCGAGGCAAACGGGCCGGCGAAATCCGTCTCGTAGGCAACCGCTCAATAGGCATCGGCGGGCACATCAACCCCGTCGATGACATGTCCCTCTTCGATTCCAGCTTCTACCAAACCTACCTCGCCGCCGTCCAGCGCGAAGTCGAAGAAGAAGTAGAAGTAGCCTCCCCCCACACCAACCACATCGTCGCACTGCTCAACGACGAATCCAACGAGGTCGGCTCCGTCCATCTAGGCATCGTCCACCTCTGGTCCCTCGACGCCCCCAACGTCAACAAACGCGAGCAGATGATCACCCAAATGGAATTCATGACCGCTGACCAGCTACAAGCCGCCAGAGACTCTCTAGAAACCTGGTCCGCTCTATGCGCCGACCAACTCCCCGAAATCGAAAAACGCAAAAACTCCGCCCTCTCTATCGATCAATAACTCTCCCAAGTAGGGCGGGCCATGCCCGCCGCGTCAACCAACCACACCACCATCTCCACTACCGCACAATCAGCGACCGCCCTGTCATCTCCGCCGGCTGCTCCAAACCCATCAGCTCCAGCCCCGTCGGAATCACATCCGCCAATATCCCATCGTCCCGCAGCTTGGCGCCCTTCAATTCCTCATCAAAAACGATCAAAGGCACCACCCCCGTCGTATGTGCTGTGAAAGGTCCTTTCGTGATCGGATCATACATCTTTTCCAGATTCCCATGGTCGGCCGTGATAATCGCTGACCCACCCATCGCCTTGACCTTATCCAATATCTGCCCCACACACCTATCCACCGTCTCTGCCGCCACAATCGCCGCAGCCATCACGCCGGTATGCCCCACCATATCCGGGTTCGCGAAGTTCACCACAATCGCGTCATATTCATCCAAATCCAACCGCTCCAGCACTTTGTCCGCCACTTCCTGCGCCGACATCTCCGGCTTCTTGTCATAAGTCTCAACCTTAGGCGACGGAACGATCTGCCTGTCTTCGCCCTTGAACGGCTGTTCTCGGTAATCGTTAAAAAAGAACGTCACATGCGCGTATTTCTCCGTCTCCGCGCAACGAAACTGCTTCAGCCCTAAGTTTGACCAATATTCCCCCACGATATTTTTCATCTTGTCCCCTTTCGGAAACGCCACCGGCGCCTTGATCGTCGCGTCATATTGCGTCATGCAAACCCAATAAACATCCAGATCACCGCCCCGATCAAAATGCTCGAAATGCTCATCCACAAACGCCCGCGTAATCTCGCGAGGCCGATCACCCCTGAAGTTAAAGAACACCATACTGTCCCCATCCTCGATCACCGCCTTCGGTTGCCCGTCATCACCAGTAATCACCGTCGGCTCGACAAACTCATCTGTTACATCGTTGGCGTAGCTGGCTTCCATGGCTGCGTCCGCGGAGTCGAACTTATCTCCCTTACCATAACGCAAACATTGGTACGCTCTTTCCACGCGGTTCCAACGCTGATCCCGGTCCATCCCCCAGAACCGCCCCATCAGCGAAGCAACCTCACCAATGCCCATCTCCTTCATCTTCGCTTCGACCGTCGCGATAAACTCCCGGCCACTATTCGGAGGCGTATCCCTGCCGTCCATCAAACCATGCAAATAAACCCGAGGCATATTCTTGCGCTTAGCCAACTCGAGCAAACCATAAAGATGATTCAACAAAGAGTGAACCCCCGCGTCACTAATCAAACCCATCAAGTGCAGCTTCGAGTTATTCGCTGCGCAGCGGTCTATCGCCTTTAGCAAAACCTCGTTCTCAAAAAAATCCCCGTCCCGAATCGCCTTGGTTAAACGCATAGACTCCTGATATACAATTCGACCCGCCCCGATGTTCTGATGCCCTACTTCGCTATTGCCCATCGTACCGTCAGGCAAACCCACATTTTCCCCATATGTCGCCACCAAACAATGCGGATAATCCGCGGTCAGCATGTCGTCCACCGGGGTGTTCGCAACCTTCGTCGCGTCCCACTGCGCCAAAGACGCATCGTCATTGTGTCCCCAACCATCCCGAATGATAAGCACAAAGGGGCGTTTCCGTAATGTAACCGATGATGATTTCGCCGCATCAGAACTCATATAATATTCCTATCTTGTATTTGACTTGCTTAATTTCTCATACTCTAACAAAACACGCCGGCAAACTCCATCTTGCCTATCTTGCCACACTTAACTTACTCATCTCCAACATCGTCACAATTCCTTGGCGCTCTAGCCAAACTATCCTGACTATAACGCCGCGTTACCTACCCCCAACACCAAATCAGTCACTTTCGCCCCCCAATCCGTCGGCCGCACTTGGATGTCCGCCCCAACAGGGATATACTTTAAAGGTAACTTTATACCCGAAAAACACCTTCAAAGGTACTGTTTTTCACTGCAAATTGGAAGCACCACTTAGAGTGATCGTGTCAGCAAAAAACTCGCCCCCGCCTCGTCCGCGATCGGCTGCGTCATATCGCCTCGCTATATCACTAATCATAGCCATCATCGCCATACTATCAGCCCATGTCGTCGCCCAGACGGATTTCACCACCGCTTCGCTCGACCAGATACTCCTGCAAGCCGACCGGGAACTGACCAACCAGCGTTTCCAACTCGCTGAGCAATTCCTCGAACAAGCCCTTGACCTGGCCGATCAAAACCAACACGCACAAATCGCTGAAAGACTCGAACTCTGCACCGCCTCCGCCGCCGTTGACAGCCGCTACGACGATCTCAGCTTCATTACCAGCATCGATCAAACCGATCTCGATACCGCCCAAGAATTTCTTTCCTCCGTCGTCGCTCTAATCGAGCAGCGATACTATATCCCCTGCGACTCGCGCGATCTGCTCCGAAGCGCACTGCTGCAGCTCCACGCCGCGGCTCAGCGCCATCCAGATTCCCAACCTCTAATCGACGCCATCAACATCGAACGTCAAACCCTCGCTGCCGCTGCCGAACCTTCGCTGCCCCAGACCTCCGTTGACATCGCCGCTCGACTCGCTCCCATCGCTCAACAGCTTGGTCTTTCGCCCGGTTGGCCCGCGATGCAGCTCGCCTACGCCCTGGCTGATTCACTCGACGAATATTCCCATCTGCTCAGTCCACAGCGATATCGCGAATTCTACGACCAAATCACCGGCGCCTACGTCGGCATCGGCATAGATGTTATCATTCAAGAAGGCAGCGCCATTGTATTCGATGTCGTCCCCGACAGTCCCGCCGCGCGCGCTTCCGTGCAGCCCGGCGATATCATCACCGCTGTCAATGGCGCCGCCATCAACCAAGCCACCCCCAACCAACTTGGCCGTTTGCTCCGAGGCCCCCAAGATTCATCCGTCAATGTCACCTTTCAGCGTCAAGACAGTCAATTCCAAAGTCGAATAACCCGCCGTATCGTCTCAGCCCCCAGTGTCCGCCAACAGCAAATCCTGCCCAACACCAACATCGGTTATTTTCGCGTCGCCACCTTTGACAACGATACCGCCATGGAAATCCGCCGGGCCGTGACGCTCCTCCAACTCGCCGGCGCTCAACAACTAATCATCGACCTGCGTAACAACTCAGGCGGCATGATGAACTCCGCTGTGGATACCGCCTCCATGTTCCTGCGTCAAGGCACCATTGTCACCGTCCAAACCGCTGATCAATCACGTCAATACCAAGCTGAGACCAATACCTACCCCCGATATAATATGCCCGTTGTCCTGCTCGTGAACAACCACACCGCCAGCGCCGCTGAAATCCTCACCGCCGCTCTCCAAGACCACAATCGCGCTGTTGTCATCGGCCAACAGACCCTAGGCAAAGGCGTCGTCCAAACCGTACTGCCCATGCCCCAATCACAAACCGCATTCACCATCACCACTGCGCAGTATCTGGCCCCTAATGGCCGATGCTTCCACCGTATCGGCATCCAACCCGACATAATTATCGACTACCCCACCGGCCCCGCAATCGTCTCGGCCGCGACTCTTTCCCGATCCGACGACCCCGCTATGACCAGCGCCATCCAAACCCTCGAACCACAAATCGCTTCCGCCACCCACCCATAACCCCGCTCGGGGTACCCCTCATTATCACGCTGCCCGCATATAAGCATCATGCGGCGCGATCCCACCATCTGATCCGTCAAATACCGCGGTTACTGCTCATAACCCAAATCCAGCAGAAGCCGCAAAATATCCATATTATTACTACTCATTCCTCAGACCATATTTACTCCCATCATCAACAACTTAACCCGCTACGAAATCTTCAATTCCCCAACCACCACCAACCACACTTCCCAAGAACCTACTAGTTAATATGCTCATCTATGATAGAGATATACCCTATATACTTCTTGTTTCCAGCCATCCTATGATGCTTAAAGAACTACAGATAAAGAACCTGATAAGCACGAAAAAGCACTAATTTAGGTAGGCCCATTTACCACAAGAACACTAAAGAATTTGGAGGTGCATATGGCATGAATAGCCCGTTCTATGCTGCGTTATTCGTTGTTGAGGAACCATTTTAATTAGTTCGTCAAACAAAAAGCAAAACAAGGAGCAATACCATGAAAAAGTTGCTGATCATTAGTTTAGTTATGTCTCTAACCTCTGCCGCGACATTCGCTGATTGGAACCCCGGCACTGCCGCCAAGTGGGTTCAGTTACCCGATCTCACCCCAAATGGCATTGACGTCAATGCCACAACCCCCTATATCCTGGCCGACGACTTCCTATGCGTCTCCACCGATCTCATCACCGACATCCACATATGGGGTTCTTGGCTGGAAGATCGTGTCCCCACCAACGCTGCGGGGCTTGAAGACCCTGCCAATGTCGGTTTCCGTCTGAGCATCCACAGTGACATACCAGCTGTAATCGACCCCGCCAACGGCGCGGTCCTCGAACCCAGTCGGCCTGGTGAGATGCTTTGGCAACAAGCTTTCCTGCCCGGAACTTTTGCTGTGCGACCCTACGCCACCGTGGACCCCGGCGAAGGATGGTACGATCCTGCCGATCAAGCCTATATCTGGCCCGCTGACAAAACCGTTTGGCAGTATAACTTCCTTATCGACCCCATCACCGCTTTTCTCCAGAAAGGTACTGCCGACGCCCCAATCGTTTACTGGCTCGACGTATCCGCTAATCCCGCGGAAGCAACGCCGGGAACGGCACCATATATGTTTGGTTGGAAAACCTCTGTCGATCACTGGAACGACGATGCCTCCTGGTGGAATTCATCCTTGGAATCTTGGAATGAGCTGCGTTATCCGTCGAACCATCCTTATGCCGGACAGTCAATGGACCTAGCCTTTGTCATAACTCCTGAGCCTGCCTCGATAGGCCTGCTAACCCTGGGCGCCTTGGCCCTTATACGTCGCCGGCGCGAAGTGTAGAGAACTGTAACCTCCATTTTTTCTGGGAACACTCCGGCAGATTTCACTTTTATCCGTCGGAGTGATCCCATCTTTTTGCGCAGTACCAAGCAAAAAGTCATATCCCAGCCGTGTAACACTAAAATCTATTAAGTACGATTCGCTGCCCTGCAATATCATGGTGCATAGAAGTTTTTTTGTGATCTCTTTGCACGCAGCGCCCCCTCTAAACTCCCCAATACCTAATCCCTAACTTGACCGCCGATCCAGACTGTCAGCACCATCCACCTTAAATCCTACTGTTTTTTGTTTAGACAATGGGTAGGGATACATCCGCGGTCGTGAAATCCGGAGACCGAAAAGGCAGAATGAGCAAGATCAAAATGATGCGGATCTGAGTGTTGTCAAGCAATACTATTCGGGTAAAGGCTCAATCTCAGGCTCGGGCGGAAGGAGTTGATCGATTCGCTGTTGGATAACCTGGATTCTTTGCTCATATCGCTGTTGCTCTCGCTCCATCAGTTGCTCAAGGCGAGCGACCATATCCATAAGTCCCCTATCCCACGCAGATTCCAAGAGACCTTCCAAGCGAGAAACACGCTCCAAGTGTCTGGCCTCCTCAGTCGCCAGTTGTATTTGAAAAGACTCAAGTTGCTGTTGATGGTTTTGGCCCGCAGCGTTGCCGGCGGAACATACGCTGGTAAAAGTCAATGTCACCAAGAGCGCGCAAACTATCCGCCATGAATTCCTAAACATGATTTTCTCCTATGCAAAAGTAATAGAGATTGTTTTTGTGTGACCCAGTTAACGCTAAGTTCTTCTTCTGCATACCATTTGCCGACCTAACCAATCCCGGCAATATGAGACTGTACGCGCGTACACACGCCCCGAGAACAAAGGCAATACGTGAACCAACGTGGCTGCCGTGAACAGACGGTCTGTCCCGCTGAGATTACCACCGCTATTTACGGAGCTTCGGATCTGCAATCGTAACTAAAACATAGAATGCAAAATCACCCTAAGCAACCCATATGCCCAGATTATTTACCCAACTTATCATCGTTCATGTCAATATAAGTCAATTGTTCCGATTCTATCGAATAGAACAGGGAGAAATGACGCCTCGCTTTCGACAGACAGAATATCCCATAACTGCCATTGTCTATGATAGCGTGATTGGGAGGCAAGGAATGACAATCAGCTTTTTCAACAACATAACTCAATTAAAAAACAGCAGGTTATCTCTGCAATACAAAGTCATCGACAATGCATACTTTCACTTTTATTCAGCTAACTCATAACCTTCGACAATGAGTTGCGCGATTGAGTTTCTTGTATTCAAGAGTACATCAGGTGACGTACTATAATCGTTAAGCGAATCCACCAGTGTGCTGTCAATCTGCAGGGCCTCAACGGCTCTTCTGCGCCAATCCATCTGTTCCAGGGTATTTTCAGCAGTAATTGACCTGTTCAAACATTGCTGTAAGAGCCACAGGTATTCATAATCTTCCAACCCATCACGGATACACTTCAAGCGGATACTTGCTAGCGGGCCATCAGGACCTGGATAAAAGAGCATGCCGTCACCGTTATAGTCGCGCCAACTTTTTCCATCGTGATTGGTCAGCGGACCGCGATTGATCGGCTCTGAATATGGCGTCATAAGCATGACCACATTGCCATCTTGATCACGTTGAGGCTGATATGTTTCCCAAAAGTTCAGATAGTAATAGAGAAAACCATCAGTGTGATACTTGTACGGCATAAACCCCATCAGCAATCTGGCTTCTTGTGCGTTATATTCAACAAACCAGTTCGGATAGGGATGGTACGGGACACAACATATATACCACCACACTTGACGCCCACGCGATCTGGCTGCGGCTATCGAACTTGCATTCTCTTCATAATACTCAATATACGGCACCCAAATATCCACCACCGTGTCCAAACCGCTGACCAGTCCGCAGGTGTAATCACGGGCGGTAGTCATCAAAGGAATCATGGGATAGCGACTTTTGATCTCACCAAACATATCCTGCATCGCGGCAAACTGGTTGGATTCCACCTCGTCAAATCCATAGATGTAGGCATAATCAAGCAATCCTGCTTCTTCCAGCCTAGGCACATAATCTTCAAGAATATCAAGTATGCGTTGGCGACGATCGGCTGGGTACGGTTCGCCGGCCTCAATACCGCCAACAGAAGATACTTGAAGAATATTAAAAGATGTCACGCCCGCATCAACCCATCGCCTTAGGTCTTCGATTCGCGGAGGATAATCCCGATAGAGAAAATCTGGTGATAAATGATGCTCCAGAATAAGATCGTGGCATTGCTGGCGAATATCAGCCAAACGTAAACACAGTGGGGTGTCTAAAATATCCGCGTCAGCTTCGCCTCGGCAATAAGATTCAAATTTCCGCCAATCTTCATCGTTATCGCAGTATAATGAACGCAACTGCTGGTCAGCAAATGATAACGCCAAGGGTAAATGATACTCATTGGGTACTGCAAAATCCCAAACAGTCACCTCCAAAGGAATGTTTAATGTCGGCGCACCATCGGCCGTGACTTCCACAACACCGCGATAAATCCCCGCTGGTTGGTCCGAATCAGTATGGACATCCAGCCAGATTGGTTGATAAACATTGGCTTCCAAATCAAAGCTGGGCAGAAAGTCTAGTAAAGGGTCGGGCCACCAGCCAACATAATCGACTTCGTACTGGGAGGGCCGCTGGGTATCAACATAACCGACCACCAGCGGCTCAATTTGTTCGGCCGATATAACATTTCCCTGGTCATCTGTTAGATTCGCAATTGTTACTCTGATGTTTTCTAGAGCCGCGTGACTGCGCAGTACAATTTGAACCCCTTCATATTCATTGGCTGCCAATTGAAGTCTGACCGGCATATCGAGATATCCCGTAAACGGACGATCACAGCGAAACACCTTGCTAGGGCCGGGAGCCCAACCACAACCCCATATACCGTTGCTAAAGGTGGATTCGAAATGGCTCGCGGAAATATCCTGAATAGGTTCGTAACCCGCGACGTGTGAGCAGAACATCGTTAGCAGTGAAACCAGAAATACTGCCGGGTGTAAGCTAAGTCGCATATCTTCCCTTTCTTGGCCAACTAAGATGAATGCTCAAACTATTGAGCAAATTTTGCTTTTAGGGCGGCAAGTGTTTCGCGTGCTTGCGACAGGGCATAGCATAAGCCGTGCGTTTTTTCCCCGTTAACAATAGATTGCTCGGCCTTATCCCATTGCCCAATCAGCATGAACCCTCTAGCGGCAGCGAGATGGTTGGCATAACTACATCCCGTGACGCTGCAATCAGTCCCAGCCGCACTGTAGTTATCGCCGGCATACATAGCGATCAAACGCTGAACCACCTGATCAAATACTTCTTGCTCGCCCAATTCGCGCGCCGCCAAAGCCGTATAATACTCGTTTTCGCGATAGCTAACCCAATGGTGCAAAGACGGGAGGGGCTGATCGACAGCCTTTTCCAGCAATTTTCTCGCTTTGGCATCCTCATTTTGAGCGTGGGCTACCAAGGCGAGGTTATAGTATATGACTGACAGATTCTCAATTTTTGGCCGACCACGCACCAAAGACTCCGGCGGTGAAATAATGCTGGAGAACCATTGTTGCGCAGTCACAAAATCAGCCTTCGCCAAAGCCTGCTCGCCCAGTGCCAAGCAACATTCAACAAAGCAACGATGATGATTAGTTTCTCCTTCCCACACATAAATATTTTCCGCATGAGTAAGCAGTTCAATGGCTTGGGCGAATTTTCGATTATCACGCAAGATTTCCGCGTGTATCTTTATTACACGATAATCAGTCCTGACCTGTGCGGGCAATGACTCCAGCACCGCCAAGGCGGTGTCGAGCTTGCCATTGAGTCGTAAAGCAATAATATATTCAACGATTAAGTTCGGGCAGCCGGGCTTGGACCGGAACGCTTTTTCATACAAACCTAACGCATGAGCCAGATTATCTCGCCGACGCATTGATAAGTAACCAAGATTGCGCAGGGCCAAGTAGTTGTCAGGATCAAGTCTCAACACCGAAACATAATGCCGTTCAGCTTGAGACTCGTTACGAACCAGCCAATAGTTACCCAGCAAATATTGCGCTGAGATATCCTTCGGATCTGTCTGCAAAGCAAACAGAAGTGCTTGCTTTTCTAACCAGGTAAATGGATTAGCCCCTTCAAGCGGTAGTGCGCGCGCGTGAGCGAGAATTGACTGGAGAGCGTTAGAGTCGTTTCCGGTAATATCTTCAAGATAAGCCATAGTATAGGCAAGACAGGGAGAGCTGCACTCGTTTTTGCTTTGCCAATCGCTTAGAAATTGCCAAGCCTTCTCCGACTGGTCCGCGGTGCATAATGCGTCAGCATGGGCTAAGGCTGCGTAATAATCAAAGCGGTTTAAGACCACATCCTGAGCCCCTGAGCTGTCAATCGCGGTAATATTAAAGCCGTGAGATAACTTGCTCGATTGGGGACTATCATAAACATAGTTGATCTCATCTATTATTCTTTCGCCTTGCTGGGCCAGAGAGGTCGTCCGTAATTGCTCAGCCAGTTTCCGGGCTTGGCTGAAATTCCGGGCATCATAACGCCGTTGAGCTAGTTCGAGAATATTCTCCGGATTCGTAGGCTGAATATCGAGCCGGTCCTGCTTGGCTTGGATCTGTTCGGGAGTTGCTGGGGCGGGATTGGTAACGCTATACTCAACCAGGACTTGACCAGCTATCTGAGCTTTGATGTGATAGTTATCGGGATCGTAATCTTTAGGAATTTGCAGCGATAAGTTTTGACCTGGTTCGATATGAGAAA
The DNA here is from genome assembly GCA_016928435.1 of Sedimentisphaerales bacterium. Lineage (GTDB taxonomy): Bacteria > Planctomycetota > Phycisphaerae > Sedimentisphaerales > SM23-30 > JAFGKT01. Next base: position 19,179 of record JAFGKT010000013.1, on the reverse strand, counting down.
CCGTGGTTTCCGAAACATGCTGGCCGGCGTTAACTGTGAAAGTTACATCGTCCAACTTGCGCGAAGCCGTCACACACAGAGAATCAGGTTCATGCGAAAAGATGAAATGTTCATTAGCGTAACTGACATTGCCGGTTTCATGGTAGGGGAACCATTTTTCCTCAACGGTGCGTTTGGCATACGGTTCAAGGTGCAGATATTCAAATTGAGTTTCCAGTATCCCCGCCTGAAACTCCATATAACCGTGTGAATCGCAGCCATAATGCCGACCCCAGCGGAACGCGTAATCATCAAAGCCCCATGAAAAAAACTTCTTGCCCTTCATCTGATTCACCGGGCTAATATGAATCGCGCCGGTGCTGCGCTCGGGGCAATAGAAGCCGAACCAGTCTTCCTGCGAACCAATAGCAAAGGCATCGCTGGCGAAATGACGATTCTTCGCGATACGCAAATCCAGACCGTCAACATAAGGATACGTATTGTAGTTGACGAAGAAATGGCTCATAGGCGCTTTACATTGGAATGTCATTTCCGGCGTTTGCGTTACCGCCGCGTTCGACCAGTACATAAAGCCGCTGCGGATCGGCAATGTGTTCTTGAACGTAATCCGTGAACGCAGCAGTCTTTCGCCAGGTGCCAGGTGGACTAATACTTCCGTGTACATGCGGGTCACAGCATTGAAGACGTGCATGCGTATGCCTTTGCCGTCCGCTCGATCCACAAATTCGCAAGGAATCGGCTCGACGGCATGGACATTATGGCCACAAGGAAAGTTCAGTTCCAAACCAATCGGAATAAACGCGCCGCGTAGATAAATCGGCGATGGGCAAATTACATCCGTCAGATTAAAAACCTGAAACTGACCCACTTTGTCATAAAGCGAGAAGATTCGCGCCCCCAGTTCAGGCACCACCGTAGCGACGAGATATTCGTTCTCGATCACCAAGGCATCGAACTGCCGTTCGTGAATATTGTGATCAAATTCATCACGATAGTTATAGGGATAGGTACTCTGAAAGCCACCAGTAAGCGGATTGGGAAAAGGCGAGTCCGGCCCCCAAGGTTTGACCTTGAGAGCCACCTTGCGTTGCTGAGCAGTGACGGAGGAATCTACGGACACGAAAATCGCCTTTCGTAGAGGAGCTTATCGACTAGTCGATCGAACGTACAATCGCGGCAGTCGTAACGGGCAAATTAAGGACCACATTACCATTATCCATAAAAACATTATCCAGTGAATGCCATTGGCCCACATTTTCCGCTGTCATAAACTCAAATTCCGTCTGCCCGTCAATAGCGTAATCCGCCATCGAGATCGCCACCTGCGCATCCAACGCAACGTCACTGTTATTGACCATAGTTACATACACTCCATCCTCACCGCGGTCAAATACGGTTGCCATAGTATCGGCACTTAGCAACTCCACGCCCACAGTATCGCGGAAAACCGCCTCATAAAGCAACGGATCGACACACTGCTTAAGCTGAATGATTGAACGACACACATCCTGAGCCTCTTCAGCCAGCCCAATCAGCAAAACAGGTTGTCCCAGCATAAACGCTTGTTTTGTGTACTCGATTGCCGCTTCAGCTGAAGCGCTGTCATAGCAACCACTGATATTGTAGTAATAGGGGAATGTATAGCGTAATATCTCATTGCCATGAAGTAAGCCGAACGTGACATATTGTTGCGCCGCGGGGCAGGGCCTTTCAATCATGGTGGTCAAATCCGGATTTTGAGGCATCAAACGTTCGTGTACCGTCCGTACAAACTCAACGGTCCCTGCAATCCACTCGCCGTAGTGTTCGTGACCATGGCGCTCCGGCGCATAATCCAAATGAGCCGGAACCGCGCCTAGCTGGTCCATATACAACGTGTCCACACCACCCAATATAACCGGCCCCTCAACAGCACGCACGTACTCCTGGGCCCATCGCGCATTAGGATAAGGAAGCCCCATCGGATGATGACGATAGGTATGCTCAGAAAGCCAAACCCCGCCATCCTGGGCAACCGCACATAAATCTTCGCCATATAGCTCCCATTCGGGAGTGACACGGGAAAACATTAAACCGTTGGTATAGACACTCACTCGACCACCCACATCGTGAATCGCCCGCACCACATCAGCCATATGCGCCAACTGTGTCGGATTGAGTTTGTAATTGAGTGGATACCAAGCTTCGGTATTGAAGGGCAGCCAAGCCGCGCAATGTCCCCAATATATCCCGCTGGTACTAACGTTATTGATCACACTCGCTGGGTCGTCAACCAAGGCGTTTTCCGGTTTGATGCTGTACGCCAGCGTTATGCCGCCCACAGCACGAACCCACTGGGGGATATGAGGCCGCAAAGCCCAGCTATGCCACCATTGCGAAAAACGATCTGCCGCGAGATGCCAATCACCATTGCCGTAGCCTCCCAATACCAACGTCGGGCATTGCCACGTTGCCCCAGGCAGAATACGCGGGCTCTTACGCATAACCAAACAGCCAGGCACACCGTCAGATGGGAATCCCGCCAGTGCTTCGGTGTCCAGCAAACCTATATCTTCGTATCGAGCGTATAAAGTGGCCTGGTCATCCGTCACACAAATCCAGTCAAAGGAAAACTGCGGGCTTATCCGCCGATGGAATCCCGAGTCAAAAACGTCATGCCCCAACCGATAAACATCATTGTTCGCCTGATCATTCAGAGCGATATTCACCAGCGGAGCCAACACAGTCTGGCAAATAGGCTCATCGCTGGTATTGGTTATGCGTGCGTTGATGCGTACTTCATCATTCTCAGCGTCAGGGCTAAAAACAACTTCCGCTGTGAAAAGTTCGCTTTGCAAACTGCATATCACATCCGAATTATCAACACGCCAGACCGGCATCTGCGAATTCGTAGCTGCAATACCGGATAAAAAAGATACCATCAGTAATGGCTCAGCTTGCGCGCTGTCCGTTAATAAGTTCTGCTCGCCGTACTCCAACCCGCGAACACCGCCATTGCGCCCGCTAAGAGTAAGTTTCAGATCGCCGGCTTGAATAACCTGAACCTCGTCTCCCTCATCGATGCAGAGCCCTTGGACATTTTCATGACTCACACTAAAGGCGCTGCTTTCGACCGGATTGGCCCAGCCACCCAATTGTGCCATCGGTTCATTGCTGGCTTGAACAATCTCAGGGCGCGGGGCCCCATAAAAAGGCATTTCAGCCATACTAATCAATATAGCGTCTATTTGCTGCGAATAGTACGTGTATCCATCATCTATGCCTTCGGAGACTCGAATTGTGATCGTGTGTCTGCCGGCATCAGCTTCAAACCGCCCCAGAGTCGTCAACGCGTACTTCATATTCAAGGTGCTGGCTAAGCGGCTGCCGAAAGTATTCTCCGGACCGTCGTCAATCTGCCAAGTTATAGGGCAACCTTGATACGCGGGATCGCGCCCCATGTAGTAAGCGATATAGGTATTGGTTTCCGACAATTCAAATTCATACCTGGCGTAATAACAGCCTTCGGCCGGCAAACGCCATGACGCCAGATCAAGAACCCCGCCGTGAATATTGCCGTATTCAAATGCCCAGCAATTATAGGCCGGCCCCAAAGTCCAATTGTGATCAGTGCAACTCTCCCCTTCTATCCACACAACACGATTAGGAGGTGTCGTATAGCTGATTTCCGGAACGGAATCCGCCTGCGCCATGGCCAGCGATGCCGCCAAAACCAATATCACTAACAGTGGATATATCCCGTCTACGAAATCAGCCATCTGTAATTCTCCCAAAATCTTCTGATAGTCGATCTTAGCAGTTTCTATTGTCTTTGTAAATACCCCACCCGAACGGACTCCTTCCGTTCACAATAGATTTATTTTCGCTTGCTCTAAGCAAATTCATCATTGCCGAGACAAGCATGCCGTACGCATGAAATCACCCCGCTTGGCTAGATACCCCCAGAGGTCCTTCGCCCAACATCTCTATTCCGTGATGGTAGCCGAGGCAGGCACCGCGTTATAGTCCAAGCCCGCCCTTTGGGTCAATTCACTACTCTGAAACCACTCAGCGTGGCCGTCAAGAAACAAGAAATTACCTCCCTCCAACTCATTATTACGCAGATGATTCCGCTTGCCTATCGAGTAATCAGCGGTCGCCGTACGGTCACCCATAAGCAACCAATCTCCGCGATCCGCGGTACGAGTAGGTCTGCGTTCGCCGTTTGCGGTTATAAGCTGCCGATGAAAAAAGTTATAGGTAAAGGAATAGTTCGAGAAGTTGCGATCATTCCAAGGATTATCGCCTAATTTGTGTACAAGTCCATCTCCCTCTGCGGTTTCGTCAGCACCGTCTCCATGAATATCATACGGGGCCTTGTCACGTAACAGGACCTCAGGGCAGGTATAATCTTCCTGTGTAGTCATATAGTGACCGTCGTGATGCATCGCATTGAGGAAGTAAGGGGTCTCCTGCCCCCAAATCATACGGCCGTAATCAGGCCAATTGAGGCAAGTGGAAGGCGGCAATTCGTCGTTGTGTTCGCCGGCATACATTTGGAAAGCAATGCTCCAGCTATGCAAACCCGTCGCGCATAGCGCGCGCCGTGTCTGGCTTCGCGCACGAGCCAAGGCCGGCAGCAAAATAGAAACCAGCAACGCAATTATCGATACCACAACCAGCAACTCAATCAAAGTAAATGCTTTTTTCTTCATAGTCACCACCCTGTCTTTCATTGCAACCACGCTGCACACATCTCCTTTGGTGTCAATCAAAGTAAACACTTTCTTCATAATAACTGCCCTATCATATGTCATTCGACTCTGAGCATAGTTGGCAGTGCCAGTCATAATAACCGGCACTGCACTACTATGCGTTTTCATTGTCTTTCCAATAACAACTCTTACTTGCGATTCCGGCTTCGGATCATTCCTATGCCGCCAAGCAACAGTAATGTCATGGTCGCCGGCTCGGGAACTTCGGTGAAACTCGCTTCGTAACCCATGATGTAACCAACCCAAGCGCAACCGCCTTCGGCAGTGACGGGCGCACCAACGCGAACATACACAGGGTCATCACCCATTGTCACCACACCCGCGACTACTTGAACTTCGCCGCCTGTGGTGGCATCCAAAACCGTCCAATCAACCAAGTCAGTGGTGTATTCCAGTGTCATGGGCTCAGGACCGCCCCATTCCATGTAAACAACAGCATACATGTCAATCGCAATGTCACTGGTCACACCCGCAGGACGATCAAAAGCATAGACAATAAAATGCTCTGCACCATCACTGTAAATACCAGCCCGGTAATCACCTAAAACATAATAGGGAATAACCGGATCGCCGATCATGCTGTACAATTCATCTGTGTCGGTGTAAGTACCCGGATTAAACGTCGTGTCAGGTACCGCTTCAACCACATATCCAAGCCCAAATGCCATGGACGACACCAGCATTACAGCAACGGCTACTAAAAGCCTGCACTTCAACATTCTAAACCTCCTATTTTTCCCGATAACAATTCTCTGCTATGTCGCATAGGTCTCGGGCATACGAATGCAACAACCGTAGAGCAAATAACTCTATCAAAAGCAGATTCAGTACTCTTCATGACAACCAAGTTTCAAAGGCACAGATATCCCATTTTCGTAATCAGTTCGCACTAAACATGCTCACTGGCTCAGTTTTCGCTGCGACAATTTGAGCGATAGTCCCAGCTATACGCTTGTAGACATCTCACCTGATCGACTGGTTTGCATGAATAAACAACAAACAACATACTAAAATTCCAATACGGCCATTACATCTAAACAATGTATTCTCTACGGATGTATCACTTGATGACACCATGAACTGGACATTATGGCCAGATCGGTGATATCCACTACACCATCCTCATTGAAATCCGCGTCCGGCAATGGAGGCATACGAGCTTCAAAGGAAACTGAAACCGCGTCGATATAACCAAGCCATGCTACACCCCCTGTGGTTGTCGGCCCGCCGAACTTAAGGTAAAGAGAGTCTTCATCCGGAGCCATGTTGACTTCAGCTAACACCTGACGGAAATAACCCTCAGGCAGATCGGGAGCATGCAATTTAGTAAAGTTCTCGCCGTCGTTGCTATACCACGCTGCTATGTAGTCGGTCTCAGTCAACACCTCACTATAGACATAAAATTCAACAGTAGCGATTAAGTTTTCGTTGCCTGAACCGGCAGGACGATCAAAACGATAGGTGAACGAAGCCTCATTACCGGTACGCCAAAGGCCAAAAGTTTTGTTAGTAAGGAAAATCGTCCTCGGATGATAACCCGGCGTAGCGTACTCAATCTGACTCATATCATAAATATAGTTCAATGTTGATAAATCATCGGTAAACGCACCTTCATCAACTGCTTCTTCGTGGATTGGTGCCCACACATAATGAGTATAGGTGATACGACTCCCGCCGTAGGTCATAGAGGAAGAACCATCTCCAATGTCTTCTACGCCATATCGAATCTTGACCGAGCTGACACTCGGCGGAACCAATATGCGACCACTTAGCTCTTCCCAAGCACCATAAGGAAGATCCATCACCTCTTCAGCAAGTACCGTCCATCCACTATCGTCCATGTTTACAGCAACATAATGAGTATGGTTCTGCGTCGGATAACCTATACCCCTCTGAAGCAACTTCAGATCATAAGTATTGGTATCCCCTGCTGCTCGAGTGAAATGCCTTTCCAAAACCGCGTCTTGCACACCTGCCGGGGCATTAAAGCCGACCAGCAAAGCCGTATTGTTAGGCGTTAAAACACCATCGATCGCAACATAATCAAACTGATTGGCCCAGTTGGCGTCCCAATTGCCGTCACCCCAAGTCCAGGATCCGCCAAAATTCCTGACAGCAAATGAACTCCCTGCCAACATTAACAACACAATCCCAGCATTGACGACAATTGTTAATTTAGTTCTATTCATCTTAAACTCCATATTTGTTTTGCCTTTATTCTTTTCAAATCACCCGATAGAAGCTCATCAAAACCAACTACGGTTCTATGGGATTAATATAATCACCCAGAGACCATAGCCAGTATTCTGCGAATTCCGCGAAATCTATAAGGTCAACGCGGAAATCTTCGTTTATATCGGCAGGACTAGCAGGCTCAAAATCAACAATGAATGCACTGATTTCACATGAGCCACCGGCCGTCCCGGAAGTGCTGTCACCCAGGTCAGGCAGCCACGCACGTAAAAGCAAAACGTTTTCATAGGAAGCAACTCCGATAGTCTCTTCTATCGTCTGTGTACTTGCACTATCCAGGTTCACCTGCCCCAATGTATGCCAAGTGAGACAGTCTAAAGAATATTCAACATTCAATACGTTAGACATGCTGTTAGTCCCGGCACCGCTGCAAGAAATCGTCGCGTAATACGCGCCATCATCGTTACCCTGGCGAGCGAAACGCTTTTCGATCACGGCGTTTTCAGTCGGGGGATTACTGTTCCAACCAATGCTCAACGCGCTGCCGTCCGGGCTGAATACACAATCGCCGCTTACTGCGTCAAAATCGTCTTCCCAGCTTGCGTCCCAAGCGGTCCTGCTGTAATCAACACCTAACAGCCCCATTGCAGGGTACACATCAATAGCAACGTCTAGAAGATAACCCAACCATGTTTCGCCGCCGTCCACAGTAGGCCCGGCTGCGCGAACGTAGAAGTACCTGTTAGCATAGGGCAGCATAACTACGCCTTGGTGAACCGTGTTAGCGTCCACAATATCGTTACGAGCCAATTCGCTCCAGTTTTCGCCGTCACAACTGTATTCGATGGCCATATATTCACAGGGATCGTCATAGACTTCAGCATAACTTGTCACCTGAACATTCGCAAAGCTGGCCGGAACGTTCGGATCAAATGTGTTCGGATCACCCCCGGGCTCCATAACTAGGTCCGGAGCGTAAAAACCATACGTGATATGATTATAGCCGCCGTCACTGGACAATCCGTAAACATCCCCCAGAGCAGTCGTAGTCTGTGTCGCACCTTGAGAATTGTAAACCAAACCAAAAGCTGGATCAGTACATACATCGTGAAACGGATTGCTGGGTGCCAAACTACGCAGCGTACAAAAATCAACAGAAATCGTCCGAATGTAGCACGAACTCAATTGGTCATCACCAATGTGATCACCCATATCATTCAAAGTCGTCTTAGTCCGGAAATCAGTTTGGTCAGGGTCAAGATGAACAAGACCGGTGACAAACTCAATATCCTGACTATCCAGCAGTTCACTATCTATAGTCGTCCAATTCAACCCGCCGTCCAAACTGACCTTGAGCCACAATGTGTTGTGCATGCGAAGCCAACCATTACCACTTGAACTCAACACAGCGTCATAATAGTTGCTGTTACCTCCCGAACGCGTATATCGCGTCTCCAACTCCGCGTCAACATAAGGTGGCACTCCATGCCAGCCAACCCCAAGCCAAGTACCGCAGGGATCAAAATAACAATCACCTTGTGTATAGTCAAAATCACTTTCCCAACCCGTAAGCCAACTGTCTTTGTAAAAGTCAGTCCCAAAATTATCTACGGCACCAACTGCCAAAGGCAAAGCCATCATTGACAAAACTACAAGTAATATTCCTCTCTTCATAGTAAACTCCTAGAAATCTCGAATTCACAATATCCAGATGCCACCTCGGCGCCATCTGGCTTGCAATAAGTGTTAGGGACCAATTAACACACTATTCCAACAAATCAGTTAACCTCCTTTTGTAGATATTTGCACTATGAGCGATTAGCTATCCATGCCGACCAACCCTCGTCAAAGCCAAAATGCCTATTCCGCGCAAGAGCGAATCATCAATCAAAAATACATCAATGAGAAAATACCAATGCCTGCTTGACCCAAGAAGAAACTTGCGATATGATCCTCGGCAGTACGGTGCAGGCGCAAAAAAGCCCTGTGTCTACCGTGGACCGGTGTCTTCTCGCCAAAGCAGTCGCCGGTCTTTTTTTTGGCACAAACCTTAAAGAATAAAATCGTGCCTCTATTTACTTAACATTATTTGGCGGCGTTTCTGCCGCAAGTCTTTGTCCAAAGATATCTTACGTCCAGTCTTTTTCACCGGCGTAAGATCTGCCCCAAAGCATCCAAGAACCCTTGTCGTTTACTTCTGCATCTGCAAAGATAGCCTTAAATTGGTTATTTTACCGGCGATACTACTTTCTCTCGGGTTTGCACTCTAACCTTGCTCTTGGGCCACAACGTCTGCAATCCGTTGCCGGACTGCACGGTTTGGCCTCTGTTTATCAGCAGCGGACAAGGCATCACTATTCTCGTGTCCTTAATCGCGTCAACGCCGTCTTCTATACCCTCAATAAGCAATTCCGCAGCCCATTCCCCCATTCGAACAAAATCAGGATTGGTTGTCGGCCAATCAACCCGGTAATCCTGAACCAGATTGTCAAAGCCAACTACAGTCATATCCCCAGGAACCGACAAACCATAATGCTTCAAGCAACTGATAACATCCGGAACTACATAATCATAGTAACCAATAAGGGCCGTAGGACGAGGATTCAATTCCAGCACTTCGTGAACGCAATCCAAAAATCGCTCGTAGCCGTGGTACTTGGATAATTCTGCCATGTTGTTGATCAGTACATGCTGTTCCCGACCTATACCCGCCTCAGCCAGAGCTTCACGATAACCAATCACACGATCGTCAACCGAACGCAGAGGTTCAATGTCGGGCCTCAGAAATGCTATATTAGTGTGCCCGTGATCAATCAGATAACGTGTCATCTCACGACCAGCCGCAACATTGTCAAACAGCAAATGAGGCCTCTTCATGCTGGGTTCATACAAATCCAGTACAACGATGGGATAGTCGGTGAAACGGTAACTTAAATACTCCCGAGTCCTGTTGCGAAAAGTAGTCGGAAAAAGTACTACCCCGTCCACCCCTCGTTCTCGCATCGCCACGATCTGACGCTCTTCTTCTTCGAGCTGAAAATTCGTGCAAGCCACTTCCAGAGCCACATTGCTCTTGCGGGCCGCATATTCAATACCACGCATCGCGTGATAGATAATGGTCGAGCTAATGTCCGCCGTTACATAGCCTATCTTCTTTTGGTTCTCATTATTGTTGACATTCGCTTCTTCTTGAGCCAAAGCCTGCTTGGCAACGTAAACCCCGCTGCCTTTGCGACTCGTTACCCATCCTTCATCAGCCAACATCCCAACCGCTTTGACGATTGTAGGCATACTGACTTTGTACTGGGCTGCTAGATCAGCAACCGTAGGCAGTTTGCTGCCAATCTCAGCATGGCCGGCATCCAAGTGATCGTGCCAAATCATAGTTTTTAATTCAATACTAAGAGACATGGGCTCGAAAAATCCTCACATTAAATGGAAGCCGATACGTCAAAGCCTTCAACTAAAGGGACCAGATAATCCTGAATAACAAGAACACTTCAGTAGAACAATTGCCAATTTTACCTTTTGTGTCCGTCAAGATCAAGTAAATAATAAAGATATTGCATAAAATTATTAAAGCAGTGAACGAAAAATAGCTTGCCAGAAAAAACTCTCCTATCATAGATAACATAAAACCTTTATTATCTTACCTTTATATAAACTTATCACCGTCGCCGTTGATTTAATTCCTGAAACCCAAACCTGTAATTATCACGTTTAAAATCAATCGCAAAAACAGTAGTATCCCTTTTAATATAAGGTAAAAGCAAAAACACATGAACAACTTACTAACTCGCGGATTATCACAAAATCATGTCGGATCAAGCATTGTTGAACAATATTTTTATAAAACCATGCAAATTATAAAAGAATCTGCTATAATACTCTCATAGATAACAACCTAGACAACATAGTTCATACCAATAACCTGAATTAAAAAATCAGATTCATGAAAGGATCTGCTAATGCTAAAAATGACAGGCGACTATCCATTTACTCCGGACAGTTGGCCGGGCCAATGGGTCTGGGCGCAACATCCTGGGTCGCATTTTGAAGTCGTGCTGTTTGCCAAGTCGTTTATGGTGCAATCAACCGCTGAGCCATTGATTTTGCATATTACAGCAGACAATCGCTACAAGCTCTATGTCAATGGCGATTTCGTGGGATTGGGCCCGCAGCGGGGCGACTTGGCTTCATGGTTTTTCGATACTTACGATTTGACTTCTAAGATTTCTCCTGGCCGTAACCTCATAACCGTTTTGGCCTGGCACGATCGCGATGATTCACCGGGAGCCCAAATATCCGATCGCCCCGGCCTGTATATCGCAGCCCAAGAACCATATACCCAGCAACTCAGCACCGGCCCGACATGGAAGTGCCGCGTGTTCGACAAATATCGCGTTATTGCCGCCCCACCTGAAATCCCATTTGTAGGCAATGGTTTTGATATGCCCGGCTTGACAGAACACGACTTAATTCCCGAGCAAAAACATATTGATAATGACTATCAACCTGTACGCGTCATCGGAATGGCTACCGACAATCGAGCTGCGGATTGTTCTATTGCTTGGCGCATGCGACCAAGAAGCATTCCCGCCCTTGAAGCTGATATAAACCAGATCGGAAAAATAAGAAGCTGCAACCAACAATTGCAGACTAATCAATGGCCGACTGAGATTAAAAACCTAAACACATTATTGAGCCGCGAACCACAGAACATTAACGGCAAATCCGTCACGCTAAAACCCAATAGCCACTATCGCTTAATCGTTGACCTTGGATGTCTGACAAACGGATATCCACAGATGACCGTAAGCAATGGTAAAGATTCCTTAATTCGACTTACCTACCAGGAAGCTCTCCAATCCGATCCCAAGGATATATTGAGCAAAACCAATAGGCATACCGTAAAGGATAAATACATTCTTGGCTTGAGTGACATTTTTAGGCCTGACGGAAACCAGCACATCACATTTGAACCGCTTTGGTACCGTTGCTTTCGTTATATCGAACTTGATATTACCACAAAAGACGACCCTCTGGATATCGAAGCTTTTCATTACCGATACACCGGATACCCACTGAAACTGCATGCCAAATTTGAAACCAACGGCTATTTTACCCCGCTTGTCGAGCCCGCGTTCAGAACCCTCCGGTTATGCACCAACGAAACCTTCATGGATTGTCCATACTATGAGCAATTGCAGTATCTCGGCGACACCAGGATTCAAGCACTGCTCACTTATGTTCTTACTGATGATGACCATCTTGCCCGACAAGCTATACATGCGTTCGGCAATTCGCGTATCGCCACAGGCTTCACCCGCAGCCGATATCCATGCAGAGTCTTTCAAGTAATTGCCCCATTTAGCCTATACTACATTTCAATGCTGCACGATCTCTTGTATTGGCGCGGGCATAAAGAATTTGTCATCGACCATCTTTCCGGCGTTGAGGCTATACTGGCTGCCTATGAACGCCATCTCAAACACGACGGCCTGCTGGGACGATTGCCAAACTGGTCATTCGTTGATTGGGTCAATAGACCCGGCTGGCATAACGGTGCCCCGCCGCATTCTGATAATGGCACCAGCTATCTCATCAATTTCCTCTACCTGCATGCCCTGCAGTTAGCAGCAGATCTATACACTCGTATCGGTGACAGTACCCTTGCAACCAAATATGCCGCCACTGCGACAGCTCTATCCAATGTTCTTAGGGAGGTTGCCTTTAACCCAGAGAAGAAGTGTTTCATCGATGCGCCTGATTGCGACAGTATAAGCCAGCACACTAACATCATGGCTATCCTGACGCATTCATGCCAAGACCTCATCTCGCCGGAACAGCTTATGCAGTCTATCATCACCGATGAGACCTTTGCGCCCACCAGTTATTATTTCCAATTCTATCTTTTTGAAGCCATGTACACCGCCGGCCGAGCCGACCTGATCTGGCCCGCACTCAAACCTTTTCATAAAATGATCGAGCTGGGACTCACGACATTCCCTGAAACCCCCGAGCCGACACGTAGTGACTGCCATGCGTGGTCTTCGCATCCACTGTATCATTATTTCGCGTCGATCATCGGTTTCAGACCCACGGCACTAGCCTGTTCAAATGTCAGCATAAAACCAGCACACCGAATTCCCAGCAGTAACCTGCCAGCCAAACTGGGCGGAACCCTCATGACACCCAAAGGCCCTTGCACAATACACCTCCGTGCAAAAAGCCAAGGCCCATATGAGGTCACCACAGAACTGCCACCCGGCGTCAACATCCTATAGTTAATGATCCCATAAAAATCACAACACTCTTGACAGTATCCTGATTCTCCCCACTATTTTTAGGCAAAAAGAAAGCCCTCGTAAATCAATGATTTACAAGGGCTTATCATATGGAGCCTATGAGAATCGAACTCACGACCTCTTGCATGCCATGCAAGCGCTCTCCCAACTGAGCTAAGGCCCCGCTGTTTTGGGCAGTTAGGCTAATACGCCAACCACCTAGACACAATAGTATAGCATCGACGACAGTAATTTCTAGGGGCAAATGGTGACATAGGCAGTTTTTTTTGCAACAGCATAAGTGCTTGTTAATAGAAGACATACAGCCAAAACTGTCGAGACTGTCAACCACAACCGGTCAGCCAACGGCCGCTAAGCCAACGAAAATGGCCCAATCCAGCAAGTGGATTGACAACATATCTCATTATGCTAACATTAGTTACAGTATCTAACAGACCGGAGCCGCAGCGTCGTGTTTAGGGATACGCAAGAGACGCCGGTCGCGTCCCCCGGTACCAGCCGCTACGTTAAGGTCACGCAAATGATTCATTAGTGAATTAGGAGTTTTCCATGCCCCCGGAAAAAATTGAAAAACTGAAGTCGGAAATGACACTAGAAACCATTGAGGCCGATTGCGCCAAATACGTCGCCCAAGCCATTGGACAAGGCGCTACCGACGCCAAAGTAATCAACGCCTCTGAGGTAGTTGTGGATGAACGAGTCACTTTGAAGTGCGAAATACCAAAGTGTTTTGGGTATGGGACCTGCGCCAATTGTCCGCCTCACACGATGAAACCGGACCGCACCCAGCGGATCGTCAATCAGTTTCGCAAGGCAGTGGTTTTCAAAATCGATGTGCCCGGCGCGGTGATCGTGCGTGATAAGGAAACAATCAAGGAGCGGGCGGGCGCTTATCAGACTTTAGCTAATATAGTGGACGCGATTGAAAGCGCAGCGTTTTATGATGGGCACTATCTAGCGGTCGGTTTCGCGGCGGGCAGCTGCAAGAGTACTTTCTGTTACAAAGCTGAATGCTCGGTGCTGAGCGGGGAGAAATGCCGACGATCGTTGAAGGCAAGGCCTTCGATGGAAGCGGTGGGAATAGACTGCTATAAGATAGCGTTAAAACAAGGTTGGGACATATTCCCTATCGGCAGCGACGCTGACGGGGCAAGCGTCGAGCATGGATCGCTAATGGGACTGCTGTTGGTGGATTAAAAAGGCCACCAATATTCATTGCTGTTCAGCAACGGCAAGAACCGCGGCGGAGACTCTTGCGGCACCGGCACGCTTGATTACCCGAGCAGCGGTTTGCAGAGTAGTGCCGGTAGTTGTAACGTCATCAACTAAGCATACATGCATGCCTTCAAAACCCGCTTCAGAGCGAGCGAAAAAAGCATTCTGCAGATTCGTTAGGCGTTTACTGACCGGAAGTAGGCTTTGGGGTATAGTATTGCGAATACGCAAAAGGTTTGTATTGATTGGAATATTCAGGCCCTGGTTCTTGAGTATGCCGGCAACAGCGTGAGCCAACAGTTCGGATTGATTATAGCTACGCGTTATACGACGACGCCAATGCAAGGGGATAGGCACCAACACATCAACTGAATGTAAATCGCGATTAGCACAAATAACATCCGCCAACATTCGGCCGAACATCCGGTCCAGATGATGACCGTTGTGGAATTTGAAGCTTATCAGCAAGTCGCGAAACAAGCCTTGATATGTGCCAATGCGAACCATGTAACCAACCGCCGGGCGCCGGTTGCGACATTGGAAGCAACGACCATCGACCAACGAAAAACGCCCCGCTGTGCGACCACACAAACGACAGTAATCCAAAAGCCTCTGCTGATCGGCAAAACGCTGCCAGCATCGGCAACAAAGACCATGGTCTTGCAGGGCCAACGGTTCGTCACAAATTTCACACAAACGAGGAGATATCAAATCCAGTAAGACATGGTGTACCTTAGCGGAAACCTCAAGCATCCGTTTCCATCGAGATGCATGCCTGGATGACGACACATCCCGATTAGCAGCATATTCAGAAGCCAAAGAGGAAGGGTTATTGCGGTTTTTATAAAGCTCCATTTAATGGTTTATACATAACCTGCGAGTATAATACAAAGCAAAAAAAGTCCTTTACCTAGATATTCATGCTTCAAAGTGCATTAAAAAATCATCGCCCAGCCCCCAATGGCGGCAATACGATGTATTTCATTTTACGTCAAGGGTTTACAAGTCAACAAGTTTGAGTACAACTATCACATTTTCATTGACAAACCGCCCCCGTCAGAAACAATAGGGACATGATTTTCACACTCCATCGCTATATATTCCGCGATCTGATAAAAACATTTGTGATTACTACATTGATCCTTAGCGTGTTGCTGGGGTTGGGGATGATGCTGCGCCCGTTGCGCGAGTTTAGCGTGGATCCCGCCCGGGTTCCGGAATTAGTGTTGTGTACGATGCCGATCACGTTGACGATGGTTATGCCGATCGCGGCGCTATTGGCGGCGACGCTGAATTATGGGCGTTTGGCGGCACTGAATGAGATCAACGCCTGCCGCAGTAGCGGGATTGGTCTGATGACGCTGATGTACCCGGCGTTTACGTTGGCGCTGCTGGTGGGGACAGTGACGTTACTGCTGGTGTTTCATGTGATACCGTCTTATACGGAACGAATTGAAGGGATATTACGCGCGGATGCTGAGTCGATTATTTATCGCAATATTGAGCGGAGCGGCAAGCTGGGCAATATGTTTCCCGGGATAATGATCCACGCTGACGCGACCGACCCGAAAAACCATCGGCTGATAGGGGTTGCGGCAGTTCGAATGACACCCACGCGTATCGAAGAAATCATCACCGCCCGACAAGTAGTGGTAAATATCTCCGGCCGGCAAAACCAAAATGAAGTGGTTTTGCGTTTTCAGAATGCTACGGTAGTGAGTGAAAACGGAAATCTTTTCTTCGAAGAAACACAAATTGGGCATCCGATCCCGAGTTTTTGGCGGGATAATATTAAGTTCAAAAAATTGTCGGATTTGGATCGGATACGCGAAGACATGACGCTTTTTGAGCCGGTTCGTGAGATGTTCGACGATTATCGCGGTCAGTTGACGCTGGAACGTTATTTTGAATGGGTAAACCGTCAACTCATGACAACGGGCGAAGTGGAATTGCAGCAAGGCTCCAACACATTGACCATAAATGCTGAGCGATGTGAACTGCGTTCGGCGAGTCGTCGCGGCGGGATTGGTTCGGATGGATCTCAACCGGGTAGATTGACTGGTTCGGGAGACTGGCCGATAAGTGTGATTTCGCGGTCTGAGACGGGACGAGAACGTATTTATGAGGCTCGAAACGGCCGACTGATAATGAATGTGGATAGGCAGGTTCCGCAAGCGGCGTTGACACTGGAAGAGGTGCGATGGCATTATGTTGATGATCCTTATATGCAATATATAGACCGCTATCCGTTGGGCGAGGTGGATGTGCCGAGCAATGTGACATCCGCTGTGGAAGCGTTAACACTGCCGGAGGTACTGGACGGATCAGCGGGGATGAGTTTGGTGGAACCATCAGTACAATTGGAGGTGATGCACAGCGATTTGGTGGAAGAATGCTCCTTGGTAGCGACCAAGATAAGAATGGAACGGCATTTTCGTTTGGCTTTTGGGGTAAGTTGTGTGGTTTTGGTAGCTCTGGGCGGGGCTTTGGGGATTATATTCCGGAGCGGGCATTTGCTGACGGCGTTCGGGGTGAGCTTTTTGCCGGCCATATTATGTTTTGTGACGATATCGACAGGAAAGCATATAGCAGAGCAAAGCAACAGCGGACCCTTAGCAGGCATATTGTTTTTGTGGTCGGGTACGCTGGTGGTGGGAATAGCCAACGCGGTTGTGTATCGGGTATTGACGCGGAAATAGGTGGTTCAGATTGATAAGTAACGCATAGAATCAATGACATTAAACATAAGAAAAAGCAAGAAGAACCTGGAATACGACGGGTTGTGGTACAAGCTGAGGCCCAAGTTGCTGGACAGCTATGTGGCGCGTGAGTACCTGTTCAGCTACGTTGTAGCGGTTACGGTGTTATTATCGTTAAGGATGCTGCTGGATTTATTCGCGATGTTCGATGAGTTTGTGGAGAAAAGCTCGCCGGACGAAGTGGTGACAACCTGGACGATAATAGGTCGGATTGCCAGTTACTACGGGCCGCAGTTATTGATGTATTTTCGCGACTTTTCCGGCGTGATGGTACTGATCGCGGCGATTTTCGCACTAATGCGGATGACACGACAGAATGAACTAACAGCGGTATTAGCTTCAGGAGTGAGCTTGAAGCGGTTGATAGCGCCGGTAGTATTTTTGGGCTTTTGTTTGAACATCGTAATGGTGGTCGATCAAGAAATGATCTTGCCTGGTCTGGCTGACAAATTGGTACGGCAGCATGACGAAACGGAATCTCGTCAACGGGTGGTGATATCGCTATTGAATGATCGAGGCGAGTCTCTACTATGCGCCCGTCAGTTTGACCCGGACGCGGAGACGATGTACGGGATGCTGGTGATCGAGCGTGATGAGGGGCGGATGGTTGGTTGTTTGATGGCTGACGAGGCGCGTTGGGACGGGGAGAATAGCCGTTGGATTCTGACCAATGGTAAATATGAAAATATGCGGGCGACAGACACCGTTGGTTATGATCCGGGGATTGTGGACCGTGAATACTACGATTCGGACCTGAGCGCTGATTATTTGTGGCTTCAACGCAATTCGGGTTTTAAGAGTTTGATGAGCAGCGGCGACCTAGGGGCTTATTTGCAGCGAACGAATTTGAAACCTGCTGACCGAGCGGAAGCGATGGGCGAAAGGCATTTTCGTTTTACGGACCCGATTATCAATATGGTAATGCTGTTGATGGGGTTGCCTTTGCTGGTATCACGCGAACAACGAAGCAGTAAGACAGCGGTGTTTTTGTGTCTGCTGGGGGCAGGCGGTTGTTATTTGGCGACGTTCGCATGCAAGCTGCTGGTTGGTACGAATGTGCCGGTGTTAAGTGAGCCGTTGTTGGCGGCTTGGCTGCCGATCATTGTTTTTGTGCCGGTGTCGGTGTTGGCGCTGGATGAAGTTAAGACATGAGGAAGTAATACAGCATGGGCTGAGAGCCCATCCTACCTTGCGAGAAAGCGATTGATTATGGAATGCAAAAAAGAGAAGAATTTGGAACATTGTAATTGCAGCTATAGCGGATGCGGTACCAAAGGGGTGTGCTGTGATTGTTTGGCGTCGCACCTGCGCAGCAAGCAATTGCCTGCCTGTTGTTTTCCGGATGAGGTGGAAAAAACGTATGATCGTAGTTTCGCGGCATTCGCGAAGGCTTGGTCGCTGTAAGTTAACAGCATGGGCTGAGAGTCTCTACCCTACCTTGCTGCCACAGGGGAACACCGCGAAGATAGTTAACCACGAAGTTCACGAAGGACACGAAGATAAGAAAAGAGTTTGCCAAAGGCGGGTCCTATACAGCAATGATGACGAAGGATGATTGGGATATAAGAGGTGATGGTTGACGATTATTTTCGCACGGAGAAACGGCAACCGACGCAGATGGGGAAAGCGGAAAGAGTCGGTCACGAAGGTTCTGAAGGACACGAAGGAAAGAGAAGGCGGGGAGCGGGAACCACGCAAAGATAATCAAGTGTGCGCCCGCGTTACGGGGGTAAAAAACGGGCGCGAAATTGACAAATGCGCGGAATTGAGACGCGGATATGAGAGGATCGGTGGGCTACAGGCGCGCGGGTGCAGTAGGTGTGCGCCGGCCGGCGGGAGGTGAGATGGGCAAAGATTTATCGAGAGCGCGCAACTGTAGGACAGTGGGAGAGAAGGCGTTCAAAAATGAATGAAAATTCAGCGTTTTTGATCAGAATTGATTAGAAATCG
>JAFGKT010000012.1 GCA_016928435.1 Sedimentisphaerales bacterium | reverse complement strand
ATTTTTAAAGAGCTAACGATGAGACAATACGTAAAATCTCATCCAAATATTACCTGGGCAAAAACCTAATTTCGGGCAACACGCCCTAAGAGCCCATCCTACCTTGTGCTACGTGATTACACATGGGCTGAGAGCCCATCTACAGGGGAAAGATTAGGTTCTTTTGAACTGTTTTTCGAGTTGGGCGAGGGTAAGGTTGATGGTGGTGGGGCGGCCGTGGGGGCAGGTTGTGGGGCGGTTGGTTTGGGGGAGTTGTTTTAGGAGGTTTTGGATTTCTTGGGGGGTTAGGGGGTCGCCGGCTTTTACGGCGGCTTTGCATGCCATGATGTCCAGGATTGGGTGGAGGATTTCTTCTCTTGATTTTTTGGCGGGGTTGGCGACGAAGAAGTCTAGTAGTTCGGTGACGAAGGTTGTGGGGTTGGTGCGTGCGAGTAGGGGGGGTAGGCCTTGCAGGGCGATGGTGGTTGGGCCGAACTGTTCGATGATGATGCCTAGGTCGGCGAGGATGGGGGCAGCGTCTTCGAGGGCAGCGATGTGGGCGGCGGTGACGTCGATGGTTTCGGGGATGAGGAGGCGTTGAGTAGGGAGCGGGCCTTGGAGTAGGTTGTCGTTGAGCTGTTCGTAGAGTATGCGTTCGTGGAGGGCGTGTTGGTCGATGATGATCAGGCCTTGGGGGGTTTCGGCGACGATGTAGGTGTTGTGGATTTGGACGAAGGCGCGGGGTGCGATGGTGTCGGGAGTTTCGATGGAGGTGGTGTCTTGGGTGTCGGTTGTTGGTGTTGGTTGGTTGTTGGTGAAGTTTAGAGGTTTGGTTTGTGGGGGAGCGGAGGGGGATAAGGTGAAGGGCGGGGCGGTTGAAGTGGTTGCGGGGGTGTTGGGCGAGGGTAGGTTGCTATGGGAGTTGGGCGGTTGGTTTTTGAAGAAGTCAACCATGGCTTGACGTACGCGGCGGCGGCGGTCTTCTTCGGATTCAGCGGGTTGGTTGGGATCTTGGGGGGTGAGGGATGCCGGCAAGATGCCGGCGGTACTTGGTTGGAAATCGACGGAGAGGTCGGTGGAGAGTAGGCGGTCGCGAATGGCGGCTAAGACTTGGGAATGAATGCGATTGCTGTCGGCGAATCGGACTTCGATCTTGGCGGGATGAACGTTGACATCGACGGCGTCCGGAGGGATGGTGATGAAGATGAAGACGACGGGCTGACGGTTGACTTCGAGCATAGAGCGGTAGGCTTCGCGGATGGCGTGGGTGACGAATCGGTCGCGAATGAATCGGCGGTTGAGGAAGACGTATTGCCATTGACTGCCTGAACGTGCGGCCTGGGGCGGAGCGATTAGGCCTGAGATTTGGGCGTCGGGGTCTTGGCGGTTGACGGCGATGACGGAGTCGGCTAGTTCGGGGTTGAATAGGGCGGCGATGCGTTGCCGGAGCGATTGGCCCGCGGGGAGTTGGTGTACTGTGCGGTTGTTGTGGTTTAGAGTGAGAGCGACGTCGGTGTGGGCGAGGGCGACTCGGGTGAACTGTTCGGTGATGTGGCCCATTTCGGTGGAGGCGGTACGAAGGAATTTGCGTCGGGCGGGGGTGTTCATGAAGAGATTGCGGACGGTGATGGTGGTGCCTGGCGGTGATGGCGCGGGGCTGACGTCGGAGGCTTGGCCGGCGGTTACGGTGATGAGGGCGCCTTCGGTCGCTTCGGCGGGGCGTGAGAGGATTTCGGTTTGGCTGATGGAGGCGATGCTGGCGAGAGCTTCGCCTCGGAATCCGAAGCTGTTGATGGCGAAGAGGTCTTGGTCGGATTTGATTTTGCTGGTGGCGTGGGGCGCGACGGCGAGGTGGAGTTGGTCGGCGGGGATTCCGGAGCCGTTGTCGGTAATGCGGATGAGTTTTTTTCCGCCTTCTTCTATGTCGATGGTGACTTGGGTGGCGTGGGCGTCGAGGCTGTTTTCGAGCAGTTCCTTGACGACGCTGGCGGGACGTTCGACGACTTCGCCGGCGGCGATTCGGTTTACGAGATGTTGGGGCAGGGCGATGATGGGCATGACAGTGGTTTGACTCGTTCTGGGTTGAGGTTTAGGGTAATGCTTCTTCGTTTTCCGCGTGGGCAACAAGTTGCCCACCCTACGGGCTACGGGCGGATGGTTAGGGAAATAGACACTTGAGGGTATTATAATAGGAGGGGGGCGGTGGGTCAAATGGGGAGAATGAGCGAATGGAGAAGAGAAGGGTTAATCGTGACGGAATTCTGGATCCGGTGATCAAGTCGGGGCTGACATGCTGGGGAGTCAGCTTTGCATTTTGGATTCGACGGCGGGCACGGCCCGCCCTACATTGGGGGGTGATTAGATTTGGCCGGTGGCCCATTTTATGATGTCGTTGTAGGTTACGAATAGTGCGAATGAGAGGATGAGTGCTAGGCCTACGTAGGTTACGATTTCCTGGATTTTGATTGGTACGGGTGAACCTTTGATTTTTTCGATGATCAGCATGACGAAATGACCGCCGTCGAGTATGGGCAGGGGCAGGAAATTGAAGACGGCAAGAGCGATGCTGATGATGGCCATGAAGTAACAGTAGAAAGTGAGGGATTTTTCGGAGGCGATGGTATAGCTGATTCGGAGGATGCCGACGGGTCCACTGGCGGCTGCGGCGGAAACCTGGCGGGTGAACATGCCTCGAATGAACATGTAGTTTTGAGCGATCCAACTGTAGGTGGTTTTGGCGGCGAGGGCGAGGCAGTGGCTGAACGATTCGCCACGGTAGATGTATTCAAGTTGGGTTAAGGGCAGGTCGGGGAGTGAGCCGAAGTTGGGCAGATATTGGAAAGCGAACTGGTCGGTGGACTCGGGCACGTCGAGGGCGACGACTTGGGTGGTTGGGGTTTGAGTTTCGGGGTCGTTGCTGGTGAAGGTGATTTCTACTGTTTGGCCTCTAAGTTGGTTGAGGGCGATGGTGAGTTGTTCGAGGTCGGTGACGGGTTGGTCGTTTACGGTGGTGATGGTTGCTGGGAGGTTAAGGTCGGCGAAGGGGGAAGGGGTTTGGTCTTCATCGTCGTTTTCTTCGGTTGGTGTTAGGACGCGGTTGACGGTGTTGGTTCTGTAGTTTTGTCCGAGCATAACGCCGATACGGGCGGGTGGATCTTCGGCGAAGATGGAACGGATAAGGCCAATTAGGCCTTTGGGTTTGTCGACGCGGGGGGTGACTTCTAGGAGGATTTCGGCGGCGGGGTCATCAGCGGAAGGGCGCTGAACGGCGATGATGAAGGTTTGGTCGGGATGTGATTGGCAATATTGGCCGAACTGGGTGGCGGTTGGGTATTGGATGTCTCCGGTGCGGGTTACGATGTCTTCGGGTTGCAGGCCTGCCTGCTGGGCGGGGGAGTCGGGAAGAACGTCTTTTATGACGAGTTGGGGCAGAAGGCCGAACAGGGAGCCGGGTTGAATTTCAGTGCCGACTGCTAAGCTCATGGGGACAACGAAATCATAGGTGCTGCAGGGATCGGAGGCGGTCGCGGGGCGTTGGAAGGTTAGGGTGACGGCGGCGGGAGTAGCGGTGTTGGGCTGAGGGAACATGATGTTTTGGTATTGGTAGCCATGGGTGATGGGTTGGTGGTCGATGGCGATGATGGTGTCGCGGGGCTGGATGCCTTGTTCTTCGAGAGCGGTTTTGATGTCGTCGGCGTCATTAGGGATTCCGATGGTGAGAGTGGTGGGAGGAGTGATGCCGAAGACTCGGTTGCCGGCGTTTTCGTTCATGACGGTGAGGACTTCGAACGATTCGACGGTTTGGTCAGGGTGACGGACAGTGATGGGGATGGGTTGGCAGGGTTCTGAGAAGATGCCCGCGAGCATGATGTCTTTGAAGGTGAGGTCTTGGGTTAGGTCTCCGATGGCTATAACTTCGTCGCCTGCTTGGATACCTGCTTGTGCGGCGGGGGAACCGGGGGTTACGGAACCGATGACGGCGGGTGGCAGCGGAACTCCGTGAGCGAAAACGGCGATAAAGACTATGGCTCCGAAGATTACGTTCATAGTAACTCCGGCAGCGATGACGATGGAGCGGGCCCAGACGGGTTTGTTGGGATATGCGCGGGGATTGTCGGATGGTTTGTCGGCGGCGATGTCTTCTTGGCCGAGCATTTTGACGAATCCACCGAGTGGTACGAGGCTGATGCGGTATTCGGTTTCGCCTTCTTTGGCGCGGGCGAAGGGGATTTTGAACGAGAATTTGCCGTTGTTGTCATCGCCTGGTATTAAGGTGGGCAGTACGCGGACGAGGAAGGCGCCTTGGACTCGGCGGATGCCGAAGACTACGGGGCCGAACCCTAGGGAGAATGCTTCGACCATTATGCCGACGGATTTGGCGGCGACGAAGTGGCCTAGCTCGTGGACGAAGATGACGATGGCAAAACCAACAACGACGATAGCGATGTTCTTGAAGCGCTCAAGGTCGCGAAAGAGATAGAAGGCGATGAAGACGGCGAGGACGGTGAAGATTAGCTGGGAGAATTTACCATTTTTTTTGGGGGTATAGGTATCGTTGTTTTCGGTTGTGGTTTTGGGAGCGTCGGACATTGATTTCCTCTGATTTTATTTGCTACTTTTTTTAGAGAAGGATAACGGGATAGTTTTTTTACAGGATATAAATAATAGCACAATGGGTTCTAACCCCCGGGATGTGACTCGGGGGCTAACATTGTGTTGCGTTAATGGGTCGATGTTTATGTTGGTTGTTTTTTGGTTCTGGTTGCGGGTGCGATATCGGGGGTGATTAGGCAGTGGAGCTGGTCGCGGGCCCATGCGTCGGCCTTGAGGAGCTGGTCTAGGTTGGGGTTTTCGATCCAGTTATGTTTACGTAGGCATTGCTCGGTAAGTTCGGCAATGGCGTTAAAAGCTATTTTTCCTTGGCGGAAGGCATCAACGGCGGCTTCGTTGGCGGCGTTAAATACGGCTCCGGCGGTGCCACCTTGGTCGGCGACTTCGAAACCGAGTCGGATGGCGGGGAAGCGGTCGAGGTCGGGGGCTTCGAAGTTTAATTGTTGTAACTCGTGTAGTTTCAAGCGGTTAGTTTCTAAAGGGCGTCGATGCGGGTACGTTAGAGCGTATTGGATGGGCAATCGCATGTCGGGATTTGACATTTGGGCGATAACGGAACCGTCGCAAAACTCTACCAATGAATGAATTATCGACTGGGGATGGATGACGACTTCAATTGCGGAGGCGGGAATATCGAAGAGCCATCGTGCTTCGATGATTTCGAGTGCTTTGTTCATCATGGTAGCGGAGTCGATGGTGATTTTAGGACCCATATTCCAGGTTGGGTGGTTGAGGGCATCAGCGAGGGTCGCTTGGGCGAGCTGTTGAGGGGTGGCGCTGCGGAATGGGCCACCGGAACAGGTAATAATGATTTTTTCGACTTCCGGGTGTTGGCCTGAATGCAGGGATTGGAGTATGGCTGAATGCTCGCTATCGATGGGCAGGATTGTGGCGTTATGCTGGGCCGCTAGGGGCATAACTAGGCATCCGGCGACGACTAGTGATTCTTTGTTGGCGATGGCGATGGTTTTGCCAGCTTGGGCGGCTGCGAGGACGGCAGGTAGGCCTACAGCGCCGACAACAGCGACGATAATGATGTCTGCTTTGGGGTCGGCGGCGAGGTCGATAAGATGTTGGGGGCCTGCGAGGACTTTTGTGGGGAGGTCCGATAACTCTTGGCGAAGAAGGTCAATATGGGTGGTGTCGGTTAGGACGACCTTTTCGAGTTGGTATTTTCGGGCTTGTTGGGCGAGGGTTTTCCAGTTGTGGTGGGCGCTGGCTGAGATTAGTCGGTAATCCGGGCCGATAGTGTCCATAACGGAGATACTGTTGAGACCGATGGAGCCGGTTGATCCGAGAATAGATACGGTTTTTGTGGACATAGACATGATATAAGTTTATGGTAGTAACGGTTTAGATGCAAGGTTGTAAATTTTTGGGGGTTGTTTGTCCGATGGGAAGTAGCGGGTTTGCATCGTCGAACTTATGTACGGGGACTAACTGTAGCGGTTGGTTGACGACCACCCTTTAGCTTCGCGAAAGGGTGGCACCCGAAGAGTTAGGCGATGCGAGAGATGCCGGCAGGATGCCGGCGGTACAATAGGTGCCCCCGGAGTTGTTGGTGAATGTTTAGAGAATTGAGGTATTGAGTTTGAGTTTTCAGGATAGACAGTATTACGGGCAGCAGCAGCGTTATGGCGGGGGCGGCAGCGGTATGGGTGGCGGGGTTCGTTTGGCGATGCCGAGCTTGACGCCGATGGTCAAGTATTTGCTTATTATTAATGGTTTGGTGTTCTTGCTGCAGATGATGATGCCTGGGCAACTGGAGGAATATTTCGCGGCGATGGGACAGCCGCGGTTGTATTTGCTTCAGGTATGGCGGCTGGTAACGTTCCAGTTTTTACACGGTTCGGGGATGCACATACTGTTCAACATGCTGGGCTTGTACTTTTTGGGGGTGATGGTGGAACGGACTTGGGGGTCGAAGCGATTTTTGGTGTTCTATTTGGTTTGCGGCGCGGTTGGAGGCGCGTTGTTCGAGATCGCCAACGCCGCGGGGCTTTTTGGTTTTTCGACACTGGTGGGAGCATCAGGGGGCGTGTTGGGTTTACTGGTGGCTTGCGCGATAATGTATCCTGGGGTTAAGGTGCTATTGTTTTTTGTAGTGCCGGTTCCGATTCGGGTGATAGCGGTGGGGATAACGTTTATATATTTCGCGAATGTTTTGCGGCATATTGCAGGCGGTGGGCAACGTGGCGATAACGCTGGGGGTGATTTGTGCCATTTGGGTGGTATAGTTACGTCGTTTGGGTGGGTGATGCTGCGGTATTATGGGAGAAGATTGAGCGGGAAGGTGGGGATGAAGCTGCGACAGAGCAAGCAGGTGAAGGCACATGCACGAACGATGCAACTGGACCGGGAAGTGGATAGAATATTGGAGAAAGTGCAGAAGGAAGGGTTGCAGAGTTTGACGCGGAGTGAGAAGGCGACGTTGCAGCGGGCGACGGAAGAACAGAAGAGAACCACTAATAGACACTAATAATGCACGAATAAGATGGCTGCCAGGGGCGAACGCGGAAGCATTAGGCGATAGTCTTGGTTGCAGTGTGGGCGAAAAGGTCAGAGAAGATTCACCGCGAAAGAACGCCGGGGATCACAAAGCAGGGGACTGTCGCGGATTGATTGGGCGATGGCAGGAACCGCGTGGGTAACTTTGAACCAGATGTTCAAAATTACCCACCCTAATTACATTAGAGGTTAGGATTGTTCTTGGGTCGGGGATGGTGGGCATGGATCACCCTGCGTGGGGGTGGTTTTTTTGTTGGGGTAGTTGTTTTGGTAAGTATTTGACCGGTGGGGAGGTTGCGGTTATCATGATGGGCTATAATGTTTGGTGACCGTTAAGGCGACCTATGAAAGGATTTTATAATGGTTCGATATCTACTGTTGACGGCGACACTTGCAATGATGGCTTTGGGATTGTGTTCTTGCGGCTCAGATGAAGATGCCACAGCCAGCAGTGAGATTGCGTGGTCCCGTCAGGTTGATACTGATAAAGGGGGTTCATCGTGGGGTGTTGCGGTTGACGGCGATGGTAATGTTTTTATCGGCGGCAGGACCGAAGGTGATATGGATGGTGCGAACGCGGGCGGTAATGACGCGTTTTTGATCAAGTATGACGCGGACGGTGGTCGGGTCTGGACCAGACAACTGGGTACAAACAAAGACGATATCGGCTTTGCTGTGGCGGTTGACGGCGGGGGCAATTCTTATATCGCTGGGATGACGGCAGGCGATCTGGCGGGGTATGATCCTTGTTCGGTGGATCCGTGCGATACGGAAGTTGACATAGACGCTTATATCGCGAAGTATGACGCGGAAGGTGAGCAGGTATGGCTAAGACAACTGGGCACGACCGAAGAAGACGCGGCCCGGGGGGTAGCGGTTGACGCGGCAGGTAATGTTTATGTGAGCGGCTACACCATGGGCGGTCTGGGTGGTGAGAACGCTGAGGGCTTTGACGCGTTTTTGGTTAAGTATGACGCGGACGGTGAGCAGGTATGGATTAGGCAACTGAGTACGAACGCAGATGACAAAGCGTATTCGGTAACAGTTGATGACGCTGGTGCTGTTTATGTCTGCGGTGAGACAGAGAACGCGGGGGGTATTGACGCGTTTGTCGCTAAGTATGACGCGGACGGTAACGAGATATGGATTAGGCAAATGGGTACAGGGGCGATTGCTATGGCCCGGGCGATAGCGGTTGATAGTGAGGGGAATGTGTTTGTCAGCGGAGTCGCTGGGGACGTACTTGGCGATGGCGAAGCGTTTTTGGCGAAGTATGACGCGGAGGGGCAGCAGCTATGGATGAGACAACTGGGCGGGAGCGGTTTTGACATAAGTCTCGCTGTGGCGGTTGACGGGGCGGACAATGTTTATATCAGCGGGCAAGTTGAGGAGAGTTTTGAGGGTGACGATTTTGTTGGGCCTGACGCGTTTGTCGCTAAGTATGACGGGGCGGGGAACCAGATATGGGTCAAACAGCCGGCCACGAACGAATGGGATTTGATCGCGGGTTTGGCGGTTGATACTGAAGGTAATGTTTATGTTAGCAGGAGTACCGTCAGCGGCGAAGATGGAGATGACGCGGTGATTGGCGCAGTGGCTTTGTTCAAATACTTGGCTTTGGATGATGACGCGACGACTGATGAGGGTGAGGTCGCGGATCCTTGCGATGTTGAAGAGACAGCCAGTGAAGAGATTGCGGAGCCTGGTGATGTCGAGGTTGTCGCTTTTGAATATAGCGGGGCTGAGCAAGAGCGGTTGTGGCAGTATCAGTTGGGGACCAAGGAAGATGATTGGCTCTACAGCTTGACGGTTGACGGGGCAGGTAATGTTTTGATATGCGGGAGCATCGCAGGTGATCTGCTGACGAATGATACAGAAGATGAAAACGGCGCGGCTGTTGCGGGCGCAGGAGCCATAGCTGAGGAAGTAGCTGCGTTAGAGATGGCTATGGCGGAAGGATTCGCTGTGGTCGAGTATGGCGTAAATGGTTATGTAGCTAAATATGACGGAGCGGGGAGACAGCTTTGGATGGTAGAACTTGGTACCGAAGAATGGGATACGGTTCACGCGGTGACGGTTGACGCGGCGGGGGATGTGTTTATAAGCGGGAATACCGCGGGCAGTCTGGCTGGTGAGAACATGGGACGGATGGACGCGTACATTGCCAGGTATGACGCGAATGGGAACCAAATATGGATTACGCAACTAGGTACGAATCGTTTTGACGCGACTGAATGTATCGCGGTTGACGGCGAAGGGAATGTTTATATCGCTGGTACTACGGCAGGCGACCTGGAGGGGATTGATTCGGCTGAGGTGGATCCGTGCGACGCGGAAGACGACGAAGTTGATATGGACGCTTATGTCGCGAAATATGACGCGGACGGCAACCAGCTATGGGTAAGGCAGCTAGGTACGGACGCTTCGGATGGGGCGTATTGCGTGGTGGTTGATGGTGATGGAAATGTGTATGTGGGCGGGAACACCGCTGGGAGTTTGGATGGTGAGAACGCGGGGGATATGGATGTGTTTGTGGCGGTATATGACGCAGAGGGAGAGCAAGTACATATTATGCAGGTTGGTACGAGTGGTCCTGACACGATTGATTCTCTGGTTTTGGATGCGGCGGGAGATGTTTATTTGAGCGGGAATACTTATGGCAATATGGGTGGTGAAAACGCGGGGGATATAGACGCGTTTGTATGTAAGTATGACGCTGAGTGGAACCGACTGTGGGTTAGGCAGTTGGGAACTGTGAGATGGGATAGGGTTTGCGGTATGGTTGCCGGTGGAGCAGGCGGAGTTTTGATTTGTGGCGAAACGCGGGGCGGCCTGGCTGGTGCGAACGTGGGGATTATGGACGCGTATTGGTCAGAGTATGACGCGGAAGGGAACCAGTTGTGGGTTAGGCAGTTGGGGACGACAGCAGAAGATATGGCCCGGGCGATAGCGGTTGACGGCGCGGGTAATGTGCTAGTGGGCGGAGTAACAGAGGGCAGTTTGGGTGGCGTGAGCGCAGGGGGAGTGGACGCATTCTTGGTGAAGTGCGCTATTGCTGTTGAGTGATGATTATTAAGGCCTGACTGAGTTATTACTCAGTTTGAGTTTCTGAAGTTTTCTTTTGTGGGTCGGCGGCGAGCATGATTCTGTTTTTGCATGCCTCTAGGATGCAGTTAAGCATATCGCTGTAGGAGAGGCTTTGGATTTTGGCCATCTTGGCCAAGTGGCCGTCCCAGCACCAACCGGGATTGGGGTTGACCTCTAAAAGACGGGGGGTGCCGTTTTCGTCGAGGCGCCAATCGAACCTGGCGTAGTCGCGGCATTCAAGTCTTTCAAACAATTTGAGGCAGCTTGCGCCGAGGAATCTTTCGACATCTTCGGAGAGCTTTGCGGGAACAGACTTGATTTTCCAATAGGGAGAATCGGGGTCCCACTTGGCTTCGTATCCACAGATTCTGGGGAGGTCTTCAGGCAGGGCTGAGTAGTCTTCTTCGATTATGGGCAGGATGGTGTATGAAGTTGTGGGGTTGCCTATTATGCCGACGCTGATGTCTTTGCCGGTCAGGAATTCTTCGACAAGTATGGGGTTGTTGTATCCGAATCTTTTCCTGATGTTGACAATGGCGTTTTCGAGGGTTTGGAGATCATAACATACGCTTCTTTGTGTGATTCCAAAACTGGAGTCGCCGAAGTTTGGTTTGACGATAATTGGGAAGGTTAGGGGGAATTCGACGAATTGGATATCTTCGGGTTTGATCATAAAAGCGTTTGGGACGGGGATATCCATTTCTTTGGCGATACCGCGTATTAGGGATTTATCGTAGCAGTAAGCGAGGCACTGGGGTGTTCCGCCGGAATATTGATAGCCGAGGACTTCAAGCAATGCGGTGACGTGGAGTTCCTTGGTTGGTTCATTATTGAAGCCTTCGTCACAAAGATTGAATACATAGTTGCATTTATCTTTGTACTTGAGCAGGTCCTTGAGCATGGTGTCGTGCTGATTGAGATAGATGAAGTTGAAGTCGTCGAGTTCAGCGAGTGCTTTTCTGAGTTCGTTGATGGTATAGAAATCGTCTTCATCGAAGTTGGCGTCTGGTTTGACGAGATCGGTTTTTTGTGGGTCACCCATTAAGACAATGACGGTGTCTTTGGTTTTGGCGAGTTTTCTGGTTGGTGACCACTCTTTTTGGGCGACTGCGGTGACGATGATTCTCTGGGCCATCATGCCGAGGTCTTGATTGCGTTTGGATTCGGACGTTACGTTTTTATAGTTGCGATATTTGGTGAAACCGGCTTTTTGGAGGAGGTTTTTGAGGTCATCGTTGGAGTATAGTCGTTCGGCATAGAACTGGTCGGCGACGACGCCGTTGACGACATGGGTTATAACCTCTCGGGAGACCAAACGTTTTTTGTTTTCGGAGAGGGAGCGTTCTCGGCAGACGAAGTAGTTTTTGTCGATCCATTCCCAACTGCGAGGCTGGAAGTTTTCTCTGATGAATTTGCAGTCGGTGATATCGATGAGGAGTTTGCCGCTGGGTTTCAGGACGCGCATGACCTCGGTTAGGACTTTCATATCGTCCTGGACGGATTCGAAATAACCAAAGCTGTTTCCGGCGATGATCACGGCGTCGAAGGTGTCATTATGGAACGGGAGTTTGCGGGCGTCGCCTTCTTTGAATGCGGCGTTTATGTCCAGGGTTTTGGTGGTTCTTCTGGCTTTATCTATCAGGTAGTGGGATCGGTCGAGGCCTGTGACGTTTGTGTATCCTCTTTGGGCGATTTCGAGTGTGTGGCGACCTTGGCCGCAACAGAGATCGAGTATGCGGTCGTCTTTTGAGGCTTTAAGGGCTTCGAGGAAGATATCGACTTCGTTTTTGGTGATGTCATTGTCTCCGACGACGTCGCCGTCGGTTCGGAGATAATTGGCATTGAAAAGGTGTCTCCACCAATCGGCTTTGACATAGCTTTCGAGGTTATCTACGGGGCCTAGGACTTCGATGAGTTTTTTATTTCTCTTTTTTATGGTGGCTTTCGACATGGTTTTGTGTCCTGCAGAAGGATTGTTAAGGCTTGCGGCAACATCAAATGGTGTTGCGGTCGTAATGACAGGCATTTATTTATGCTGACGGGCTGTTAATGTCAATATGGTATCTGCGGGAGAGAAGAATATATTTATTGATCGTAAGTGCTTTGTTTGCAGAGGTTTGAATGTGCAGCAAGGTGGAGTTGGTGTTTGGAGGGCAAAAAATATTATTTTTGCGTGGGGAAAAAGGGGCGTTAAGGGGGCAAAAGCGGCCGGCGGGTTGGGCGGTGCGGAATATTTATGGGCGGATGCGGTGGTGTCAGGGGGGCAAATTGGGATTTGATTGGGTGGGTTAGTTGTGATATGTTTTGGGGGATTAGTAATGTTTGTTGGTGGTCGGACCCTCGGGATGTGACCCGGGGGCTAAAGTTATGTAAGGAGATTTTTGGTGAGTGAGCTGCGATATCAACGTTGTATCAACCCGGATTGCGGGGCGACTTTTGGAGTGGGTGAGAGCCATTTTGCTTGTCCGAAATGCGGGGATTTGCTGGATGTTTGCTATGATTGGGACCGGCTGGAAGTTCCGGATTCGTTGAGTTGGTTTGGGAAGCGTTGGGCTACGCGGAATAATCCGTTGGATTTTTCGGGGGTTTGGCGGTTTCGGGAGCTGCTGCCTTTCTGCGGGGACGAACACCGGGTGACGGTGGGCGAAGGGCAGACGATATTGCAGCGGAATGATGAGGTGGCCAAATATGTGGGCAGTAACGCTGGGCGGGTGCATTTGGAATATGAGGGCTGCAACCCGAGTGGTTCGTTTAAAGATAACGGGATGACAGCGGCGTTCAGCCATGCGATGATGGTGGGTGCGAAGCATTGTGCTTGCGCATCGACGGGGAATACTTCGGCGTCGGTGGCGCTGTATGCGCACGCGTGCGGGATGAAATGTACGGTGTTTATCGGGTCGGGTCGGATCGCTTTTGGGAAGTTGAGCCAGGCGCTGGACTATGGGGCGCAGACGATACAGATTGTGGGGGATTTTGATGACTGCATGCGGCGAGTGAAGGAAGTGTGCAAGGATTTGGGGTTGTATTTGGTGAACTCGCTGAATCCGTTTAGGCTCGAGGGGCAAAAGACGATCATGTATCGGATTTTGGAGGGGCTTGGTTGGCAGGTGCCGGACTGGATTGTGGTGCCGGGCGGGAACTTGGGGAATAGCAGCGCGTTTGGCAAGGCGTTTTATGAGTTGAAACAGTTGGGGTTGATCGATCGGATACCGCGGTTGGCGGTGATTAACGCGACGGGTGCCAATACGCTTTATGATTTGTACGAGAAGAAAGGGTTGCGTTTTGTAGCGGACCGGATCGATGGTAAGGAAGTGGACGCGTATTATGGGCGTTTGAACGAGACGGGGTATCGGCCTCATACGGTGGCGACGGCGATCGAGATTTCTCGGCCGGTAAATTTGACCAAGTGTCTGCGGGCGCTGGCGATTTGCGATGGGGTGGTGCGCGAAGTTAGCGATGAAGATATTATTGACGCTAAGGCGGTGGTGGGGCGCTATGGGCTAGGGTGCGAGCCGGCGTCGGCGGCGTCGATAGCGGGGCTGAAGCTGCTGCGGACCGAAGGGGTGATCGGGGCGGATGAGACGGTGGCTTGTGTGCTGACGGGGCATCAGTTGAAGGACCCGAAGGTGACGGTGGATTATCATATGGAGAAAGGGCGGGAGTTTTCGAATAAGCCGGTCGAGGTGGCGAACGATATTGAGCAGATAATTAGAGTTATGAAGGGGTGAGCGGTGGGGAGGGTGTTCACCGCGAAAGATCGCATAGATCGCAAAGAAGAGAACCACGAATGGATACTAATTCTCACTAATGTTAATTAGCTGTCAGGGTATTATGGGAGTACATGGCGTTTCAGTTGGAAGCACAA
This sequence comes from Sedimentisphaerales bacterium, assembly GCA_016928435.1. Classification (GTDB taxonomy): domain Bacteria; phylum Planctomycetota; class Phycisphaerae; order Sedimentisphaerales; family SM23-30; genus JAFGKT01. The sequence goes on along the minus strand of JAFGKT010000012.1, from coordinate 700 downwards.
TTGAGACGATTAAGTCAAAGACCGCGTGGGTAACAGTCGGGCAAAAATGCCCGAAAATTACCCACCCTACGGGGGAATAGGAAGGAGCGGCGGTATGGAGCGATTGGTGAAGGTTGTTTGGGTGTTGGTGATGTTGGTGGTGCTTGGCGGGTTGGTGACGGGTTGTGCGGCGGGGACGGGGAAGTACTCTGGTGATGAGCCGGCGGGTTTTTGGGTGGGGATATGGCATGGGGTGATTTCGGTTGTTACGCTGATTATCCATATTTTTAAGGATGGTGTGCGCGTTTATGAGATTAACAACACGGGCGGGTGGTATGATTTTGGATTTTTGCTGGGCGTGATTTGTGTGTGGGGCGGCGGATCGGGGGTGAGTTGTGCGAGGTCTAAGCGGAGGAAGAAAGAGGATGGAGAGTGGGATGAGGTTTGCAGCAAAGTCGAGAAGAAGATTAAACGTAAGATGCGCGATTGGGCGGAGGCGGAGCCTGATGAAGATTGGGACGAGGTGGAGAAGAAGCTGGAGGGCAAGCTACGGGATAAGTTGCGGAGGTGGGCTGAGTCTGAGGATTAGAGGGTGTTAGGATATGTTTGTGGAATGAGACTCAGCATGGGCTGAAAGGGCGTGTTGCCCAAACAGCCTATACTTCCATTAAAATATATATTATAATCCTTATCACCATAGATAAGGAGAACATTTGCTCAT
>JAFGKT010000011.1 GCA_016928435.1 Sedimentisphaerales bacterium | reverse complement strand
CTTATTCGCGATTATTCGTGTCCATTAGTGGTTCTCTTTTTCGTGTCTTTCGCGGTTAATTTTTCCCCGTTGCGCAAATCTAATACCGACCAAACCACCCAAAATCAGCCACCCCAAAAAACCTTTCCGTTCCTGAAGAAAACCGCCGAATTCTTGACCAAAACCAATCAAAACTGATAATTTTCGATCCATTTTTGAACAGCCATCCTCACCTGTCCCACCCCCGCGCGCTCCCAACAAACCTTCGCGCATCTCACCGCCCGTACCCCTGCCCCCACCTACTAATCATGCGCGCCCGTCCCCCACGAAATCTCTCATTTCCGCGTCTCAATTCCGCGCGTTTTTGCTACCCCAATCAGAGCTGCGAGCGTAAGCAACCGGATTAATCCCCCAAAAACGGTAGGACAGATAATTTTGAACTGTTCAAATTTTCCCGCGTATCCTACGAGCCATAAATCTCATCGATGATTTCACGGGCAATGCCGGTCCAGCGACCCAAGCGGTCGGGATGCCCGGCCAAGAAGTGAACATCCTTCATTACAATTTCCACGTTGAGCCCCTTGGTGCATTGCAGCGTTTCACGTAAGTCTTTTCGGATGAGTTCTTCATCAAAATCGGACATGCTGATAAGTGTGGGGTTGGGCTTGCGACTATAGATATAATCACGAGCCAGCTTTTGGGCCATGTCAGTTTGATTGGCCCAGGGCGAAACCGACACCCGTCGCAAATTCGGTATTTGTTTGATGATTTCAAATCGCTTGTCAATTGGTTCACAACAACCATAGCCCGACAAACCAAAACGAGAAATCAACGGCAGTTGATAGGGAAAGATAAACTCCGCAAACATAGCCGGCGAGACTCCGACGGTTTCCTGTGACTCCGACAACCCCCACATATCCTTGACCCGGCCCGGCTGACCCGGCACATAATCGTCTTGAGGCAACTCATCAGTGTAACCCCGACCGCCGGAACAAACGTAATGGTCCTGATTGTTGGGACTGAGCAACCCTTGCTGCTCGAACCAGTCCAACATTTTCGCTTGATCGTCACGCAAGAAAGCCATCAGCCGATGCAAATCGTCCGGCTGATCGAACATCGCCATCATCAGGCCTTCCAAACCAATCAGCTTGATGGCGGTACCGGTCAACCCCTGAGTCCACCAAAACCAACTGTGGTTCGGAACTTGCAAAACCCCATCAAAAACCTCCTCCAACAATGCTTTCTCTTGCAATGACGCCTGTCGATCCACGCTAAACGTGCGAAAACGCAACTTCTCAAGCCCCTCGGCAATATTGGATATAGGCGCATCCCACTTAATACTTCCGTGGCCATGACCGTCATCACCTTTATGGCTCACGACCTCCACACCGTAATCGCTGCTTTGCGTCTGCCAGCCCCAACCTATAGACGGTTCGATGACCATATCGTCACCGACAGATTCATAATAGAAGATTTGATTCCGCAGCCACCGTTCAATGCCTCGGGACCACCCGCCCCGGCATTGCAGCGTGTCCAGAGGCACTACCTCATCTAACACACCGCCGGTTTCGACTAAAATCATCGGTCGATCACTCTTGAGACCGTTAAGACGTTTCCAGCCTGCCCGGCGATCAGCCATAATCGGATCCGCGGCAATTTCCGCTACTCTTTGCCCCAACGACCGCAAAATATCACGATCCGGACCACTTACCTGGGTCCCAGCAACCATAAGGATCTCCTAGCTGACATTTAACAACACCGACAACCGAGCCGATGACTGGATAGCATCATAGACTCACACAAACCGATAGCAAGAACTTTTTCAAAATCGCCCCTGCCCCCTAACACCCCACCAAAAAACCAGCAATAACAATCGATAAAATCGTAATCGCACCTGATCAATCAGTCAAATACTCGATGGTCGCGGTTAGGTCCCAGAGATCGCGTTCGCGGGATCGGGCCTTTCTGATGGTCAATGTAGTGCAGACTAAATCGCGATAACCGCGCTCGGCATAATCGATAAAGTACGCTATCTGAGTAAGCCGCACCTGATCGAGATGATAGGTTTCCCGGCGCAGGAAAGTGCCGTCCGCCTGTGCTTGCGGACTGCCGCTTTCTACACGCAGCAATTTATGCTCCGGAATCACCGCCGCCGCGGCGCATTCTCGGGCCGAGGCGATGCCGTCAAAATATCGAGCCGTTTCCCCAGCCGTGTTGTTATTCGCGATGCCGGTCATTTGAATGATATAACGAGCATCCTTAAATGCTTTATCAGCGGTTTCCGCCAAGATGTCGGATTCCTTGCGCTCACCCAGCATACTAATGGTGCAATAGATCGCCACAAGCAGCGCGATAGCAGGAATCAGAACAGCCCAAGTTGTCGGTTTTTTGAATAATTCAGTGTCCATATCAAATCTCGTATTTATTGTTACTAATCCAAATCACGTACTTCTCGCCACTGAAACAGCGATCAAGGCGTCCCTGCCGCAGCCACTTCCAAAGACATATTGAAACTGCGTCTGCCTTCGCCGGAGGAATCCTGTCCCATATCCCAATTACTGAGCGTAAGCTCCGATTGGGCTTCGATCACGGCATCCATTTCAGCGCGATCCGCCAAGGTCGGTACAAACCCGGATATCCTCGCGTAATCGGTCCCGGCATTGATCGATTCAAGCTGCAAGTCAAAGTCTTGAGGCAAACGGTCCAACGCCTGCAGAACCAAATACACCACACGCGCCGCGGAGTTCGAAGTCATGCTGTCCGATTGCCCCTGCGCATTCAAAGCCACCTCCGAACGCAGTACTCTTATACTGCGCGCCAACTGAGCAATATTGGAGGAGTCACGCATACGCTCATCAGAATGCACTTCCTGCCAAACAGTCTTTATATTCTCGATGTTTTTTTCCTGAGCGCCGCGATAGGCTGAGGCTTGCGAATACATAATCAAAGCCCATGCCAAGAGCAGAATCGTAATTGCCGCGGACAAACCATAAAGGGCCTTCAATCGCCCCGCGACCAATGTCTTAGGCTGCATGTCCTCTCGGCGAAAATCAGTAAATACCTTCCCCTCAGCCCAAGATAACGCTGCGCCTATGGCGAAGGCCTCCGCGGCATCGGCATGAGGCAAAGCCTGGACCCCAAGGCCCAGCGAATCAGCCAACTGTTTTATCCGATCGCCATTGAAATGGTCCGAATGGTACAGCAAAACCGCGGCCCTTTGATCAGCCGACAACAGAACATCCGCGCGACGCATCTCGCGTTCCAACACATCGTGAGCGGAGGAAGCATCGGGACAAAGATAGCTGCGCGAAAGAATCGGATTATAACTCGCGTCCACCAGCAGCGTGTACAGAACCCCTTCGGTCCACGCCACACATACCACGTTCTTATCGATTTCCGGAGCATATTGGCGCAAGTAACTTATCCAAGCTGTGAGATCAGGCTGGGCGATATGGGCATCCAAACGCTTATTATAAAACTGCTCGAACAGCTCCGCCAGCTCGTCCCGAGGCGTAAGGCTTACAATCAAATCCGCGCCATTTTCATCACTGCGCTTCACCTGATAGCACAACGCGACACTCTCAGCGTCCACCATAAACTCTTCTTCAACATCAAAACGCAAAGTCTGGTCAATCTGTCGGGGATCGGAGAACTCGCTATGATGCTCGCCGGTCTGGTACAATTGGCCTCCAAGAGCCAGAGCCACCGGCAATTGGCGCTTGGCGTCAAGAGAAAGCTTTTCGACGATCTCATCCAGCAGTTCCGCAACATTTTCAGCTTTGGCTTGCGGATTCGGCGACACAACCCGGACCTTGGCTTCAACAGCACGATCGCCGTGATGAGTATCCACCACCACGGCGGTGGCCGCGGAACCGCTGTAATGTATGCCTATGCAGCTATGACCGCTAAAACGCGATGTTGCTTGGTCGCTCATTTTTTATTTGGTTCCTATTATTGTCTTGGTTGACTTTCGCGACAATGTATCTGGGGCACCTCTAGCGAGTCAATATACCCATATTCAATATTTCACCCCGGCGGTTACGATATACGCCGCTGATGATTTCACAACGCGTTCGTCCCAACGAAGCGGTAATGTGTAAAGAGAAAGTATCACTGGCGGTAACACACAGCTCGCGCATGTACTGTCTGACCTCGCCGGATAGATCGATATCACGCAGTTCCGCCATGCTGCCAAAAGGCCTTTCAATTCGGTAATCTACTATCGATTGAACCATATGCTCGGTAATGCCCACAGGCGCAAAGGCGCTTTCGAGCAATTCCGGCGACGCGGTGTTTATATTTATTTTCCCAGCACCCCATACTCCCAGCAACACAGGGAAAGGCTCCACGTTTTCGGCCAAAGGCTCTATCAGCTCAGCGTATTCGAGGTTATGAAACAACTCGGTGTACCAAGCGTTGGCGAACACAGCCATGAGACGATGGCGTTCGCGGTTTTCTTCCATTACCGCGGTCAGACCCAAATGGCGGCGCCGACGTCTGCCTTCTGCTTGGTCCGGCGCCTGGACGGTGACTTCCGCGGCGGGCAAGGGCAAGGGCTCCGCTATCTCCTGGACCAAACGAATTGTATCATTAACTATCGCGGAATCCATATCCAGCAATTCGCCAAAATGCTCTACCGAGCGCTCGGGCACATCGCGACCGCCGGATGAGGCAAAAGGCGAACGCAGGAGCCAAAGCACCGGATACTTGGCGTTTTCATCCTGCACCTCCACCAGCACCGGAATATCGCCGACCGTAATCGCTTGCCGTTCGGTTATGCCGGTGTCGTAGGCTAATCGTTCCGCCCATGTGGCGTTCGGATCGCTGAAACGGTTCCAGCCGCTGATTACCGCGTCTTCTTCCAATTCTTCGCCGGCGCGGAAACTGCGATGAATCCGCGCGATATTTTCGTAGTGTTCAGCCACCATAACCTGGGCCACCACCAAACCGGACTCCGCGGCGTACCGGCATCTCTGCATATCTATTCGATAATTACTGGCGCGCAACTGCAAAGCGGACTCGGCTTGGAACTGAACTATCAGCGTCGCCAAGATAATCAGAATCACCATTGTCAAAAACAATGTGATTCCTTGTTGCCTTTTTCTTGAAAGCTGTTTCATTGGTTACAATACTTTTCGATACTATCAACACAAAAACGCATGTCGTGCTTTGATCCGCTAGAATCGCCTCAGACAATAGGTCCTACGATACGTGAGCAAGTTATCCGGATACTCCGGCCCAAATTGGTAAACCTGCGCGGTTATCTCGACAATAGGCGTAGGTTCATTGGGGTCTTCCGGGACAAATCCCTCACCATTGACCAGCTCGGCATAAAACATGTGCAGATTATCACACAAAGGAATATATTGCGTATCTCGATCATCAGCCGACGTCTCGCGTCTAAACAGAACCAAGTCTTGCTCTTCATAGCGGGGCACAGCAATCCAATCAATCTGACGGCTGACATTATTGCCCAATTCATCGGCGGCGAAAATAATACTCAGCTTGGACATAACTTGATAACCTTGGCTTTCGTGTTCGATCTCGACACGGCCGGCCAAGCCAATCTCGGCGATCTCATTCACTATTCGGTTCATACAGGTTTGAATCTCGGCTTCACGCTGCAAACGCTCCTGAAAATCGCCGCTGTATTGGGTTATATGATGCAATAAAGCCGCTGTGGTCGCCAACACCAAGGCCACCAAAGTTAGAGCCACCAACATCTCGATTAGAGAGACGCCTTTGGCGGATCGGCCCCAACTAATTTTCCTACGAGAACAAATCACAAATCACCTTTGCAACTCAATCAATTCTATAGCTGTGAAAAAGCTTACTCTGTATTCGACCAAAACAAAAATTACTGCTCTTGCGGTATGTTCAGCAATTCCAGAGCGCCCGGAGGCAGAAGCTCCAATCGTTCCATTTCCTCAAAAGTTTCCTCAGCGGTGGGCTCGCGTCCCAAACGCCGCTGCAAATCCAAATACCAAGGTTCCGGTTCAGCTTCATAATTCTGCGGAACCGCCACAGCCTGACCCGCAATCGGCCGGAGAACATTGAAATAGCGTACCAACTCGAATGGTTCTTTGCCGGACCAATAGTCGCCTTCGTGTTCCACTGTAACCGTAGCTTTGATAACCGAATTGGAAAGATCATATCTTACCATCTCACCGGTCGCGGACACTCTTTCCAAATTGAGATGCCAAATAAAAACCGGATCGACTAGGTCTCTACCTTGTCGCTGGCTGGTTTCCGGTTCTTGGCCGGTGGCGATAAGTATTTCAATCTGACGTTGAGCGACAGCAAGAGCCCGCTCATCCATCGTATGCGACACTAGGTTATCCACCGACCGGGTATAGGCCAGCAGAATACCCGCCAACAAAATGCCTATTAGAAAAATACTGGCCATAACTTCAACAAGAGTGAAAGCCGAGTTTTTTTTCGTACGATAAACCATTGTACACCCATCGGGCACGTTTCGTTTCCAGCCGAAACCATGTTTGACCAATTCAAATAGCCGACGACATCGAAAGTTCGCTATAGGAACGCGGTATTTCCAAAGGCTGATTATCCGAGACCACGCGTGTGGTCATCAGATCGCAGCGTACCCAACGTCGTCTTTCTTCGAGATCGATCAACGTAAACATCCAGTTGTCACGCCAGCCTTGGGGGTCGGCATAAAGAATCACCACACCGGAAAAACTGCGTGAGCCATCAGCGAATTCCAATTCTTCGATATAGCTGGCCTCCAAGCTCTGCCGATCGATAAGCGGTTCAACATCCTCGCCGTACACATCGTTCATGGTGGCTTCATATACGGTGTAGTATCCATCGGAAATATCGATGACGACGGCGATGCTTTTGCCGCGATACACCGCTTCTTGAGAAGCTATCCGCAAGGTATTGACGAATCGGCCGGAGTCTTCCATGAACAGATTGCTCCGGAGCCTGCCGAACAGGTTGGGCAGAACCAAAGCCAACACTATCGAAACAATACCCAATACCAACAATGCTTCGAGCAATGTATAACCACCATTTCGCCGGCCTGCAAACACACCAAGCCTTGCAGCCTTGAGCATAGCGGCCCGATTACATCGCGTTTTGGTTGATGTTGGTGTCGCTGTTGTAAATGTCTGCGTCATTGCCTTCGCCGCCTTCTCTGCCGTCGGCACCATAGCTGATAATATCAAAGCTGCGTTCGTTGCGTTCGCCGGGATACTGATAGATGTAATCATTGCCCCAAGGGTCTTTGGGAATACTGGTGGTATTGTCGAGATAACCGTCCGGGTTCCAGCCGTTCACACCGGCGGGCGGATCAATCAGCGCATCCAACCCCATCGAATTGTCCGGATACTGACTGGTATCCATACGATAGGCTTGGATAGCGTCTTGGAATATCTTGATTTGGGCCGCGGCCGCGGTACGCCGACCCCTGGCAATAAATCCTACCACGTTGGTACCAACAATGCCGGCCAGCAAACCGATAATCAGCACCACCACCATCAGTTCAACCAAGGTAAAACCTGTCCGACGATTCGCCATTTTCTTTTGTTTTGTCATAGTTCGCATCACGTTGTCTCCTGTATTCAAAAATCAACTTCTTTACATTTTGTAACCGTTCACGCTCTCGTAGCCACCAATGAACCCAGAGCCGCCCATGCCCATTGCATTGCCTTTATTCGTGTCCATTAGTATCCATTCATGCTTATTTTTCGTATGTTTCGCGTTTTTCATGAAACTCTCTGACTTATCGCCCACACTACACCCAAGACTATCTCCTCATACTTCCATCCTGCCCCTGGCAGCTAATTTCTTATTAGTGATTATTAGTGTGAATTAGTGGTTCTCTTTACTGTGAACGCTTACTACATTTTAACTTACAACCTATCTAAATTGACGCGCCGACCTAACCGGCGCCGATATTGGCCACCTGCAGGATCGGCAACAATGTCGCCATCAAAATAAAACCCACAATACCAGCCATTATAACAATAATCACCGGCTCGATGACCGCGCTCAAACGCTGCACGGAGATGTCGGTGGTTTCTTCGATGCCTTGCGCGATGGTGACCAACATGCTCTCTAGTTCGCCGGACCGCTCGCCCACAGAAATCATATGCGCAACCGCCGGGGTAACCACACGACTATCACGCAGGGGCGTTGCCACGTCGGCCCCCGCCATGATTCGTTCGCGTGACTGCCGCACCGCCTGCGCCAATACTTCATTGCCCACAACGTCGGCTACAACCTGCAAGGCCTCCGCCATCGGCATTCCCGAACGAATCAACGCTGCCAATGTGGAGGTGAAACGCGCCACAATACTTTGCCGCAGCAGTTCTCCGATCACCGGTATTTTCAGTTTGAATCTATCGTACACCACGCGTCCTTTGGGAGTCGAAACCGCTCGATTTAACAGATAATAACCAACCGCTAAAACGAGCAGCATGATAAACCAATAGTTCACAAAGGCGCCGCTGACAGCCATCAGCGCTTTGGTAACGCCCGGCAGCTCACGGCCGGAATCGGTGATAATACGCGTAATCTTCGGCACCACGAACGTCATAAGAACGATTGTGAGCAATATCGAAATCACCACCAGAATCGCTGGATACGTCAGAGCTGCACGAATCTTCGCTTCGATACGCTGACGCTTGCTCATGTAGTCAGTCAGCAAGGTCAACGATTTACCCAGGTTACCCGTCGCTTCGCCGACGCGGATCATGGAAACGTAGATTTGATCGAAGTACTTGGGATACTGCTTTAGGGTGTCCGCCAAGGCTTCGCCGGCCAAGACCTGATCACGCACATTTTGGATCGTCTGGTTGAATTTCTGATTGCCGCTCTGGGAAATCAGCACCGCGAGGCTTTCGGTAAGCTGCATGTCGGCTTCGACCATGGTAGCTAATTGGCGTGTGAATTCCAATACCATGCGTCGGCGTCGGCCGCTAAATAGCTTGCCTATGTCAAACGCTTTTTGCTGTAATGCTGCGCTGACCGGGCGTAGTTTGGTCGCGTGCAAATGGCGATTGCGCAATTGACGACGCGCAGCACCGGCGGACTCCGCGCCAATACTGCCGCGGGTCTGCTTGCCTTTTTTGTCTATCGCTATATACTCAAAAGTCGGCATTGCTTCTCAAAACTTAATAAAACTTCACATTAGTCCGTCGCGGCAACACGCATCACTTCTTCCAAGGAAGTAACGCCCGCTTCGGCTTTACGCAGGCCATCCATACGCAGGGTTGTCATTCCGGACTGCATGGCGACTTTCTTGATCGCCCCGGCGGTTTCCTGATGATAAATGCACTGGCGAATGTCATCATCGATAGTCATCAATTCATATATGCCGGTACGGTGCATATAACCGGTATTGAAACATTTATCACAGCCGCGCGGCTGATATATTTTCTCGAAGGCCCCGATACCCAGGCCCATTTCCTTTATCTCCAGTGAATCGCCCGGCACGCACTCCTTGCAACTGGGACAGAGCTTTCGTACCAGACGCTGCGCCAAAACCGCGATCACCGAAGACGCCACCAAATAAGGCTCGATACCTAAATCGACGATACGCGTTATCGCGCTGGCGGCATCATTGGTGTGCAGCGTACTGAAAACCAGGTGGCCCGTCAGCGATGATTGAATCACCATCCGCGCGGTTTCTTCGTCGCGAACTTCACCGACCATTATCACATCCGGGTCTTGGCGCAGAACGTGTCGCAGTGCCGTGACGAAGGTCATTCCTTTACGCCGGGCGACCTCGATCTGACTGATACCTTCGAGTTGGTACTCGATGGGGTCTTCGATGGTCATTACGTTTTTTTCCGCGGCGTTTATTCGCTTGAGAAAGCCGTACAGCGTGGTGGATTTACCGCTGCCGGTCGGTCCCGTAACCAAAAACACGCCGTGATTGCGGTGCAGCATCGTATCCACACGCGCCAAATCTTCCGACGCCAATCCCAAACCGTCCAGCGTATAAACACCCGTACTTTTATCCAAGATACGCAATACACTGCGTTCGCCGTGGGCGGTCGGTACGGTACTGACGCGAAGGTCAACCTCGCGCGAGCCGATTTTTACGGAACAGCGCCCATCCTGAGGCATACGACGCTCAGCAATATCCATCCCGGCCATTACCTTGATACGCGAAACCACGACCGGCAGAATCCGTATATCCAGCGTCAGCATATCATACATCAAGCCATCGATACGATAACGAATCAGTATCTTTTGCTCATACGGATGAATGTGAACATCACTGGCGCGCAGTTGCAGGGCGCGAAAGAGAATGTCGTTGACCAAGCGGATCACCGGCGGCCGATTCACCACATCCAGCAAATCTTCCGACGAAGAAACCTCATCGATCAAACCTTCGATGTTCTGCGAATCGACTTCGCCGGCGACTTCTTCCAGCACGGTGACGCGCTGTTCGTACGCGGCGTTAATGGCGCTGGTGATCGCGGCGCGGGTCGCCAGGGCAGGCCTTACCGCGCAGTTCATCATCTTGCCGACGTTATCCATCGGGTAAAGATCCAAAGGCCTACTCGTCGCCACCGTCGCCACGCCGTCGTCAAACGCCGTGGCCAGCAAGCCATGACGCTGAGCATAGGTAGCGGGAACCGCGGCGATAAACTCCGTCGGCACCTGGTCGGCCTTTATCTGCTCAACATAAGGCATCTCCAACAATTCGCTGAACAACCTAAGCACATCGTCTTCAGCGAATTTAGTGGAATCGAGCATCGCTTTGTCAATGGCGCGATCGCCGTTGTGCGACTGCAAAAAGCCGGCCAACACGTCGGCATCGACGAGTCCGGTGGAACGGGCGATTTCTATTAGTTTTTGCTTCATATTATATTATTGCGAACGCCGACGCCGAAAGTCCAGCCCCAGCGGTTCTAACAAAAGCTCGGTATCGTATTTCTGAATTCGGCGTTTTCGTGGTAATGACACACTTGATTATTCATCCAAAACGCTCGGCCGACGCAGATGGAACGGGCTCTCGACGCCCGGAATCAAATTCTGACGATTGAAATCCTGTTCCTGGTTCCGCAAACCCTGGCGATACGGCTGCGACAATAACTCCAAATCTTGAAAATCAGCATTTCCTTCTTCCGCCCGGCTGCGCACAATCTGCGACCGGACAAATACGTAAAGAACCGTCTGGCCTTCGCCCCGACTAACGTTACGGAACAACGAACCAATAAGGGGTAAATCACCAAGAAGCGGAATCTTATTGACCGTTACCGAATCATTACTCGTGGTTAGACCACCCAAAACAATCGTCATACCGTCGGGCACATTAACGACCGTGTGGATTTCGTTGCTTGACTTGGGAGGCGGCACATTGGCGGAACCGGTCCCATCAAAACTATCAACCGACAGGGAGATATCCAACTGAATAAAGTTGCCTTCGCTGATATGGGGTTTTATTGTCAAGGTAGTGCCGGCATCGACATATTCATCAAAAGTGACTATGGGGGTATCCGAACCGGGCTGTATAGTGGATGTAGTCGTCGGTTCACTGCGTTTACTGGTAATGGTACCTTCTTGGTTATCGTTCACCAAAACTCGCGGTTCGGAGGTCACGCGAGTATTGCCTACGGTTTGCAGCGCTTCCAAGGTGGCATAAACGCGTTGATCGCTGAAAAACGCCAGCACGCCTCCCGTTCCCGTCACAACATCGCCTCCGGCGGGCAACGCCGGACTCAAACCAAACGGCGATAAACCAGAAACCCGACGCGTACCACCTACGTCAAAAGAATCCTGCAACTGAATACCTAAATCCAAATTATCGTTTACCGTCACCTGCACCAAAATCGCTTCGACCAAAACCTGCGCCAAACGGCGATCCATAACTTTTAGGATTTCCTCTATTTCTTCGTGCTGACGTTGCGTTCCCCGCACCGCCACCGCGTAGATTTCGGGCAAAGCGACAATCGTGGGCGCGCCTTCGATACCCGGTATTGCCGTTTGGTTTTCAGCGTCGGTACGATCCGATTCCAACAAATCCTGCAGCATCGAAGCTACATCTTCCGGATCGCGATTCTCCAAAGAGTAGATCCGAATGGCGCCGGCATCGTTCGGCTCGACATCGATGTGCTGCATAATATCGGCGATACTCGCGTGCTGCGTGGCGGTGGCTAAGATAAACAGCTTGTTGCTCGATTCCTGCACGGCCACTTTGATATCAAAATCCTCCGTGCCCGGCAGCAAAGACTGATAATCCTCTATCGCCTGAGCCATCATTGGACTCATCGGCATCATCGGCTGATACATCGGACCATAATTTCTATCTCCGTAACTGCCATAACCGCCGTAACTCCCGTCCCGATCCGAACTACGGGCCCTGTCACGCGGACGCATGTTATCGGGCTGGGTAATACCCAACTGATCCAGAATATCCAACGCCTCACGGGCCTCGACATACGTCGGCTGATAAACCTCAATGATCGGCTGAACCGCGGCGAACGGAGGCACATCGAGCAGTCCCAACAATCTCTCCACCAAAGTTATCTGTTCTTCGTTACCTACCACCAGCAAACGGTTCGTGCGTTGGTCGGATAGCATAAATGGGCCTTGCCCGTTAATTTCCTGTTCGGTTATGCTGCCCGGCATACCGGGCTGACGACGGCGACTCGGCGGAACCTGCGGCGGAGTTGGTTCTTGAATCGGAAGAACTCCGCTCTCAGCGGTGCCGCGCTGCATCGCGCCGCGTTGAGTTATAACTTCAGCTAGTTGCTTTATCTGCTCAGCGACATCCTCAGACAAAACATTGACTACCTGCATCGCTTCCAAGCGAATCTGATCGTAGGGCCCTTCCACATCCAGCAGCGCCATTAACTGCAAAACCAGATTGATTTCTTCTTCGGTGCCGATCACGAAGATGCGATTGGTTCGTTCATCAGCCCGAATAACAGGACCGGTTACAGTTTGGCCGGTGCCGCCCCCGGACGAAGGCGTGACAGTACCTTCCATAGGCGATAGAAAACCAACGCCCTGATTCGTTAAGTCCTGAACCAGCTCTCCCACCTTGGTCACCGCTTCCGAGGCCGGCAGATAGGTTACATTCACCGTCTGCAAACGCTTGCGAGGCCCCGGTTGATCGATTAAGTTTATCATCTCCAACAATCGAGGCATACGAGAGGCATACTCGGTGAAGATAACGTAGTCGGTGTTTGGTATCGCGACCATCGTCGAGGGATCGGTAAAGTTAGCTAGAAACTGGCTCACCTGTTCAACTGTGGCATAATCAAAACGTAAAATCTGAGTGACCACGGTATCGCCCACCTGGACCGAAGGAACTTCATCGCCGAAAAAGAGCGGCGGATTGGTCTCACGCAACGATTGAGCCTTGGGCACAATCCGAATGAACGAACCTTCCCGCACCATCGCCATGTCACTGAAACTGAGCAAAGACTCCAGCAAAGGCATAAGATCGCGCCGGCGCAATTGGCCATACTGGTCCAAGCGGAATTGCCCCGTCACTCCCTGGGGCGTATCATACAAAAACGAAAGGCCGAACTCACGCCCCATTACCTCCAGCAGCAATTCCATATCCAACACGCCGTCTTCCGTGCGAATTTGCACCACATCGTCAGGATTAGAAATACCAGTGCCCGGCAGCAAATCACACGGATCAACATATTGGGGACGATCATACTGAGGCCGGTCAATATCGAGCAGTTGCGTTTCAGCGCTCCGTGCCAACGGTTGGATCGGTGCCACCTCAATCACCTGCGGCGCCGGGGGTGTTACCACAATCGGTTCAGTCGGTGTAACTTCTATTACCGGGGCCGTTTCAGTCGCTGCCAACGCCGCGGACTCCGCCAGTTCCTCAACCGTAACGGCCTCAGCGTCTTGCCCCCCTGCTGTCTGTTGATTGAGTTCTTGTAACGCCAAGGCCTCATTGAACATCTGTTCAAGTTGGGCGGTCTCGGCTGAGTTAGGGTCTGCCGCCTGCGCCTCGGCAAATTGCAGGAACAAGTCCAAAATCGCTTGGTCCGCAACCTGGTCATCGGTGGGCACTGCTTCAGCGGATAACGTCTGAGCTATCGGCATCGCTGAGGAATCCGGCAGAATCGGCGCCGAGTCGCCCGGCAAAACCGACATAGCCGCGTTCGCGTCAGTGGCCAAAACCTGTTCACGCTGCGCCAAAGCCTCGTTAAAACGCTCCTCCAAATCACGCGCTTCGGCTGATTCAGGGTCCCTGTTCTGAGCCGCTGAGTACTCCAAGAACAAAGCCACAAACTCGTCTTCCGACAGCACCTGTTCGCTGGATCCATTCTGGGCGGACTGCTCCTGCTGGGCCCAAATACTGCCTGAAAAAGACAATATTAAAGCCGCGACAACAAGGATTTGTAATATCGAAGCGATTCGGCGTCGCTCGATCCGCAACCAAGAACGATCCGACGAGGCAAAATTGATCCTTGCCATATCGTCAGTCTCTTGGTTATTATGGCGATAATGATTAACCATCTTCCTGAAAACTCCAAAAGTCAGAGGTTTGTTTGGTTCATGAGGTCCTGGGTCTATCTGTTTTCAATGTGTCTTTTTGTTTGCGGCTGCGCTGCTCAACCAACCGAGCCGGGTGGCCGAGAGGTACTTCACACTCCTGACGTTGCGCCTGCCAGTGTAGCTGAGGCTGAAAGACAACATGACGTGGTCGTCACCGTCGCCAACAATCTGCTCACCAGCTTGGCCCTGCGGGAATACCGACAATTGGAGACCTTCATCGACCCCGAAGCCCCAGCCATCCCCGGAGAGCAACTGGCTGCGCAACTGCTGGGCCCACGCCACGATACCATCGTTATCGAATACTGGGACATTCAACAGATGCAAGTCAGTTTTAATGAAGATATCACTCATGCTTTTGTCGAAACGGTTCTCAGTTACCGTCCCACTCCTAACCGACCGGCGATAGACACTCCCGTCCAACTTCATTTTTGCCGATCGTCTGCTTCCAATCCTTGGTATCTCTGCCGGGAAAACTAATCTCAAATTACGTTTTGTTTTTCAATTGCGGCTGTTCATCTGCTGCGTCTCTGATTCGGCGGCGCCGGCAGCGGTCCAGGCCGACGATTCGTTGTCGGAGAACGCGGCGTCTCAGGTCGCGGCATAGGTCGCGGCCCAACCATCTCCGATGGGGCTGTGTTTTCCGAAGCTGGTTCTTCTGCGCTCTCAGCCGTATCACACGGATCAGCTTCGATGGAACGCGCCTCGGGAATCGGCATATGCAACGTGAACAGATAACCATCCCGCGCCAACTCCACCAAACCATCCTCAACAGCTACCACACGATATTCCTGCACCGTCTCCCCCACCGCGTATGCTTTGGCGCCCGGCGAGTCAGGCACCGCCAAACGCGCCAAGCCTTTTCGGTCACCGAACGTCAACGTCGCCACCAACTCAAAAGGCGGGGCCTCGGGCATCGGCAAAGGAGCCGTAACTTCCATGATAAAGTCATACCCCAGTCTGTTCACTCGCACCACATTGGGCGCGATATCGTTTATCATATAGCCTTGAACTTGTTCGCCGACCGTGAAAGCGACCGGGTCGGTTTCGGGCTCTAAAACCAGCCAGGCCCAACTGTTGCTTTCGGGATTTATGTCAACCCGTACAACCTCGAACGGCGGCGTCGGCGGCTGCGGAACCGTAACCACATAAGCGTAGTTCGATTTGTTCACCGTGATCGAAGTAACATCAATCGCGTCTAAACGAAAACCATCAATCGTCGCCCCCAAACCATACGCTTCAGCGGGAACATCCGGTTCGGTCTGAATCCAGGCGACGCTGTTGGCGTCATCGCCCACAAATGTTTCCACCAACGCGAAAACCGGATCAGCCGGTCGCGGAACCTGAACCGTAAAACTGTAACCTATCCGGCTTACCGTAATGTCGCGCACTCCAATAGCGTCCACAAGGTAGCCTTCGATATCATCACCGACGCCAAAATTCTGCGTTGCCTCGGTGTTCGGCATTAACACTTCTGCTTGCGGCGGAGATTGTTCCGGCCAAGTCGCCACCACCGTAAACGGAGGCGCCGGCGGCGGAGGCACAGTCACCACAAAATCAAAACCGATCATCGAAACCACAATCGAAGTCGGTCGAATCTCATCCAGACGATAACCGTCAATCTCATCCCCGACAATGTGCCGCTGCGGCTGGCTCTGCTCGTTTTGTCGAATCCACGCTTCGCTGGGCTCGGATTCGTTAACCGATGTCCACGCCGGAACAAAAGTCGGCGCCGGCGGAGGCGGAACATTCAACACAAACCTAAAGCCGCGTAACATCATCTCTGCTGAACGGGCCTCGACGCTGGTTAGTTCGTAACCGTCCAACACCTGTCCCACTTCGTACGGCTGCGCCTCCGGATCGTCGGGCCTTTGCAGCCAAGCAACTGATGGCTGACCCTCCAAAACTTGCGTCTTTGTAACCCCAAATCGCGGCGCCGGCGGAGAAGGCACATTCAACGGAAAACTAACATCGTTCTTGCTCACCGTCACAACCTGCCATTGAATCTCGTCAATCGCGTAGCTGTTCACGGTATCACCCAAGTTGTACGCCACCGGCTCACAAGCGTCCGGCAAACGCAGCCAAACCTGAGCGTCCCCCTCAGCGGGAATATCGACTTGCGTCACTCGAAAACTTGGCGGACTCGGCGGAACCGGCGGCACCCAACGCTGCGAATAACTCCGCGCCACCGCAACCAAAGGCGAACCATCTTCGACGCTATCGGAACCTACCCCACTTACACCCCCATCGCCCCGGCCCAATAATTCCACAGCATCTCTCGGCTCATCCGGCAGCCAAGCGATACCAACCACCACCGTCAGCAGGGCCAGTAGGACTAATCCAGCATTCACATACCAAAGCCATTTGATCACAGGCCGGGGGCCTCCGCTGAGAATTTCTTATCCGATAAAAAAACAACTATCCTGCGGACCACCGGGCCCACCAATTTAACCGCCGGCTGCGTCGCTTTATCCGCTCACCGACCTGCCCCACAACGAAACTTCAATTGCCTCTATTGGTTTGGACCAACAAAAAGCCTAATGGTTCCATAACTGCCTGAGGAAAAAAACACCCCGGCCGAAAGGGACGATAACATACAGTTTATCGTCAAAACACCAACCGCCCCTAAAGCTGTAAGTGCCTGTAAAATAGAGTATATGCCGCTTTTTTTGCCTTCCCGCCTAGCCGCGCCCGCCCGCGTTTCAAACCACAACCCCAATGCCCCCTCGCTCAACGCTGCCAAAGCCAATTATCAGCTATGATAACGGCGTCTAACATGCTGGGCTGCCCATCTCGATCCAGGTCGGTCGGATTATCCGAGTAATCCCCGCTATAGCGTCGCGACATTTCCGCCCAATCATGCAAATCCACGAATCCGTCGTTAGTCACATCCGCTTGATTGGCGAACCCGATCGGCCCCGGCACCGCTTCGGACGTACCACCATACAATCCCAAATTCAACCGAATATTCTCGCCTTGACTCAAATCTTCGCCCCAATCTTCCACACTGGGCGACCTATTGGGCTGACCAGCGTCAATACAAGGACTTGTTTCACCGTCGCTGGTCCATATTGCTTCGGTGTTGATCGTGAGAAAGTCTGCCGAGAATTGCATTAAGTCAACGATATCAACTGTACCGCTGCCGTCGATATCCCCCGGCAAATCTTCACCCGTATCCAACCAATTGCCTGCGATGTAAACATAATCGTGCAAATTCACTCGCCCATCGTCGTTGAAATCCGCAGGCAATGCCGCCGGCCGCCGCAACGCCGCGCTGCGCAAATGATAATCACCTTCTACCCAATAATCATCCAGCGGAGTAACCGTGCCATTGGGGTCCCAATACCCTGCCCGCACAAAACAAGGATCCGCAGAGAAATTGCCTAACCCTTCGTAGCCGCCCTGCACATCACAATAAGTAACCGAAAAATTCGTCATCTTAGACCCGACAAGCCCATCGGGGTAATTTCCCCACACAATATTATGCCAAACCGTTACGTCACAACAATCGTAGAAATGCACACCCTCTCCAATCCAATCTTCACCATCTATACCCCATGAACTATTGCCATACACCACCGAATAATCCATCGTAATGCCGCTGCATTCCATCGCGTAAAGTCCGTCGCCGAAAAGCGTCGCTGAGTTGGCGGTAATCAAATTCCGCGTCAAGGTTACATCGCTGCATCCGTTCAGTCGAATACCGCCGCCGCTTTGGCCGGTACATGGGTCCAAATGATTTTGTGAAATTACACAATTAGATATTTCCAAGCTTATAGCGTCGAAAGCGTAGATTCCGCCCCCTAGCTCAGCGGCATTGTCGATAATTCGACAGTGTTTTATAATTACATCACCGTTATAAGCTGAGAACAAACCGCCGCCCATGTAAAAGTCATCATTAGGTTCACCTAAAATATCGTTGAAATCGTAATACCCAGTCCCGCCGGTAAGAGTAAACCCTTCGATTGTAATATTGCTAGCTACCAAAGGCATCAGCGTTACAGCCGAACCGTAAACCGGGGCACATGGATCGTAAGAGTCTTCATGGCCGCTGCCATCAATGATCGTACCTGCGACGCTATCCGGATCAGTGGGGTTTATTGCGCGCAGCCTTATGCCAGTTCCGCTTATCACTACATTTTCCACATAGCGTCCCAACCCCACCGATACTGTTGTACCATCGGGCGCATTGTCCAACGCTTCCTGGATTGTGCAATATGAGTCCAGCAACGTACTCGCTACGCCCGGCAATCCGAAAGGCGACACATCTTCCACTTCATAAGCGCCAATATCCGCCCGACAATGGGTCGTGCGCTCCTGCCCGCGAACATCACAATCATAATCGCTGACCAACCGATCGCTATCGGCCGTGTAAAGCGGATCGCCCGCGTTAATACAAGGCGAACTGCTCTTCAATTGCCAATTATGTTCATACTCCGTATCGTCGCACGGATCGCCCCATGTCCCGCCGTCATCCTCATACATCGCGAACAACGGATCACCGCTAAGATTTTCTTCGCCGCTGCCGGTCCAAGCGTTTTCCATCACGCAATAACTCACCGTCACATCCGCCCCAGCCCCTGCTGCGATCTGGTCCGGCAGCGCGCACGGGTCAACGCCGTTGGCCCATATAATACTATTACGCACACTGGCTACCCCGTCCAAGCTCAACCCTGCCGCGGCGTTATTCTTGATCGTGCAAAAGTCAATCTCGCATTGGCCCGCCGCGTATATCGCCGCGTCGTCAGCGGTATTGTTCACCATCACACTATTGGTCACCGTCACCTGCGCCGTCGCGTCGCTGCCTATCGCACCGCCCCGCGCAGCTTCATTGTCGCGCAGCATGCAATAGCTTATCAGCGTTTCACAACCGCCCACGTATATCCCGCCGCCGGCCGTCTCACCTAAACTCGAATCATAAAACCCCGCGCCTCCGATAATCGTCAAACCCGCTAAAACCACTCTACATGGGTCTATAACTGCAAAATTGACCGTTGCCGCGTCGCACGGGTCCGCCGCGCCGCTGCCGTCAATAATCGTTCGTTCCATAGCATCAGCCAAGCCGGGCCGTACCCCGCGTAAGGTCACCGCCCTATCCACCCACACGTTTTCTTGATAAAGCCCCGGATTGACGACCAACTCATCGCCATCGTTCGCATCCGCCAACGCATCATCTATCATCACATACCAACTGTCAGCATTAACGTTATGCACTCTATGCGTCACCGCGGTTTCATCCACCCCGACGTCCGGCGCCAAACCGCAATAGCGCGCGTCACCGTCGATGTCAACCTGGCCAATCAAAGGTATCGCGTTGGGATCGCCCGCGTCCACACAAGGCGAAGTTGTTTCGTTCAAACGAAAAGCGTTCGCTGCTTCGTAATCAGCCGGATCATTCCAAGACCAGCCGGCGACAAAACCAGGGGCCGCGTCGAAATTACCATTCGTCGTCCCGCCGCCCTGGATATCACAATACGATTTTTCGACGTTACTGGCAACTGCTTGAATCTGATTGGGACTGTTGTAATACACAATGCAGTTGCGCACGTCCGCGTTGGTACTGTTCAAACAGCGCAGGCCCCCTGCGTTAGTCGCAGCGGTGTTGCCCACAATCGCGCAATAACTAATCTCTGCCGTAGTACCACTTAAGTAACCCCCTGCCGCATACGCAGCCGTATTCGCGTGCAAAATACAATTGGTGATGCGCGCCGATGCGTCTCTGTATGCCAACGCACCGCCGTTACCCCCGGCGTGGTTAGCGGTAAAACGCGACCCAATAACCGTCGCTGTACCTCTATAACAATACAAAGCGCCGCCGGTAGTTACCGCTTCATTGCTGCGAAAAACACAATCATTTACAAAAGCGACAGCGTTGTTATAAAGACATATCGCCCCGCCGTTATCCGCGGTGTTGTTATTGAACTGACAATTGTAGAATGTTACTATCCCGCCATTGCTATACACCGCGCCGCCGCCCCAGCCGACCTGAACCGTCGATGTAGAATTATCCTCGAAAATACAATCGCTGAAAACCGCCCGGCAGTCACCCTCCAAATAAACCGCCCCGCCCGATTTCGGCGTACTATTATCCACCATCCGACAATTACGAATCGTCGGCGCCGAATTCCAACATACAATCGCCCCGCCTGATACCCCCGAAAAACCTCGTCCTCCGGTGATGGTAAAACCCTCGACGACCGAGTTGGGCTCTTCTTCGTTGATGAACGCTATCATCGCCCCAGCTGGACTCAAACCGCTGCCGTCCAACACCACCGCGCACGGATCGCAAGGATCTCCACGCAAAGTGATCGCCTTACCTCCAAAATCCAAGCACTCAGTGTAAGTGCCGTGTGCGACTATCACCACGTCGCCGTCGTTCGCATCGTTGATCACCGGTTGAATCAACTGGCCTGCCGATACGTAATGATCCACCGCCCAAGCAGGCGCCGCCGCCCACACGACCAGTACAAACACAGCCACAGCCAAACCCAAGCTGCTGACTCGAAACATCTAGAGGAATCCTTTCCTATATACCCAGCCGCCGCCAAAATCCGCTCGACTGCGTAAGCATCCTTGCCTTATTGAACCGCCCACAACCACACCGAAACTCCATTATCAGTGCTGTAATGCGCTTCTAAATAATATCGGCTAATCCTGCAAAAAACTTTATTATCGGACTTACCTACCCTCCCTTGTTGCCCCTAATCGCCAATCCATCAGTTTTTTGTAATTACCTACTTTACCACCGCCCCACCTATCCCCCACTTCGTATCCCCTGTCACCACCACCACTTACGCGGCCCCGACCAGTGGTTGATCTGCTCGAAATACTCCTCCCTTTCCGGCTCAAAGCTCGGACTGGTCTCGTGTGTATGGCATTGTTCGCAACTGGTGAACGCCTTATTATACGGCGCCAGCACATCCAGCACATGGTTCAAGCCGGGCCCATGGCACATCTCGCACCCCACCCCCGCCAGGTCAGGCGTACTCTCCATCGACCGGTACCCCGTAACATATTCCATCCCCACCACATGACAAGCCACACACTCCGGATCCATATCACGATTAATGTCAATCAAGGTCGGCATCGCCCGGGCATGGCTGAACTCCTGCCAAGTCTCATATATCTCCTGATGGCACCCGCTTTGGCCACACGTACTCGAACCCACAAAGTAATTACCGTCCGCCAACCCAGCCCGGCGCAGTTTACTCTCGTCCGCGATCAAATCCTCCACCGCTAACTGCAACTGATAATCATCAATGTACCGCACCACCGCCGGGTCGCGCACATAATCATCTTCCACCGCGATAGGCAAGAACTCAAACTCATCCAACTGCGTGCCGCTGCCCGGCGGAATCGATATCGCAGCGATATACTTACCCATGTGCCCCGTCGTCACCACAACCGCTTCATATTCGCGCCGCACCGGCGTCGATATCTCCGGCTCGTCCGCGTAGTCGTGCGTCACTACCATATCCACCGCCGGCATCCAACGCAGCTCGTCCAGCACCTCTTCGTCAAGCCCTGAATACGTTACAATCACCAGTGTATCCAACGAAAGTTCGCTCAGTTCCAAACCTAACTCGTAAAGCACTCGCTCTACCGCTTGGCCGGGCGGCTCTAACGTTCCATCTTCCAGCGTAAACTCATCCGCGTCGCCGGCGTCCATCACCCCTAATACCAAACAATCCAAAAACTCCCCGTCCACTTCCAACGTCTTTTGCAGATAGCTTATCCCCTCGAACTCCATCAAAGCGAACTCGTCTAGATTAGTCGCCAACAGTTCCGGTCGATCCGTTGACGCGACGCCAAGCTCCCACTGCATCGCGTCCATCTCACTATACGTCAGCGTAATAGCGTCATAATCCAATTCCCCCAGACTATACAAAAACGCCTCCAGTTTGAACAATCTCTGCAAACTGCCGTTTTCCCAACCCACAATCAAAGGCCCCGCGTCAAGCAACAGCCGGCGATTCGGCGCAACCAAATCAAATATCCGCGTCCGCCTGTCAATACCCCCCAATTGCCGATCCGAACAACCGCAAGGCTCCAAATGCGCCAGCCAATTGCCCGTAAACATCAACACGAAACCTTGTGGCGGATCGATCTCATCCGCCGGGTCTATCCGATCCTCGTCCGCGATTGTATGAGCCATGGGAGAATTAGAACGCGAATCACCTGGATCACCGTAGCCCCCGGCCGCGCCCCAAGCCGCTGACAGAAACACCCATAGCATCGCTCCAAATGCCGTTATGCTGCAAATGCACGCAATGCCACGCAACGCGCCCGCACCCCGACCTCGCCGAAACCCATAGGTTGTCCGCCGTTGCTTAACGTTCATACTGAAGCAGCCTTACAGCCAATGAATTTCGCGATCTACTGGTCGGTGCGATCCGCTCGACCATAAAACAGTATCTCGATGGTGTCTTCCGGATGGTCCACTATTTCCACTCGCAGCGTGTCACGAACCAAACGCGTCGAAGCGTCCGCCGGCGGTGTGAAAATAACATTAACGATATAACCGCCCACTGTCGACTCGATACTATCGACGGTAACCAGGCCGCGCTCACTGACGATCGCGCCCAATTCAAATTCTTCGCCATAGTTGGACACAATACTGATCGCCGCGGGTTCGCCTCGGCCCGCTTCAATGTCTCGGAAAAACCTACGCGGCGGCGCAGCGGTAAAAGGCATCGTCACCTGGAACGGGATCGTAACACTCTCCGCCCCGACATGGTCCGTAGTAAGCGTTACCGAACCCATCGACACACCACGCAATCTCTGAATATCAATCGTAATCGGCAGTTCGTGCTGCACCGCTGAAACCGCCGGGTCAAATTCCACACTAACAATCTCACCCGTAACCGTACAGCCGGTCACCCGAAAAGGAATCCCGTCCAAACTGCGTAACACCAACGGCACACTGTTGCCCGGCGTATCGCGCAGCTCAAATTGCCAACTCGACGGGGCTGCTTCGATCAAACGACGAATGTTGGCCTGTATGTGCATTTCCAAACGTCGCGGCTGGGCCGGGGGCTGCACCAACACCCATAGCTTCTTCGATACTCTGCCCGGACTGGTCTGGGCTGTGTAAACCAAACTCAATGTCGTGCTTTCGCCCGGCTGCAAAACCAAGCTATCCAAATGAGGTACTGTACAACCGCAACTGTGACCCGGTTGGCCTTCAAATTCCAAGGGTGCGTCACCATCATTGGTCAAAGTGAACTCACCTGTTACACGCTGACCCGGTTCCACAGTGCCTAAGTCCAATATCTCATTATCAACAACCAGATGCCCAACCCCGGCGGGCACTTCTTCCGTGGGCGTTACTTCCACAACCGCGGTTTCACCCATATCCTCCGAAACCACCGCCGGCGAGTCAACCTCATCCGCTTGCCCCCAAACACTGCTGCCGCCGCCTATCAACAACATCAACGACAGCCCCATAGCACCAAGAACCATTATTCTATCGCGAAAAGACTTCATAAATAACCTCCAAGAATCGAATGATTACAAATCTATTGTTCCATTAAAGCTCGTATATGGGTCGAAACACTACTGCTCAACGACCCTAACTGATAACCGCCTTCTAATAAACTCAATAAACGTCCGCCGCAGCATTGCCGTGCTAATTCCATCATGCGTTTGGTCATAACTTTAAAACTGTGTTCGGTTAGCTCCAGTTCCGCCAACGGGTCTTTGCGGTGCGCGTCAAACCCAGCCGATATCAACACAAAGTCAGGCCTGAACTCCCGCGCCACCGGATAAAAATTCGTCTCGAACAAATCCAAACATTCATCGTCACCCGCGCCGGGGGCCATCGGTAAATTCAACGTCGCCCCTCGACCGGCGCCTTTACCGAACTCGTTAGGCCAACCGGTTCCCGGAAAACACGTCGCCGGGTGTTCGTGCAAGCTGCAATAAAAAACCGTCGGGTCTTCTTCAAAACTATGTTGTGTGCCATTGCCGTGGTGTACATCCCAATCCAATATCAAAATCCGCGAAAAATTATGCCGCTTCTGTAAATATCGACTAACAATGGCAACATTATTAAACAAACAAAAACCCATCGAACGGTCATGCTCCGCGTGATGGCCCGGAGGACGCAACGCACAAAAACCATTCTCCGCTTCCTTGGCGACTATCATATCAGCCGCGGCCAACACATTCGCAACCGCCAAATGGGCAACCTCGAACGAATCCGGACATATCGCCGAATCCGCGGTGTCAATAAATGGCAACTCATTTCGACAAGCAGATTCCAGACGATCAATATATTCCTGACTATGAATCTCCTTTATCCAAGCCGCCGGATCAACATCGCCCGTCACCGGCTTGAGATCATCCCAAATCCCTTCGTGCTTCAAACGCTCAACGATACTCGTCAAACGAGCGGGCCGCTCAACGTGCTTGCCGGTCCTATGTTGCAGAAATCTCTCGTCGTAGCCCAAAAGCGTCGTCACTCGTAAACCCTTTATCAACAAGCATATAAATGCCGAATTGCCGGGTGAAACTACCCGCTCCCAGCCTGTATCAGCCCAAGCGGCACTTCTCAGCAGAGCAAACTATTAAGTTTAACCATCTTACCCGGCAGAGTCAACTCATAGGCAACACTCCTCTAAAGAATCCATATTCTCCCGTCGGTAAACCGGAAATCGCCGTTAATGCCCACTTACCCAGAATCTCGCTTGCATACCGAACCTTATGATAGTAATATCCAAATTCTGTTTCGCTCCGGGCGGACGCTTATCTGCCAGCGATGTCACGCTATTATAGATATAGAGTCCTCCGCCCCGCGAAACATACACATTATTGGAGAGGTGTCCGAGTGGCTGAAGGAGCCGGTCTCGAAAATCGGTGTACGGGTTTCCCGTACCGCGGGTTCGAATCCCGCCCTCTCCGTTCCTTTCAGTAAGTGCTTGACTACCAAGGACTTACTTCACTCCCACCCCCTCAACAGAACCCAAAGCGCAAACGCCTGGATTCTTTACCACCGCACTCACACTACGAGCCTATCTAAAAATTTTCCCAACCAACCACCGTCGGTAAATTTATTAGTCAGATTCACACCACCGAGATTGCCGCTTAAAACCATCATTAACAAACATTTACAGCAATTACCCCGTCAAGAACCAGCCTTACCTGAACAAATAATCCCTGGCAGGCGTATATAATACTAGTAGGGATTCGATGGTCAAAGGATTAGGAGACCGATGAGCCGTTCCAGCAAAGCCTTGGTATTATAATCGTTACTATAAGATTTCCGCACGGAGCCGGCAATGGAACTCATTAAACAAGCCATCAATCAGCTTCAGTTGGGCCACCGCCAGAAGGCAGCTCAACTCTTTTTGGAAAGCTACCACCACGAGTTAATTCCCGAGGGAATAACCACACCCAAGCAATTGGCTGAGGTCATAAGCCCAGCCGACGCCTCCCATCTCGTTTCTGCTCTTGCCCATATGAGTTGCGTCTGCTGCCAGCGGGGAATAACCAAATGCGAAAACTGCAAAGGCACCGGCCGAATCAGCAACGATGATATCTGCGAAGCCTGTCTCGGGATCGGCATAGTAGCCTGCAAATTCTGCGGCGGCACCGGCTGGATCTCCTTAGAAGATATACCACAAGGTTTCGTAATGGACGTACTCGTCGAACGCATCAAAGTCGCACTCTATCGAATCATGGTAAACCTCGAATCCTCCACCGAAATCTTCTCCTCAGACGCCTCCTCCACAGACCCCAAAGAGTATCTGAAACAATTTCTGCTGCTGAACCGTCAACTAGCCGTCATCGAAGCAGGCATGGTCTTTCTCGAGGCTCCAACCAACGCACAATCCGCTTCCCAAAACCAACTCGAAAAACTCATAGAGTTAAGCGTAAAAAAAGCCATCCAAGCCTGGCGACAAATCCGCGAGCTGCTCGGCTCCTTGGCCCAATGCTATTTGAAAGAAGCGCAAAAAACCAGTTCAGCTAATATACGAAAAATCCATCTACAGCAAAAAGCCGATTACTATCAATCGCTCCATGATTCCTTCGATTGCCTCAACGCCACCGAGTGGGAGTTCTCACGGCTGTACCAAAAGGCCCTCCAACACGCCCAACACAAACAGCAACAAAACCAACAAGCGGTTCACCACCCAACCCCGCATGCAACTGCCCAAAATCCCGATCACTCCGCCTCCCCCAAAACCAAAACCAATCCCCCTCAAGATGACCAACCCAACGAGGACGACCCCTCCCACCAAGCCAACGCCATCTACTCACATCCCTACCATAAACGAATGGGAGCCTAATCTCGTCACGATTCTTTTATTACCAAAGATCGTGCCCCAGTTCTATAACCTCCGATCCAACCGCCGATATTGGATCGCCTCGGCCAAATGGTTAGCTTGAATTTCCGTCGCCCCTTCCAAATCCGCTATCGTCCGCGCGATTCGCAAAACCTTATCATGTGCCCGTGCGCTAAGACCCAATTCATATATCGCTTGCTTTAATAGCTGCTGCCCACCGTCGTCCAGCGGACAGAACTTTCGCACCTGACGGCTGTTCATTCTGCTATTCGTCATTGCCGGCAATCCAGCGAATCGCTCCGCTTGTCGCGCCCGTGCCTCTCTCACCTGTTCCCGCATCGTTGCGGAATCCGTCCCGTCGCGTTTATCAGTCAATTGCTCATAAGGCACCGCCGGCACATCGATATGAATATCAATCCGATCAACCAAAGGCCCCGATATCCGCGACATATACCGCTCCACCTGGTTCGGCGTACACTTGCAGCTGCGCTTCGGATCTGTTCGATAGCCACAAGGACAAGGGTTCATCGCCGCGACCAGCATAATATTTGCGGGAAACGTCAGCGTCCCTGAAGCCCGCGAAATAGTAACATTACCATCCTCCAACGGCTGGCGAATCGTCTCCAGCACCACCCGGCTAAACTCCGGAAACTCATCCAAAAACAGTAAACCATTATGCGCCAGCGACAGCTCGCCCGGCCGAGGAACACTGCCGCCCCCCACCAACGAAGGCCCACTCGCCGTATGATGCGGACAACGCACCGGCCGACAAGCCAGCAAAGTCTCATGCGCCTTCAGTTTTCCCAATGCCGAGTGAATCCGTGTCGTCTCCAACGACTCCTCCAACGTCAGCCCCGGCAAAATCGTCGGCAGCCGCTTAGCCAACATCGTCTTACCCGAACCAGGCGGACCTATCATAAGCAAATTATGATTCCCAGCCGCCGCGATCGCCAGCGCCCGCTTCGCCGACTCCTGACCCCGAACATCACTAAAATCAATTTCGTACCGCGACGCCACCTGAAACACTTCGTCGATATCCACCGATGTCGGCTCCATAGGCAACTGCCTCGACAAAAACCCCACCGCTTCGCTCAGCGACGCCACCGGTATAACTTCCACATCCTGCACCACCGCCGCTTCGCGCGCATTTGCCGCCGGCACCAAAACCCGCCTGAAACCTCTCTTCCCTGCTTCCATCGCCGTAGCCAGCGCCCCCCTAACCGCTCTCACCCTTCCATCCAGCGCCAACTCCCCCACCACCAACGACTCATCCAACCAGTCGCTCCGCACCACGCCTTGGCCGAACAACATCCCCAACGCGATCGGCAAATCAAACGCAGGCCCCTCCTTCTTGATATCCGCCGGCGCCAAATTAATTATACTCGCAGTCTTAGGATAATCATACCCGCAGTTCACTATCGCACTGCGCACCCGCTCTACGCTTTCCTTCACCGCCGCGTCCGGCAAACCAACTATCGTACTTTTCTCAAATCCACCCGCCCCCACGTCAACCTCCACCTCACAAGCCACCGCGTCAATACCCACAATCGCCGCACTATGAATCTTCGCCAGCATATAGCGTCTCTTTCCAAAAAGGGACGCTCACCCCATGCCGCGCCCAATCAAAAAACTCAAACCCGCAACCACCGACTCCCAACATTCTAACCGCTAAACCACCCCCTGACAAGCCATTATTCCGCACTGACGAACCGGCATTTTTCTTTTGTCAGACGTAGAATTTATGCGTATCATCGAGACCATTGACAGAAAAACCATACAATATCTCGTTGGCTCTAGTAACATGAAGAAATCACATGGTGTCATCATCCGTGAGGCGTATAAAGACTACTCGCCGCCAATCCGCACCCAACGAACTGTTGATCTTCTTCTCAACGGAATTCCGAAAAAACGTCTCAATGGCCTTCACACCATTGTCATCACCAATTCCGCAAACCTGTCTCATGATACGCGGCGAGGAAAAATAAAATCCCAAGGACGCAAGGTTCACATAGTCCATAGTAATGGCTTTTATTACGGGAAACGGCTAGGCGATCCCGCCTGGATTCAACTGCTGCTTGATAACATCCTCGAACCATGGCCGAAATGCGTGCTGCGTATTCCGTTTATGCGCGACCTTGCTGTTTCAGACACATTGTTTCACGAACTTGGTCACCACATCCACACGACGCAGGAGCCTCAGCACAAAGAACCAGAAGGTGTTGCTGACACCTGGCGAAAGAGACTTCAGGGATACTATTTTCGTAGGCGTTATTGGTACCTGATGCCTTTGTTTGCCGTGCTTTGGGTTATTCTGCGACCAATATACTGGATAATTAAAAAACACAAGAAAAAGAAACCATGAAGCCAATCACCAACTCAACCCAAGCCATCCGCGCAGCGTGGGACACCCGCGTCGAAGACTATGTCGCGATGCTTTCCGACCCCAGCAATCGCGGCCTTGCAGCGGCAATCGAACTGGCTGCCTTCCAGAAACATCTGCCCTCTTTGTCCAACCAAGTCATACTCGATGCAGGTTGCGGACCCGGCTTTCATGGTCGCCATCTCCTCTGTCAGGGCCACAACGTCACCTTCGTCGACGTATCACCTGCGATGCTGGACCGTGCCCGCCGATTGACTCCGCAGTCCCACAAATCGCACGCTTTCTTTCTGCAAGCAGACATCCGTAATCTCGCCCCAATATCAGACGAATATTTCGATGCCATAATCTCCGGCGGCACAGTTATCTCCGACTGCGGCAACCCCCAAGCCGCTCTAGCCGAAGTAAGTCGCGTACTAAAACCGAACGGTATCTTCGGATTCTCTGTACGCAATCTCAACGGCCCCCAACAGACAGATCCAAAACACCCAATACTCCCAGCCGCCGGCCCCGGTTTCGATTGGCACTTCTTCTCACCAGAATCCATAATCGAACTATGTATGCAATCAAATCTTCGCTGTCAGCGGTTCTACCCCGTACTCATGGAGCCACCCGTTGATGGTCCAGTCGAAAATGCCGTTAAGCGTCATCTCAGCGCCAAAGAAACAGAACAATGGCAGTCCAAATCATGGGAGATGTTTGTGATCGCAGTAAGGCAAACCGCCTGACTTCCCAACTCCTATTCCGCCGATTCACGCCGCCGCAGGACTTCCGCGCCCAGCTTACGTTTTACTGACCGGCTGCTCAAAACCCCCTGCAGTTCCCCGTTATCGGCGTCCACCACCGGCAAATTATCCAACTGATAACGATGCATCAAATGCACCGCTTCGGTCAAGGGCGTATCAGGTTGGGCTTTGTCCCTCACCGGCTCCATCACATCGTGAGCCAACAGCCAATCCGCGGTCTGCTGATGCGCGAAGGTTTTCTTTATACCATCAATCGTAATGATTCCCATCAATCGCTTCTTAGCGTCCACTACCGGATAAAACAAATGATCACTTACGCTAAACGCATAGAGCAGTTCCTTGATCCGCGTATCCTGCGGTATCACATCGCACTCTACATCCATCACGTTTTGCACTTTGTACGTCTTCATCAAATCATCTTCGGTTATGTTGCGCCCCATCTCCCCAGCCTTGCGTAAGCCATACTTCACAAACGGAGGCCCCGCTATCTGCACCAAAAACGTCGTCGCCGTCACAATCAATATTATCGCGTTGCCCAGCTCCCCCGGAAACCGCTGACTCGCCAGAATGGATAAACCCACCGCTACACCTGCCTGGCTGAACAAACAGAATCCCAGATACTTTCGCACCGCTGGAACCGCCTTACCTACCTTGGCACCAAACCAGGCCCCGGTAATTTTTCCCGTACAACGCCCCACTACATAAGTCGCTGCCAAGACTATCACCCAAACCGGCATCGAGTGAACCTGCAAACGCGCTCCCACCAAAACAAAGAACAATACGAAAATCGGCGGAGCAAATTTCTCGATCAGCGAAAACGTCGCTTTACTACGCCTGGGCAACATGTTGGCAATCGTCGCACCCAATACCATCGCCGCCAAAATCGCATCAACCTTCAGCGCCACCGACAATCCTATTATCAGCATCACCGACGCCAAGGTAAACGTCAGCACCTTGTCTTCTTCTTCAATGAACCGCAACACGAGAATCAGAACCACCCCCGTGGCAAACCCAACTACTACCGCGCCAAAAATTTCATACAGCGGTTCAGCCAAAGTCGCCAAGAACCCCCCGTCCGTCTGCCCCGTCAATACCCCCGCGATACTGCCCACAAAACCAAATAGCAATAGCGCCAACCCATCATCCAACGCTACTATCGCCAAGATCGTCCTGGTCAGCATACCGCTGGTTTTGTATTCCCAAATCACATCCACCGTTGCCGCGGGCGCCGTCGCTGAACTTATCGCTCCCAACATCAAAGACAACGCCAACGTCACCGACCAGCTCTGCTCCAACAAACCAAAACCCACCAAAGCTCGACACACCAACAGCGATAGAACCGTAACCACTGCGAAAGTCACCAACGCTTCCGAGAGCAATATCACCAAAAACTGTTTGCCGTATTTGCGAAACACCTCCAGCTTCAGTTCCCCGCCTATCAGAAAGCCAATTATTCCCAGCGCGAACAGATTGAAACTCCGCATACGCTCAACGGTTTCATGATCAATAATCTTGAAAAAGGATTGGCCGATGATAAGCCCGATTACGATATACCCCACCACTTGCGGAATGCGCAACTTCTGGAAAACTCGCCCGCCCACCGTACCAAAAAATATCGCCAGCCCCACCACCAGCACGGCCGGCAAATGCAGCGAAACCTCCGCTAACATCTCTTGAATATACATCCTGAATCCTGCTTCTTTTTGGCGACTACACCCCCGGGAATCAAAGAAATGTTATGACAGCACTTCCTTACCGTACCCGCGAATTTCCTTCAGCTAACCCATTATCTAACCAACCGTTTTTTATCATCTAATCAATGGACCACCGCTAACCAACAGCTTCGCCCCGACGCAGTACCTCCGCGCCCAGCTTCCGCTTCACCGAACGTCGGCTCAGAACACCTTTTAGCATTCTGCTTGCTTTATCCACTACCGGTAGATTGTCCAACTGCGCCCGATCCATCAGTTCCATCGCTTCAGCCAAAGGCATATTGGGGTCAACCTTATCCGGCACCTCCTCCATAACATCGTGCGCCAAAAGCCATTCCGCGGTACGTTGATGCGCAAATGTCCGCTTGATCCCGTCAATCGTAATGATCCCCATCAGCCTTTCTTCGCTATCCACCACCGGATAGAACAAACTATCGCTTACGCTAAAAGCGTACAACAATTCCTTGATTCGTGTATCCTGCGGAATTTTATCACATTCAACTTCCATTACGTTTTGCACTTTGTACGTCTTCATCAGGTCGTCTTCGGTAATATCACAACCCAACTCCCCGCCCAGTTTCACGCTCAATTTAGTTAGCGACGGCCCTAAAATCTGCACAAACATCGTCGTTGTTGTCACCCCCGCGATAATAACCTCACCCAATGATAGATCATCCGTCACCGCGATATGTCCCATATGATGGCTAGCCATGATGGACAAACCAATCGCTACTCCGCCTTGTGCGAAAATTCCCAAACCGCTGTATTTTTGCACCGTTATCGGCGCACCTGAAAGTTTAGCGCCCATATAACAGCCGAATATTTTCCCAGCACTTCGACATAATACATAAACACCAACTATTCCCCATAGCCAAAGGGGCATATTACCCACACCTAATCGCGCACCTACCAACACAAAAAACATCACATAAATAGGTGCGGAAAAACTTTTGACCACCTTAAACAATTTTTCACTGTAACGAGGCGCCAGGTTCACCAACAGAAACCCCATCGACATCGTAACCAAGATCACATCAAACTCTATCGCATCGGATATCCCAATCACCACCAACAGCGTTCCTACCGAAATCGCTAATATCCGTTCGTTGCTCTGATGCAGATACCGTACCAATGCAATCAGCACCAGCCCTGATACCAATCCAAAACCTATCGATCCAAAAAGATCAAACGCCACCTTAGCACATTGGCTCAATATCGAACCGCTGTTGCCCAGCAGCATTTCCGCGCAACTCGTGCCCACGCCATATAACGTCATGGCCAACGCATCATCCAACGCGATAATCGCGATGATCGTCGTTGTTAATATCCCTTTCGCACGGTATTCCCATAGCACTTCGATCGTTGAAGCAGGGTCCGTCGCCGAGGCTATCGCTCCAAGCACAATCCCTGTCGCCAACGCCGCCATTGCATTGTGTGTTACCAGATAAACTACGCCAAAACAAATCAAACCAACTAACAGAAAAGTCGTGATCCCCTCCCAAAGCAAGATATTAATAAACTGCTTGCCGTACTGCCGGAATGTCTTTATCTGCAACTCCCCCCCAACCAGAAAACCAATAATCCCCAAAGCAAACCACGTAAACGCCCCCAACTGCTCGATATCCAAATCACCTAACAGCTTCAATCCGCTCTTGCCTATTAATATACCAAATACAATATAACCCACCACTTGCGGCACGCGAATCTTCTGAAAAAACCACGCCCCCAACGCTCCCCCCAAAACCCCAATACCCAACAACAGCAAGATCCCAATATGAATGCTGAATTGCTCAGGAACCTCTGCGAGAATATTCGCCATATACATGTGACATCCTGTTTCCGCTTTGCCCCCCGTCGCAGCCATAAAAAACGGGTATTATAGCACCCCATTCCGCCCCACGCAAGTGCTGCGATTCCAGCGAGAAAACAATTTGTCGAAACCAACCGCCCCCATAAACCCCTATTATATCAGCGATTATCAATCAATATACTTCTCGATCAATATCCCCGCCGCACGGCGTGTTTCCAACCAACCACACGGAGTTACCAACTAAAAAGGATCATCCCCCCTTAATTCACCCAACCCCTTTCCTTCACCCCGTCTTTTGTATAAACAAGCTTTCAGCTTTTTCGGAAGCGGAGCTGCACGGCCATGCCGTGCAGCTCCTTCCTTGCTCTCAATGATGTGATTACTTCTTTCGCAGAACGCCCAGCATTCCGAGCGAAAACAACACAAGAGTTGCCGGCTCTGGGACATAGTCAATCGATACTTCGTCAAAGACGATTTCACGCATCGGCGATGTTTCGCCAAACGCACCAAGTACAACCCACAGATCACTACCGATTATCGCATCGCCCGGCGCCACCGAGAATACGGTCGTCCAGGTGAGCATCTGCCCATTGTCAGGCGTAGGTCTATCACGAGACACTTCCGTCAATTCGACCGTACCACTGTTGCCGGTAAGTATGACCGCCGGTATGGTCGGAAACAGCGGATCAAAAGGCGGATCAGCATCTACGAACACATCTCCAACGTCAACAGTCAGGGTGTACGTGCCCGGCTGAATTGCGAAACCAAGTCCCTGATGGAAAACGCCCGCGGCGATAGCGTATCCAACGCTGTTGCCGGTGGCCCCTGTAAGCACAGAATCAGATCCGCCCGTGCCACAGCTGCCCAGGTCAAGAGTCCAACCCGGGAACTGACCAGCATGAAAGCCGCTCAATGCTTCGAATCCAGGGTTTTCGACCGGTATCGTTGTTGCCTGTACAACCGTGGCCATTGAAGCAATCGCTGACAACGACACGATCACCGCCAGCACCTTTCCAATACAGTGGTTACATTTCCTCTTCATAACAAGCTCCTTTTTAAAAACAGCTCTTCTTCTTAAACCGCCCATTGCGGTTTTAAACACAACTTTCTCCTGTACAAACTCATTAACCTCTCTTGTTTACTTAGTAACATCGTCGTCACCATCACCCGGAATGCCTCCGCCAATAAGGTCATATTCCAGCAGGTTACACGCGGGGCCATCGACTTTGTGCGTTGCCGAAGACAATACGTCCGCTTCATCCAGCATATAGTAATAATTCGTGCAGGCAGACCGTTCGTCTTGTCTTTAGTGAGACGTTGCCTCGTTCCGCAGCACCCGACCAACGGCCGTCTTGCTAACGCCCGACTACTGCTTGGCGATACGCAAGATTCCTTGTTTTTATCGCCCGGGCGATCCATCCTGGTTTGGCCTGCCGAACCAATGCTTTAACCTTAATTCGTAACATACTGTACCATATATTTACGGTATTGTCAATGCTTTATTTCCATTTGTAATACTTTAATTTATCACATAAACTATTAATATTAAATTGCTTAGCTATGTAACATCATATAGCATGTATTAATGGTATAAAATTTAAGAAAAGTGTTGATGGCAGGAGGCACGGGTATCATTGCAATTGTGATATTTGGAAGCGACAGCTTCTTATCGAATTGGGAGATAGCCTCTCTCAGAAAGGATTAGGTCAACTAAAAGGGGTCAGGTCAACTAAAAGGGGTCGGTCAACTAAAAGGGGTCAGGTCAACTAAAAGGGGTCAGACCCCTTTTTTTCTTTTGCCACTGTCTAACTGTTTCTTTTTGGGTCGTCCTCGCGGCCGCAACGTGGAGTCCAGGCCAAGTTTTTGGGCAGTTCGGACAACCCACTCCTTATCCCCATACGGACGCCCCCGCTGAATACTCACGCCAATTTCAACAGCAGAAGTCTCATCACTCTTTTCAACAAGCCTAGCCCAATTCCTCGGCAACGCAAAAGGGCCATCGCTCAGCACAACAGCCTTGCTCTCGCCTTTACCACTACGAACAGCCAAACTGCTCCAAAGCCACTCATTGCATCGACGAACCAACCCGGCACGTTTCGGATTGTTCTCAACGTAGCGTAACACCGTATGGTAGTAAATGCTGCCTTGGACGGGAAAACTTTTGTATCGCCCTTGGTACAGGTGACCGATACCAGCAATGCCGTGAGCCGCGTGCCAACGTTGCGAATGCGTACCGGTAATCCATTTCATAAACAATGACAGATCACCATCCTCACGCGGCCAGAGAACCAGGTGCCAATGATTACTCATCAGACAATAACCCAGTATCCGCATACCAAACCGTTCAGCACCTTCAGCAAGAATCTGCTCAAATGCAGCAAAATCCCCCGCCTTCTTAAATATCTTCAATCGACCATTAGCTCGATTGAACACATGATAGACAATACCACCTTCAGCTTTTCGTATCGTACGAGGCATAATCACCCATTATCACTAAATCAAAACCCCCTGTCAAACAAAAAGGGGTCAGACCCCTTTAATTCATTGAGACCCCTTTAATTCATTAAATATTAGCAATACTAGTCTTTTCCTGAAATGGCAAAATATATAGCAACTCCCATCCAAAATAGGGCCCCTATTGATACTCCTGCCCATCCTTCATTGGCGGCAGAAACCATCATAAGTAATGAAATGATTAGTGCGAATATAAGCCACCCAGGCTTTTTGATTTTCATTTATTGTAACTCCTTCAGTTGCCGTATATCTTCTTCACTCTAACCGTGTAAGATGGGATGCCTTCATTGTTTTTCTTACATTGCCATTTGTGGTAAAACTTATCTAACAAAGGATAGATGTTTCGCCCACTTGGCATTACTCTTTCCATTGAAATATCATCACACAAATGCCTATAATTGAAAAGGCTACTCCACCAAAAATTCGTTCTGTCATAAACATAAAGATGATTATAGGGCCCCAAAAACATAATACTCCTATTATGTGGCTCCAAGGATGAGGTATCTTGAAGTGTAGTATTAGCCCAATGGCGCAGATACTAATCAAGATGAGTGGGAAAAATGATGGGTCTCCACTGTCACGCATTTTTACTTCCTTGGTCAACTAAAAGGGGTCGGTCAACTGGTCAACTAAAAGGGGTCAACTAAAAGGGGTCAGGTCAACTAAAAGGGGTCGGTCAACTAAAAGGGGTCAGACCCCTTGGTCAACTAAAAGGGGTCAGACCCCTTGGTCAACTAAAAGGGGTCAGACCCCTTTAATTCATTCGGGGTCAGACCCCTTTAATTCATTCAGACCCCTTTAATTCATTCCAACTGCGTCGATGAGCTTCCCGTAGATCTCCACCAGAGCCATCGCGATTAGGCACGCCAGAGGCTGCATGTTTCCTCGATCCGCCCGCTTCAGGGCCTGCGCATACCTGTGACGCCCTTTCTTGTCGGCTTTCAGGTATACAGGTGGATGATGCCCCCATAACACCAAGTTCATCAATAGCCTGGAGAGACGACCGTTTCCGTCGTGGTAGGGATGGATTCTCACAAACTTGTATGACACTTCAGCCGCCTTGAGAACCGAATCGTAATTGACGGCGGTCGGCAGAATAGTTGGGAATTCTTTGCAGAACTCGTTCATCATCTCTGGAACCAAAGAAGGCGGTGCGAAAAGAACATCTGGATTTCCAACATGAACCGGCGTCTTCCGGAAGGTACCACATTTCCTTGGATCGGCCACCCCCATAAGGACAGTCCTGTGAAGGAAGTGTACATACTCCATTCTCATCGGATTCAGGAGGTGTTCGAACGGCAAACCCAAGAGATCGTGGAGAACTTGTCCCTCTGTGACATATCCCTCGATGATCGGGGCTGCGGGGTGGGTGTTATCTGCGAGGAGGTCATCGACGATTTCGAAGCCCCGGTGAACCTTCTCCATATCGTCCGGTGGCATTTCCACGCCCTTCTCTTGGATGACAGCGCGGAATTGCTCGAGGGCGTAGACGAGAGAAGCGGCCTGGCGCTTGGATAGCTCCTCGCCGATCCAGGATACTCCCATATGCGCGGCGCTCAGGTTGTATGCCGCAATCTCGTCTATCGGAATCTTCTTCCGTTTAAGAGCTACAACATACCGCTTGTGATGCTCAATTAACTTGTCGATATCAAGATGCGGCCCTGAGATCTTGTCTAGCTCGCCGAAAACGTACAGTGCCAACTCCTTTGTCTTGCCGCGGTCAACAAAGATGCCTTCCTGCCAGTTACTCTCATGCACGGCGCGTGCGGCAATGTCGTGCCATACCTCGCCGGAAACAACGCTGGGGCCAACGCCCAGTTCGTTGCATCTGCTTATAAACTGGCATTTCAGCTCGCCAACACGGTCCGTCAGCGCAGAATACTTAGTGTACCAAGGTTGATGTCTCATGGCTCTCGCGTCAACATTTCATCTCCATGCCCAACGGCCGGGTGCCATGGGTTTGCTTCAAACCCAGGTCAACTGGTCAACTAAAAGGGGTCGGTCAACTAAAAGGGGTCAGACCCCTTTTTTTATAATCCAACATTTATCAATCAATATACTTCTCGATCAGCAGCCCCACCGCCCGCCGCGTTTCCGGCCGTATGCAATATTTGTCCGACCATATCCCCAACTCCAAAGCCTTCTGATGCTCACAATCAGCCTCCAGCAAGGGCCCCGCTTTGCTCACGGCTGCGTGAATCAACTTGATCGCGTTTTCCGTAGCAACATTCAAATTTTCGATTATCTCCGTCATCAGACTGTGCTTGTCAACATCGCCTTTGTGTTCCCGCCAGCAATCATAATCCGTAGGCAACGCCAGCAAAGCGTAACACATCTCCGCTTCCCGCGCCAGCTTCGCTTCCGGCAGTGCGGTCATACCCACCAAGTGTCCACCCCACTGCCTGTGCATCAGCGACTCAGCCCGCGTCGAAAACTGAGGCCCCTCGATACAAACATAAGTCCCCGAATCATGCACTTTGGTATCGACCGCATCCCCGGCGTCCAGCAGCAATTGCCGCAATTGCTCGCAAAAAGGATACGCGAAATCAACATGCACCGCCAAGTGCCCATCGAAAAAACTCTTGGCTCGCGAATACGTCTTGTCAATCAACTGATCCGCCACCACCAATTGCCGCGGCTCAATTTCTTCCACCAGCGAACCACATGCACCACTGGCGATCAGTCGTGTAACGCCTAGCTTTTTCAACGCGTAGATATTCGCCCGGTAAGGCACCGACGACGGGTTCAGCATATGCCCCTTGCCATGCCGGGCCATAAACGCGATAGGAACTCCATCCAACTCGGTCGTCCAGATCGGCCCGGAAGGCTTGCCGAACGGCGTAGTCAAATCATGCACCTCACCATCAGCCAAAGCCGCCAATGCCTGCCCTAACCCCGATCCACCTATGATTCCTATTCGTGCCGGTCGCTTTGCCAAAACAGCTCTCCTATACAAAAAGCCCACGCTCACCCAAATTAACTCTCACACCCAGGATGACCGCCCCAATATAACACATCCGCCCCGGCCTGACCAGCACAGCCTTGACAAGTTTTCTCCTCGCTCGATTACCGCCTAACGACGCGCAATCGCCGCATCCAGCCGCTCCCGCTCATTTGGCGTAACACTCTTACTTCCCGACACCTCGTTAGGAACCAACATGGTAAACACCGTACCCCGGCCTACTTCGCTGCTGACGAATATTTCGCCTCCCATCAAATCCACCAACTGCTTCGTTATCGCCAAACCCAACCCTGTTCCGCCGTATTTGCGACTAACACTCACTTGGGCTTGCGTATAATCGTCAAATATCACATTCAACTTATCCGCGGCAATACCGATACCGCTATCGATCACCTCGAACCGCAAATAATGCTTGCGCGCCTGCCTGACCGAGGCGATATTCAACCAAACGTGCCCTTTCTCGGTGAACTTCACCGCGTTGCCCAGCAAATTCAATAAACATCGCCGCACAAGCGACGGATCAATATGTATCAACGCCGGAATCCGCGTCGTGTGCGATACCTCAAACTTCAATCCTTTACGCTGCGCCAAGGGCTTAATCAAACTCTCCACCGACTCCGAAAAATCACTGAACGAAACTTCCAGAACCTCCAACTCCGTCTTGCCTGACTCCGTTTTGGAATAGTCCAGAATATTATTGATTAACCCCAGCAAATCTTTGCTTGCGCCCTTAATCAAACTTACAAACTCCCGCTGATCAGCGGTAAGTTCTTCCTCCAACAGCAAATCAGTAAACCCTATTATCGCGTTCATCGGCGTACGAATCTCATGGCTCATATTCGCTAAAAAATCACTCTTGGCCTTGTTTGCCAAAACCGCCTTCTCCGCCAGCTCAGCCGCACGTTTGCTTGAATCCGCCAAACGGCCGTTCGCCCGCTCCAATGCTTTTCTTTCCGATAGATCTTCCACTGCCACAATAAAACGATTATTCTCGCCGCGATCATCTGCCAAACAACTCACGGCAACAGCGACTTCAACAGCACTGCCGTCAAACTTAATCATTTGGCATTCCCGCCTTACCGCCGAACCTTTTACACACGAGTTGCCCAACAACTCCCGCACCAAGGCCGCGTCACCTTGCGCCACTATCTCAGTTATTTCCCGCCCTTGCAGATTCTCCGCGTCATAACCTAACATTCGCGTAAGCTGATTATTGCAGACCTTTATCTGCCCCACGGCATCCACCAACATAACCAAACAACCCATCTTCTCCAATAGCTCAGTCTGCTCCCACCCCGTCATACAAAAATCATCTCGGCGTTTGTGCCTTCGCAATGCCGTTTCTATCGCCACCCGAAGGCCCGCGGTTGTATATGGTTTCAGCAAATAACCGTAAGGCTCGGTTATTACCGCTCGCCCCAGAGTTTCTTCATCTTCGTATGCCGTCACGTAAACTATCGGCACATCCTGATTCTGACGAATTCGCCCAGCCGCTTCAATGCCGTCCATTTCCGAATTCAAACCAATATCCATCAGCACCAGGTCAGGCCGAGAATCCGCCGCCAAGGCGATCGCCTCATCACCCGTCCGCGCTATCGAACCCGCCCGGTAACCCATGCTCGTTAAACGCTCACACAAATCCTCCGCCACCAAAATCTCATCATCCACAATAAGTATTGTTGTATTACACACAGAATCTAACCTCACTTCTAAGTGGTCAATGACCCCGCCACCTAATAAATCAGTAGTGTCTCTAACTTCGCGATATCGTCAGCAGTGTTTCATATAATATAGAACTGTGTCACCATGTGATACATCTTGCTCGCCAGACAGACAAACTTGCCGATTGTAGCTTCGATCCAGATAGTAATCCCAAATAATCAACCCCAAAACAACAAAGAAACGACCGCTAAACCATCATCCTGTACTAGCAGACTCCAGAATTACACCGTGAAAAAGAACTATTATTCAGGCCTTATTACACCACAATTCACTATTACGCAAGCTATTTCCCCCTAAATAAACCAGTTTTTCCCATATCTATCTGGTTCAGGTCTGGCTCTCAGCCGCGATTAAAGGCATAAACCCCGCAATTTTGTCCGCAACCCATCAACACATCCAAATCAGCCCTAACGGAACTCTTCCCAAAAGAATTTTTGGTTATTATAAAATGACTTATCTTTTTTAATATTTCGCGATTATGCCTACAAAATACATGGTTTACAGATATTTTTCATCTCTTAATGTTGACTTATACAGGGATTGTACTATAATTCTAAAAGAGGGTTTCTGAGACATTAAAGCACCCGGATCACCGACCCGTACTTTTATCGGGAGAGATCGCTATGGGGTTCTTGAGACACATCTTTCGCAGAGACCGCAAATCGCGGTATACGTCTTTACGTCCATCAACTCTAGCCGTCAAACACCCAGCCGAGACCGCCGACCAGGAGATAAAGCGACTTTGGCAAACCGCCCGGAGAACCGCCCTAACCATCGGAAAACGCCAGGAAGCCGTTGATATCTGCACAAAGCTGCTTGACCTTATCACTCCCGCAGACCAAGAGCATGACCGAGGCGAAGTCTTTCACAACCGCGCTATGTATTATCGTATGCTCAAGGACTACGATTCAGCTATCAAGGACCTGCAGCAGGAGCTGCATTTCGCTCAGAACCGCGGGCAACAGCAACGAGTCAGGTTCTGCAAGAAGCTCATTGATGAAACCCGACAGTTGCAGCGACGCGCCCAAATCGCCCAGCAAGGAGGCCGTAAAGCCGATTTCTTCGACCAGATGACTACTCAAGCCCAGAAGCTTTGGTCCGATAGCCCTGAGAGCGGCCCAGCCTTTGATTGGCTATTCCAGCAATTGCGTGATTCCGATGCCGACATTCGCACCGAAGCCGCCAGGCTGCTCGCCCAACCACCTAAATCCCTTGAGAAACTCGTCAATATCTACAATGCTCAGCACAAAACCAACCCTGCTGACGCCGGATTGGCTGGCCGGGTCTTGGGACGAAAAATCGACACCAACTACCCAAATACCAGCCCCGCACAGGTCGCCAAATCAATGTTCGGAACGGACATCGACTTCATCGAAGCCACCTGCTTTCATTGCGGATATCATAACGAAGCCATCCCCATACCGCC
The DNA here is from genome assembly GCA_016928435.1 of Sedimentisphaerales bacterium. Classification (GTDB taxonomy): domain Bacteria; phylum Planctomycetota; class Phycisphaerae; order Sedimentisphaerales; family SM23-30; genus JAFGKT01. The sequence continues at coordinate 22,015 of JAFGKT010000011.1, read as the reverse complement.
CAACGCCGGCAAGAACTCTTTCAAACGCCGAGCCAACCCCGAACACGCACCATACAGCGTTTCAGTCATCTGTGATCGATGCGGCCAAGAATACTTCCTAATCTGGGACGCAGACCCAACCTAAACTCATTGAAAAAGACAACTTATAAGCCCCACAATATTTTTCGCCTCAATCCCGACCACATCCTCCGTACCCCATCATCCCCCATCCATACCTCAATATTTTCGCAATCTGCACACGCACTGTAATCCCGCCTTTTTCTCTTTGGACCTGATCAAACTTGCGTGTTATCATATCTTGGAATTATATAATATAATAACATAGTATGCTCTAAGCCCCGGCCGCGCCGGACCTACCTCACTGCCAAATGCGCTAGGAGAACATCATGACCAGTGATTCCAGCCTGATTATCGAACAGCAGCAGGACATCAGTATCGTAAAATTCGCTCAGCCCACATTGCTCGACACCTTTCACATCACTAAGGTCAGCCAAGAGCTGTTCGACCTCGTCGAGAAAAAAAACATCACCAAAATCGTTCTCGACCTGGCTTCCATCAAAATGATCAGCTCTCAGGCATTGGGCGCGTTGCTCAGTCTGCAAAAAAAACTCAGCGAAAACAATGGCAAGTTCGTCATCGCGGGGATCGACCCGCGACTGTATCGGGTTTTCAAAATTACCAGCTTGCAGGAGGTCTTCGCGTTCTCCGACGACGTCGAATCCGCCCTGCAATTATTCAATGAATCGTAACGTACTGAGCGAACCCGCTTCTCGAAGGTAAATACCTAGCCAAAAGAGAATCATTCGCTCAACCCCAGTGACATATTATTGGCAATTATCATTAAGGCAAAGTAATATGCGTATAGCTACTCAGTTCTCCGTATTTCTCATCAACAAGCCCGGCGTTCTCGCCCAAACCCTTGACTCTCTCGCCGCCGAAAAGGTCAACATACTCGCCATGACAATGGTCGATTCCGTGGAACACGGCGTATTGCGCCTCGTAACCAACAACTCCGACAAAACCCGCAAAATCCTCCATCAAATCAACGCGTCACTCAGCGAACATGATGTCATCTGTATCAATCTGCCCAATATGTCCGGCGCCCTGGCTGACATAACCACCAAGCTGGCTGACGCTCATATCAACATCAACTACGCTTATTGCACCGCCGGAGCGAGAGGCGGAAGAACCACCGGCATCCTCAAGGTCGCCGATATCAAAAAAGCCCTAAAAGTCCTCGAAGGCTCCCTCAAAACCAAAAAAGCCGCTAACTCGCAAAAGAAAGCACAGAAAACCAGAAGACCTTCACCGGGGCGTAGAGCTTAAACAGCCCCTTCTTCTTGACTGCGATATTTCTCTGCCGTGTGATTACTCTGCCTAAGATACCAACACACTAAATTCCATTATGTCCTCAACCCTAATCCACAATGCCGCTATCGTATTACCCGACCAAGTACTCTCACGGCATTCTCTGTTCATTGACGCCGGCAAGATCGCTCAGATACTGCCCGCGCAAGACGCTTACAAAATCAACGCCGATCAAACCATTGACGCCGCCAACTACACTTTGGCCCCCGGCTTCATCGACCTGCACATCCACGGCATCCATAACTATCGACCTGACGCCGGCCTGGAAGACTATATCCCCATGGCCGCTACCCTGCCCCAATACGGCGTAACCGGATTTCTGCCCACCTTGTTCCCCAACATCAATGACAACATCGAAGCACAATTGAAACGCCTCGCCCAAGCCGCCGCTAAAGGCGCCCAAGTCCTCGGCTTTCATTTAGAAGGACCATTCGTCAAGCATTCCGGCGCCGCCGCTCCAGATACCATCGGCACCGCTAACCCTCAGCGCATCCGCGACATCATCGAAGCCGCTCAACCTTATCGCGTCATATTCTCGATCTCGCCCGACCTGCCCGGCATCAACGAACTCATCCCCGTCATGGCCCAAAACAATACCCCCGTCTTCATCACCCACACCAGCGCCGACGTCGCCCAAACCCAAGCATCTATCGCCGCCGGCGCCTGTCACGCCACACATTTTTATGATGTCTTTTATGCGCCCCCAGAGTCCGAGCCGGGCGTAAGACCTTGCGGCAGTGTCGAAGCTATCCTTGCCGACCCCAACGTCTCGGTTGACTTTATTCTCGACGGAGTTCATGTTGACCCCATCGCCGTCAAGATGGCTCTGCAGTGCAAACCTAACAACACCTGTCTCGTCACCGACGCCAACGTCGGCGCCGGCTTGCCGCCCGGCCGATACAAATACACCAGCGTCGAAATCGAATTCACCGAAATCGGACTACCCGCCCGTCTAACCGAAAACTCCCACGCGCCTGGCGCCCTGGCCGGCAGCGGACTAACCATGGACCGAGCCTTCCGTAACGCCATCTCGATGCTCAACGTCGATCTGCCCACCGCCGCCCGAATAACCAGCGCCACACCCGCCAAAGTTCTCCGTATCGACCACCAAAAAGGCAAAATCCAAACCGGATTCGACGCCGACCTCGTCCTGCTCGATCCCAAACTCAACGTCCGACAAACCTTCGTCGCCGGTCAAACCGTCTTCTCAGAGCCCAAAGCGTAAACGCCGAGATTCGTCTCCTCCCCGTTCTTCCCTTGTCATTCATCTGCCCTACAGGTAGAATCTTCTACCATATGTCCAACCGACTCGAAAAACTCGAAATCTTCCATCTGTCGCTTCCCTTCCGCGCCAAATTCAGCCATGCCGCCGCTCAACGCAACAGCACTGAAACCGTCGTGGTCGCCGCCCATCTCGCTGACGGCACCATCGGATACGGCGAAGGCCTGCCCCGCGCTTACGTCACCGGCGAAACCGTCGAATCCGTAATCAATAACATCACCAACACCTTCGCTCCTATGCTCCAACGGCTCGAACCCGCCGGCTTTACTCACTTAATCGATTTCGCTGACCAGCTGCCCGCCTTCGATAGTCAAAACCGCGTTATCAATGTAGCTCGTTGTGCCGTTGAATTGGCTTTGCTAGACGCCTACGCCAAATACTTTAACAACGACCTCACTTGCCTGACCGGCTGGATCGGACACCCAGCCTTTTCCGGCCCACCATCCATCGATACCATCCGCGTCAGCGGAGTACTCGACACCGACAACCCCGAAAAAATCGCCCGCAGACTAAAAATCATGCGTTTTTTCGGCCTGCGCGATTTCAAAATCAAGCTCGGCTCCACCCACGACCACGACAACCTCACTATCGTCCATCGAAAACTCCAAAAAGCCATCGAACAAGGCAAAGCCACACTCCGCGCCGACGCCAATGGCGCCTGGGATATCGATGCCGCGCTGAACATGGCCCGCGCCCTGCCTCATTACGGCGTGTGCTGCCTCGAACAGCCTCTCGCGCCAACCGATTTCGATCATCAGCGAACCATTTCCGACCTTACCGACATCCCCATCATGGCGGACGAATCACTTGTCACGCTCGACCAAGCCCGAGAATTGGCCCAAAATGACCTCGTCGATTATTTCAACATCCGAATCAGCAAAAACGGCGGACTGCTGCCTTCCCTGCGCCTCGTAACCATCGCCCATAAATACAACCGAAAATACCAACTAGGCGCTATGGTCGGTGAGTCCGGCATTCTCGCCGCCGCGGGTAGAAAATTCCTCGAAATCGTCCCTAATACCGCCTTTACTGAAATCTGCTACGCTACTTTGCTCCTCCAAAAAGACATCGTTAAACCCAATATGCGTTTCGGATTCGCCGGAAAACTACGCAAATTACCCCCGCCGGGACTTGGAATCAGGGTCGATCGCGCAAAAATCTCCGCTTTTCTCGCCTGCCCGGCAGGACAAATCCAATTCACCTGACTATAATCAATCGGACAATAAAAATGGGATTTCCCCAATAGTTGCGGCAACATCCCGAACTTTGTAGCCGCCCGATCGGCGGGCTGTTCCCCAATCGCAGCCCATGGCTGACCGGGCGGCGACTTTATCCGCAAAAAAACATAGGTAACCATACTTGAGTTCTAACCCAAACTACGAACAAGATGAATATTCCGTCCTTATCGTAACCGGATCTAATCTGCGCGCCGAACACGCCGACAGACCGCTGGCATACCAACTACAAAACAGCATCGATCAACTCACCTACGAACTCGACCAACCCGCCAAAAGCCTCGTTATCAGCGATTTGTGGTATCTAAACGCCAAATCCCTACAAAACAAACCCATGATCTCAATCGGCGGACCCGGAGTCAACGCCGTCTCAGCCTACCTCTACAAATACCTCGCTAATGCCCTCGTCGCCGAGAACGCCCTCGTGATACAAATGGACCCATCCCTAAAAGACCTAAGAGCCTGCGTCTGGGGAGCCAATCATAAATTAACCATTAACGCTCTGGATATCTTCGTCGAAAAAGGATATCTACGCGATTTTCTCACCGCAGTTTGGGCCCAAAACCACAAATAAAATACCAACCCAACATCCAAACTCCCACCTTCTCGATGCAAACATAACCCCTTTAACACAAACATATTACTTCCAATAACCTCGCCTGTCCCCCAAATAGCCGCAACCGCCGCCGACCTAACCGCCAAAAACAATGCCCTCAATCCAAATTCATAAACGTAAATATAAGACTCAACCAACACTTAGGCCCTTGTGGCCCAATCGCAAAACGAATATAATCACGACTTTGTTTGTGCGGCACCAAAGCCCAAAAGCAACGCCGCATTCAGAATAAAAGGCAATCAGCCCAAGTAAAAACAAAAAAAAACTCCAAGGCAGAGCCGCTTCGTCAGCGCTCTAAAATACACGTGTGAAAGGAGACCAACGTGGCCAAGAAAACCGTCAAAAAGAAAACCGCAAAAAAAACTACCAAAAAAGCTGTTTCCAGCCAGAACCACCATTTCTTCACCAGTGAGTCCGTCGCGATGGGCCATCCGGACAAGGTCGCTGACCAAGTCTCTGATGCCATACTCGACGCTTTGCTCACCAAAGACCGCTATAGTCGCGTCGCTTGCGAAACTCTGCTCAACACCGGTATGATCGTCGTCGCCGGCGAAATAACCTCCAAGGCCAAAATCAACTTCGAGCAAATCATCCGCAAGACAATATGCGATATCGGTTACGACTCCGAAGAGGTCGGCATGGACGGAAACTCCGCCACCCTTATCATCAACCTCGACACTCAATCTCCCGATATCAGCCAAGGCGTAACCGCCGGCAAAGGCTTGCATCGCGATCAGGGCGCCGGCGACCAAGGGCTTATGTTCGGTTACGCCTGCAAAGAAACATCCGTCCTTATGCCCCTGGCGATCCATCTTTCCCATCGGCTCGTCGAGCGTCTCGCCAAAGTGCGCCAAAACGGCACCCTCCCTTGGCTCAGGCCCGACGGCAAAAGCCAAGTCACCGTTGAATACGACGAAAACAACAAACCTGTAAGAATCGATACCGTCGTCATCTCCGCTCAACACAACCCCGACATCTCCCACAAGAAAATCTGCGAAGAAATCACCAAGAATGTCATCATGCCCATTCTTCCCAAGAAGTTCGTCGATAACAAACTCAAGATTCATGTCAACCCGACCGGCCGTTTCGTTGTCGGCGGACCGCATGGTGACTGCGGACTAACCGGTCGTAAGATCATCGTCGATACCTACGGCGGTGCCGGGTGCCACGGCGGCGGCGCGTTCTCCGGTAAAGACCCATCCAAGGTCGATCGCTCCGCTTCTTACATGGCAAGACACATCGCCAAGAACATCGTCGCGGCCGATCTCGCCGACGCCGTCGAAGTCCAACTCGCCTACGCCATCGGTGTCGCTGAACCCGTATCCGTCAAAGTCGATACCAAACGCACCGGAAAAATCCCCGAAGCCAAACTCACCAAGATCGTCCGCAAAGTCTTCCCCCTCACGCCCGGAGGCATCATCCAGCACCTCAACCTGCTTCGCCCCGTTTACTTCCCAACGTCACGCCACGGACACTTCGGCAGAACCGGCGATGGATTCACCTGGGAAAAAACCGATCACGTCAAAGACATTCTTCGCCTAGCGAAGTAAATCTTGCACGTATCGCGAAAACCATAAACAAAGGGCACGGCCATAACAGTCGTGCCCTTTTTTATTACACATATTACACCCCCCCCACAATACCTACCAAACCTCTTAATCCTCTACTTGCCCATCCGACGCCAAAACCCCATCAACCCGCAACAGCGACTCGCCATCCAACCCTTGCGGTATCTCACGCCCCAGCAAATCCAATATCGTCGGCACCAAATCTATTGTTTGTGCCACCGCTATTTCCTCATGCGCGATTCTCGGCCCCACAATCATCAAAGGCACCGTAATGTCTTCCGGACGCAAACCGCCGTGCCCCGATCGGTTCACAGTATTAAAGTCCCAATCGCCTCCAGCGAACACCGCGATATCACCCGCCCGAGGCGCCCGAAAATACGCCAATATCTGCGCCGGCAAATTCGGATAATCTGAACCCGCCGTCGCCTCCAACCACACTCGAGGCAAAAACGCCTCACCCGTCAGCATCTCACCGCACACCTCCGCGTAACCCAAAGGATCATCGCCGCTGATCAAATGATAGCTTATCCCGCCCCCCGCTCCATCCGCCTGACGAAACTCCACCTCGCCCCCATCACGCATAACCCGCACCCGATTCTCGCCCATCGAATACGTCACCGCATCAACCGCTTCCTGTCTCAGCAGCACCTCCAGCAAGTTCGCGTCGCCATTGGCGGTAGGATAATTACGCAAGTCCTCTACGCTCGGCCGAACCGTCCAAGAATCAAAACCAACCACTCTCCCACCCTCGCGAATCGGACGACGCAAACAAACCGCGCCATACCTGTCACCACTGCCGTAAACCACCGTCGAGTAATCCTCATATTGCGCCATTCGATCCTCAAAAGCCGTCGATTCCCACAAACGGTCCGGAGAGACACTCAAACCAACAGTACCCGCCAGAAATGTCCCTAAATGAAAATGATGGTTCACCTCCGCCATGTTGTGATCCGAAGTCAGCACAACATGAATCCTATCCAGCAAACCCGCCCGCTCCATATCGCTCAATACGCGTCCTAGCTGCCTGTCCGTATGCTCCATCGCTGCTCGATACTCCGGACTGTTCACACCAAAATTGTAAGCGTGAAAATCCGGCGCTATCAAATACACCATCGTAAACGCCGGAAACTCCCCTCGCTGCTCCGCTACGTCAATCAAAATATCCAAGCGGCTCAATGTCAAACGATCGACAAACTGATATTGCCGAAAGAAAAAAGGCGGACCCGCGCTCGTCCAGTTCTCCACAAATTTTGTCGCCCCTCGATGCGCCTGATAAAATATCGAAAAAGTAGTACGGTCCGGCAGCATCTCATATATTGTCTCCGCCGTGTAGTCGCCGTCCAACGTGTTCTTCTGAGCTATCGTTTCATAATTACGCCAAATTAATCGCGTTCTATCAAACCAGTTGATCCCCACCACCCCATGATGCCCCGGAAAACGACCCGTCACCAAACTCGTCAGGTTAGCCAGCGTCACCGAAGGCGTATTACTCACCGCCCGCGGAACATACAAACCTCTGTCTAAGAAAAATCGCTCGATGTTCGGCAGCCGCCCTTCCTCGATCATCACTTCAAAAATATCCGGGCTCATCCCATCCACCAAAAACATCACCACCCCGTCAGCGTCATCAAAACTCACATTCGCGAAATCCAAACCATAAGTGTCGCTCGGACCATCCGCGCTCGGCACCCCGCAGCTCGGCAAACTAATCGACAACAAAATCAACAACAAAAAACGAACACTCTCACGAATCGTTTTCGATCTATTCATAACAATTCCAATCCGGTCTTATCAAGTCCTTTTCACTTCCACCCAAAAACTCTAATCCAATATAAATCCATTTATCGCGCCCAACGTCCGCTCCAGCTCACCGACCGGCAACTTCGCCAAACACTCCAACGCCCGCCCACGATAATAATCCAACAACTCATCCGCCTTGGCCCTTATTTTCACGTCCGCCAATATCGCGTCTATGGCCTCCGTCTTGCCATTCTGCCCACCCCCGCGCAGCCAACCATCCAACGCTCGCTTTTGCGACTCCGAACCGTATTCCTCCACCATCGCCAGAACCAACGAAGGCCGATCGCAATGCAAATCCCCTTCGCCCGTCACCCAACTATCTTCTATGTCGTCACGAATCTGATAAGCGATTCCCAAAACCTCACTGTAATCATCCAACAACCGCAACACCCCTTCATCCGCCTGACCCGCTGCCGCGCCCGCCTGCAACGCCACCCTAAATGCCGGAGATGTCTTGTCACGAAAAACCTCCAACACCCGCGCAACCGTCAAAGCCTTGTTGCCGCCCCGCCAAGCCAACTCTTGACCCTGTCCCGCACAAAGTTGACAATGGCATTGGGCCGCTACCCGCAGCAAATAAGCTTTCTGTTCATCGCTGCCGCCCCAACTCCCCAGTAATTCATATCCCTTACCCAACAGCCAATCCCCCACATTCAACGCACGAGCCGTCCCTATCTCACAGCCCAGCGTCTTATCGCCGTAACGTACATCGTCAGCGTCTTCGATATCGTCATGGATCAGCGACGCTTTATGAAAACACTCCACCGCCACCGCCAAGTCACGCGCCCCGCACAACCCTTCATCGCTACCCTTCGTCAACGCTTCGTACACCCCTGCCGTCAACAAAGGACGATAACGTTTGCCCGCCTTGGCTAACCATCTCAACCCCCAATGCTCAACGTCATTCGATTCAACCCGCAAAATCTCTCGCAGGCAATCTCGCTCGAACCAAGTATCAACCATCCGACCCAGCCGCACCCGCTCCGCGTCGCCCCCATCGCGCAAACCCTCTCCAACCGGCGCCGCAACCTGACCAGCCTTGCCCGCCCGTTCGTCGCTGTCGTACCCTTCTTTCATATTGTAACTTCTGCCCCCGAGTCATCCTCAAACCACCTGAAAACCCAACTCCTTCAGGACCGTCTCCAATGCCACCGATACCCCGTTCACAATCACTTTCGTATTGTGCGACTCACGGCGTACCGGGTATTGTTTCCGCAGCAAATCAAAATGACTGCCTCGTTTCTTTTCTTCCTGATCCGCCAAACCGCGCAAAGACGCGTCATCGCGCATTATGTCATAAATCGAAGTCATCGCCCGAGCAATCAATGCCTGATCGTTATCCTCCGCAACGTCCAACTCTATGTTTCCCACCGGAGGATCCGGCAGCAAATCCTTAGCCGTCACCTGCGCATCACACCCCCACAGCTTACACACCGCTTCGTACAGCATCATAGTGCCATTGACCTTACCATCCAGACTGTAACCCGCAATGTGAGGCGTACCGATCTCAACCAGATTCAGCAACTCCAAGTCAATCTCCGGCTCGCCTTCCCAAACATCCAAAACTACAGGCCCCAAATACTCTTCCTGCAAACATTTCTTCAACGCCGCGTTGTCAACCACCGAACCACGCGAACTGTTTATCACAACCGCGCCCGGACGGATCGTTCGCAAACGATCTTCGTTCAGCAAATGATATGTCGCGTCTTCACCTCCGCGCGTCAAAGGAACATGAAACGTTATTATATCGCAATGCAACGCTTCTTCCAAAGACACAAAATGCTTTTTCGGTTCCTTCCGCGCCCGAGGCGGATCGTTAAGCACCGGCTGCATCCCCAGCGCAAAAGCCTTTTGCGCTACCTTGCTCCCGATGTTACCCACACCCACAATCCCAATCGTCCGGCCCGCCAACTGCCACTCATATTGCTTCGCCATCGTCAGCAATGACGTAATCACATATTCTGCCACCGAATTCGAGTTCGAACCCGCTGCGCTCGCGAACGCTACCCCACGATCCGCCAAATAATCCGTGTCAATATGGTCCGTTCCAATCGTCGCTGTGCCCACAAAACGAACCATCGTCCCGTCCAACAAACCCGGACCAACCGGAGTCACCGAACGAACCAGAAGAATCTCCGCGTCCTCAATGTCCTCGTTACCGATATTCCGCCCCGCACAGCAACGAACTTCACCTAAACTGCCGAATACTTCCTCAACATACGGAATATTCTCATCCGCTAATATCTTCATCTGCCCACCTTCACCTAAGCCAAACTAACTACTACAAGTGAACCACACAAGAACAACTCTAACTCGCCCAACGCGTAGGATCATTCTCCGGACTGCGATTATGCGACGAATCCGTCTGCAAAACCTTAGTACGCCCTAAAAAGCTCATGCATTTCCGACGAATAAATCTCAAAGGAGCCGTGAATATGCGATGCAGCTCAATAAAAATACTCACTCGACGCGAAGCTGACATCTCCGACTCATCCATAAGGTCAGGCCGAAAACGACGCTTGTGCTTCAACAAATGGTAAGTGTCCTCTGCCACCAAACGTCGCCACAAATAACGCCAAAAACGACGCGAACCAACCCAAGGCCGCTCCGGCACATGGCATGATATCTGAAAATCTATCATCAAAGGACTACCGTCCGGACGTAACAATATATTACCCCGCTTGTTCATATCCATATAAGCCACGTTACGAGCGTGAATCCGATCCAGTAATTCAGCTAGTTGTCCAAAAAAACCGTCCGGTATCTCCGGACTTTCGTCCAAGCTAACTCCCTCTACGTATTCATAAAGCATACCCGTCTCACCATAAACACCAACCAGCCGAGCCACCCCTTCGACCCCCTGAAGATGACGCAATATCGTGTATTCACGGTCACGCAAAAACCTGCCCAACCATGTCAAAGGTATACCTAGAAAATCACCCACGCGCGACAGCTTCAATACCAAAGGCACAGCGTCAACACCCACCCCCTGCAAGACCGGCTCATAGACCGCCGTAGCTGCAAAAAAATCATGCTTGAAATCCCGTTTCAACCGGTATTCAACGCCGTCTAAAATGAATGCCTCGGGCAGACCAGATCGTCCCGCAGCCCAAAATTGTTGTCCTAAATAACGACTCATAAAATATGCAGCGGTGTTGCCCGCAGCTAAAGAACTCTTGATGACCTTGCTAAAAACCGTAAGTGTCTCGCAGAATCACCGTAAATGCAAGAAAAAGCGCCAAAACTCAATAACGCAAAACATAACCAGCCATGGGCACCACGAAAAAACGCCCAAAACCTTAATAATGCCGCCTACGATGACTGAAAAACACATCAAAACCGACCAGTGTACCCACAAAACAGCATACCCGATTTCGCACACAAACTCAAGTAAAACAAATACTTACGCAAAATAACCTGATTATCGGAGTTGCGTCAAGGCAACACGCCCGAATAGATATCTCCTCAAAATCGCCCAATATTCTAACCAAAAAAACACATAAATCCTTTTAAAACAACAACCTAACAGTGCCACAACCTCATCCCGCAAAAAAATATTTACCTTTGGCATGCCCATTGCGATATAATTAAACAGTGAAAGAGAAACTGCTGCGTAAGCAGTATAGTAGAATTTAGAGAGAGAAGTTGTTGGTCGTTAGGGGGTAGCTCAGTTCTGAGAGAGAGAGAGTCCTCAAAGCTGTCGCTACATTTGGCATTGGTGTCTTTGCGCGAATGCCGCACTACGTATTGTGCGGAACCTTTGCGCCCGGACACGCCCGCCTGACTTACCAACCCAATTCTGCGTGACCAAACCGGTCTATACGCACAAGGAGAGATTGACATGACAAAGAGTCAAAATGTACGAGAAAATGTTGTTGGTCGGTTAGTTCTGACCGTGGTGGCGGTGCTCACCTTATTGGTCCTCGGTGTCCCAGCTCAGGCATACACCATCACCAATCTAAATCCCGAAGATGGCCACATGACCGGCGCTATCTCCCGTAATGGTGTACCCATTCCCAACTTGGTGCCCACCTGGATATATGGCGATCCAGGCCAGCCCGACCATCGCAGCGTAACCGATAATTACCTCGGATCACAAGCTTACAGTGGTTCCAGCGCCGGATGGGGCGTTGTCAGCCAGCACATCTGGGCTACCAGCCCTGTCGGTGGAACCGTCGGCCACACCGTGAGCGCCTTGGCTTATGAAACCACTAGAATGGTATTCACCCAAGCCGAAACCGGATTGCCCAAAGGATGGCTAACCTATGGTACCCGTAATCTCGTTCTCGATGGTTTTCTATCGATTACCAAAAACCCCGATTCACCTGATGGATACAAAGGTCTTTCAGCATCATTTAGTGTTGATGTTACCCGGCATTGGGTCGAGGGCGGCGCTTATGCTCCCCAGACCATGTTCACCGGAACCGTCAACCTAATGGGCCTGTTCAACGGTGCCCCTTATGTGTACACCACCGGTAATATCTCAACCCTGCATATAAGCGCCATCGAGGAAACCGAAGACACCTACAAAGTTTACTTCGACGAAGTGTCCTTCACCTATCCTATATATGGCTGGGTCGGCACCGAATTTGACGTTCGCACTCGATTCATCAGCAACCTCACAACCCTGGGTAACGGTACCGGCGCCGAAGTCAAGTTTGGTCCGGATCAACCACTGCCTAGTGAAGAAGTGCCCGAACCGGCAACCGTCGGACTGTTAGCTATCGGAGGATTCTTCGGCTTACTCCGTAACCGTAAACTCCTCTAAGAAACTAACGCCCAAAAAAACGTAGACACCTTATAAGGTGAAACAACAATAAACACCAACAGCCGTCTGCTCTCTTATGACGGTCAGGACCTAAGCCCCGTAGCCGGTTCGCTACCGACTATCGGGGCTGTCCTATGCGCCCACAAAACCCTTTACCTTGACACCACAACCCCAAAAGCTATAATCAAACCTTACGTTTTTTACCAATTAATCGGCTAAACCCCGTCCCGAATTGCCTTTAGGAATATGTATCCGTCATGAGCCAAGAACTCTCCAAAATCTACGAGCCCCAACAAGTCGAATCACAAGCCTACAAAATCTGGCAGCAGAGCCAAGCCTTCCACCCTGACCCCGCTAACTCCGCCCCCGCCTACACCATCGTCATCCCCCCGCCCAACGTCACCGCTCCGCTCCACCTCGGCCATGCCCTCAACAACACGCTGCAAGACATCCTCATCCGTTGGCGTCGCATGCAGCAGCGTAACACCCTTTGGATGCCCGGCACCGACCATGCTGGGATCGCCACCCAAACCGTCGTCGAAAAACGCATACTCGCTGAGGAAGGCAAAAAACGAACCGACTTCCAACGCGAAGAATTTGTCGGCCGGGTCCAGCAATGGAAAGATGAATACGAAGCCCGCATCATCGAACAACTACAACGCATGGGCTGTTCCTGCGATTGGGAACGCACTCGTTTTACCATGGACGACGTCTGTGCTAAAGCCGTGCGTGCCACCTTCTTCAAACTCTTCCAGGACGGCCTAATCTACCGCGGCAAACGACTCGTCAACTGGGACCCTGCTACCCAAACCGTACTCGCCGACGACGAAGTCGAACACGAAACCATTGACGGGCATTTCTGGTATCTGCAATACCCTCTCGAAAAACCCGTCGAATACAACGGCCAAAAAATCGAACATGTCACCGTCGCCACCACCCGCCCTGAAACCATGCTCGGCGATACCGCTGTTGCCATCAGCCCACGCGACCCGCGCGCCGATGCCCTCGTCGGCCAAAACGTCCGACTGCCCATCGTCGACCGTCTAATCCCCATCGTCGCCGACGACCATGTCGTTCTGCCCGATCCTGAGTCCGATGACGAAAAAGCGAAATTCTCCACCGGCTTCCTAAAAGTCACCCCCGCTCACGATACCAACGACTGGGCCATAGGCCTCCGTCACGATCTGCCCGTCATCAACATCATGGCGCCCGACGGCTCCATCAGCGACAAACACGGCTGGGAAGACTGCACCACCCCCGAAGCCCAAAACCTTGTAGGCATGGACCGCTTCGAAGCCCGCGAAGCCATCGTCAATTGGTTCCGCAACGAAAAACTCCTCGAAGACGTTCGCGATTACGCCCACGAAGTAGGCCACAGCTACCGATCCCACGTCCCCATCGAACCTTACCTCTCCGACCAATGGTACATCGCTGTCAAAAAACCCATCCCCCACCTAGCAGAAAAGTTCGGCTCCGACCTTCTCCCCGATACCGACGTACCCGCCAACAGCCTGGCAGGCCTGGCGCTAAAACCGCTGCTCGACAACCGCCTAAAATTCACCCCCGATCGTTACGCCAACAATTACCAAACCTGGCTAGAAAACCTCCGCGATTGGCCCATCTCCCGCCAACTCTGGTGGGGGCACCAAATACCCGTCTGGTCCAAGCCCGGCAAACACGAAAACCGCTGCGAGTACGGCACCTTCAGCGTCCAAGGCGAAACCGACCAAGGCCCCGTAACTTACGCCTGCGTTAAGCCCGGTTTTGAAGAACTCGAAAAAGCTATGATCGACGAAGGTTGGCAGCAAGATCCCGACGTTCTCGACACCTGGTTCAGCTCGGCCCTCTGGCCCTTCTCCACCATGGGTTGGCCCGAAGAAACTCCCGAGCTAAAATCCTTCTACCCCGGCGACGTCCTCTGCACCGCCCGCGAAATCATCACCCTTTGGGTTTCGCGTATGGTCATGATGGGCCAATACTGCATGGGCGACATTCCCTTCGCTGACGTCTTCATCCACGCCATGATCCAGGACGGCCAAGGACGCAAAATGTCCAAGAGCCTAGGCAACGGCATCGACCCCCTCGTCGTCATCGACAGCCACGGCTGCGACGCCATGCGCTTCACCCTCGCTTCCATGACCACTCAAACCCAAGATGTTCGTATGCCCGTTGAGCCTATGAAGCTGCCCGACGGCCGAACCGTCAACACCTCACCCAAGTTCGATATAGGCCGAAACTTCTGCAACAAACTCTGGAACGCATCCCGCTTCGCTCTTGCCAACCTCGCCGACTTCCCCGCCGATCCGCCATCGCTCGAAGATCTCACCCTCGAAGATAAATGGATCCTCGCACGCCTAGCCGCCACCATCAGCGAAGTCACCCAACAGCTCGAAGAGTTCCGCTTCAGCGATCCAATCAACCAACTCTACCGCTTCTTCTGGAACGAACTCTGCGACTGGTACCTAGAACTCGTCAAACCTCGTATGCGTGACGATGCCCGCAAACCCGTTGCTCAGTATGTCCTCGCCGCCGTCCTCGATGCCTCCCTGCGACTGCTCCATCCATTCCTGCCCTTTATCACCGAAGGCATCTACCAAAACCTAAACCAACTCTGCCCCAACCGCGACCTGCCCAACCTGTTAACCCTAGGCACCGCTGACTGCATCGCCTCGGCTCCGTGGCCCGCCGCTGCTGACTCCCTCGTCAACCCCGAAATCGAAAACCAAATGAACCTCATCCAGTCCGTCATCCGTCTCGTTCGCGACACCCGCACCCGCTACCAAATCGCCCCGCGCCAACCCCTCACCGTATCCGTCAAAGCCGCCCCCGCCCTCTGCGACCTGCTCAACAACCAAGCTCAACTCATTAACGACATCACCTCCCTAGAAGCCTTCACCGCCGCCCCCGACACCGTCAAGCCCGATGATGCCGCCGTAGCCGTCAGCGATGAACTGGAAATCTACATCCATGGCGTTATCGACCCCCAAGCCGAACGCGACCGCCTAACCCAGCAAAAGCAAGACCTCGAAAAACAACTCCAGTCCGTCCAAGCCAAACTCGCCAACGAAAACTTCGTCACCCGCGCCAAACCCGAGGTAGTACAAGTCCAACGCGACAAAGCCCAACAACTCCAAGAGCAACTGGCCAGCGTTCAAAACAATCTTGATGCCCTTAGCTAAACAAATTAGCCCCCTGACCTGTCAGGGGGTCGTCACAACCAACGTTGCCCTCAATCGCACCGGAGCAAAATGAATATCGCAATGAAACGCACCGGCTGCCTCATAGCAGTTACTCTGTCAACAGCAGCTCTAGTCCTTGCCATCGTCTGGATACTCAGTTTGTTTGCCCCATTTACTGTCACCATCATCAATAATCGCCCTGAACCAATCAACAATTTGCTTGTCAAATACACCGGCGGTCAAGAACAATGCTCTCGCTTAGCACCTGGCACAGAAATAGAATTTACCATTGAATACCAAGGCGATTCCCATATTGAGCTTGAATGCTCCGACGAAGAAGGCATCACCCACTACTATCTCGTTGATATCTATCTGACAAGCTCATACAGTGGTCATTTGGACATAACTCTGGAAAACAACGATACGATTTCCTGGAACGGCAACATCGATGACAGAACCTGCAGTGGCACTGCTTTGTGTTCAGCCCATTCGCCCCAATAAGGAGCAAAAATGAATATCGCAATGGAACTAAGCCGGCTCGTAATTCAAGAAAACTCCGAAAGCCAATTCATCTTTCTCAAGGAAATTGATGGCACCCGCTCCTTCCCCATCGTCATCGGCACCGCTGAAGCCCTCGCCATCGACTACCGCCTCAAAGGCCTCCAATTCCCCCGCCCCATGACCCACGACCTCGTCCAAAATGTCATCGACGCCATGGGAGGCAAGCTCGAACAAATCATCGTCAACGACCTGCGCGAACACACCTTCTTCGCCAAACTAATAATCTCCCGCGACGGCGAAACCATCGAAGTAGATTCCCGCCCCTCCGACGCCGTAGCAATCAGCGTAGTCCAAAGAACCCCCATCTTCGTCGCCCAACACGTCCTAGAACAAGCCTGCCAATAAACCACATTAAAACCTGACGTTTTGTTCACTTGTCAAATTAGCCCCCTGACCTGTCAGGGGGTTTTATCTTACGACTTCCAAAAAATCACCGAATCTTATCCGTTACACAGTATTTTAAACTGCACTAACCTGTTGCCCACTACCCTCGCCTGCCCCCTCCTATTGCGCCCCAAAACTATGAACACCGTCAACGAAATCACAAGCCACATTAAACGCCTATTCCCCGAATGGCTCCTGTCCACCCCGCCCAAGCCTTTCACCTGGGCAACCACAAAACACTTCCGCGCGTGTTTGACAAATAATGATACCCCAAAAGACATAATCATCCGCCAAAGTCATTCTGACCAAGCATATCAGCTCGAAAGCTTCTTCTACCAATCTGCACTACCCCACTTCACAGTGAGAACACCCAAATTTCTAGCAACATTTAAGCTTGCTTCTGACAGTTCAAAATGGATGGCATTGGAAAACATCGGCAACTCAACCGCAGACTTCACCAACAAAGCTGACCGAATAGCATCACTTGCCCTGCTGGGAACCTTCCATAAAAACAGCATAGCCTTAATTAAAAATGACACAGTCGACCTGAAACCTTTGCCCTCTTTGCCAAATGGATTCATTCCCTTTGGTGGCAAGTTCATCTCAGCCCAATACTGGCGAGACTTGCTCACAAAAGCCTTATGTCTTCCCGACTACCACATCGAAAATAAAATGTTAGACCTTCTTGATAAACTCTTACTACACCTAGCCGAATCACCCAAGATCGTCCTTCATGGGGATACAAACCCCACCAATATCGTCCGAGCCAAAGATGGCCTTGGACTCATTGACTTTGAGCGAGTTTTGATAGGCCCTCCATCCCTGGATCTCGCCCAGATCATACAGCAAGTCGAATCCAACGACGAACTTGATTACTATCTTGCTGAACTTCAAGATCCCCCGCACAAATACTTCCCCGCCGACCAAGTGGCTCAGTGGATCAAATGGGCCAAAGTATTCGATTGCTTTTACTGGATTTGTTACCGTATTGAGCAAAACATCTCAGGCAAAAAACTTGGTGACGATTGGCGCAAAAACAACTACGACCCTATGATCAAACATCTCAATGAATCAGACCCCGCTTAGCCCCCACGCTAGAACCCCCTCATTCCACCCTATTCGCTACCCACCCGCTCACTGCTGCTTTCCTGCCCCGCCTCATCTTTACCACCGTCGTGCCCGTTGCCATTGCTGCGCCCCTCGTATTCCTTCCGCAACTTCTCATGGTCCACATCCCCAACGTACTCCGGCACCACCGTCTTAATCAGCCCCACAATCGCTTCATGATCGCTGTCGTTGGCAATCGCCATCAAACGTTCGACCGCCTCATCCAGCACCTTTTCATCTCCCGGCACATTCTGCCAGATGAAAATCTTCGGATGCCGTGTCTCTTGCATACCTTCGCCGGTAATCGCCAACTCCTCAAACAGCTTCTCGCCCGGCCGCATGCCCGTAAACTCGATCTCGATATCTTCCCCCACCGTGAACCCGCTAAGCGTTATCAAATCCCGCGCCAAATCCACAATCTTGACCGGCTCACCCATATCCAGCACAAAAATCTCACCGCCCCGCCCCATCGTCGCCGCCTGCAAAACCAACTGCGACGCTTCCGGTATCGTCATAAAATATCGCTGCATCTCCGGGTGCGTAACCGTAACCGGCCCGCCATCAGCGATCTGCTGACGGAATATCGGTATCACGCTACCGTTACTGCCCAAAACATTGCCAAACCGAACCGTTACAAAATCTGTTTCGCTATGCTGGTTCAAACATTGAATCGACATCTCCGCCAAGCGTTTGCTCGAACCCATTATGCTCGTCGGGTTCACCGCCTTGTCCGTCGATATCATCACAAAGTTACTCGTACCCACTCTGTCAGCCGCCCTCGCGATGTTACGAGTCCCTGTCACATTGTTCTTGATCGCCTCACCCGGATTCGTCTCCATCAACGGCACATGCTTATGCGCCGCCGCGTGTATCACAACTTCCGGCTTATAGCGATCAAAAATATAATCCACCCGCGCCTTGTCCGCGCAATCGCAGATAATCGCTATGATATTCAACTGCGGAAAATCACGCCGCAGCTCTCGCTCAACAAAGAACAATCCGTTCTCCGCCTGCTCCAACAGCAACAACCGCTTAGGCTCAAAAGGACCAACCTGCCGGCACATCTCCGAACCTATCGAACCGCCCGCCCCGGTTATCAATACCGTCTTGCCTTTGATAAACTTGCTGATCAACTCCGTGTCCAGAGTCACCGGCTCACGACCCAGCAAGTCGTTAATGTCAACGTCACGCATCTGCGAAACATTAACCTTACCCGCCGCGATATCCACCAAGTCCGGCACCGTACTGAACCGCAACTTCGTACCTTCGCAATGATTGATAACCTTACGCAGCTCCTTGTGGCTCACCGAAGGCATCGCGATCGCGATCTCGTCAACCTTACGCTTTGCCGCTATCTCACGAATAGCGCTTGTAGGCCCCAACACCGGAACCCCGTGTATCCGAGCCTTCCACTTACGAGGATTATCATCAATGAATCCCACAACCTCATAACGCGACTCCGACATCCGTCGAATCTCACGCAGCAAACCTTCACCAGCGTTACCCGCACCGATTATCAGCAGCCGCGACAAACGCGCATCCGATACCGTCCGCTTCTCTTCGTAATACAAACGTATCGCTAAACGCACCCCGCATATCGCCACGATCGTCGCTGCCAAGTCCATGAACATGATCGCTTCGTAGGCGCCCCGCTCCTCCGCGAAAACCGGCATCAAACGCTGCAGCGCCGGAGTGTTCGACATCACAAAGTAACCACCGATCAATAGCACAACACTATAAAATGACGCCTTGATAATCGCCAGCAAGTCCGAAACACTCACATACCGCCACCACCCCTGGAAATGATGACCCAAACCAAAAATAATCAGCTTCACAACCAGCACAAAAACCAAGCAATGAAGATACAACCAAGGAAACCACGTCGAGTCCGTACGCATCCGATGGAAAACCAGAAACGACAAAAACAACGCCGCCGCGAACAGCAGAACATGCACAACCATCATTCGCAGTGCGCGAACAAAAGAACCAAGCCCGCTGAGAGGCTGGTCAATATCAAATTTTGGCATGTTCGATTCTGTCATATCTCAATTCTGCAGGACGTAACCGCCGATTCCACTTTGCCTAAAACCGCGAAAACAAAAACAAAAAACACCTCCAAGCATGTGTCCGCAACATCCGTAGCAACACGCAGTATACACCATTCAACACTCACTGTCAAAACCGTCACCCCCCAAGCACAAACATTCTTATGTCAACTCACATCGACTAACCCGCGCCGCCACTTCACTTTATAACACCACGATCTTAGCTTACCCGCTCATCTCCCGCATCACAAAAATACAAAATATCCACCCCAACGCCAAAAAAACTCCGCCCTTGCCCCCACGCAATTACACCTATATACTACCATAACATCCAGCGAATTCCACCTCAGCGTCCGATAATCAAAAAATCTAAACCCAATTCTAACGCGACAACCCCCATCGACCAACACTCTCCATAATTATAGGACCAACAACCCAAGCCCAATGCGAACCCACCTGGCAATACTAAAACCTCAATACCTCAACCTAATCCTCGCCGGCAAAAAAACCGTCGAAAGCCGACTCACCAAACAAAAACGCACACCATTCGGCCAAATTCAGCCCGGCGAACTAATCTACCTCAAACAATCATCAGGCCCCATCCGCGCCACCGCGATCGCCCACAAAGTAAAACTCTTCAAAAACCTGACACCCAACCAAATCAAAAACATCGAAAAACAATACAACCACCTAATACTAGGCAACAACGAATATTGGCATTCAAAAGCCGATGCCCAATTCTGCACCCTCGTCTGGCTCAAAAACATAACCCCCATAACCCCCTACCGCATCCAACGATCAGGCATGGCCGCATGGGACACCGCCGCCAACAACGACCCCTGGAAATCAAAACCTTAATCCCACTAACAAATCGTTATCACTGTCATACCCAACCCGCCCCTGGCAGCGAATTTCTTTTTCGCATCTTTCGCGTTTTTCGCGGTTAATTTTCGTCGCCCGCCGCCGGATGAATCGTTATCCCAGGCCGACGCTCCGGTGCCGGGCTAACCTCAGCCGGTGCGTATTCAACCTCATCATCCTCATACTCATCCCAACTCGCTTCATACGCGTCTTCTCGATACTGCTCATAAGCCCTCAAACGCGCCGGCAAATCCTTCGCGTCCTCCAGCATATCCATAAACTCACCACGCTCCATGCCCCATTCAAAAACCTCACCCCAAGGCACTTGCCGTTCATCACCCTCCGGATCCACATAATAACCGTTCGCTTCCGTTATCAAAACCCAACCCGAAAAACTATCACCTACCTCCAAACTAATAACCCCCATCGGCTCCAACCCACCTATCGGCGCCACCATCGGACCGCCAGACCCCATCATACCAGGCATCCCGGGAGAACTGCTCGGTGTCCTACGTTGCGGCGCCCGGCTCGAACTGGCAACCGACCCAAAATAACTACCCCCAGCTTCATCCGTCAAAATATACAAATCCTCATCGCCATATGCCACCAAAATCGCTTCTCCGTAAAACACATCCTTTATCTCACCCTCAACATAACCCCAACAGCCCAGCTCATAACAATCCAAATCACGCGTTCTGTTGTTATTGTTATTAAATAAACACACCCCGCCCACATAAGCACAATGTTCCGCGTAGCGATGATAAAGCTGCTCCGCCACCCTATCCGCTCGCTCCCGGCGTTGCTGCGGACTCAAATCCGATCGCCTCGTCGTACCACCTTCACTCCCCTCTCCCCGGTCCGTCGTATCAATATTATTGTCCCGGCAAAGCCCTCGCAACCGGTCCCGCTCCGTCGAAACCATACTCAACTGATGCCGCAAACTCTCAACCTGCCCCTCAAGCTCCGTCACCTGCCTGCGAAGCTCTAACGTCTCCTGCCTAAGCGTAAGCCAATCGTCATCGTCCGCCCAAGCCCCATTGGCCATAACAACCAACCCAAACATCGCCAAAATCAATAAGTTTCTCAGCACCTTACTGCTCCTATATAGCTATCCCAACCAGCAAAATTCCACAGCCTTCATTCTAAATCAAATCTGACAAGGTTCAGGACATCGCTAACCCGAAAATGGGCCAGGACATCGATAACCCTTACATAATGGAATTGTTACGCCATAATGAGTT
>JAFGKT010000080.1 GCA_016928435.1 Sedimentisphaerales bacterium | reverse complement strand
GGCGGTAGAACACCAACCAAGCCCAATTCCCCAACCATCCGGGTAACACCCTTCCACGCAGCTAAAGGGCGGTAGAACACCAACCAAATCTCATTCTCCAACCAATCCCTGTCAGCTTAAACTATTGTTAATAAAGTATTTACTTCATAATACTCAGGCGTCCGCGGTAGGGGGGTGGGCAAGATGTGTAATTTAGCTGTAACGATACAGTAAATCGCAAGGACCGATATTGAGAAAAAGACCCCCCGCGCCCTAGGCAATCGATTTACACTGTAACCAATCTGCGATGTCCTGAATGTTAAACTGCAGCTATGATTGTAAATATATGTAATAAATGGATTTATATGTGAGAGCGGGGGTTGGGACCTGAAATATAGTGCATTCTAAGCGGTCTAATACAGTAGCTTTTTTACCCTAAAAGCAAAAATATATTGGCCGAATAGCCCGGAAAAATGAAATAACACATTGACTGCATCGTTTCAGTATGCTACAATGCGGACGAATTGGAATAGTACTTGCCTTTAGGAGTCTGTTGTAAATGGCTAGAGCCAGAGTAAAAGTAGGCCTCGGTGATATCGCGCGGGAAGTCGATCTTTCCAAGACCACGGTATCGTACGCACTTAGAGGTAAGCAGGATCAAGTGAACCTCGCTCCGGAAACCGTCGAGAAAATCCACGAGGCAGCTAAAAGGCTAGGCTATCGTCCTAATTATTGGGCGCGGGCCCTGGTCAGCAAAAAGACCAAGTCGGTGGGAGTGTTGTTTAACGACCTCACCGGTTCGTCCGCGCACGAGATCACCAAAGGAATACAGGATGTCCTGGGGCTGCATGACTATGAGACCATGTTGGCTGTGAGTTTTTGGCAAGAGGATAAGTTCCGTAAGGAACTCAAACTGATGCTCGAAAAGCGAGTTGATGGCATAATCGCGGCCCCACAGCCCAACTGTGAAGATAGCTACAAACTGGCAGCCGACGAAGGTGTGCCGGTTGTGTTTATCAGTGACTATCCGCCATCTAACGTCATGCCTTCGGTCGCCTTGGACCCTGAGGACGCTGTTTACAAATTACTCAATCACCTGCACCAGCTAGGCCACCGAGACATAGGCCTTCTGTCAGTCGCTTACAATTCTCCTGTTCTGTTGGAACGCGAACGAGCGTTTGAATGTGGATTGGAAAAGCTCGGATTGGAGTGTAAGTCTAATTGGATCTATCGCGCGGAATTGGCTAATGAGATTTCCGTTTACGAAAACGTGCGAAATCTTATACGACAGCAGCATCGACCATCTGCTTTAGTTTGCGTTTCCGACCCTGTCGCCATGCAAACCTTGGGTGAATTGGCTCGCTTGGAAGTGGCTGTCCCAGAGGATTTGGCTGTGGCTGGCATAGGTAATGTTGATGGTAGCGATCATCCATTCTTTAGCTTGACTACCGTTGATGAGTGTCGTGTCGAGCTGGGACGAGAGGCAGCCAGAATTCTTATCAGACAGCAAGAGTCCTCAGATGATACAGACAATTACGGCCCGCAGAATGTACGTGTAAAAGGACCTTTGATTACTCGTGCTTCTACGGTTGGAGCAGGTCTAAGACCAAAACGATAGTTCAGTAGCGTAAGTGTCTTGTAAGCGAAGATTATACAACTTTGGTTGAAGATTGATTTAGTGTTTTTTGGAGCGTTGGCAGGATGCCGGCCCTGTCAGCAAGCTCAATGTGTATTGCGTGAGCAGCAGGTATCGATGGGAGTGTTACCCGTCAGTTGCAAAACGCCTGCGAAGGTTACTCTTTTTCGAGGAGTGAAATGATGAAGAAATTAAGTTTGTTGGTTGTGTTGGGTGTAATTATGGTAGCCCAGGTGTCGTATGCGACTACCTACAGTTGGTCGTGTGATTTCGAACAAAATGAAACGGTTGATTACTGGGGTCCTAATGTGGGTGAGCCTGCCTATAATGTTGGTACTCTGCAGCCCCATGGTACGCGTAATTGGGGTAGTGGTTGGTTTGATGCTTGTGGTGACTGTGTTGTGACTGATAACGACGCTTTTAGTGGTACACAGTCCATTTACATGGCAGGCCACCAAGAAGCTTCTGCGATGGCGGATCAAATGGATGTGCCTGAGTACTTCGAGTTCGCTTTCAAAACCATGTTCAATGAAGGCCATGGTGCAGACGCTTATGTGCAAGCGCGGACAATCGAAACCATTTACTACGGTAATTGGGGCGTGCATATGAAGGTCTATAGGAACGGCGATCTTACCGTTCGCGGAATGGAAGCTGGCAGCGAAGTGTCTGCTGAAAAAGTGGTTGCCAATGTAGCCAATGAAGTGTGGAACACCGTTTCGTTCCGGCATCATGTTGTTGAATGGCCCGAAGAAAGCGGACAGTTCGTTTACAACGGTGTGTATGATGTGTACGTCAATGGCAGCTTGGTTGAAGCAGATTTCGCATCCTTCTCGACTACTGCTTACAGCAATCTGGGAGCTTTCAATTTCGCTTCTGGTAATAGTAGCTGGGGTTCTCTGGAAGGGGCTTGGTACGTCGATGCCATTAACGCCAGCGATACCAGTAATTTCGTTCCTGAGCCCGCCACGATGACCTTGTTGGCCATCGGTCTTGGTGCAATGCTCAGACGCAGAAAGTAACGTTTAGTAAATGTACAGTAGGGTGGCCGAAGAAATCCTGTTTTCTTCGGCTAACCTTACTCTTTATCAGAATATAAGCAATTTCGGACGTTTGTTTTGTTTTATCGAGACGCAATATTCGTCGATAAATTATTATGCTCAGGTGGTAGGAAAGAATTTCAAAACAAGAATCAAAGCGAGTTTACGGAGATGTGGACATGATTAAAAATGGTATCATCCTATTTATGCTAGCTGTTGCCCTGTCCGGTTCAATGGCTTTCGGTGTGGTGGGGGTGGCGGATATTGACGACTCCAACAATGTCGATCTGAATGACTTCGCGATGATGGCGGAGAATTATCTCCAGTGTACCGATGTTGCGAATATCGACTGTGCTGAATATTGGGGATATATCTCAATAGGCTTGGTTATGGGCGATTACGAAGAGGCTGGATATGAACCCAATACCCTCTGGGAAGATCTGGGAACATATCTAAACGCCGGCCGGGTCAGCGATCTCCGCGTTGATAATATCGCCACATGGGCAAATCAATTGGACGACTATAATATTCTTATTTTTACCAACCTTTATGACTATGACATGTCTGTCAATGTCGCAGCCTATGCTTCACAGATAAGCTCTTGGCTCCAATCGCACCGGACGATCATCATCATCGAAGGAGCGGGAATGAGTGGCATTGATTGGCTCGATGATGTCAATGCCGCCTGGACGCTCAGTGCCAATGATCGCGTCGCCGGTCTGCCCGATTGGGTTGATCCGGATATTATCCAACTGCATGACTTGCCCGACGGCTGGCCGGCAAATGGTTTTTACACCGGCAGAATACCCAACCCCAACGTCGCCGACTTTGCCAACGGCGGTCTCAATGTCCCCGCTGCTGGAACGGTGCTTGTCAAAAACAGAAACGATCGTCCTACGGTTTGGTCGGATTCAATGGGAGCCGGTAACGTTATTGTAACCTCATACTTCAATGGTTACGGCCTTGATGAACTCGTCATCGAGAACTTCGTCAAGTATTGCTGGGATACATATGAAGGCAATATCGCCGAACCTTGCACCATCGCCGAGCAAGTCGCCCAAATAGACCTTATCTCCGAGACAGCACCATTCGAGGTGTCCTTCAACTCCGATGATGTCATGCTGGTTGACGGCTCACCATATTTCCCGTGGGGTTTCTATTCCCTCACTCGGTCCAGTTCGCTGACCCTTATGGATACCAATGGTTTCAATTTTGCCAACAATTGGCATAATTCCCTGCCGAGCTATCCCAGCATCAGTGTCCAGAGAGAAATTACCTGGGCTAATTGGGAAATACGCGATGAGATGATATCAAACGTGGAATTAACTCCCATTGTGTCTTGGGAACTGCTGCAGGAACCAAGTAACGTGGATCCCCAGCTCGATAACTACTGGGTCAAATATCGAGCTGAGTTGTCGCACAGACTTGATCCTGCCCGACCAGTATCGGTGCTGTGCAATTCCCCCGCTATATTTGATATTTATGGACCTTTGACTGATTTCGCGGTGGTCGATCCGTATTGTGTAACCAGCAGTGCGTCATCCCTGGATCGCATCGCCCGCGATATCACCGATATGCAATCGGTTACTGGCAAACCTGTTTGGGCCTTGCTGCAAGCAACCGGCGATACGTCGATAGGTTATACGCTGCCCACAGCTGCGCAGCTCAAAGCCGAAATGTACACCGCCCTGGCTAGTGACGCCAAAGGTATCTTCTGGTATGTCTTGGAAGGTAGCGATAGTAATATAACCTATCTGCGTCCAACCACCACCACTTACACAGAGCCTCAGTGGTCAACTTTGCTAAGCCTCTCAACCGAATTCACTGCCATTGAACCTTATATCACCGCCCAAAGCTTGGATGTGTCGGTCGTTTCTCCGGCTCAAGGTGTGTATGCCAGACGATGGACCAAGACCGCTGCGCCCCAGCATCTGTTGGTTATTGTCAATTCCAGAGCCTCCGCGGCATCGGTTACCATCGATTGGCCCCTCGCGACCACAAATTACACCGCCTTGTTCGGTAGCCCGGCGTTGAGTTTCCCCACCGGTCAGATATCCGTGTCGTTGGGCGGCTATGGCGTAGGCGTTTATACTTTCACTGAGTAATCTAAAGGTATGATTCCGATGGTACCTTATCATGGCTCCATCGAAGCAAGGAGATATATAATGATAAAGAAGAATCTGATAATGTGTATCGCGGCTGTTTTGATGTTTTGCCCATTGGTTCGTGGAGAAATAGTCTATTATTGTGGATTTGAAGCAGTAGAGGGCTTTCAGCTCGGTGAGATACGCTACCAAGGTGATCCTTCGTGGGACTGTTACTATTTTGCCGATGCCATTTCAGGAAATGTCGTGGACACTGATGCCGAGCAAGGCACCCAATGCCTGCATACTGAAGGCTATCGCACGAGTTATGTTCAGCTTGACCAAGTCACCAGGGCTGAGTGGCTTGAGTTTGCTTTCAAACCTAATTTCGATGGCTTGAGTTCTTCGTCCGGAGCATGGATTGCGACCACCAGAGGGGTATATTACGATATGGTCGGATTTACCATGAAGCTGACCGTCGGCACCGGAAGAATCACCATTGATGGATACCCCGGAACCCCCACTGTGGATATCGGCACTTTTGTCAACAACGAATGGCAAACCATATCCTTCAGACATCGAACGTACATGTACGGAGGAATACTCTACTACAGCGGCACCATTGATGTCTTTCTCGGGACCGATTACGTAAAGACAATCGAAACCGGAAATACCAATAATGGACTCGGCACTGTAGTGTTCTCCTCGGCTATGACGCGTAACGATTGGGTTAACACCGGCAATTTGTTCATTGATTCAATCTACATCGGCGATGAACCCGTCCTGGCTGCCTTCCCTTCCGAATGCGGCGACAGAGGAACGGTATATTTCCCCGGCGACATCAGCGGCCCCATCGGTGCCCCGGATTGCTACGTCGATATGTATGATCTAGCAGTCCTGGCCCAACAATGGCTGGAAGCAAATTGATTGTTTGGTTTGAATTATCACGCAAGTTCTCTATAAGGTTCTAGTAACAAGAGGTAAAATTATGAGATACAATAGGGATATAATGGCAGCCGTGCGGACCAAAAAACGCGCTTTTACCTTGATCGAGCTTTTGGTGGTGGTTTCGATTATCGCCTTGTTGGTTTCGATATTGCTACCTGCCTTGAGCAAGGCGCGTGAACAGGCCAGGAGTGTGGTTTGCCAGTCGAATCTGCGCCAGTTGGCGACTTTTGGGCAAATATATCAGTCAGAAAACGATGATTGGATTTTGCCCGGCAACAACCAACCGGAGTACGATAGTGCCGGCCAAATGATCTCGGCTGGTTGGCCGGGGATGATGGATGAACGTTTCAAGCTGAGTCCCACAGGCTGGCAGATTGGCGAAATCCCCGAAATTATGGTCTGTCCGTCAATACCGGGAGGCAAACCAATAGAAGGGGCCGCTTATGGCGGTGGCTATGCGTATAATGAAACAACCAGCAGCGTAACAGCGATTGGGGCCCGAGGTATGCATCGCATAACCGAAATACGCACCCCCTCGGAAAAGATAATAATCGCCGATGGTACTCTGATTTGGCCCTCAACGATGGTTTTTAATGACAACGAAGAGACCGTTGACTGGTTCCGCCACGCCTCTCGTAAGCCTGCCTGGCAAAATCGCCAGGTCCATGGTTGGACCCAAACCTCTCCTACACCATTTGCTGCTTACGGCGTCGGCTCATTTAATGTACTTTGGTTGGATGGCCATGCCACAAATGAAACGCATGAGACGGCACCATTGCCGTTAGGGGATACCGAAAGTCGCTATTACGATTTTTGGATATTTGAGCCAAGATAACAGTAACAGTAATCAAGGTGCGATAGTTTGGTAGTCGTCGAGTTTCAACCATAGAACAGTTCACGCCCTTGCAACCATCGATAAACCCCAATAATGCCTTTATTCGTGCCTATTCGTAGCTATTCGGGTTTATCTTTCGCGTCTTTTCGCGATTTAAAATCCCTGACCTATCGCCCACACCGCACCTAAGACTATTGCCTCGTGCTTCCGCCTTTGTCCCTGGCAGCGAATTCTTATTAGTGAATATTCGTGTCCATTCGTGGTTCTCTTACTTTGCGATCTGTCGTGTGAACGCTTACCAATCATAGAACCGATAGCTGACTTTATAAAGCGAATCACAATTTGTAGTATGGGAGATATGCTTTGGCAAAGTATCGCGTTCTAGTGTTGGTCTCTGCGCTCTGGCTGTCCACCGTGTCTTGGGGGCAGGAATCCCAGGTTATACAGGGCGTCACCGTCGCGTCCGCGCAGGGGCTTTCCGGCAGCGAACTAATCAATGACCCCCTAAACGCCATTGATGGTGATGTCAACACCGTCCTTGAATGGACCAACTATCATGGCGGACCGGACATGGTTCTGGATTTGCCCAACACCTCTTACAGCGCCGGGGCGGAAATAATGCTGGATCTAGGCCGCCCCTGTCAGGTCGAAAAAGTAATTCTCACCAACGGTGCCGATAAGCGTTGCGTTTGGGTTATGGAAATATCCCTCGGCAACGGCGCCGGTCTCAACCGACCTCAATTGCATCGTCGCGTCAATTTGGCGATGACACCTGGCTCGCAAACCGAGATATCTATTGGACCCGCGGTTGGCAGATATGTGACGATAGAATTGCAGGGAGTGGGAATTGCTGAGATTGCGGTTGTAGGCAGAGAGAATATTCCAGAGAGACATCTGTGCTGCTGGGCGCTGGATGTGCAAAGGGACTTCCTGGACAAAATCGATTATCTAAGCGATGAGCTGGGCGTGACGGATTTATGGCTCGATTATATTGAAACAGCTTGGCCGCAAACGGTCCATAATGCCGGCTTTGACCATTGGCAACAATCCGGAGCATTAGATGAATTCACCCAGCGCGGAATCCGATACTGGCTCGGCGAGCATGAATTCTTCACCTGCCTCGTCAATAGTCCCGAGATGCTCGAAAACGATCAGGTCTGGCAGCGATGCTTTATGCAGGCCCGACAAGTTTATGCCCAAGCCCGTGAGTTAGGTTTTACCGGTTTGGTTTGGGATGCGGAAACCTATTCTAACGAAATGGCTTGGCGCTACACCCAGCATTGGGGCCCCGATGGACTCTATTACCAACGAGGCCTGCAATATGGCCAAGTGCTGAAAGAAATCTGGGATTGTGAGATAATCCAAATGTGGGAAGGGCGACTGTTCGGCAATTTCCAATTGGTAGGCGGCGCCCAATACGTCACCGAAGAATACCCCGAAGATTATATGATGGGCAATTATTGGTTCCTCAAAGGTATCCATGACGCCGGCATTCGCGTCTCAATGGCGCTGGAAAAAACCTACGGAGCCGGCCATAGTGAAATGCCCCCCAGCGTCCAAGACCTCAACCATCTGAATCAATACTTCGAACATATGCCCGACTTCTATGTAAACCTCACCTTCGAAGCCTATCCATTTCTCTATCGTGTCTTGCCCGGTTTCCATCCTTACAACTGCCGAACCCAAAGAGCTAACTACCTTCCAAGCTATCTCGATGAACAACTAAATATCGCGCAACAAATTACCAATGCCTATTGGATTTACACCGAAGGTACACCCCACGCCGGCGACCCACGCGATACCCTTGATGCTGAAACACTGGCGGAGTATGGAATAACCGCCCAGGATTATATAGATGTCTTCGAAGAACATGCCACGGAACGTTCGAATGAACCAGACCAAAGATAACTCCGGCTCTGACGCGAACTTTCATCGGAATATCCGGCTAGTGGGTTTATGTTAAGGATTTGCTTGTGGCTAAAATAGTGGGAATTACCGAGATTGCCAAAGAAGTGGGGCTGTCAACCACGACAGTCTCATTTGTATTGAATGGCAAATATCGCGGATTCAAGATCGCACCCGAAACCGCCGCGCGTGTGCTGGAGAAGGCACAGGAATTGGGGTATCGGTCCAACTATTGGGCTAAGTCCCTGGCCTCGTGTGAAACGCGTTTGGTGGGGGTGATGTGCCCGGACATAAGTGGCTCCACGGCACATGAGATAGTCAAGGGGATTCAGGAAGTACTGGATGAGCATGATTACGAGACGCTCTTGGCGGTTTACTATTGGGATAGAAATAAAGAGCAGCGAGAGCTGGATATGATGTTGGAAAAGAGGGTGGAAGCACTGATTGCTTTGCCCCACGCCGATAGCTATGAGCAATATCAGCAAGTATTGGCTGGAGGTTGCCCCGTGGTATTCGTTTCCGACTACTTGATGAAAGTGGACCAGGCGTCATCGGTGGCGTTGGATCCTTTTGATGCGATTGAAAAATGTATGGGCCATCTGCATAGTCTGGGCCACCGGAAAATAGCGTTGATGACCGTGCAATACGAATCCGAAACCCTGCTTGACCGAGCCGAGGCATTCAAACAACAGTTGGCTCGTCTGAATCTGCCGTGTGATAATAACAGCATAGTTCAGACGGAATTGGGCAGTTTCCTCTCAATGTCAGCAAGCCTGCGTAAGCTGATGTCGCAGCCTAATCGTCCCACAGCCGTATTGACGGTCTCTGATGCTCTTGGACTGCAGATTCTGACGGAATTGGGAAAGATGAAAATCCGAGTACCGGACGAATTGGCTTTAGCAAGTATTGGTGGCCTGGATTTTACGGATAACCCGTTCTTCTCCTTGACAACCGTGGATGAACGCAGACCGGAGATCGGACGTCGTGCCGCTGAGTTAGTATTGCGGCATTTGAAGGCTAAGAAAGGGCAAACAGTTAAGCCCAAACATATTCGTATTAAGGGACCATTGACCCAGCGCCGCTCGACATTGGGCACCGACGCTATGGAAGAAGACCAAGGTATCATAGAGACAATCGAAGGTGTCCTGCTAAAGTAGGGTGAGCCATACCCTCCAAAGCAGAGCTAACTCCTAACGTAGGGTGTGCAACTTGTTTGCACACGCGGTTTCCCAGCCCTATCATCTATCGTCGTCCTCAACAAACACCTAATTCATCTTCGCGTATTTCTTCACACATAAATATGTCACATTCGATTCACTATCGTATCCATTGTAGTAGTTACCAATGCCGAACATCTTTTCCCAATCAATAACCGGGGTGGCACCCTTTCGCGCAGCTAAAGGGTGGTCGAACACCAACCAAGTCTCATTCTCCAACCACCTACCGTCGCTCAATCTATCCGCTCACGATTCGCCGTTTCTCTTACTGTGAACGCTTACGACTATTATTATGTGTTTATGTCCATCCCGCTGGACCAGGGGTTTAGGGTAGGGGGCAAAAAACATTTGGATTTATGCGAAAAACTACTTGCTTGCGCAAACCCACGGCTCTATACAATACTTCAATTATAGTTTTGCCCTTTAGACTGTGGAGATAACGAGCGTAGTTCGGTTATTTATGTTGAAAACCGCTATGTGTGGTAATTATTGATACTGTCTGTTATATGCGAAAGGTAACGCAATGGGCTGGACGAATCCATTAGTCAAAAAAGGTGTGGTAAAACAAACATGTGCCGAGGTTACTCCGTTTGTCTTTCGGGATAGATTCTATCTGCTCGAAAACTTCAAACGCGCGGAAGATTTTCCCGGCACTCCCCTTGATTGCGACATGTTCCACGAAGATGGGTTTCGCATCCGTGATGTGGAAAAGAACATTGTTATCAGTGTCCCGCTGATGAACCATTATTTCGCCACCGCTTTCGTCTGGGAAGATCGGGTATATTCCTTTTGCGGCGACCTTGGTTGGGATCAACCATGGTGGCATATCAAAAAATACAAGATTCTGTCCAGTGACGACCTCATCACCTGGTCTAAGCCCGAGGTCATCATAGAGGCCAACCCCGATGAGAACCTCTTCAATAACGGCGTGATACACGATGGCGATCGGTTTATCATGCTCATAGAGACCGACGACCCGCGATGGACCAAGTTTACCTTCAAGTTCTATCAGTCCAAGGACCTGCGTAATTGGTCTTTGATCGACGGCGCTCTTTATGGCACCGAAAAGTACGTCGGAGGCCCTGCACTATACTGCTTTGATGGATACTATTATGTTCTGTATTTGAACTTTGAAGGATTTGATGAAAAAGGCGCACCCTGTTATCGCACCAGGATCGCACGCTCCAAAGATCTATTCACTTGGCAGGAAGCGCCCGAAGATCGAGTCTTTCTTGATTTTGACCCTAATCATCAGGTCAATCCGCAGCATTACCCCGGTGTGATGGAAACCAACGCTTCCGATGTCGAACTATGTCAGTGGAAGGGCAAAACCTTAGCTTACTTCTCTGGGGGCAACCAGCAGATAGGCGGCGATCTGCAACTGGCTGAATACGACGGGGGCATGAAAGATTTGCTGGAATCATTCTTCAAATAGATACACTACGAGAATCAGGAATATAACATGAGCAACGCATGGTATGCTTTAAGGCGGACGATCGCGCCTTGGCGTTTTCAAGAGTTAGCCGATGAAGTTTTGGAGAGCCTGCCCAAAGCGGGCGTCGATGAGCTTATCGCCAAGATCGATTCTGAGGAGTTTACCCATGGCCAGCCAAACCTGGAATGGGTCAAAAAATACTGCCGCAAGCTCAAACCTCTAAAGCAAACGCTTGAAGAAAAAGGGATTGTCTTTTCGCTTAATCCATGGATTACGTTCGGCCATTGTGACAGAGGACGTGACGGCAGCGTGAATATCCCTGGTTTGCAGACCATGGTCGATTGGACCGGTATCCAGGACAAATGTTGTGCCTGTCCGCTCTCCCCGGCTTGGCGCGAGCATGTCGTAAAGGTCTGGACTGAGTATGCCAAGCTCAACCCCGCGGTCATCTGGCTTGAAGATGATCTGCGTACCTTCAATCATCGACCGGTTACCATTTCGTGTTTCTGCGATCTGCACTTGGCCAGGTTTTCCGAGCGCATTGGCGAAAAGGTTACCCGTGAACAGCTAACCGCCGCGATCATCAAATCAGAAAACCCCCATCCTTGGCGTAAAGAGTATCTCGATATGCAGCGCGACGTCATACTCGAAACAGTCAAGATCATGATTGATGCGGTCCAGGCGGTTTCACCCGAAACGTCTTTTGGCCTAATGTCGTCCGGCCCTCGAGCGCACTGCATGGAAGGGCGAGATTGGCACAAACTGGCGGATGTCATGTCCCCCAACGGCAAGCTCATAAGCAGACCCCCGTTGGGCAGCTATGCCGAGTGTTCCCTGCGAGGCCTATATTTCACCGCTGACTCCATCAAGATCACCCGTTACGTACTGCCCGAAGGTACCATCGAGCAGACCGAAGTCGAAAACGTCCCCTTTACCGCTTATTCCAAGAGCTTGAATTTCACCTTCCTGCAGATGGCTGCCTCGTATGCCCTCGGTTGCGAGGGTGTCACGATGAATTTGTTCGATCATTGCGGTTCGACCATGGCGGATGATCCAGACATGCTCCAAATGTTGGCGAGTGAGAAAAAATACCTCAACTCATTGGCGGCGGCAGCGCAAGGCCCAGCCCGTCAGCGAGGCGTCCAACTTCTGTTTTCCACCAAGCACGGCTACAATAAGCATTTGGACAACGCCGTGGACGCTTCCGCCCTGGCCGCGAACGACTATTGGATCGCCGAAACTCTCGAAACCCTCGGTTTGCCCACCACATACTCCGATGAAAATGTCAAAGCCACCATCGGCCAAATGCTGCGAAATTACAGCGACGATGAAATCAAACAACTGCTGTCCGGCGGCTTGTTCCTTGACGCCGTCGCCGCCTCCGTTCTCTTCGAACGTGGTTTCGGTGACTATATAGGTATAAAACAAATAGCCCCGCCCGTCTGCATCGATGATCTAGAACCGCTCTCAGCCGAGGAATATCACAACAAATCTTTCGGTGGCGCCAAAGCCAAAATGATGACCCTCACCGTCCCCAACCTCTTTAGCAGACCAAGCTATTCCCAAGCTCAACTCTCCGACAAAGCCAAGCTCATCTCGTCCCTGGTCGATCCTGATGTCCAGCGAAAGTATCCCTCGATGTTTGCCTTTGAGAATTCGCTAGGCGGCCGAGTCGTCGTTCATCTTCTCGACTGGACCACCGCGTGCGGCTCATCCTTCAACAACCACTATCGACGCGAACAACTCCAAAACGTTATGCGATGGCTCAGCCGCGATACGCTCTCCGCCGTCGTGCCCGACAATGTATTCCCACTCCTTATCCGCCGTGACCTCCAACATGCGACCATAGCGACCATCTTCAATCTAACCCTCGATCCCTATCCGCAAGCCAAAATCGAACTCTACGACCAACGACAAATCACCGACATCCACGTCCTGTCCCCAACCGGTTCATGGCAGTGCAGCAAAGCTCTAACGGTCGCCTCTAACAAGAACCACCATTCAATCCTTTACAGCAAACCCCTAGACCACGCGCGTCCCTTGGCCATCAGAATCAACTTCGCCCAATAGCCCCCAATCCAATCCTGGCGTAAAGTGACCGGCGCAACCTCTGTGTTTGCATATATTTAGCTGCCCCCGCCGTCCGCCCGCCAACCCCAACACCACCTCCACCCGATCTCATCGCCCACTTCCTGGCGTTTTGCCAATCAAGTAGAATGGCCTCGCAGCCCATGCTGTTTCTTGGGACCGCGTACAATTAGACCAAGATTTTATTGATTTCTACCCCGCTAACCGGTATTTTTTTGAATAAAGGTCGGAGTCAACGCGACACAATAACTGTCATTGGAGCTTGGAACCCAGATCAACAGCTAATCCCCCAAATCAACAAAGGAAAATTTGCACATGAAGCTAAAAATCAAGATCGCCGCTCTGCAGTATTTCGAATTCTTAGCATGGGGTTCCTGGTTAATCACAATCGGCGCCTACTGCTTTGATACAAAGCAGTGGACCGCATCTCAATTTGGCACGATTATGTCAACGGTTGGTCTGGCAGCGATTTTCATGCCGGCGATAGGCGGCATCATCGCGGATCGTTGGTTGAACGCGGAAAGATTGTTTGGTGTTTTGCACATAGGATGTCTGGCTTGCATGGTCTTCATTCCCCAGGTCCGTACTCCAAATGTACTGTTTTGGGTCATGCTGTTAAACATGTGCTTCTATATGCCTACGATTCCCCTGGTTTTTTCCATTTCCTACAATGTTATGGAACAAGCGGGGATGGATATCATCAAAGAGTATCCGCCCCTGAGAATCTTCGGTACCCTAGGATTCGCCTCGGGTATGTGGGCCACCAGTCTGCTGGGCTTTGAAACATCGGCTATGCAGTTTTACATCTCAGCGGGTGCGTCAGCCCTGGCTTGTATCGTGGCGTTTATGATGCCCGCGTGTCCGCCTTTGGGTAAGGGCGGTGGTTCCTTGGTGAGCCGTTTGGGACTGGATGCTTTGAAACTTTTCAAAAGTTACAATATGGCTGTGTTTTTTGCGTTTTCGATACTGCTGGGAATTTGCATGCAGTTGAGTAATGCGTATGTAAACCCCTATCTGCATGATTTTGCCAATATCGAGAAATATGCTGACAGTCCGATGTTGAAGTTCCCCGCGATTATTGTTTCGCTGGGGCAGTTCTCCGAAATGTTTTTCGTTTTGCTGGTTCCGTTCTTCTTGAAGAAATTTGGCATTAAGAAAATTATGGTAATGAGCTGTATTGCGTGGGTTCTCAGATGGCTGCTATTGGCTTACGGTAATCCAGGAGAACTCTGGTACTTGGTTATCCTTTCGATGTTTATTTGGGGGCTGGCTTTCGATTTCTTCAATCTGTCCGGATCGCTCTACATTGAAAAGAAGGTCGATCCCTCGATCCGTTCTAGTGCCCAGGGCCTCTATCAGGTAATGGTAATCGGCATCGGCGCTGCTTTGGGAAGTTATATAAGCGGTTTAGTAATCGATACATTCTACACCTCGGCTGATGGTGTTAAGAATTGGCAAGGAATCATGCTCGCCTTTGCCGCATACAGTTTGGTCATCGGCATCCTCTTCGTGATTCTGTTCCGCTACAAGCACAAACCCGGCGAAATCTAAATCAACCCCATACCTAATAGCTAAGATAGGATAAGAAGTCATGAAAAAGCTAAAACCTCTTGTTTTCCAACCGGTAGATATTAAAGAGATCAAACCTCAAGGCTGGCTGCGTCAGCAACTGACCATTCAGGCCAATGGCCTCACGGGCCATCTCGAAGACTTCTGGCCTGACGTCAAAGACAGCGCGTGGTTTGGCGGCGAAGCTGAGGGTTGGGAGCGGGCCCCGTATTGGCTCGATGGTTTCATGCCCCTGGCTTATCTGCTGGGCGATAAAGATATGATTGCCCGGGTCGAAAAATATCTCGACTATATCCTCAAGCATCAGCACGAAGATGGTTGGCTAGGCCCAAAAAGTTCCAACGTCACCAATCCTGAAGCCAAGGACCGATACGACATCTGGGCCCAGTTCTTAGCCACTAAAATGGTCGTGCAGTATTACGAACTCTCCGGCGACAAGCGTGCCGTCAAGGCCGTCGAAAAGGCCCTCAAAAAAATCGACGACGCCATCAATTGGTGTCCTCTTTTCGATTGGGGCCAAGCAAGATGGTTCGAAGCCCTCGTCGCCATTCTCTGGCTCTATGAAAAGAAACCTCAGCAGTGGCTCCTCGACTTGGTAGCCAAACTCGAAGCCCAAGGGTTCGGCTGGAAAACCTTCTTTGCCTCTTGGCCTATGACCGAGGCTACCCCTAAAGGCGGATGGAATTTCATGAGCCACATCGTCAACGATGCCATGGCGGTCAAAGCCTATGCTCTTATGCACAGAATCACCGCCGACCCCGCGGAAAAGCTCGCCACGGACAGGATGGTTGACATGCTTGATAAGCATCACGGCACCGCCGTCGGAACATTTACCGGCGACGAATGCCTAGCCGGAACCAAACCCACGCGAGGCGCCGAACTCTGCGGGGCTATTGAATATATGTACTCGCTCGAACATCTGATCCAGGTTTTTGGTGATGTCAAGTATTCCGACCGCCTCGAAAAAATCGCTTATAATTCCCTGCCCGCTTTCTTTACCAGAGATATGTGGGCTCATCAGTACGATCAGCAGACCAACCAGATCGAATGCAGCATCAACCCCGCCATGCCCTGGAACACCAACGACCCCGACGCTAACATTTATGGCCTAGAGCCGCATTTCGGTTGCTGCACAGCCAATATGCATCAGGGTTGGCCCAAGTTCGTCGCTTCCCTTTGGATGAAAACCGAGGACAACGGAATTGCCGCCACCGCTTATGCTCCGTCTAAGCTGAAAACGACCGTTAACGGCGAAAAGGTGAAAATCACCCTCGACACCGATTATCCTTTCAAAAACAAACTCAAGTTTACCCTCGAATCCAAATCTAAAGTCGATTTCCCATTCTATATCCGCATTCCTCAGTGGTGCCGCAGCGCCGAACTAAAATCTGGCAAGAAGACTCAGCACATTACCGCCGGCGGTGCCTACCATAAAATCGACGTTTCGCTGAATGGAGAATTGCAGATCGACCTGAAGCTGAACATGGAAGTCGAATACGAGCATCGCCACAACAACGCTGTTACCCTCAAACGAGGCCCAATCGTTTATTCGCTCAAGGTCGAAGAAGATCGCAAACTTGTCAATCAGGACAAACCGTTCCGCGAACCTCCGCACTGCGATTACGAAATCTACGCCAAGTCCCCTTGGAACTACGCCCTCAATATAAACTCACCGACCACCGTCACTGAAGCTTCCGTGGACTCTAAATGCCCATTCAGCGACACCAACCCCCCGGTCTCCATCAAAGTCGCCGCCAAGCAGCTGCCCGAATGGAAGAAAGACATCTGCGTCGCCGCCGATGCCCCAGTCAGCCCCGTTGCCGCGAAAGGCCAAGAAACCGAAATAGAACTAATCCCATTCGGCTGCACCCATCTAAGAGTAACAGAACTGCCATACTACACCGATTAAACCGCCCAAAAAAAATCTAACCCAAATGTAGGGTGGGCCATGCCCACCATCCCTGACCAGTCCCGTAGGATGGGCTCTTAGCCCATGCTGCAATCTGCATGTCCCCATTTATCCGCCGCTCCGCCCTTGGCCCATCTAAAATCTGCGCAACACTTTGTAATCTGCGGATAAATTCCCTGACCACTCACCTACATTTCACTCTCGACTAACCCCATGTGCCTGATGCTAGCCCCTGGCAGCCAATTCTTATTCGCGAAAATTCGTGTCCATTAGTGGTTCTCTTCTTTTTCGCGTCTTTCGCGGTCAAAAAATCCCCGACCTTATCGACTTCAGTGTACTTACGACTAATCCCCCTGTGCTTCCAACCTGCCCCTGGCAGCCAATCTTCTTTCTTAAAATCTGCGCAAATCTGCGGATAAAATTCCCCGTCCGCGCATTCCCGCTACCGACCAAACCGCGCAAAATCAGCCACCCCAAAAAACTCATCCGTTTCTGAAAAAAACCGCTCCGTTTCTAACCAAAACCAATCAAAACCGCTGAATTTTTGCTCGTTTTGAAACGCTTTTTCCCCTAGTTCCCACCGCTGTGCGCTCCCGGCAAACTTTTGCGCATCTCACTTCCCGCCGTCCTGCGCTCACCTGCCCAACCAATCGCGCCCGAATCCCGCCAAATCTCTCATTTCCGCTCCGCAATTTTGCGCATTTTTGCGACCATATCTACCAGCAATTCGCCGCCAACCCATCAACTGTCTATCATCAAAGATACGAACAAAAAGTCCGCCATTTGCTCAGCTTCTTCAGTCAACGATTTGATCTCCGTTTCCAGCGGATTCGTCATTATCGATGTTCTATTCTGTTGCCCATCTGAAACATCCAATTCCGTCAGCATCCCTGGCACGCTCATCAAATCCTGTAATGCGGTATTGGTCTGTGTTATTTCCGCCGTCGGCTGTACCGGGGCTGCCTCTGGTACCTGCGACTGCTGCCATATCAGCCCGATTGTCAGTACAATCACCACTAACGCCGCGATTCGCATACCAACTCGAATCGGCGATGCGATCGGCAATATAATACTATCACCCTTATCAGCGTCCCGGCCCAAATTCAGCATGATACGCTCCGGCAAAGCCGGATCAACCAACCCTCTCGTATCATCAACATCCCTTAGCTGCCGATCCAGCTTCAGCGCAGCGTCATAGAAACGCTTGCAGCGGGCGCACTTGGCGATATGACGCTCAGCTCGCACGCTAAGCCTTTGGCCGTGGTCCAATGCCCGCGAAACACTCCATTGAATATAACTGCAAAACATCTTATCAATCCTTCAAAGAAAATCGCGACGATTCAGTGTCTTCTTCATCTCGGTAATCAACGGTCTTATCTTCAACATTATCCAATAGTTTACTCAAACCCTTTCGTGCCCGATGCAGTATAACACGCACGTGGATTTTGCTCTTGCCCAAGGCCCTGCTTATCTCATCCATGTCCAGACTCTCCGCGTAACGAAGCCACAAAACATCATATTGATAGCCCGGCAGCTTCCTCGCGTTATCCCACAAGATGCTTCCCTGTTCATTGCGAATCAGCTTTTGCACTGCGTTAGGCTGCTTGTCCTCAACCGCATCCGGCAGCGCCGCCGACGCGCGATTTTTACGATGCTGACTATACGCCAAGCGAATCGCGATCGTATAAAGCCAAGTGCTAAAAGCGTATGATTCGCGATAACGATGCAAATTACGATACGCTTTGATAAACGTCTCTTGTGTTAAGTCTTCAGCGTCCTCCATACTGTTCGTCTTTTGACGTAGAAAGAGAAACAACTTCTTCCAATAACGTTTCACTAGCTCCCCGTAACATGCCTTATCACCTTGTTGGGCCCGGCGCACCAATTCATGCACACTTAATGCGCCGACAGATTCTTCATTAAACATTAGCGCAGCACCTCCGGGGTAATGGAGGTGCTGTGGTCGGCGCTAATGTTTTTTACCATTGGCTTATAGCCTCGTCAGGTTCGTCAATGGAAATTTTCTTTGCGGTATTATACCAGCGTTCGCTGCGTCAAAAGAACTGTACCGTTATTGTTGCCGAGTCAATTGCTCCCAGCGTTCAGTTATAAAATCGAAAGCGAAAGGCCAAGGACACGCCATGCTGATATCGATGCTCTCAGCCTGACAGTTAAACTCCACCGAGCGGGCCAGTTCAGCCATTCGAGGTTTTTCATCTTCTGACAGAATGGCAAAAGCCCGAATACCATACAATACTTGGCAGATGTTGCCGGCCGCTTCCACATCGTTGGTTAGCAGATTGGCTTCGAGCATTAGCTGCTCATCTTGTTCACTAACCCGAAAGGTGATTTCATCACACTGTCGCAGAATAGTAGCCCGCGGCAATTCATCCTCCCGATCATTTTCACCAATAACCCCTGACCTACGTAAATGGCGATGCGATTCTACCGCTATGCCTTGGATTTCTCTCTCGCTGGTTAAGTCGCCTAAATTACGAACCGCCGCCGCGAGGATAGCCCCTTGAGAGATTTCACCAATTTGCCCGATAGCTCCCTCCGAGGCCATGTTGCTTTTGTAACTGGTCAGCACGTCAATCTCAGCACGGAATTGTTCGGAACTAACACTGGCGACAATTAAGGTACTGTTAAACACAATACCGTTGGCGGTGTGGCCTTGTCCGTCGCCGCAGGCTTCAGGCGAAAACCAACTATGAACCCCCATATTCCGATAGCTCGAATAAGCATGGTCCGGCTTCGCCCCGATCACTTGTTCGATAGCCTGCCTGTTAAATCTCCCGTGCAGCAGAATAACAGTTTGCTCGCAATCTCTACCATAACCAAACATCGTAATGCCCGTTACACTCTCCTGTGGATTAAATCCCCAGTAGTCTGTAAATTCTTGCGCTCGTGCCTCAAGTCCTAAAGATTCGAGATGTTCACGGATAGCTTGTCCAAATTCTGATTGCCGCAGCAAATCCAAGTCTAGATGCAGGAGCCAATCCACATCGCTGGGCACCTGACGCAGGTCCAGCTGGCTGGCGCCGGCGGTGACGGTCAATCCAGCCAATAAAACTATTGTCAATAAGGTCTTCATAACAGATTCCTTTTCTGTGGTTCGCGAACAGCGTCGCGTTTCCCTATTCTATCGCGGTTTCCTATTCTATAAGGGTTTACGCATTGAAAAGCAAAAGGTTACAATTACTGTGAACTGAATAATACAAGTCTTTTTGATGTTTTGGATATATCTGCCGGTTGAAGGTGTTGCGGAATTTCGGCTTGCAGTCTCGCTAAAGGTCCCTAAAATAAGCGTTTAAGATGGTTGAATGCTGAGATTACCGCTTTGATTGCCCGGTTTTACGCGGAGATACTGGTTTATGTTGTTGTTTCGCGACTTTTTAT
This sequence comes from Sedimentisphaerales bacterium, assembly GCA_016928435.1. Lineage (GTDB taxonomy): Bacteria > Planctomycetota > Phycisphaerae > Sedimentisphaerales > SM23-30 > JAFGKT01. The sequence continues at coordinate 78,270 of JAFGKT010000080.1, read as the reverse complement.
ACGCGTTGGTGTTTCTACTGATTTGGCCGATGATTTTATACCGGGTTCTTGTGCAGAAACGCTACCGGACCGGCTGGAAACAGCGTTTTGGTTTTGTGCCTGTACGTCATAGTCAGCAGCCTTGTATTTGGATTCATGCGGTGAGTATGGGCGAGGTGAACGCGGCCGCGACGTTGATCAAAGCCCTGGAGAAATTCCTGCCTAACTTTGAGATTGTTATCAGTACAACTACCGATACCGGCATGGATAGGGCGGATAAGCTTTACGGGCAGACGCACAGGGTTTTCTTTTTTCCGTGGGATTTTTCGACCGGTGTGGCGCGGGCGCTGCGTCGGGTGCATCCGCAATTGTGTATAATGATGGAAGGGGAGGTTTGGCCCAATTTTACCGCGGTAGCCAAGCGTCTGGCGGTGCCGGTGGTGGTTGCCAATGGGCGGATTGGTTCGGGTAAAGGTTGGCCTCGATATCGTAAGGTCGCGCCGTTGGTGCGGGGGATGTTTAGGCGTGTTAGTTTGGCGCTGGTGCAGGATGAGACGTACGCGGAGCGTTTTCGGTATCTAGGGACGCCCGCAGAGCAGGTCAAGGTGGCGGGGACGTTGAAGTACGATACCGCCGAGGTGACCGATCAGGTGGCCGGCTCAGCGGAATTGGCGCAGCAGTTACAATTGGATAAGGATGTACCTTTGTGGGTGGCGGGCCAAACGGGGCCCGGCGAGGAGCAGATTATTCTGGATTGTTTCGGCCGATTGAAGGAGCGATCAGATGGAGCGGGTTTGCGGTTGGCGATAGTGCCGCGTAAACCGGAGCGATTTGATGAGGTAGCGCGTTTGATCGAGGCGGCTGGGCATCACGTTTTACGCTATAGCAGTATCAAGAACGGCGATTATCAGCCGACGGAGGCGGATCGCGACGCGGTGATTCTGGGCGATACGATGGGCGATTTGCGGAAGTTTTACAGCTTAGCCAAGGCGGTCTTTGTCGGCCGATCATTGGTGCCGATGGGCGGCTCGGATATGATGGAAGTCGCAGCCCTGGGGCGGGTGCCGATTATCGGACCTTATACGGAAAATTTCACCGCGACGGTTCAGGAATTGAAACAAGCTGATGCGGTTTTGAAAGTGGCGGATGGCAAAGAACTTACAGAAGCGGTGGGGCGGCTGCTCAGCGAGGTCGGCTATGCTGAGCAATTGGGTAAACGAGCCCAGGATGTGATCGTCGCTAACAAGGGGGCGACCCTGCGAACCGTAAACGCGATTACGCAGCTGTTGGGTTATACTATGCCTCCCAACGACCACGGCATCGCCACGCCCGCGGTGCGGGGGTGAAGAGGATTATGGGGTGAGACAATATGAGCTGAAGTTGCCTTGACTTTTTTGGCGATATATACTATGATATATACCGAATGGCAAATGTGGGAGAAGTAATCGTGGGTTTTGCCCCAGAAAAGAGGGACTTATGGATACCGCAAAGATATTTAACAATGGTCGCAGTCAGGCGGTGCGTCTGCCCAAAGAGTATCGGTTTGATTGTGATGAAGTTGGTATTAATCGAATAGGGGATGTGGTTGTGCTGTATCCGCAGAACTCTGGTTGGGAGTCGCTGTTGCGGGCTTCGGGGCAGTTTACGGAGGATTTCATGGCGGATCGGAAGCAGCCGGATAAGGCTGATAGGAGGCCAGGCCTTTGATGTATATGCTGGACACCAACATCTGCATCGATATTTTAAGGCATCCAGCCGGTCGGGCTATTAAGCGTTTGCAGCAACAAACGCCGGGCGAGGTCGCCATATCCGCTATAACGCTGGCGGAATTGGAATATGGGGTGCATCGCAGTGCTGATCCAGCCAAGAATGCTCAATTATTGGTAGAAGCGTGTGCGCCTTTGGAAATATTGCCTTTCGACAATAATGCTTGTGCAGCCTACGGATTGGTTCGCTGCGAATTGGAGCATAAAGGCGTTCCGATTGGCCCGTTGGATACGCTGATCGCGGCACATGCTTTGTCGAGAGACGCTATATTGGTGACCAACAATATGCGGGAGTTTAAGCGGATCAAAAGGTTGCGGTTGGAGAATTGGGTCAGGGCTTGAATTCCGGTGGCGCGAACCGCACTGGTATTATAATATTATCCGCCTTATGTTTATTTTTCGTGTCTTTTCGCGATCTTTAGTGGTTAAAAATCCCTGATGCTTTGGGCTCTGATTTGGGTGGTTTGGGGATAAAAGCACAGTAAAATATTTGTAAAAAAGCGGTTGCAGTGGGGGATATCAGTGTTATAATACCCCCTTGCTTTGTCGCACGGGGCAGTGTTTGGTGCGATGGGTCGGAAGTGCGCGGCATATCCGATTCAGGCCTCCGGCAAAGCCCTGCGGGCTTTTGGCCCATCCGCGACGTGTCTTTTCTGCTTGCTTGGCAGTACCATTTGTCGCATTTGAATTGAGACTAAGGCTTATAAGCCTTTTGTTTATAGTTGTTTGTGCGGCCGGTGTAAGCTGGGCCGGTAATTATTACCCGATGGTGTAATTGGCAACACACGAGTTTTTGGTACTCGCATTCCAGGTTCGAGTCCTGGTCGGGTAGTTTTACGGTATTCTGGGCTTAACGTAGTTCTAGAGTGGTCAAGATGGGTTGATATGGATCGAATGACAAACGGTATGGCACAGGAAGTACCCTTGACGGTATTTACGGGCACGGCGAACCGAGCGTTGTCTGAAGCTATCTGCGGCTATCTGGATATTCCGGTCGGTCGGGCCAGCGTGGATACTTTTCCGGATGGCGAGCTTCTGGTCCGCATCGAGGATGACGTTCGAGGCCGAGATTGCTTTTTGGTGCAGCCTACTTGTCCACCGGTAAATGACAATCTGATGGAACTTTTGGTTTTTATCGATTGTCTGCGTCGTGCTTCGGCTCGTCGGATCACGGTGGTTTTGCCTTATTTTGGTTATGCCCGGCAGGACCGAAAAAGCGAAGGCCGCACGCCGATTACCAGTAAATTGGTGGCGAACCTGATAACCGAAGCGGGCGCCAATCGTATTTTAGCGGTTGATTTGCACGCCGAACAGTTGCAGGGTTTTTTTGATATTCCTGTCGATCATCTGCATGCTGAGCCGGTGATCGCGGATTATTTTCGTAATTTGGATTTGCATGACGTAGTTCTGGTGTCTCCGGATGTCGGCAATGTCAAAACCGCGAATATATATGCTCAGGATTTGGGCGGCGAATTAGCGGTGATTGACAAACGTCGCGAAAGCGGCAGCGAAGCGGTCGCGACTCGCATCATTGGTGATGTCAAAGATCGAGATGTCTTGATGTTTGATGACATGATCACCACGGCTGGGACGATATGCTCAGCGGTGAATTTGGTCAAAGAATACGGGGCGCGTAGTGTACGGATTGGAGCTACGCACGGCATTTTCGCTGGGCCGGCGGTTGAACGTTTGACCAAAGCACCGATCGATGAAATAGTAGTTACCGATACTGTGCCTTTGTGTGAGCAGGCACAGAAGTTAAAGAATCTTAAAGTTCTCAGTGTGGCGGGCCTTTTGGGCGAAGCCATACATCGAATTCACAAGGATAAATCTGTTAGCGCGATTTTCCGTAAAGGCTATGAGAGGTCAGTATGGTTGAAACAATAGTACTTAAGTTGGAGAAACGTGAAGGCCGGGGCACCGCTGCATCGCGGCGTTTGCGTAAGCAAGGTTTGATTCCGGTGATCGTTTATGGTCACGGTGCGGATCCTGTCTCAGCGGCAGTTAGTCTGCACGATATCACCTTGGAGTTGCAGCATCACCATAAACTGGTTGATGTGGAACTGGACGGCAAGTCAGAGAAGCTGTTGATCAAAGACGTTCAATACGATCATCTTTACGACAAGATCATTCACGTTGACATGACTCGTGTGAATTTGAACGAGCGTGTAACGGTAACGGTTCCTGTGGTATTGCGCGGCACCCCCGCCGGCGCAGCCGAGGACGGCGTCTTGGATCAACTGCTCGCCGATGTGGAACTGGAATGTTTGGTTACCGCGATACCTGAGGAAGTTCGGGTCAAGGTTTCTGATATGCAGGTTGGCGACACAATCTTGGCCAAAGACATAAAATTACCTCAGGGCAGCGTCTTGGTAACGGATCCGGAGACAGCGGTGGCAACCGTTCGCGTCATTGCGGAAGAACTCGAAGCAGAAGCCGAAGTCGCAGAGGAAGGCGCCGCTGAGCCTGAAGTTATTGCCCGCGAGAAAGAGTCTGAAGAAGGCGAAGAATCCTGACGTTAAAGAGAGCGGGTTTAGACCGACTGTCATGTGTTCTGAGGTCATGTGTTTCAGTTCTCGAAGGCATGATGGTATTGTGAGTTTTTTAGATTATGAAGCTTATCGTTGGCTTGGGTAATCCCGGCGCTGAGTATCAGCGCAGCCGTCACAACATTGGCTTTTGCCTGGTTGACCGACTGGCGAAGAAATGGGACGTCCCGCTGAACCGCAAAAAGCATAAAGCTTTGTATGGTTCATTGCAACGGCGAGCGGAGCAAATAGTACTGCTCAAGCCTCAGACATATATGAATCTGAGCGGCGGCAGTGTTAGCTCGGCGATGGCCTTTTATAAGGTGCTGCTGTCGGATGTTTTGGTGATTGTTGATGATATGGCCTTGGATTTGGGCCGGGTTCGTTTGCGGTCGCAAGGCTCAGCGGGCGGCCACAACGGCTTGAAGGATATCATTGCCCATATTGGCGATGGTTTTGCCCGGATGCGAATAGGAATTGGTGCCGCGCGTCGAGGCGACGCGATAAACCATGTGCTAGGTGAGTTCTCGGCGGAAGAAGACAAAATTCTGACCGAGGCGCTGGACCGGTCGGTCAAAGCTGTTGAATGTTGGCTGGATCGGGGCATAGATGAAGCGATGACGCGGTATAACAAACCGCCAAAAGATAAATCGAACGAGAACCGTGAGAAAGACTCGGCCGAGAACGGCCAAGACAACTCACTGTAAATAGAGTAATCAAATGCGACTGTCCCGTTGATGGTCGTTGAGTAACTGAACTTAAATTATTATGTGTTAAGTTTTATTTTAGGAGGTGTTACGTTGGCCCATAGCGTCAAACGTCTCTACGAAGGAATGTTCATAGTGGACTCCGCGATGGCCACTGCGAATTGGGATGATGCTTATAACGCGGTGAAGAGTATTCTTGATCGCGCCAGCGCAGAAATTCTCAATATTCGTAAGTGGGATGATCGCCGACTTTGCTACGAAATCAAAGGTCATCGGCGCGGCACTTATATTCTGAGTTATTTCCGGGCGGATTCCTCGGTGATAACCGGTATGGAGCGCGATGTGCAACTTAGCGAGACAATCATCCGCATGCTAGTCCTACGCGCAGACCACATTAGCTCTGATGTCGCCGAGGCTCAAGAGCAGATGAACGCGGCTACGCCTTTCGATCTGCATGAAAGCGAAGAAGCCGCTGCTGAAGCAGGCGATTCTGACTTGCCCGAAAAGGCCGCAGTTGCCACCGCGGTTGCTGAAGATGACGGCGACGACTCCGATATGGACGCAGATGCCGATATTTCCGATGACGAGTCCGAATTGGAGTAGTCTGGCGGTTGTGTCGAGATTATCGCTGCGATCAGCTAATCTCGGACGACGGTTTCCAGGCATGGTTCTCAGGTGATATCGCTGACTCGGTCGTTGTTAATCGATGGCGCAGACAAAGGCTTGGTTATCGCTTATTTGGCGTGGTTGCTGAAGCCGAGACAACGAATGAAGGAGCTGACAGATGGCTAGTTATAACAGAGTGATCTTTATGGGTAACCTGACGCGCGATCCGCAGTTGTCTTACTTGCCTAGTCAAACGCCTGTGGTCGAGTTTGGTCTGGCCTCGAACCGAAGATGGCGTGGACAAGACGGCAGTGATCGGGAAGACATTTGTTTTATCGATTGTCGGGCTTACGGCCGAACCGCTGATACAATAAGCAAATACTGCAAAAAAGGAAGTCCTTTGTTGATCGAAGGCCGGTTGCAGTTGGATCAGTGGGAAAAAGACGGACAGAAGCGAAGTAAGCATCGGATATTCGTGGAGAACTTTACGTTTGTTGGTTCTCGCGGAAGCGATGGCGGTGACGGCGGTTCTGAGAGTTCGGCGTCGTCGTCGGGTTATGAAGGTACACCGCCGGCTGATGATGATATACCATTTTAGAGTTTGAGTTAAAACAACCATAGAAATTGGATATAAACGGAGGTCCTTGTGAAGAATACTAACAGAGGAAAGCCCAGCAGACGCAGAGTGAAGCCGCAACGCGAAGCAGCCACCTGCCGCTATTGCCGGGAAAAAATCGACTACATCGATTACAAAGACATCGAGAATATTAGCAAGTTGCTGACTCAACGAGGCAAGATATTCTCGCGCAAACGCAGCGGTAACTGTGCCGGGTGTCAGCGTAAAGCGCAAAACGCGATCAAGCGGGCCCGTTACATGGCTTTGCTGCCTTATGTAAGTTAACGACGTTGCGTTTTGCTCAAAGGTTTGCTCCGGAGTAGGGGCAAGTCTGTTAGGTGTTGCGGTCGGGCGAGTTCCGCGTTGGCCGTGAATGTGAAATGACTATGAATTGCCGGTATGCAACTGGGCTGTGCTGGTTGACAGGCAGCTATGTTGTTGCGTGGTGCCGGTTGGACATGAGAAAATATTGCCGCATGGTCGGCTCAACCCTCGTCGGAGGTGAAGATTATGAAGGTGCTGTTGCACGTGGATGTTCCAAAACTAGGTTTTCTGGGCGATATCGTCGAGGTTAAAGACGGTTATGCGCGTAATTGCCTGCTTCCGCAGCGTATGGCGGTTCAGCCGACTGAGGCGAACATAAAAGCGATTGCCGAGGAAAAGGCCCGCCAGGCGGAGGTCCGCCGGTTGGCTAAGGAAGAATTGGTTCGGGCGGCCAAGGCCGTTGATGGCGCCAATGTTACTATCGTGGCGAATGTCAACGAGCAAGGCCATCTTTTCGGTTCGGTCGCGGAGGCTGAGATTGCCAAGGCGTTGCAGGAACAAGGCTTTTCGGTGCAGCCTAAGCATGTTAAGTTGCCGGAACACCTGCGTCAGTTGGGTGAGTACGAAGTAGTCTTGAGTTTTGGCGCGGATGTAAAGGCCAATGTTAATCTAGCGATCGTTTCGGAGGGTCAAAACGGTGTCGAAGAACCAGGAACCGAATCCGAATCCGAGCCCGAATCCAGCGCCGCCGAAGACAACACCGACGAGTAAATCCCCTGTTGCTGATATGGGGTTGAGGGTTCCGCCTCAAGATATTGAGACGGAGATGGCGGTCCTCGGCTCGATGGTCATAGATAAAGAGTGTATTGCCGACATAATTCAGAGCGGATTGGACGCGGGCGATTTTTATCGTCGCGATCATCAATTAGTCTTCGAAGCGATAATCTCGCTTTATGACGCGAATAAACCTGTCGATCTTGTTTTGCTGCGCAATGAGCTGAGAGATCGCGGTCAACTCGAATCGGTTGGGGGGGTTGAATATCTAGTCAGTTTGGCTGAAAGTGTGCCTTCGGCCGCGAACGCCGAGCATTATGCCACCGTGGTGCGCGACAAGGCTCTGCTGCGGAATCTGATAACGGTTGCCGGTCAGATAAGCACCGCGGCGTTTGAAGCCACGACGGACGTAAAGGGAATGCTCGACGATGCCGAGCAGAAGATATTCCAGGTTACCGAGCAAAAAATATCAGGTCGTGCGATCCCGATGCACGAGATCATCAGCGACGTTTACAAAACGCTGGATCATCGTGACGGTCATATTCAGGGTTTGCCCACGGGTTTTTTTGAGCTGGATGAGCTTACCAGCGGGCTGCAAAAGGGTGAAATGATTATCATCGCGGCCCGCCCGAGTATGGGCAAAACGGCATTAGGGCTCAATATCGCTGAGTATGTGGGGGCGGACAACAACATTCCGGTAGCGGTTTTTTCGTTGGAAATGGCGGCTCAGCAGTTGGCAGAGCGTATGCTGGCCGGCCGGGGCCATGTTGACAGCCAAGCCCTGCGTAAGGGTATGCTCAACGATGCCGAGTACAACAAATTGCACGACGCGGCTGGGCAGTTGACCAACGCTCCTATCTTTGTTGATGACAGCCCGGGGCTTACACCTTTAGAGTTGCGTGCCAAGGCCAGACGCCTTAAAATACAGCACGATATACAGTTAATCGTGATCGACTATTTGCAGTTGATGTATTGTCCGGGTGCGGAGTCACGGCAAATGGAGGTCGGTACGATATCTCGGCACGTGAAAGCTTTGGGCCGAGAGCTGAATATTCCGGTGATAATAATGTCGCAGTTAAACCGCGGTCCCGAAGGACGCGAGGGGCATCGGCCTCGAATGAGCGACTTGCGCGAAAGCGGTAATATTGAGCAGGATGCCGACGTGGTGATGCTTCTTCATCGCGAGGATTATTACCACAATGAAGCTGATTACGAGCGTACCAATACCGCTGAGATAATTATCGCCAAGCAGCGTAATGGCCCGACCGGTACGGTTGAGTTGAATTGGCATCCGCATTGGACGCGTTTTGAAAACTTATCGCATGCGCCCGAGCCTGATTATGGAATTTGAGCGGGTTCGGCCGGCATCGCTATTTTGGTGATGTTGTTCTGCGTGGCGTTTTGGGTTGCTTGACGCCGGCTGAGCGGTTGTTGTGCGGTATTTTGGGACCGGCTTTTTTTATTTACTCGGGAACGACAAACCTGTTGCGAGAATAAGCATGGATGGATTGGGTAAAACTCGAAGATTTGTTGGTATTGGCAGTTCAGTTGGTCTGTCGGCGGTTGTAAAGCCAATGGGGCGAGTGAATGTGCTTATCTTGATATTGGTCGGCTTGCTGGGTTGGGCAACGGTCAGCCAAGGTCAACAGGTTAATTATGACGGCCAGATTGTTCGTCAGGTGCGTATTGAAGGCAACAGCCTGGTTCCGGCGGGGGATATTTTGGCCAATATTCGGACGCATTCGGGAGCTGCCTTTAATAGTGAAATGGTCGAGGATGATGCCCGGCGGGTTGTTTTGATGCCGGAAGTTTATAATGTCGAATGGTCCGTCATTCCTGTAGAGGGCCAAGTGGACCTGGTCTTCACCGTCACTGAGTCGCCGCGTATCAGTGAACTTATCATAGTTGGCAACAACAGTTTCGATGAGGAGACTTTGCTGCGGGAACTGAATTTTCAGTCGGGCGATTTTCTTGATTTGTATTTGGTCAACAGCGGCGTAGAAAACCTGCTGCGGTTCTATCACAGCAAAGGTTATTATTCCGCCGAGGTAACGCTGAACGAGCGGGCTTTGGCGACAGAAAACAGAGTTGTTTATCTGATTGTCGAAGGCGCGCAGCTAAGAATTAACAGTGTCACGTTTGAGGGCAATACTCTCCCGGCGTGGCGTTTGGCGACCAAAATATCCACCACGGCGTACTTCCCGATTTTGTTCAAAGGGCTGCTCGATGATGAGCAGTTGCGGCGGGATGTAGAAACCTTGGCGGGATATTACCACGACGAAGGTTTCTTAGATGCTCGTGTTTTCGCTCGTAAGGATATTAATGAGCAGCAGACTCGCGCAGCGGTGACGTTCGTTATCGAAGAAGGAATGCGTTATCACATTTCCGATATCAGTTTTAGTGGGAATGAACGGTTTTCGGATGAAGAGCTTATAGAGCAGTTAACCGATTTTGAGATTGGTGATATTTTGACTTCGGGCCGGCGTACGACGGCTCAGCGAGTTGTCGCGCGAACATACGGGGCAGAAGGTTATATTTACACTCGGGTGAATATTCTGCGCCAGTTCACGGAAGAGCCTGGTGAGGTCCAGGTGGTGTTTGATATTGACGAAGGCAGTATATTTGATCTGGGTCGGGTAATTGTGCGGGGTAATACGGAAACGCGGGACCGGGTTGTGCGTCGGGAATTTGATCGTCATGGTTTTTTGCCGGGCGGTCTTTACAATACGGATGCCATGGAACGCGGACGCAGGCGACTACTGGGCAACGGCTTATTCTCGGATGTAAACGTAACGCCGATCGGCAACGAGCCGCAGCAGCGTGACGCTCTGGTCGAGGTGGAAGAAACTCAAACCGGTATGATTATGATGGGTGTGGGGATGGACACCAACAGCGGTTTGGTGGGGCAGTTCTCGTTGCAGCAGCAGAATTTTGATCTTTCGCGGTGGCCTACGAGCCTGGAGGATTTGTTTTCGGGTCGCGCGTTTGTGGGCGGCGGCCAACGGCTGCGATTGGATTTGGAGCCCGGTACCGAAGTTACCAGAGGGCGATTGAATTTCTACGAGCCTTATCTTTTTGACCAGCCGTATTATCTGGATTTGAGTCTTTATCTTACACGTCGGGGACGGGAGTGTTATATGGAGCGCCGTATAGGCAGTGCGGTTACTCTGGGGCATCGATTTGACAACAATTGGAGCGTAGATGTTGGGTTCCGGGCCGAGGTGATCGATATCAGTGATTTGGATATCGGCTATTCGATTCCGAATGATCCGACATCACCTTTAATCGTTATTTCGCCGCAAGACGTGATCGACGTGGAAGGCTCCAATATACTCAGCAGCGTGAGTTTCGGGGTAGGTCATGATACTACGGACAGTATGTTCCGTCCGAGTGAAGGTCACATATTCCGGGCCGGGTGGGAACAAGTCGGTGTGCCGGGCGGCGATTTTACTTTCGCGGATCTGTCTTCGAGTTTCCATGCTTTCCATACGATCTACACCGACATTGTGGAACGGCGTACGGTGTTGTCGGGTCATATTGAGGGCCGAACGATTTTGGGTAATGCCCCGGTTTTTGAGCGTTATTATGCCGGGGGTATCGGCAATTTACGCGGGTTCGATTATCGCGGAGTCAGCCCGCGTGACGGCATAGACGATGATCCGATCGGCAGCGATTATATGCTCACAATGGGAACGGAGCTTTCACACCCGCTGTTTGAGGAGACTTTCTATGGCAAGCTGTTTATCGACACAGCCATCATAAGCGAAGGGCCTTATCGTGTAACCGCGGGTTTTGGTCTTGAGCTTTTAGTGCCCCAGTTGTTCCAGACCATCCCGATGCATTTTGATTTTGGATTTCCCATCTATTCCGATGATAAGGACGATGAACAAGTATTTAGTTTTTCGTTTGGTTTGAACTTCTAGCCTCCGAGGAAAGGTTTTGAAAATGAAAAAGATCAGCATAATGATTGTGGTATTGGCTTTGGTTTTGGTCGGTCTTTATGGTTACAGCAGCCTGCAGGCGCAAATGACCACTACCGACACCCCAACTATTGGGGTGGTGAATGTAGCTCAGGTTTTGATGCAATGCCAAGAGAAACTCGATCGCGAACGCAGCGTAAGGGCACAGGCGCAACAGGTCAGTGAAAATTTGAGTCAGCTCTCAGCGGAGATTACGTCGCTGCAAACCGAACTGGAGCAAGCCCTGGAACCGGGTACGGACGCGTACCGCGAAGCGTTGCAGAATTATTTCGACAGACGCGCCTTGGCGGAGGCCTATCGCCAAGGTCAGCAAGAAGCGATGTCTCAAGACGCCGAGGTTTGGATGTTCGATATTTATTCTCGATTGCAGGAAGAGGTTACTCGACTTGCTCGCCAGCGTGGTCTGCGTTTGGTGTTGAATTTGGACGATCTGCCGATTCAGCCGGGCGACATGGAGAGTGTTATCATGGGACGCAATGTTCTCTATAGCACTCCGACGATCGATCTGACAGCGCAGGTTTTGGAGAATATGGACGCTGCCTATGCCGCGGCGCAATTAGGTCAATAATACCGTATGCTCTAAAGGCGCAGTTAGCGTAGGTATTGACATTGAAGTGTTTCGGCAGCAGGGCAGAAGAGCCATAATGAAACTAGCGGAATTGGCAAAACATATTGACGCGGCAATAGAGTCGGGCGCGGACTGCGCAATCGATAGTGTTGCCACGCTGAGTGAAGCAAGCGAGCGCGATGTTTCGTTTCTGAGTGACAAGCGTTACGTTGCCGATCTAGCGAACACCAAGGCCGCGGCGGTAATAGTGGCGGAGGATTTTGACGCCGGTGAGGTGACTTTGCCGTTGTTGCGGGTTGCCAATGTCGAGCATGCTGTGGCAAATGTGCTGCGGTTGTTCGCGCCCGAGCCGGATTTGCCCGCTGTTGGCGTGCATCCCAGTGCTGTGGTTGCCTCGAGCGCCAAGCTGGGCGCGAATGCAGCTGTTGGCGCCAATGTGAACATCGGCGAAGGCGTAGTGGTTGGTGACGGCACAGCCTTGCGGGCCGGCTGCGTGATCGGCCGGGATGTGGTGATCGGCAGTAATTGTGTTATCCACGCCAATGTGAGTATTCGTCAAGGCTGTGTGTTGGGAGACAACATTCACATTCATGACAATACGGTGATTGGGGCCGATGGTTTTGGTTATAATTTGATTGATGGCAAGCACTGTAAGATAACGCATATCGGCATTGTGAAGATCGAGAATGACGTTGAGATAGGCGCGAATTGCTGCATCGATCGCGCCAAGTTTGGTCAGACCCTCATTGGCGCGGGGACGAAGATCGATAATCTGGTTCAGATTGCCCATAATGTTCAGATAGGCAAGAATTGTATTCTGGTGGCCCAAGCGGGCATTGCCGGGAGCAGTGTGCTGGGCAACTTTGTGATTTTGGCAGGGCAAGTCGGCCTGGGCGACCATGTGAATATTGGTGATGGTGTTCAGGTCGGAGCGCAGGCGGGCATCCATCGCGATATCGCAGCCGGCGAGAAAGTTGTTGGTTCCCCGGCGCTGCCTGTCAAAACGTTTTTCCGGCAAATAAAACACATAAGCAATTTGTCGGAGATGGCGCGAGAATTGAAGGAAATTCGTTCAAAGATAGACACGCTGGAAGCTAAGAAATAAATGTCCGTGGAAATGCAACATACGATATCTGATTCGGTGGTTCTGGAAGGCCAAGGTCTATTCGGCGGTCAGAAAGTTACGATAACGTTCAAGCCGGCCGAGGTGGACTCTGGGGTCGCTTTTGTTCGGACTGATTATCCTGATCCTTTGCGGATACCGGTATTGGTGACAGCGGTAAAAAGTCAGCCTCGCCGAACCGCTCTTGGTGATGGCGTGGCCATGGTAGAGACCGTGGAACATTGCTTGGCGGCAGTAAACGCATTAGGTATTGACAATCTGGATATTGAGATTGACGGCCAAGAGCTGCCCAATATTGATGGAAGTTGTCTGCCTTATGTTGAAACGCTGCAGAAGGCTGGGGTTGTGGCGCAGAACAAGGCACGTGAGCCGTTTGTGATAAACGAACCGGTTATGGCTCAGGATGGCAAGACGAGTATATGCGCTTTGCCGGCCGAAGGTGACGGGTTGAGCATAACGTATCATCTGGACTACACAGCTACGGACGCGCCGAACATTGGTCGTCAGTTATTGAGTTTCAATCTGACGCCGGAAGGTTTTGTGAACGACATCGCGGCTGCGCGGACGTTTGTGACCGAAGGTGAAGCGAAGCAGTTTCAAGCCAGCGGCATAGGGTCTCATTTGAGTGCCAAGGATGTGTTGGTGATTGGAACGGAAGGGCCGATCGATAACTCATGGCGATTTCCTGATGAATGCGTAAGGCATAAAATAGCGGATTTGCTGGGTGATATCATGCTGCTGGGTAGGCCGTTGCGTGGCCGTTTGGTAGCGTATCGAAGCGGTCATTCGTGCAATCAGAAGCTGGTTAAACAGTTGCTTAAGATGCATGAGGCACAGGAACGGCGCAAGACTTTGGGCAGCGACGCTTTGTTGGACATTCGCAAGATTCAGAAGATTTTGCCGCACCGTTATCCGTTTTTGTTGGTCGATCGTGTTCTGGAGATCGATGGTGATCATCGAGCGGTGGGCCTGAAGAACGTGACGATGAACGAGCAGTTCTTCCAAGGGCACTTCCCCGGCACGCCGATCATGCCTGGGGTGCTGATTGTGGAAGCGTTGGCGCAGATGTCGGGTTTGCTGTTTGCGCAACGGCTGGAGCATACGGGGCAGTTGGCGGTTTTGTTGAGTATGGATAAGGTGAAGATGCGTCGGGCGGTGGTGCCGGGCGATCAGTTGATATTGGAAGTTGAAGCGGTGCGGGTCAAGAGTCGTACCGGGCATTGTCGTTGTCGGGCGCTGGTGGCGGATAATGTTGTGGCGGAAGCGCAGATTCGTTTTATGTTGGTCGATGCCGACCCGGCATAAGGCTAAGTGGAGTTGCAGCAGTGGCGAAAATAGCAGCTACGGCAGTTGTCGATAAAAGCGCGATTTTGGGCGACGATGTTGAGATCGGCCCTGGTTGCGTGGTGGAGCGCGATGTTGCGATTGGCGCAGGCAGTGTTTTGATCGCGAATGTTATGATTGTGCGTAATACTACGCTGGGCGAGAACAATCGACTGCACGCGAATGTGGTGCTGGGTGATATCCCCCAGAGTTTGGGCTGCGGTGATCCGGATACCAAGCTGATTGTGGGTAACGGTAATATATTTCGAGAAAACGTTACGATCAGTCGCGGCAGTTCGTATAGCGGACAAACGGTTATTGGCAATAAGAACTATTTTTGTATCGGGTCGCATCTGGGACACGATTGTGTTGTGGAAGACGAGATATTTTTGGGCAACTATTCGCAGATTAGCGGCCATAACAAGATTGAACGCAAGGCCTGGATAAGTGCTTTTTCCGGTACGCATCAGTTTGTGACTTTGGGCCGATTTTTATATACAGGTGGAATGGCAACCATGCACGCGGACCAGCCGCCGTTCATGCGGGTTGCGGGTGTGTATCCGTGCCGGGTGCGGGCATTGAACACCGTTGGTTTGCAGCGTGCGGGTTTTTCGGAAGAGTCGATAGCTGCTTTGCAAAAAGCGCATAGGCAATTGTTTCGACGTAAGGATGGCAAGTCGTTGACGCGGGCTGTGAGCGAGTTGCGAGAACAGCCGAATCTAGATGAAAACGTGCAATATCTGTTGGATTTTTTGGATAGGGCGGCGCAACATCGTATGGGACGATATTTAGAGCAGTTTCGTCATTAAGAACAAGCAGCTTGTTTGCGAGATTCAAAGAGATTTTTTGTGATTTGCCGACAAGCTGAGGAAATGAGAAGCGAATGAGTGAAATTTCGAAATATGCCGTGATTGATCCTGCCGCGAAGATCGGTGCGGATGTGACCATTGGTCCTTTTTGTGTGATCGGGCCGGATGTGGTTATTGGTGACGGCTGTGAGCTGATGAACAATGTTACTATCCAAGGCGAGACCTGCATTGGGGTTAACAATATAATTTATCCTAATGTGGTGATTGGTGCTGCGCCCCAGGATCTTAAATATGACGGTGCGCCTACGAAAACGATTATAGGCTACGGCAATGTGTTTCGTGAGAACGCGACGGTGCATCGTGGGACCGAGTTGGGGATTGGCGAGACGGTTATCGGCAATGAGAATTTGCTGATGGTTTCAACTCACGTGGCCCACGATTGTGTTATTGGTAATCATGTGATTTTGGGGAATCAGACTCAGTTGGCTGGTCATGTGAAGATAGAAGACGGTGCGGTGATATCGGCGCTGATCGGTCTGCATCATTTTGTTACGGTTGGCAAGTTTAGTTATGTTGCTGGCTTGACGCCGGTAAGGCGTGACGTTCCTCCGTTTATGAAGTTTTCGGGCGATCCGAACGGTGTGCGGGGGGTGAACGAAGAAGGTTTGAAACGTAACGGTTTTAGCAGCGATGATATCGGCGCGCTGAAGGAAGCGTATCGTTTGATGTTCCGTCAGGGGCCGATTAGTACCGTTTTGAATGAGTTTGAGGGGCGAGCGGAAGTCAACGACCATGTTCGTTATCTGTGCGCTTTTATGAAGAAGAGCTGTGATAGCCGGTTGGGTCGTTATGAGGAGAGCTGCCGGCGCGACAAAGAGATTGGCAAGCGTAATCGTAAGCCGCTTGAGGTTCGCAAGAAAGATCGTCGAAAAGTAGATAGAGATTGAATAAGCTGCGTATCGCAGTAGCCGAAAGGTAGCTAGAGAGTGAAAAAGTTACGAACCGCGGTAATTGGTGCCGGCAAGATGGGGCGTCTGCACAGCCGAATTTACAGCGAAATGGACGATGTTGATTTTGTCGGCGTGGTGGATAGCGATATCGCGCGCGCCGAGGCTTTGGCGAAGCAGTACGGCGCGAAGGCCTTTAGTGATTTCGTAGATGTTATGGATAAGGTTGACGCGGTTACGGTTTCGGTGCCGACGGAATTTCACGCTTATGTCGCTGAGCCTTTTTTGGCGCATGGTATCGCGGTTTTGGTGGAAAAGCCGATCGCGGATACGTTGCCGGTGGCGCGACGGATGCTGCGTACAGCGCGGGAACATGACGCGATTTTGCAGGTGGGTCATTCCGAGCGTTTTAACCCGGTGGTCCAGGCGATGCGCCGCATAGAAATCAAGCCTCGCTTTATGGAAGTGGATCGGATTTCGCCCTATAGTTTTCGTTCGACGGATATCGGCGTGGTGCTGGATATGATGATCCACGATATTGATATTGTGCTGTCTTTGGCACAGAGTCCGGTTAAGGATGTGCAGGCTGCGGGCGTGAATGTGCTGGGCCAACATGAAGATATCGCCAATGTTCGGGTGGTGTTCGAGAGTGGTTGTGTGGCGAATCTGACGGCTTCACGCTTGGCGTTGAAAACCGAACGACAAATACGGGTCTTCAGCGAAGACGCTTATTTATCCTTGGATTATTTCAAGAAGAGTGGGGTAATGGTCAGTAAGGCTGCGAATATCGATATGGTACAGTTGCTGCGGGAACATCAAACCAACGGTGAGTTGGACATCGAGAATGTCGATTGGACCGAGATGGTGAACGTGGAAAATTTGAGTATCGATGATGGTGAGCCGTTGCGGATGGAGCAGGAGGATTTTGTTTCCGCGGTGTTGAACAATACTCGGCCTCAGGTTTCAGCCGAAGACGGGGTCGCGGCAATGGAACTGGTTGAGCGAATTCTGGAAGCGATAGCGTCGCATCGTTGGGAAGGCCAAGACAGTTCGACCATCAGCGCCCAGCAGTGGCACTCGAAAGAGACCAAGAGCAAAAAGATGCCCGACCGGCAATAGGGTTGTATTGGGCAGTTGGGCAGCGCCGGGAATGGCGGAAAGGATAAGTGCGATGGCTGTTTTGAATGTAAATATCGATCATGTAGCGACGATTCGTCAGGCGCGGGGTGTTGATGAGCCGGACCCGGTTTGGGCGGCGGCGGAGTGCGAGTTGGCCGGCGCGGCAGGTATTACGCTGCATTTACGCGAAGACCGAAGGCATATTCAAGACAGAGATTTGGAGATAATGCGGCAGACGGTGGGCGTGAAGTTGAACTTGGAAATGGCGATGACGGACGCGATGGTGCGGATCGCTACGCGGGTGAAGCCTGACCAGGTGACGTTGGTGCCGGAGAAAAGGCAGGAATTGACGACCGAGGGTGGTTTGGACTGTGTGAAGCATAAGAAGCGGTTAATGTCGGTTACGAAACGGCTGCAGAAGGCCGGCATTGTGGTTTCGGCTTTTATTGTGCCGGACGCGAAGCAGATTTTGGCATCGGCCCAGGCGGGCTGCGACGCGATTGAGCTGCACACGGGGATGTACGCTAATGCCCGCACAGATCAGCAGCGAGCGCGACGAGTGAAGGAGATGACAAAAGGCCGGGATATCGGCATGGAGAATGGGTTAGTGGTACACGCGGGGCACGGTTTGAATTATCGTAATATCGCCCCGATCGCGGCGATTGAGGGACTGGAAGATTTTAACATCGGCCATGGTATCATAGCGCGTTCGGTTTTTGTGGGCATTCGAGAAGCGGTGCGGGAAATGATCGCTTTGATCGATAAGTACAGTTAAGTGCAATAGACGTTGACGTTGGCGGTCTTAGAGTCTGCCGGCAAGATTAGATTTTTGAAAGCTGATAATAGATTCGGAGAGAATAAAGATGTTTACCGGCAGTTTGGTTGCTTTGATTACGCCGTTTAAGGATGGACAAGTTGATTTTGCTACTTTGGATAAGCTGGTCGAGTTCCACATTGAAAACGGCACGGATGGTATTGTTCCGGTGGGAACGACAGGCGAATCGCCGACGCTATCGCACATTGAGCATAAGAAGGTAGTGGAAGCGGTAGTCAAAGCCGCGGCCAAGCAAGTGCCGGTCATCGCTGGTGCCGGTTCCAACAGCACGGCTGAGGCGATTGAATTGACCAAGTTCGCCAAAGAAGTAGGCGCCGATGGTACTTTGCAGATAGTTCCGTATTATAACAAACCGACACAAGAAGGCATGTATCAGCATTTTAAGGCTATCGCGGAGACGGTTGATTTGCCGATCATGCTGTACAATATTCCGGGACGCTGCGTGGTGAACATGGAACCGGAAACCATTATTCGTCTGTCGAAGCTCAAAAACATCGTAGCGGTCAAAGAGGCGACGGGCAAAATGGACCAGGCTTCAGCGATCGCGATTGGTTCGGATCTGACGATAGTATCGGGCGATGACAGCTTGACGCTGCCCTTGGCGGCGGTGGGGGGCAAGGGTGTGGTGTCGGTGGTAGCCAATATTGTGCCTAAAGACACCAAGGCGATGACGGACGCGATTTTGGCGGGCGATTTTGTGACGGCTCGGCAGTGGCACGACAGGTTGTTTTCGATGTCTCAAGCTTTGCTGGGACTGTCAACGAATCCGATTCCGATCAAGGCGGCGATGGCGGAGTTGGGTATGGCTTCGGATGAGTTGCGCCTACCGATGGTCGGACTGGACGACGAGAAGAGAAAGCAACTGAAGAAAATCCTGGCGGATTACGGATTGCTTTAGGGATATGATTTTAATTAGTTGCGGACTGTTTGGAGGACTTGCGGGCTTTGGTGCTGCGAGATGTGGATGCTTTGCGCTTTTAGAAGTCAGTATGGGCTAACATAGGGGTGGCTAGAGAGGAAACGGCGGACCATGGATTTGACGATTAGAATCGCGGGCGAAGCGGGTCAAGGAGTTTTGACGACAGGTCAACTTTTGGTTGGCTCGTTGGCGGAATTGGGGCTGGAGGTTTTGGCGACGCGGAGTTATATGTCGCGGGTTCGGGGTGGACTTAATTGGTATGATATTCGGATTGGTGATGAGCCGTTGTATGGGCCGGGGGATAAGGTTGGGGTTTTGGTGGCGTTGACTGATGAGGCGTTGGAAGTGCTAGGCGAGGAGGTGGCATCGGGCGGGATGATTCTGCATAATACTGGCTCGGGCAAGGGGGATATAAATATTGATTTGGAAGCGGTGGCTAAGGAAACGGCTGATAGCACGCTGTATTCGAATACGGTGGCGGCTGGGGCGGTAATGGCGCTGCTGGGTTATGATATTGGGGTATTGGAGGGGTTGCTGAAAAAGCAATTCGCTAAGAAGGATGAGGGGGTGGTCTCGGGGAATATCGCTTGCGCTCGGGCGGGAGGCAAGTTGGTGGCGGACCAGGTGGGGAAGTTGAAGGGGCCTAAGCCTACGCGCAAGGGCGGTTGGGTTTATGATGGTTCGACGGCGATGGGGCTATCCGCGGCGGTTAGCGGAGTGAAGTTTGTTACGGCGTATCCGATGACGCCTTCGACGGGTGTTTTTACTTTCTTGGCGGGTGCTGCGGACGAATACGGGATTGTGGTGGAACAGGCGGAAGATGAGATCGCAGCGGTGAATATGGTTTGCGGGGCGACGTACGCGGGGGTGCCGGGAATGACGATGACCAGCGGAGGGGGGTTCGCTTTGATGGCGGAAGGATTGAGCTTGGCGGGTATGATGGAGTTGCCGATCGTGGTGATGATTGCGCAGCGGCCGGGCCCGGCGACGGGATTGCCGACGCGTACGGGGCAGCAGGATCTGATGTTTACTTTGTATGCGGGCCATGGGGAGTTTCCGCGGGCGATATTTACGCCCGGTTCGGTGCAGCAGTGTTACGACTTGACGCGGAGGGCGATGGAAACGGCGCATGAATACCAAACGCCGGTGTTGATATTGACGGACCAATTCTTGCAGGATATGGAACATTCGATTGACGAACTGGATAGTCAGCCGAGGCTGATAGATCGCAGGATTGTGACGGACGCGGGGGAGGATTATGTTCGTTACGCGGTGACGGATTCCGGGGTGTCGGATAGGGCGATTCCGGGTGGGGAGGCATTGGTGGTGTGTGACAGTGATTCGCACACGGCGGATGGGCATATCACTGAGGATATGGATGCGCATGTGGAGCAGCAGGATAAGCGGATGCGGAAGCTGAAGGGGATGACGGCGGGGGCTTTGTTGCCGGAGCGGTTTGGTGCGGAGGATGCGGAAACGCTGCTGTTGACTTGGGGTTCGACGTTGGGGCCTGGTCGGGAAGCGGTGGCGTTGTTGAACGCAAAGGGGGTGTCGGCGGCGATGCTGCACTTTGGTCAGGTTTGGCCTTTGGCGGTGGATAAGGTTAAGGAGGCGATTGGTTCGCCGAAGCGAATTATATCCGTGGAGGGGAATTGTACGGGGCAGTTGGCGACGCTTCTGCGTTCGGTGGGGGTTTTGACTGAATGTGAGCTGCTGACGAATTATACGGGGATGCCTTTTACCGGGGCAGAGATAGCCGAAAGGATACAGAAATGAAATTAGCCGAAACAGATACGAAACCGGCTTGGTGTCCGGGCTGTGGTAATTATTCTTTGCTGAAGACCTTTGATGAAGCTTTGGAGGAAGCGGGGGTGGATAGGCATAAGTTGGTTTTGGTTTCGGGGATTGGTCAGGCGGCTAAGTTGCCTCATTATACTAGGGGCAATGTATTTAATGGTTTGCACGGCCGAGCGTTGCCGGCGGCTACGGGTATTAAGTTGAGCAATCATAAATTGGAAGTTACGATTACCAGCGGCGATGGCGACATGTATGGGGAAGGGGGGAATCATTTTTTGCATGCTATTCGACGGAACATAGGCGTGAAGGTTTTTGTGCATGATAACCAAGTGTACGGTTTGACCAAGGGGCAGGCTTCGCCGACGAGCGATTTGGGAATGGTTACCAAGATACAGAAGCACGGGGTAATGAGTTTGCCTTTTAATCCGTTGGCGATAGCGATTCTTGAGGAATGTTCGTTGGTGGCGCGGTCGTTTGTGGGTGAGCGGGATCATTTGCGGGCGACGATGGTGGCGGCGTTGAAGCACACAGGTGGATTCGCGTTGGTTGATATTCTGCAGCCGTGCCCGTCATTCAATAAGCAAAACACATTTAAGTGGTATAAACAGCGCGTGAAGCCGGTGGGTGACGACCATGATCCGCGTGATAAAGAGGTGGCTTTGCGGTTGGCATTGCGATGGGGGGATGAGATTCCTATCGGCGTTTTGTATCGCAGTGAGCGGGTGAGTTTTGAGAATCAGCAGACGGTTTTGGCGGAAAAGAGTTTGGTGGAACAATATGCTGCGGCTGAGGGGGGAATTAGCTGAGCATGGGGGCGCTCGGCTGGGAAGCATCGCATTCGGTAAGGGGGGAATTGGTGTAACGTTCTGCTGTAATGGGGGGTATAAATTATGATTCTTTGGGCGAATATCATAATACGAAAGGTTGCATCAGATGAGAGCAAGTGGAAAACATGGATTTTCGCGGCGTTGGACGGTGCTGGTTGGATTTTTGATGGTTTGGGGTTGGGCGGTTGTGTTGACGGGCGCGGAGGAAAATAGCGCAGGGGCGGATGAAGCGGGTGGTGATGATGCTTATGGGCAGGAGTCATCGCAGTTGGCGGTTGAAGAAGTGGGGACTATCCCGGCGGAGATGTATAGGTCGATACCGGTCAGTGATGATCCTTGTCAGCAGGCGTTTTTGGATGAGTACGATAGAGGCGAAGAGGACTTTGAGTACCGCAAGGTTCTGCTGCGGGAGACGCCTTTGTACGATGTTTATTATGTGAGTTTTCCTTCGGCTTATGCAAGTGATGTGACGGCCAACAATACGGTGTATTGCGAGTACTACCGCCAGAATGGTGATGGTTCTCGGCCTAGTGTAATTTTGTTGGGTGCTTTGGATGGTGACATGACGCTGCCGCGAGTGATCGCTCATACGTTGGCTACATCGGGTATCGATGTTTGTATTATGGTTCTGCCTTACTATGGAGCGCGGCAGGGCGGAGGGGTTCGAGGGTTTGCCGGCAGTCCGGATATGCTGGTAGAGGCCGTGGAGCAAGCGGTGATGGATGTGCGGCGAAGCGCCGCTTGGTTGGCGGCGCAAGAAGGGGTGGACGCTGATCGTATTGGTTTGTGCGGGGTGAGTTTGGGTGGGTTGATTTCGGCGTTGACGGCGGGAGTGGACGGGGGGTTTGGGCGGGTAGTGTTGGTGGTGGCGGGAGGGGATTTGGCTTATGTTTTGATGACCGATGCGCCGGAGGTGCAGGGAGTGCGTGCGGAATTACAGAGTCGAGGGATATCGGTTGAACAGTTTCGAAAAGCGACCGAGCCGATCGAGCCGTTGGTTTACGCGGACCGCTTGCGTAACACTCGAGTTCTAATGCTGAACGCCACGGACGATAGGATTATACCGGCCCATTGCGCCCAGGCTTTGGCGGACGAAGCGGACGCGGAGATTGTTTGGTTTGAGACGGACCATACGGGACTGGCCAACCACATTATGCGGGCACTGCAGTTGACTGTGAATCATTTCGCGGCACGGCATTGGTGAGCGGTGCTTTGTTGGGATGGCAATTGGGGTAAAGAGTCAGGAATCAATCCGGTCGGTGTGAGCCGCACCGGCGGATATTACGCTCGCGGCTCTGGTTGGGGTGGGTTCTTTAATGCGGCGAATGTTTCGATGGCTTGACGATAAGCGTTGCCCATGCGTTCGACCATATGGCTGGTCTGGAAATGTTTGCGCAGGTGTTCTTGGGCCTGGTGGGCTAGCTGCATGGCGTGGGATGGGTTGGTTATCAAGTTTTCGAGCGTTTCCAGAAGTCGGTCTTCGTCTCTGAATGGTACGATCGCAGCGGTTTGGTTTTCAACGAACAGGTCGCAAGGCGGTCCTTGGGCGGCTACAAGTACTACTCCTACGCTCATGGCATCCAGCCATTCAGGTCTGAGGTTATGAGAAGGACAGGGTTGGACGAATATGTCGCTGGACTTAAGTAGTATTTTGCCTGCTTGGCTGTGCTGGATAAACTTGGTCAGCGGGGGGGTGAAATGTACTTGTTCGGTAAGGCCTAGTCGCTGCGTTTGTTGGCGGAGGTGACGCTTAGCGGCGCCTTGGCCGCACAAGGTGAGATGACATTGATGATCGTTGTTGAGTAAACGACGTAAGACATTGATTAGTTCAGCCAGGCCTAGGCCTTCTTCCAACGGGCCGATGTAGAAAAGGTTGGTTGTGTCTTGCTCGTGGTTGAATGCAACAGATTCTTGTGATACATGAGTGCCGATCGGTATAAGGTGGACCTGGGAAGCGGGGATTTTGCGCGATTGGCGGGTTTGGCGGGCGGCTTTGCTGTTGCAGCAAATAACAGCGGTGCAGCGGGGCGAGCTGACTTGACTCGGCTGACCTTCCAGGGGCAGATAAGTAACGACGTAAGGCAGATGTAGTTGTTTGCTCAACTGACGAACGAGATGGCCTTGATTTTCGCCCAGCGCGTGGAGAAGTGTGGGCTTGTATGTGGTCAGCGCATTAGCCAAACGTTTTATGCGTCTGTGAGGCAGCAGCAGATTAATCAACCTGGAACGAGGGGCGCGAATAGTCACTTCGCGGGAAGTGACATCGAATTGTTCGTAGGTGGGGTCTTTGCGGGTTTCGGTTAGCAGACGTACCGGAGGACAGGGCACAAAATTGGCGAGTGCGCAACGGCCCAGGCACAAAAGAGTGAGGTCGTCGATTTCGTCGATTAGGCCCAGCATCATTCGGCGCAGAACCGGCTCGTATTGCCACAATGTTGTTTCATCGGCTACCAATACCACTCGGCTGGGGAGCCTTGAGCTGCTGGTACTGCCGGATGAGCGGTCTGGGGTTGTTGATGGGTCGGTCATTGTGCTTTGAGGTACTGGTTCGTTACTCTGGATTAAAGTGTTTTGGATTAGATGGATACCATATGGTAGTTGTCACACAGCGTCTCGTCAATAGGGTTATGGAGGTTGGGGATTCAATCCCGGCGGCGCGAACCGCGTTGGTAGATATTTATGCTTAGGACTCTGATTGGTGGTTGGTGGTTTGGGTCTGAGGGATGGAAAAGGCGTGAGGAGATAATGACGCGGAAAAAAAGGTTTTTTGTTGTTGCGGATGGATTCGGCGATTATAATACGTATCTTTTGTTTAGGTCTCGGTGTGAACTCGCGATAAGCGAAGTAAACACAATAATTTATGAAGTTCGCAGGGCTGAGCAAAAAAACCGTCCCGATTTGATACGCTTATCTCGCCAGGCGTTATCGGGGTTGGAGTGGGCAATAATGAACTATGTGTGTATTCTGGTGATTCCTACTCGGGATTAGCGGATTTTATGGTATTTTTTTTAATAAAAATCTAACGACATAAGGAGCTGCTATATGTCTGAAGAAGTATCAACGATTCCTACTTATGATGTACCCGATGCTATCAAGGGCAAAACGGATATCGATTTCGCGAAGTACCAAGAGATGTACGACCGTTCAGTTAAGGATCCGGAAGGGTTCTGGTCTGAGATGGCGGAAAAAATGATTTCTTGGGACAAGAAATGGGACAAGGTTCTGGATTGGGATTTTCACGAAGCCAATATCGAGTGGTTCAAGGGCGGCAAACTGAATGTCAGTTATAACTGCTTGGACCGTCATGTCGAAGCCGGCAAAGGCGACCAAACAGCGATTATTTGGGAAGGCAACGACCCGCATGAAGACAGCAAAGTTACTTACAAAGAGTTGCTGGACCAGGTTTGTCAGTTCGCCAACGCTCTGAAGAAGATCGGCGTCAAGAAGGGCGACCGCGTTTGCATGTATATGCAGATGGTTCCTCAGTTGCCTGTGGCGATGCTGGCTTGTACGCGTATTGGCGCGGTACACAGCATTGTTTTTGGCGCTTTTAGTCCTGATTCTTTGGCAGAACGTATCAACGACAGCGAATGCAAAGTTATCATTACTCAAGACACGGCACTGCGTGGCAAGAAGAATGATATTCCGATGAAGACCAACGCTGACAAGGCTGCGGCTTCTTGTCCTTGCGTAGAGCATATTGTTGTTGTGAAGCGTACCGGCAACGAAGTTCCGATGCAGGCAGGTCGTGATTTGTGGTGGCATGAGATGTGCGACGCGGAATCAACCGAGTGCGCATGCGAGTCGATGGATGCCGAAGATCCGTTGTTCATTCTTTACACGTCTGGTTCAACCGGTCATCCCAAGGGTGTATTGCACACCACCGGCGGTTACTTGCTTTACGCGGCAATAACGCACAAGTATGTGTTTGACTATCAAGAAGGCGACATTTACTGGTGCACGGCTGATATCGGCTGGGTTACCGGACACAGCTACATTGTTTATGGTCCTTTGACGAACCGTGCAGTTACGGTTATGTTTGAAGGCGTGCCGAACTATCCTGATTACGGTCGGTTCTGGGAAGTAGTTGATAAGCACAAGGTCAACATTTTCTACACCGCTCCGACTGCTTTGCGGGCACTGATGAAAGAAGGCGATTCTTGGGTAACCAAGCATAACCTTAGTACTTTGAAGGTTCTGGGTACTGTCGGTGAGCCGATCAAGAGCCCGGAATGGCATTGGTATTATCAAGTTGTCGGCAAAGAGAACTGCCCCATAGTGGACACCTGGTGGCAGACGGAGACCGGCGGTATTTTGATTACTCCGTTGCCCGGCGCTATCAAGACCAAACCCGGTTCGGCTACGCTGCCTTTCTTTGGCGTACAACCGGAATTGGTTGACGAAAACGGCAAGACCATTGAAGGCAACAGTGTAAGCGGCAATTTGTGCATCAAGTTCCCGTGGCCGGGCATGATGAGAACCTTGTACGGCGATCACGATCGCTTCAAGCAAACTTACTTCAGCATGTATCCTGGCAAGTACTTCAGTGGTGATGGCTGCCGTCGCGACGAAGATGGCTACTACTGGATTACCGGTCGCGTTGATGACGTTATCAACGTTTCGGGCCATCGTTTGGGCACAGCGGAAATCGAAGGCGCTTTGGGTAAACACCCAAGTGTCGCAGAAGCCGCCGTTGTCGGTATGCCTCACGATCTGAAGGGTCAAGGTATCTACGCTTATGTTACTCTGAAGACCGGCAAAGAAGTTACTCCGGAACTGAAGGGTGAGTTGGTCAAGACGGTGCGTAATGAGATTGGTCCACACGCTTCGCCTGATAAGATTCAGTTTACGCCTGCTTTGCCCAAGACGCGTTCGGGCAAGATCATGCGTCGTATTCTGCGTAAGATTTCCGAAGGTACGCCGGACCAAATCGGTGATACCTCGACCCTGGCGGATCCGTCAGTGGTTGACGCTTTGGTAACCGGCAGTGCCGACGCCTAAGCGTGATACGCGAATAGTTTTGTGATTTTCAAACGGCAGAGTGTCCTTTGCGGCGCTCTGCTGTTTTTTTTGCGCAGAGATAACCAGATAATGGGGTGTTTAAGAGTAAGTCTAGAGGTGGATGTCCGCGAGGTTATTGCGTAGAACTTGGGCGGAGGCCTGGAGGGCTTTTTGCTCATCTGCTGCAAGTTTTGCTTCGATGATACTGACAAGGCCGGTCCTATCGAGGATGCAAGGGACACTCAGGCAGATGTCTTTGAGGCCGTACTCACCGTTGAGCAAAGTTGAAACAGTAAGCACGCTGTGTTCGTCGCGGAGAATGGCCTCGGAGATGCGGACGAGTGACAAGCCGATAGCATAATAGGTTGCGCCTTTGTAGTCGATAATGTGATAGGCGGAATCGCGTACCTTCTGAGCAATGTTCCGGTGGGTTTCGCGAAAGTCGCAGCGTTGGCAACCAGGGCAGTAGTCGGTGATGGGTACGCCGGCGATGTGCGTCATGCTCCAGGCGGCAACTTCGCTGTCTCCATGTTCGCCAAGAATGTAAGCGTGGACGTTACGCGGGTCGATCTGGCAATGCTGACTGATCATATAACGAAAACGGCTGCTATCCAGGACGGTACCAGAGCCGATGACGCATGGTTTGGGCCAACCGAGTTGGTTGATGGCTATGTAGGTCAGCACATCTACGGGATTGGTGACAACTAGGAGGATAGCATCATTGGCGTAGCGTTTTATTTGCTGGCATATAGAAACAACGATTTTGGCGTTTTGCTGCACCAATTCTCGGCGAGACTGATTGGGTTTTTGCTTGGCCCCAGCGGTGAGGACAATAAGAGCGGCATCTGCGCAGTCACTGTAGTCGCCGGCCCGAATGCGAACTGGTTGGACGAAAGGCAGGCCGTGAGATAGATCCATGATCTCACCGGCGACTCGGTCGTGGTCGAGGTCGATCAAGACGATTTCGTCGGCCAAGCCGTGCTGCATAAGGGCATAACAGTAGGTAACACCGACAGCTCCGGCTCCAATAATCACGATTTTTCTGGGCTGCTGTTTCATTGTTTGGGTTCCTTCATATTGGTTTCAATAGTAATTCTAGGACAGCAATCAACGAAAATAAAGCCGCAGCCGAAGGAAAATATTCATGGGCGGTTTTCTGGGCGAAAACTGGTGGAGCGGAGAGATTCAAAGGCGGTTGGCGTCTTGTTTTGTGACTTGGTGGAAGGGCAGACCGAGATGGATATATTGAACTTGACTGAGATGTGGGAAGGGGAGGGGAGATTAGCTCTGATAGGACAAAGTCTGATAGGACAAAAGAAAGGGCCAGCGTGAGCTGACCCTTGTGTTGCTTTTTGGGGTTGAGCGGGTATTTATTTGCCGCAGGATTCCAGGGCGTCCATTACTTTGGGGACGTAGGTGAATCCGGGGCCGCCTTGCATCATGGTCACTACCCCGGCGGTTTCTAGGATTTCCTCACGAGTCGCGCCTGCGGCAATGCATTTCTGCACGTGCAGATTAATGCAAGGTTCGCAACGAACTGTGATGCCTGCGGCTAGGGCGATCAGCTCTTTTACCTTCGCTGAGAGCGCGCCGTCTTTCATTGTTGTCTGGAAGAGGCCCATGAAGGCCTTGGTCATTTCGGGTAATTCTTGCTGCATTTTGCCTGAATCGGCTTTGAACTTCTCAAAAAAAACCGTTACGTTTTCTGCTGACATTTGGCTATACTCCTATTGTTAGACATAAATACTACTACACTGTGATTAATTGACTATTATGGAACGGCCCTGAGGGAATGTGCGTAAGTGGTTGCAGTGTATAATCTTATGCCCATAGAGCCCATTTTGTTGCTTGTCTGCATGGATTGAAGCAGATAGAAGCAAAACTTAAAATAACACTAAATGTTCATAGCGTCCAGCGATTAAAAAGTCAAAAACGAGGATGGGATTTTCGACTATTGCGAGTGTAACTCTAGGAATAACAGGAGTTTTTGTCAGAGGACGACGGCGGTTTTTTTGGTAACCCCGGCAGGAGGTTGTATTATGTGCGCGATGTTCAATATTCATGGCAAGACGATGATTCATAACGACCGAGAGGACCCGTCGCGTGATCGGGCCAGGCGTAAGCGCGAAGAGGCTGTGCATGTCCAGAGCCATTTGCGGATGCTGGAATCTAATCTGGCCAAGGCGCTGCTGATCAATCAAGCCCTTTGGGAGTTGCTAAGAGACAAGGCCGGGCTAACCGAGGATGATTTGAATAACAAACTTTATGAGATTGACATGCGGGACGGTCAGCTTGACGGCAAGAATCAGCGTTCACAGCCGATCGAATGCCCAAATTGCGGGCGTGTGGTTTCGCCTAGGCACGCGGCATGTATATACTGTGGGCAGATTATGAGCGATTCGGTTTTTGATATGACCAAATGAGTTGAGTTTTGCCAGGGAGTTTTTGGGACAGGATAACTGATATAAACAAGATTTTGATTTGTCAAAGGCGGATAAGTATTTGTAATACAGTGTTTTACGGTTGTCGGCCGGAAAGTGCGCTTTGGGGATGAGCTGTGGGCGTAGATAGCGGGCTATTTTTGCTGTTTTGGCCCTTGACAAGACGTCGCAATTACGGTATTTACAACGTTTTGTCCATCTGTTCTGGGCAAGCAATACTAGGTATTATTAAGGACTTTAGGAGTCGTTGTCAGTATGGGTAATTATACCGGACCAAAGGTAAAACTTAGCCGACGCTTAGGCGTTCCGATTGCCGAGACCGTAAGGCACATGAGCCTGAAACGCCCCAACCGTCCGGGGATGCATGGTTTTCGTTCGCCGCGTCGTAGTTTGTATGGGCGTCAGTTGAACGAGAAACAACGCTTGGCTTTTTATTATAATGTTCGTGATCGCCAGATGCGTAAGTATGTGAAGATGGCGAGCGTTGGTCATGGTTCTGCCGCGGCTGCATTGCGTCAGATATTGGAAAGCCGTTTGGACAATGTTGTTCGCCGGTTGGGTTGGGTGCGTACGATCTGGCAAGCTCGTCAGATGGTAGCTCACGGTCACATACTGGTCAATGGCAATAAGGTTGATATTCCTTCCTATCTGGTCAAGGCCGAGGATACCATTTCGGTTAAGGACAAAAGCTCGAAGTTTGTTCAGACTTGCTCTGAAACCTGTGAGGAGAAACTTGTTCCCACTTGGTTGGTATGCGAAGATGGCAAGCTCCAGGGTAAAGTGCTGAATCTGCCGAGCGTGGAAGAGATTCGGATTCCGTTTGAGTTGGATTACAGCCTGATTATTGAGTACTTCACTCACTAATCAGTTAGAGCCTTCGTAACGCAGAGAGCGAGGTTTTCGCTTTTTCGTTGGAAGGCTAATACAAAAGAAGCAGGGCGTTGGGTTTTTTGCCTAACGCCCTTTTTTTATGCGTGTTACCGGGATCGGAGTTCAAGAATCCCCACGGTGTAAATTGTTGAGGGTTGGTTTTGGGGGAATCACTGCGGATTACGCTTGGGGTGTTGATTAGGGGCTTAGAATTCGATCATGGCTTTGATGACGCCGTCGGCGTAGTTGTGGACCAATTCAAACGCCTCTTGGGTTTGGTCGAGGCTGAATCGATGGGTTACCATGAAATCGACATCGACTTTGCCTTGGGCGAGCATGTCGATACAGCCCTGGACGCAATCGTTCTGGCGTCTTACGTTGATAACAGTGATTTCCTTGCGACGCAGCTTGTCGATTTGGAACGAGACTCGATCGGCGCGGGGAATGCCAATGAGCATTAGTTTGCCTCCGGGCTTGAGCAACTCAACAGCTTGATCGAGGGCGTCTTGTTCGCCGCAACACTCGTAAACGACATCCATTCCTTGTGGTTCTTGCTGGGAGATGTCGGCGACGATATCGCTTTGGTCGGGATTGCCGGTCCAGCTTGCTTGGCCTTTGCGTGCAGCGGTCAAACGGTCGTTGATTTTGTCGGTGACGTAGGTTTTGCCAACGTTGTTTGCTCGGGCGGAGACCAGGACGCTGAGTCCGATAGGGCCGGCGCCCAATATGGCAACATTGGCTGCTGGTTTGATCTGTGACTGTTTGACGGCATAGTATCCGATGGCCAGCGGTTCAGACAAAACCGCTTGATCGATGCTGATTATGCCGTCGATGGGAAAGAGGCTGTCTTGGGGCATGACGATGTATTCGCAGAGGCAGCCGGCCAGTTGTCCGGGGCAACCGAGAAATCGCAATTCTCGGCAGGTGTTTTCTCTATTGCTTTTGCACTGATCGCAATTGTGGCAGACCACGGCGGGGTCAACGGCGACATTATCACCAATTTTGAGATTTTTGACAGCTGGTCCTACTTCTACGACTTGGGCGGCGCATTCGTGCCCGACTATGAACGGGAACTGGACGACTTGGGAGCCTATCCGGCCGGTTATGTAGTAGTGTACATCAGAGCCGCAAACCCCGACCTTGGTCAATTTGAGCAGAACGTCGTTGTCTTTTTGGATTTTGGGCTTGGCGAGGTCTTGAATCTCGATTTGGCGGATTGCTGTGAGTACGGCGGCTTTCATTTTTAGTTTGTCCTCTTTTGGATTGAGTGAGAGAACCCGTGTCTAGGAATACTGGGTTGGTTTGCCTGAATTTGCATGGGACCAGCCCAGAGCATTTTATGAGCGTTGGGATTTGTTGTCAATTTGTTAAAACACAGAGGGGCGAACGCAGGGTGAAGAGAATTTCAAAACCGCGGATCGCTGAATTATTGGGGGATATGGGGTGATTAGGGGTAGAGGAAGCTTAATATGTCAGCTTCATCTTGCTCGATTATTTTTTGTACGGGATCGTCGTCGGAGGATTCGCCTTGGTCGGTCTGGTTACCGAGATTTAGAGTTTCGGGAAGATCGTTTACGAAAGAGATGTCGTCCTCGCCGAAGCTTTTTACTTTTATGTCGGGTCTGCTTTGTAAGGAAAACGGTTGTTGGAGGTTTTCACGTTCTATAGGGTCGCCGAACTCATCGTAGGCGATGATCACATTGGGCTTAAAGCAATGCTGCTGATTGTGCTTGACGACGACGGCCCATCGTCCATCTTGCAGACTTATCTTGGCGCCGATCGGGAATGGCTGCATCAATCCGGAAAACACCTTTAATACTACCGGGTCATAGTAACGTTTGTAGTCGCCATAGAGCATTTCGTAGAGTACTTTGACGGGGCTTTTGGCTTTTCGATAAACCTGGTGCGAGATCGCGGCGGAATAAGCATCGACGACTCGCAGAATGCGGGCAAAGATGTTGGTTTCACTGCCGGGCAAGGCACGCGGGTAGCCGGTGCCGTCAAAATTTTCGTGGTGGTTGCGTATGATGAGTTTCACCATGGGGTCGATTTCTTCGGGCAGCATATCGGCGCCGGAGTTGGGGTGGGCGCGGATGGCGTCCATCTCTTCGGCAGTCAACGGTTCGGATTTGCGATAAAGCTGTTCGATAGGAGACATGCCGATATCGTGGAACATCGCCGCGGTGGCGAGCGGGGTTATGTTCATCCCGTGGGGCACATTTTTGGCGGCGCTTAGTCGTTCGCGTTCTCTGCGAATGTAGTTTTTGATGGTGTTGCCGATCAGCATGCTCAGGTAAAAGACATTGGCGCTGTGTTCCTGGAGATAATCATCCCAGCCGGCGCTCTGCTCTATAATCGCCATGGTGACGGGATTTTGACTGAGATGTTTCATCATATTATTGACGACATCTTCTATACCTCGCAGATGGTCGGCGTCGAGGGCGACTCCGGCACGGACCAACGCACTGACTTTATGGGTGGCTGTTGCGATGTTGCGACGAACTTCCATCGAGACTTCTTGATCGTGACTATCGTCATCGAATTGCACGAAGTCATCAAGGAGTGGGTCAACGATATGGACCATCTTGTCGGGAAAACGTTTTACAAGAGAAGCAATGTCTTGTTCGGTTATACGTTTTCCATGAGGGAGCAGGACGTTGTACTGGTTAACAACGTTAACCGCTACGACCATTCCTGGTTCGAGTTCTTGTGCAGACAAAAGAATAGGCATTTTTCGTTCCGTACTACTAAGCTAGGCCAACGCACGACATGGTGGTTGAGCCGATTACCCTTCACCATATACCGCATGTTAGAATGATCGGCATTTAGTTAGTGGAACTTAGTTGTTGCGATGTGATGGTCTAAGAAATACCAGGCGGGGTGCCCGGAAAAGCCAAAATTCCCGCGTTAACAGTTATGTGAGGATAATTTGTCGATAACGGCGTCCGATAACCGCATGATGAT
Organism: Sedimentisphaerales bacterium; assembly: GCA_016928435.1. Taxonomy (GTDB): domain Bacteria; phylum Planctomycetota; class Phycisphaerae; order Sedimentisphaerales; family SM23-30; genus JAFGKT01. The sequence continues at coordinate 45,507 of JAFGKT010000080.1, read as the reverse complement.
CTTTTGGTTATTCCTGGTTTTCAGTAGTTTCATCGGATGAATTATCGGCAGAGTTGTTATCTTTGCTGCTAGGAGTTTGTTGGTGTTCAGCGTGATTGTTATCAGATGTTTTGGCCTGTTCGGCTTTGATGAGATCGCCGACCGTGGGTTTGTCGAGAGTTTCGCCGTCCATGATACGTTTTACCTCAGTGTCACTGAGGGTTTCATATTTGAGCAAAGCGGCTTTCAATCGGTCCAACTTATCGCGGTTTTCCAAGATCAGTTTTTTGACATCGTTGTAAGCAGCGTTCATGATATCTTTAATTTCGGAGTCGATGACTTCGGCGGTGTGTTCGGAGTATTCACGCCCGCCAAGGTCCGTCGGCCAAGCCGGCGCTTCATCGGCGCCATATTTGATGAACCCAAGTTTTTCGCTCATGCCCCAGACCTTGACCATTTGACGGGCGATATTAGTGGCTTGCTCGATATCCATTTGGGCGCCGCTGGTGATTTCGCCGCAGGCTACTTCCTCGGCGACACGACCTCCAAAACAAACGCGAATCAGCGCCAAACAAAAACTTTTGGTGTACATGGTGCGGTCTTGTTCGGGCAGGCTGAAAGTGGCGCCGCCCATTCTTCCGCGGGGAATAATACTGACTTTGTGAATAGGGTCGGCACTTGGTGTCAAGGATTGTACGAGAGCGTGGCCGGCTTCGTGGAAAGCGGTGACGTTTTGTTCTTTCTCATCGATGGTTCGGCTGCGGCGGGCACGGCCCCAACGGACCTTGTCACGCGCTTCCTCAAGATCGCACATTTCGACGTAGTCTTTGTTTTGCATTGTAGCTGCGAGTGCGGCTTCGTTAATGATGGCTTCGAGGTCGGCGCCGCTGAACATGGGCGTGCCGCGCGCCAAACGATGCAGATCGGTGTCGGGGCCTAATTTTACCTTGGCGGCATGAACTTGCAAGATTTCGGCCCGGCCTTTGACGTCGGGCAGCGGCACATAGATTTGCCGATCGAATCGGCCGGGGCGGGTCAACGCGTGATCCAAAACATCGCCGCGGTTAGTCGCGGCAATGACAATAACTTGATCGTTGCTGCTGAAACCGTCCATCTCAACGAGGATGGCATTAAGGGTCTGTTCACGTTCGTCGTGACCGCCGCCCGCGACTCCCACGCCTCGTTTGCGGCCCACGGCGTCGATCTCATCCAGGAATATGATGCAGGGAGAGATTTCTTTAGCTTGGCGGAAAAGGTCGCGTACGCGGGAAGCGCCTACGCCTACAAACATCTCGACGAAATCACTGCCGGATATGCTCAGCAGAGGAACATCGGCTTCGCCGGCGATGGCTTTAGCGAGGAGGGTTTTGCCGCAACCGGGATCGCCTACCAGGAGAATGCCGCGCGGGATTCGGCCGCCCAGCCGTTGGAATTTTTTGGGATTACGCAAGAAGTGGATTATTTCTTGGACTTCATCTTTGGCTTCATCGATGCCCGCGACCTGCTTGAAGGTTACCTTGGCTTGGTCTTTGGAGGCCATGCGGTGCCGGCTCCGGCCGAACGACCCCAGCATGCCCGCTCCACCGGCGCCGCGGAACTGCCTGAAGACGAGGAAATACATTACCACTAAAATCAGTATCCAGGGGACCAAGCCGATGAGGATATCAACCAATGTGCTGCGCGAACGGTAGGTTACTTCGACATCGTGTTCGCTGAGCAATTGCTGAAACCATTGTTCCCGGCCGATGCCTTGTTCGATAACGACGGTGAATTCGGTTATTTCCGTACCATCATCACTGGTGAGGGCGCCGGGATGCAACTTGCCGGTAATGGTTGCGTCTTCGACTTCGATACTATCGACTTGGTTGTCTTGGACCAAGCGACTGAATTCGGAAAAGGTCAGCTCTCTTCCCTGCGGCGACATGCTGTGCATGACCATCATAAGCAGAACGCCGATCATCAAAAGAACGCCTAGGCTGTAGATGTTGCGGGGGGGCTTGGCTGGCGGTCTTCTGCCGGGGCCTTGGGGCGGTTGGTTATTTCTATCAGGATCAGAATTATTGGGCTGATTGTTCATTATGTTGGCTAACTCTCTTACGCTGTTGTTGGGTGGGCTTGATTGTTGGAAAACACCCACCGGTATTCATTTTGTTTTTTTGGTTTGGGGTTACTGTTTTACGGAAACTAACCCCACCCTGGGAAAACTGAACCCCTCGGCCTTACCAAGGCCTTTCCATGGCTTCGACGATATATACAGCCATCTCATTGGCGGCTTCTTGGGTGGCGCTGTCTCGACCGGCGGCTAACAATGACACATATTCACCGCTGGTACTGATCTGCCTATGGTCGAGAAGCAGTTGGCCGTTGCGAAAATCTTTCCAGGTTACTTCTACGAGAATTGTGACCTGGTTTTCGAGGGGCCGATCCAAATCCCGCTGTTCTGTGAGTACACGCTCAGCGATACCGAGAATATTGCCGCTTAGAATGGTATCGGCGGTGTTGCGATTAGAAACAACTTTGTAGGGCGTGTGGAGTTCGAGTTGGGTGGCGACGGCGCGGGTCAGATCATATTCCACGCCGCGGCGAAATGTGTTATTGTCGAACATTTCGATGAATACGGTTTCTATGTTGTCATAGTGGAGGGTGTCGGTGGTGTAGCCTAGCTGGGCGCAGCCGGGCAGCCAGGCGATTATGATGAATGCGATAAATAGGCCAATTGTTTTTTTTAGCATATATGTTCTCGCAGTGGGCGGCGGTTGATATCGGGTTGTTGAAGTTTCAGGGACGAACGAAGATAAGGTGCTAGTCGTTAGTTTTCGCTGTCGGCATAGCTTGCCAGCAGTTCTTGTGATTGCTGAGCCCAGGTGGTATTGGGCCAACGTTCGACTATCATTTGCCAATAGCTCACCGCGGCGGGGATTCTACCCGTGCGCTCATAGTAATCAGCCACGACGAATTCCTTGCGGATTTGTTCGTTGATGATTTCTTCGAGTCGCTCGGCTACATTGTTCTGCAACGCTTGTTCAGGAAACTCGGCTTCGAATTCTAGATACCGAATATACGCGTCGTCCAAGCAGGTGCTGTCGTATTCGGGGCCGTAATATTGTCCAAAACTGGATTCAGCACGACGCAGCATGGCGGTGGGGTAGTATTCACTGTGGCCGTAGTATTCAACCACGGTTTGGTAAATCTCTTGGGATTCAACAAAGCGACCTTCTTGGAAGTAATAGTCAGCCTGCATCATGAGAGCTTGGCAAGCGAGTTCCGAGCCGGGCCAGCGTTCTACAACGCCGTCGAGCATAACAATAGCTTCGGCTCTGGCGGTGACTCTAAGGATACCCAAGACGGTGCGCTTTTGGCCCGCCAGGAACAGCCTCGCGATGTCCACTTCCTCACGCAACGCGGTTTCAAACAATTGCGAATTGCTGTGTTCATCGAGCAATTGTTCGTAGATTTCGTAGGCGTCATAGTGTTTGCCCCTTGCTATAAGCACTTGAGCTTGGATGTGCAGGGCTTGGTCGATGTAAGGTGAGTCGGGATGGTCTTCGATCCAATCTTTGATTTGATTGAGTGCCCGCCTGGTTTGTCCGTTGTTTAGATCGGCGCGGATTTGGGTGAACTCAGCGGGTTCGTTTTGGTCAACAGCGACCCATTGCTCGGCACTGCCCAGTACGACCGTGTCGCCCCAACAGGGGTTTGTCCAAACGTTGGGCCAGCAGGCCAGCGTGATGATTGCAATGGCGATACTGTAAGTAGATCGTGTCATTTTTGATGTTCCTATTGGTTTGGTTGTGCCCAAGCGGCCAAGGCCCGAAACCGATGACAAAACGTTAGCGTTTTTTACGTATGTTCAGACCGCGCCTATGAAGCACAAGTCCTTGTTTGGATTATACTAATAATCGCCACGATTGCAACGTTCTATAGTGGCCGGATATTGAATTTGTGGCAAGTTAGGGGTTTAAAGGCAATATTGTCATGCCTGATGGTGTTAGAGTAATTGTACCCAAGGCATCCAAGCCGATGGCGACCGCTCCGCGAGCGTAGATACCGACGGCCACGGCGCCAAAAGACCAGTATCCGATGGCGCAGGCGGCAAAGACCATCCCTCCCATACCTACGGCCCCGATAGCCAAAAGTCCAATCGCAAAGGCCGCGACGCTTATGATTCCAAACCCGACCGCCGCGACGACTACTCCGCCCATGGCCAAGCCGCCCACAGCCACGGCGCCGATGGCGATATCACCAATGGCGATGATTCCCTTGGCGACCCCGCGTGAATCCACACCGCCCCGGCAGATATGAACCAAAGGGATGCCGAAAATGGTGGCTTTACTGCGGTATTCAAAGCCGATCAACTGGCGATTGATGGAAGACCGCAATTGTTGCTGCCGATGCGGTTCGGGGTCGATTTTGGGGGCTAGTTTTAACATAATCTACTTTCGCGTTTAAAATCGGGTATTTGCACGTTATTGATGATGTCGCACGTCTTTTTGGTCGTTTGTTTTCGCGACTTCGACTAAGAGCCATGTTCGAAACCAGGGTAGGGGGCCGATGCCGATCGCTCCAAGGCAAAAGCCGCTGGCCAGAGTGCATAGTACCGCGGCGAGATGTAATCGCAGATTGCCGACCAACGCACAGGCCAAACACAATGCTCCCATAGCCGAAAACAGCCCGAAAATCAAGAATATACTGGTTTGATGATTCTCATGGACGAGTTTGGACGCGAGTATTTGGCAGAACAATACACCTACCATTATTGTGACCAAGGTGGCTATGACCAGGAGTAGTCGCGTGCGGAGCGACATTTTAGGGGGGGCAAGCGTCTTGGCTGGACCGGCCGACTGGAGGAGGCTTTGAAGCAGCTCTGGGGGAATCGCAATGCCATCGCCAATATTGTTGAGATTAACGTTGGGTGGTATCGTTGAAGATTGAGGGAGATTGGATGAGTCTGTGGGCTGGCCGGTAGGCTGCGATTGAGCTTGAGGGGAAGCTTGAGTTTCGGGGCCGGAGGAAACATCTTGGTCGGCCCAAACAGGGGCGACGCTGAGTGACGCACATAAGATTAGTAACAATAGGATTTTAATCCAATGTTGTTTGGTGCGTGGTTGAGAGAGGCTAACCTTTAGGGGCGATTGAGGGGCAGAGGCATTTAGTGTTTGTGTTGTTTTAGGTTTCGCGATTTCTGACATGGAATGTTGGGCCTTTCAGGGCGTTATTTGGCGGTTGCGCCAGCTGCCGGCGCTCAACGGTTCAGCGTGTCGCAAGGCATGGTTGGGCGATTGGTTAAAAAGTTGACCGTATCGCGCAGCTTTGGTAAAGTACTGTGTTTGGTTCGTTCTTGTACGGAACGAATATTATAATTAAGTTACTGCAGAAGGCTAGTTATGAACACATGTGTTGTTGGTTTACAGTGGGGCGACGAGGGCAAGGGCAAAATAGTCGACATCTTCAGCGGGACGGCAGATATTGTTGTTCGCTACAGCGGGGGCGCCAATGCCGGCCATTCAGTAGTTCGCAGCGCGGATGAAGAAGTTTTTGCCCTGCATCTGCTGCCCAGCGGTATTCTGCGGGAAAACACGCTGTGTTTGATTACCAACGGTGTGGTTCTGGACGCTGAGATTATTCTATCAGAACTTGCCGGTCTCGCCAAGCGTGGTATTGATGTTGGTGGTAATCTGAAGATTTCCGGCCGGGCCCACTTGGTTATGGAATACCACAAAAAACAGGACCGTTTGAGCGAAGAAGCGTTGGGGGCCAAGAAGATCGGTACCACGATCCGCGGAATCGGGCCTTGCTACAGCGACAAAGTGATTCGCAGTACGGCTTTGCGGGTGGCGGATCTGCTGCATTTGGACCGGCTGCGCGAACGTCTGGAACGGATTGTCGAACAAAAGAACCGTTACTTCGCGGCATTGTATAACGATAATGAGCCGCTTTCAGTTGATGTTTTATTTAGCCAATGCGAGAAATGGGCTGAAGCGCTCAAGGACAAGATTGTTGACACTACGGCGATTCTGCACCGCGCTTGGAAAGAGAAGAAATCTATATTATTTGAAGGCGCTCAGGGAAGTTTGCTTGATTTGGATCATGGGACTTTTCCTTTTGTTACCAGCAGCAACTGCTGCGCTTTGGGATTAGGACCCGCGGCGGGGGTGCCGACGACTATTGTCGATCGGTTTGTCGGGGTGGTTAAGGCTTATACTTCGCGTGTAGGCGCGGGCCCGTTTCCGACCGAGCAGGATAACGAAACCGGCCAATACATTCGCGATAAAGGACACGAGTACGGCACGACGACCGGCAGGCCTCGGCGTTGCGGTTGGTTTGACGCGGTGGCGGTTGACTATTCAGCGCGGATCGGCGGCATTACGGAATTGGCCCTGCTGCACTTGGATACCTTCAGTGGTCTCAAAGAACTGCAAATATGCACCGCTTATAAGTATAAAGGTGAAAAGCTGGACTTTTTCCCCGCTGAGGCGGATGTCCTGGACGAGGTTGAATGCGTTTACGAGACTATGCCCGGCTTTGATGAAGATTTGACGGGAGCGACTTCGTTTGATGATTTGCCGAGTGCGGCTCAGAACTATATTAAGCGTTTGGAAGAGATTTTGTCGTTGCCGATCAAGACTGTGGGGGTGGGGCCTGGTCGTGAACAAACGTTGAATCGTTAGATCGGAACATTACATCTGTGTGATTTCGCACGGTCAAAACGGCGAAAGATGACTACCTTAGAGCGAGCTTCAAAAACGGAATAGAGTATGACGACAGATTCGGTTGATAACGAAATGCATCCCATTCTGGGGATTCCGTGGCAGAAAATGCCGCGCCACATTGCCATTATTATGGACGGCAACGGCCGATGGGCTCAACAGCAGGGCAAGCCTCGGCTTGAAGGCCATCGAAGCGGGAGCAAGGCTGTTCGCAGCACGGTTACGGAGTGTGCCAGGTTGGGTGTGGAGTGTCTGACTTTATACTCTTTCAGTACCGAAAACTGGAAAAGGCCGCGCGAAGAGGTTAACGGGCTGATGCATCTTTATGCCCATTATCTTATCAATGAACGCCCGACTATAATGGATAATAATGTAAAGGTACGCCATTTGGGCAGCGAAGAGGGGTTGCCTGATTTTGTGATTAAAGAATTGCATGAGACGGTACGCATCAGTCAGTCGAACACGGGGATGACTCTTTGCTTGGCGCTGAATTACTCAGGCCGATCCGAATTGGTGGGCGCGATCAGACGCTTGGCTGCTGATACGGCATCGGGGAAGATTTCGCCCGAAGATATCGATGAGCAGTTGGTCAGTGACGCCCTCGATACGACTGGTTTGCCTGATCCTGATTTGTTGGTTAGAACTTCGGGCGAGATGCGGGTGAGCAATTATCTGTTGTGGCAGATCGCCTATGCGGAGTTTTACGTTACCGAGGTGCATTGGCCTGACTTTTCGACGGAAGTACTGCATCAGTGTATTTGTGAATATGCCAAGCGGAACCGGCGATTTGGCGGTTTGAAGCCTGCTGGGTTTTAGTTTTGTATAGACATGAACGGTAGAGGTACTTGCGCTTGTGTTCCAGAGGCGCCCTAAAGTCATCAAATGATGCTTGTTTACCTATCTGTTGTAGTGGAGTGAAATTTGCTGAATTCCAAATTGGCGCAGAGACTATTCTTCGGCACGATAATGGGTATCGGTTTGGTGGGGGTACTTGTTTTTGAAGCTTGGCTTTGTGCGCGAAATTATTTTGCTGATTCAGCGATGCCGGCCTTTGGCTTTGCGTTGTTGTTGGCGTTGTTTATCGGTTTCGCCGGGCGTGAGTTGTGCTTGCTGGCCCGGGCGAAGGATTTGCGCCCAAGCCTTTTGATAGCGGTAGGTTTTAGTGTCGCTTTGGCGGTGATGCCGGCGTGGGTGTGTTTCTTGCCGATCGGCGGTGAGGTGGTGTTGGCGGGGATGTTGGCGGCGATGATAATGGCCGCGGGGTGCTTTCAGGGGTTTAAGTATCGTAACGAAAACGCTTTAGGAAATATCGCGCTGTCTTGTTTTGTGGTTTTGTATTTGGGCGTGGGCGGTTGGTTTATTTTCCAGATCAGAATGATAAATGCTGTCGCGGATAGTTTATGGGCGGAGGTGATGCCGCTATTGATGTTTCTGGCGACTGTAAAGTCTGCTGATATAGGTGCTTATCTCATCGGACGCAAACTTGGTCGTCACAAGTGGGTTCCGTCGATCAGCCCGGCGAAAACCTGGGAAGGGTTAGCCGGGGGCGTGGTTTTGGCGGTGATTGTGGCCTCGATTTTTTCAAATGGACTTGGTATAATGCCTTGGTGGGCTGCTGTTGTGTTTGGCTTGCTTATCGCGATAACGGGGCAGTTGGGCGATCTGCTTGAATCGATGCTCAAAAGAGATCTTGGGAGTAAGGATTCTGCCCGGTTGGTTCCGCAGTTCGGCGGTTTTCTGGACTTGTTGGATTCGGTCTTGATTGCCGCGCCGTTTGCTTATGTGATGTTTCGTGTGATACATACAGAGCATGGGTTATGATATGTTTTGAGTCTGCGGCGGGGCGGGCTAGGCGAATTTTAGGAGTAAGAATACCACTTGGAACTTACTTTAACACTGGAGAACCCAGAGAAGCGGTCCGGCCTGTTCGGGCCTGCTGAAGCCAATTTGCGAATGTTGCGTGATACATGCGGCATAAAGGTTATCGCTCGCGATACGCGTGTGAGCTTGTCAGGATCAGACGAAAATGTGACTCACGCGGCTCGTGTGTTTCACTTGATGCAAGAGCGGATACGCCGCACCGATCACCTCAGCAAAAAAGATATGACCCAGATTATCTTTGAGGCTGCGGAACAATCGAAACGCGCCGAAAAAGAAACCATCAAGGTCTATACCTCGGGGCATAATATTACGGCGAGAACCAATGGTCAGAGTGAATACATAGAAGCCATCAGCAATAACGATTTGGTGTTTTGCGCGGGCCCGGCAGGGACGGGGAAAACGTACCTGGCGGTGGCTATGGCGGTTGCTATGCTGAAGCGTAATGAGATTCGCCGGATTGTGTTGGCGCGGCCTGCCGTTGAAGCGGGGGAAAAGCTGGGGTTTCTGCCCGGAGATCTGCAAGCAAAAGTGAACCCATACCTTAGACCGTTATTTGATGCCCTGGGAGATATGATGGAGTACGCTCAGGTCAAGCGATTCATGTTTAACGATATCATCGAAGTGATTCCCTTGGCATTTATGAGAGGCAGAACGTTCAATGATTCGATTATAATCCTCGATGAAGCACAAAACACGACTGTGAGCCAAATGTTAATGTTCTTGACGCGTTTGGGACGAGACTCGAAAATGATAGTAACCGGAGATGACAGCCAGGTTGATCTGGAGGAGCCCAATCAGTCCGGGCTGATCGACGCTGTTAAACGTTTGAAAGGCATTAAAGGGATCGCTATAGTTAAACTCAACGAATCCGACATTGTTCGCCATCGTCTGGTGCAGAACATTGTAAGGGCCTACGACAACATAAAATGACTAAGAAAAAAGTAAAACGGGTCGATCCTCGACAACTCGGGGACCGAGAGTTGGCGCACAAGTGGCGGCGTTTCTATGATGCTGGCGCGCCGGTATCGTTGCTGATGCTCGGTGTTTTTGTGATAATTTCGGGGTTTGTATTATGTTTTAATCCGACAATGTTGCCCGGCAGCGAAGACGGGCGATGGATTTTCGCGGTATCTTTGCTGGAGGTATGCCTGCTGATATCGGTTGTCAGTTTGGCGATGGGATTTTACGTAGCCGTGTATGAGCCGCAGGTCATTCGCAATCACGCTCGCGGCGCAGTGTTGCTTGTGTTTTTGCTTTTGGTGCTGGTGGTGATGCGGATTATCGCGATATACGATTGGCCGCGTCATCTGATGGTTGCGCCGGTACTGATGCTGGTGATTGTTTTGGCGATAGGTTATTCGCAGCGTTTCGCTTTGGGGATGGGGGCGTTCGCGGCGATACTGAGTACGATTGTCCTGGGGGAGGAAACGTTATCGGTTTTTCTGAGTATTTGCAGCGGAATGGGTTTTTCGGTTTTGATGCTGAAGGAGATTCGATCGCGTTCTTATTTGATCCGCGTTAGTTTTTATACCGCTTTGGTTGTTGTTGTCATGGTTTGGGCTGTTGGGTTTTGGATGAGCAGTCCGTTGGTTTCTATTCTTTTCAATAGTCTTTGGGCCGGGGGCTCAGCGATTGCCGTTGGTTTCATTATGCAGGGTATTTTGCCGGTCATAGAAGCGGTCTTCCGCACAGCTACGGCGATGACGCTGCAAGAATGCGGTGAGGCTAGCCGTCCTTTGCTCAAACGGCTGGCGGTGGCGGCGCCTGGAACATTCAACCACAGTTGGCAGATCGGTATGTTGAGCGAAGCCGCCGCGGAGGCTATCGGCGCAAATGGGATATTGTGTCGGGTGGGCAGCTATTATCATGATGTGGGCAAGATAAACAAGCCCAGGTATTTTGTCGAAAACCAAGCTGAAAACTTCAACCAGCATCGTGAGCTGTCTCCGACGATGAGCCGTATGATTATTATCGGGCATGTTGAAGATGGTATGGAATTGGCGCGGGAATATCATTTGCCTAGAATCTTGCATCAGTTTATAGCTTGCCATCATGGTACCACCCTCGTGGAGTATTTTTTCCATGAAGCGACGAAAAAAAGCGCTGAGACCGGCTCGAACGTTCCAGAAACCGAATTTCGGTATCCTGGCCCAAAACCTCCGAGCAAAGAAGCCGCGATTGTGATGATCGCCGACGCTGTGGAAGGGGCCACGCGCGCGATGCAGGAGCCCGCCCCGAGCCGAATCGAGAATGTGGTACGAGAAATCGTGATGAAACGCCTGCTCGACGGGCAGTTTGATAATTGTGACATGACCTTGAAAGACCTCAAGAAAATCGAAGTCAGTTTGATCAAGAGTCTTTGCGGTATGTATCATGGGCGTATTACGTATCCCAAGAGCGAAGATACTGATATCGCTACTAAGCTCAATGGAGCGACGAAAACGACGTTTTGAACCAGTGAGTGTTTTTGTGAATCAGTTTGATATTAATATTACGGATGAGCAGAGCTTTTTGACGTTCGACGCGGAATGTCTGCGTAAGACCGCTGCCTTTGTGTTGGGTAATTTGGGCATCGCTGAGGGGGCCGTAAGTATCGCGGTTGTGGATAGCGTGAGCATAAGGCAACTGAAAAAACAATTTTTCGATATGGATGTGGTGACCGATGTAATCAGCTTTGATTTGTCCGATGAGGAAGATACCGGGGGCGACGCTGATTCAGAGAGTGTCAGCGGTTTGGATTGTGAGATAGTCGTCAACGCGCAATTGGCTTTGGAGATTGCTGAAGGGGATGAGAAAAACGCGTTGGCGGAATTGAATTTATACGTGGTGCATGGGCTATTGCACCAACTGGCATATGATGATCAGACGCCGCAGCAGGCCAAAAAGATGCATCAGAAAGAAGACCAGCTTTTGGAAGAGCTTGGTTATGGTAAGGTATATAGCCGTAGAAAGGGTTAATTCTCGTGGACGATCCTGGATCGTGGCCTACAATCATCGGTTTGACTAATGAAACATGGTGTGTTGTCTTGTCGGCCATATGTGTTGTTTTTTCAATGTTACTTTCGGTAGTGAGTCTTTCGCTACGCTATCTGTCCTGGGTGAAGTTGGAGGAGATATTTGACAGCCAAGGTCGGTCCTCGCGTATGGAAGCGATGCGCAATATGTGTCCGACTCTGGTTTTTTCCTCGGCACTTCTTCGGCTTTTGGCCAATCTTGGTTTATTGATTTGCGTTGTTTCTTATTTTACCTTTCGTCCCGACCACACACCGAATGTTTGGTCGTTGCTGTGGGCATTTGGGGTTTCAGCGATTGTTTTAGCGGTATTTTCCGTCGCTATTCCGCGGGCTTGGGCCAAGTACGCAGCGACTCCTTTTGTGGCTGCCTGTTTTCCGATTTTCCCTTTCATACTGGTTATCACTTGGCCGGTGACCACGGTGTTGGGTTTGTTCGATCCGCTTATCCGCAGGTTGGCCGGGGTCAGCGTGGAAGATGCCAACGGTTCGCGTGAAGAAAAACAGGAAGAGCTGCTTAACGTTGTGGAAGAAGGGGAAAAGAAAGGTGTTGTTGACGAACAAGAACGGGAAATGATCGAGTCGGTGCTGGAGTTTCGCGAGCAGACCGTTGGTGAGATTATGACCCCTCGCACCGATGTTATTGGTATTGACGCTGATGTTGATTTAGCGAGCGCGGCCGCGGTCATTATTTCCGCGGGGCATTCACGATTCCCGGTTTATGAAGAGAACATCGACAAAGTTATTGGTATGCTTTACGCGAAGGATTTGCTGCGTGACCTTACTCAGCCTGATTCGGCACCTGGTATTCGGCACCGTTTGCGCAAAGCGTATTTTGTGCCCGAAAGCAAAACACTGCGTGACCTGCTGCGAGATTTTCAGGAACAGCAGATACACTTGGCGGTGGTGCTTGATGAGTACGGCGGCACAGCGGGGGTGGTTACAATCGAAGACATTTTGGAGGAAATTGTCGGCGAGATCGAAGATGAGTATGAAGAGCCGAAAGACCAGATGATTGTGCGACTCGACGGCGATACGATTGAAATGGACGCTCGTGTGCATGTGGATGAAATCAATGATGAGTTTGATCTAGAGATACCTGAGGATGAAGACTACGAGACTATTGGTGGTTTCGCCTTTCATAGACTGGGCAACATACCACAGAGCGGAGAAACCTTCGAATACGAGAATCTTTTCTTTACCGTGATCGATGTTGAGGAGCGGAAGATCAATCGTTTGCGTATGGTCATTAAGCCCAAGGAAACCGAAGGCAATGGGCGTCGAAAACATGATCCCAACCATGGAGACCAGAAAGCCACTGCTGACGGTTCCTAGAACTTACTTGAAAAGTGATTAATGAGCGTTATAGAAGATCAGGCTATTTGCATTCGCAGGCAAGACTACTCTGAGTCGAGTCAGATTGTTACATTGTTTGGTCGGGAGCATGGCAAGATTCGTGGTATCGGCAAGGGTGCCCGCCGCGAGAAAGGCAGTTTCGGCGGTGGTATCGACCTGCTTACTATGGGTAATCTTATGTTCATTCCCAGCCGGGGCGACAGCGGGCTCGCGACCCTGACCGAATTTGACCTCGTTGAGCCCTTTACGCGAATCAGGACCGACTTAATTCGTTTGCACAGCGGCCAGTTCGCGGGGGATTTGATCGCTCAGTTCACAGAAGATATGGACCCGCATCCGGATCTTTATGACGCCTTTGTTGCGTTTTTGGGGGGACTGCCGGACCAATCGAATGTGACCTTGGCTTTGGTTGCATTTGAGTTGGCCCTGCTGCGTTCGGTGGGATTTGGTACAACGTGGGACCGCTGTTGTGGGTGCGGGCAAGGTTTGCAGGGATCGCGTCTTTATTTCAGCAGTTCTTCGGGCGGCATGCTATGTCGTGAGTGTGAGGCGGCGGTTATGGAGAAGCGTTTTATTCGGCATGCCGCTTGGCAAATTCTGTGTTCGCCGGCCCATCACCACGATGCTTCCGCTAACGATGTGTTTGAAGCCCATCAATTGCTTTGCTACCATCTACGCGAACTTATGGGTAAGGAGACAGCGATAATGCTGTTTCTGAATCGGCTATTGCAGCCAAGGATAAAAGGGAAAGCTTGATCGCTATGAACAAAAATACGGATTATCAGGACGAATCTTTTGATGAATTTGATGACGATGACCTTTTGGGGCCTGAGGATGATGATCTGAGAGATATTCCTGCTGAGCCCATTGAATTTCGCAATTTCGAACAAGGTTGCCCCGCTTGCGGCAAACCCATCACTGATGAGATGGACTGTTGTCCCTATTGCGGTGACATAATCTTCCGCCATTTGCGCCATGGCACGTTCGTTCCCCGCAAAGGCCCCCTGGCCCGCATTTTTGCCGCGATTGTGCTGGCCCTGATTGCGCTGGGCATAATCGCTTTTATTGTGGCCCAGTTGCGGTAGATTCCAAAGACCGCAGTTTTCTGCTTGTACGGTGTTGGTCAGTTGAAACCAGGATAGTCTCAGAGGCGAGTATATGAACAATGTTCCGCACTTTATAGCTTTATTCTACGCGAGGATTATCACTTATTTGCAGCAACATCTACGGGTGATCGTGGCTGCTTTTGTGATCAACGTGCTTGCTTTCGCTACCCGTTTGTTTTCAATCTCGTATTGTGTTGATGATTATTCGATGATGTTCCAACGTCCGAATTTTATCGCTCATGGCAGATGGCTGTTTCATTTTATATATCATTATCTTCTGGGTTCTCATTATACCGCTTTTATATCAGCTTTAATTGGTATAGTCTTTATGATTTTCGCAGCTCTACAGTTGTGTCATTTCTGGCGGGTAAAAGATGCTTTTTCCCAGATTATCATTGTCTCGATATTTACTATTCACCCGTATCTTGTTGATATGTACAATTTTCACGCTGTGGTAGTAGCTTTTCCTGTTGGTTATTTTTTGGCTATGTTGTCGCTGAATCTATCATACTCTCGCTCGGGACGAATAGCCGCTGTTGTTTGTGTTGCCGCGGCCTTGGGTATTTATCAACCATGCCTTTCCGTAATCGCCGCGGCTATTGTCATACGAGCAATTATGCAACTGGTTTCTGAATCTTCAGCGAAAATGCCGTTCTTTCGTATTATTGCGACAATTGTCATTGGGGTAGTTCTGTATTTTTTAGTTACCAAGCTGGTTTTCCTTCTGACAAATGTGCGTCCCAATCCACGCTTTGAACAAGGATTAATAGCTTCATTTGCTCAAATCAAGCAGAAGATTGGTTGGGTGATACTGATTCTCTCATCCAGGGTCCTGCCTATTCCTGAATTTGTATTGCCGTTTCAAACCAAAATAGTTCTTTTTGCTACCACGGTTGTTTGCTGTGTTGGCACTGTTTTGTATTCCATCAAGAGGGTGCCGCGTTCTTTGTGGCGGGTGTTCGTGGTTGTTCTTTTGTTCGCGATTGCTCCTTTGGCAGCGATACTGCATGTTTTGCCGACGAGCGTTTCTCAATTACCGTGGCGAACATCATTAGGGCTTGTTACGGTTTTTGTGGGAAGCTATGCCATCTTTGCTCATGTCATCCGTGACACTTGGCTTAGGGTTGTAAATCTGCTGCTGATTGTTGTGCTGGCGTTATTCTGCCTGCAAGATAATGCTCTGGCTTTCCAGCAACACCTTCGTACCCAACGAGATATCTCACTGGCTACGAGAATCGCATCGAGAATCGAGTCACTGCCGGAATATAACGAAGACCTGTCGCTGGTGGTTCTGGGCAATACGAGGCAATATGATTTTCACAAGGAGGACAAGACGACTCAGGAGATTATAACTCAATACCTTGAGTATTGTTCCCGCCGGCAGTATAGCGTGGCTGTTAGTGCTTTTGTCACAGATTGGTCCAAATACGCAATCTTGCTTGATTTTCTGGAACTCAATAACTGTCGTCCAACAGCGGACCAAATTGACATTGCCCGGCAACAGGCAGCCAGTCGCGAACCGTATCCCCATCCGAGTTCGGTTTTTGTTTATGATGATATGGTGATTGTGATTTTGGCCCAGGACGATTAGGCTTTTGAGGCGGGCGTTATTCGCCTATCCCAATTTGGTGACAGGTTTTTTGTCCTGCACCATTCTATAAAACGCGTCGAAGAGATAGGTCGCGTCGTGGGGGCCTGGCGAGGCTTCGGGGTGGTACTGCACCGCGAAGATGGGCAGCTTCTTGTGAGCGATGCCCTCTAGGGTGTTGTCATTTAGGTTGATGTGAGTTATGCGGACATCGTCTTTGTTGAAAGAATCGATATCCACGGCGAAACCGTGATTCTGAGCGGTGATTTCGACACGGCCGGTGTCCAGGTTTTTGACCGGTTGGTTGCCGCCGCGATGGCCGAACTTCAATTTGAATATCTTGCCGCCCAGCGCTTGGCCGATTAACTCTACTCCTAAGCAGATGCCGAACATGGGTATTTTCTGTTCAATTAGCTTCTTGATGGTTTCGATGGTATAGCTAACCGGTTCGGGGTCGCCGGGGCCGTTGCTCACGAAAACGCCGTCGGGTTTGTGGGCCATTATCTCGTCAAAACTCGCGCCGGCGGGAACAACCGTTACCTCGAAGCCGGCTTCGATTAGGTTTCTGCTGATATTTTTCTTCATGCCGCAATCGAAAGCGACAACTCGGAACTTCTTGGTTGGTTTTTTCTGGCCAAGGGGTTTCGGCCCGGCAAATACCGATTGGTAGCCGTCGCTCCAGCTATGTTCCTTCTCTACCGTTACTTCGCACACCAAATCACGGCCGACCAAGCCGACTACCTTTTGGGCTCGAGCCACCAATTCAGCGTCGTCGGTGATTTCACTACTAAGTATGCCGTTCATGGCACCATCGATACGCAGTTTGCGTACCAACGCCCGCGTATCTATGTCGCTGATGCCTACTACACCATTGTCACGCAGGTATTCATCGAGGGACTGCTCGGCCCGGAAATTACTGTGCAGTTGGGCGGGCTCACGTACGATAAAACCGGCTACTTGGATGCGAGCGCTTTCGGTATCCTCCCCGCATACGCCGTAGTTTCCCATCAAAGGATAAGTCATCGTTACTATCTGATCGCGATAGCTGGGGTCGGTTAAAATCTCTTGATAACCCATCATACTGGTGTTGAAAACCACTTCACCTTCGGTAGTGCCTACGGCGCCGAAACGCTTACCGGTAAAAATCGTGCCATCTGCAAGTGCTAGTTTTGCTGTTTGTGTGTTTGTCATGACTTCCTTATGCGCCGGGCGCAAAAAAAAACGCGCGAAATTAAGCTATCAACCCCCAACTGACGATATTAATGGCGAGGCTGTGGGTCTCCCAGCATTAAATTGCTGGGGCAGCCTGGCTTGGAGGGTCGGGGTTACGGCGAGCTCCGATCCTCACTTTTTTTCGCCGACACGCCGTGGTGTCGGGTGGGGAGGGCGCAGATTGCCTTCACAATTTCCTAATCCAGTATAAATACTTGATTAGACGCCAGGGACCAGGTACTCAGGCAAACCGCCTATCAGTTGTCGGCTGCGACGGTTTTTGCATCATCCTGACGCCGCACTGAGCCTTAGTCGCCTCGCCTGCGACATCGTAGTTTACCCCTCTTATAAAATCAACCGAAAACTCGTGGCTATGTGTGTGCGGGTGTGTCAATATGTTTAGGTGGTTGGTGGGA
This sequence comes from Sedimentisphaerales bacterium, assembly GCA_016928435.1. GTDB lineage: Bacteria > Planctomycetota > Phycisphaerae > Sedimentisphaerales > SM23-30 > JAFGKT01. The sequence goes on along the minus strand of JAFGKT010000080.1, from coordinate 28,251 downwards.
TTTGTAACCGAGGATTGTCGAATCGGTGGGGGGCAGTTGAGGATTCCCCCGGCGGTGCGAACCCTACTGTTAGATATTACGCTTGGGACTCTGATTTGGTAGTGGGGCTGATGCGGCATGGGTTTTTTGCGATTGAGGGAAAGTTTTGGTCCTGACAGCTTGATTTTCATTGGTAATTCTTTATAATTCGCCTTTGAACCCTTCTGTAATCAACTGATGCTATTTTTTGAAATGGGAATATCGCGGTTTGTTCAAACTAACTAGCTGGGCGGTCCGTTGCCGGCATCGCCACGGCGGTTAGGTTTTGAAATTAGGTCGAAATTTACGTTTCTAGGTTTTATTTCATACCATAAAGGAGCAACCAGTATGCAAAAAACCAGTGTAATGACAATTGTTGTGTTGTTGCTGAGCGTTGGACTGTTGGGCACAGCTTCGGCGCAGCTGACAGGTCACTATCCTCTAGGAGCTGAAGGTATCAGAGCGGCTTCGGTTCCGCCTCCTGGGTTGTATCTGAAGAATTACTTTTTCTATTATGAATCCGATGTATATCGCGACGGCCAAGGTGGCAACAACGGAATGGGACTCGATTTGGACGCGTTTGTCTTTTGTCCGCGTCTTATTTGGATGACCGGTGATACAGTTTTAGGTGCTGATTTTGGTATGGATGTTCTGTTACCGTTGAATTATACCGACCTCGAAATGGATACGGTCAACTTCAGAACGCACGACCTCAGTATTGGTGATATGTGCATCGAGCCGATTTTGCTTGGTTGGCATTGTGACAACTACGACATCGGCGCTGGCTTGGCGTTCTGGATTCCTACCGGCGACCGTGAAGCCGACAACCCAGCTACCCCGGGCAAGGATTTCTACACGACAATGTTTACGCTTGGTGGTACGTATTATTTTGACGCCGAGCGGACGCTCTCGGCTTCGATTCTAGGCCGATACGAGCTGCATGGTGATATGCGCCACGATGATATCAGGCCCGGTGACAACCTCCTCTTTGAGTGGGGCGTAGCCAAGACGATCATGCCTTGTGTGGATCTAGGTGTTGTTGGGTACAATCAGTGGCAGTTGACCGATGATACCGGCGATGACGTGACCTGGAATGACGTACATGATCGTGTTGGCGCGATCGGGCCTGAAGTTCAGGTATTCTTCCCAGAATACACTACCTTTGTTTCCTTCCGCTGGGAATGGGAATACAGTGCCGTCGATCGGCCTGAGGGCTCCACGGCTGTCCTGACGATCACCAAGATATTCTAGAGTCAAGGTGGTTGTGTTGACCTTAGCGGCTATCTTTGCTTGATCGCGGTTTCGGCTGGTCATGCCAAACGGGCTGCGTGATAGCGCGTAGAAATAGTTGCAGCAGAAAACGTAAAAGCCCCAAGTGGCGTTAGTGTCACTCGGGGCTTTTTTGCTCCTGCTCGAAGGTGCGTAACTCACTGTCAAATAGTGAGATTCATATCTTGGTCTGCTGTTGGAATTGGGGTGGTCCGTCCTCAAAACCGCTACTTGTGTTGAGTTTTAACAACGTTATGCTATGACGATGTTTTAATGCCGTAAAATCTTATTTTGTAATCGTTTACATTAATTAAGCGTAAAGGGTCGATTGTGGTTGTTGGTTGAAGACAACATATGACCTGTCCACAGTGGCGCTAACGAAATATGAACATGGGAATCGTATTTTGTTAAAAGCTTTTATGTCAATATGTTAGGCGCTATCCTCGTTTTATTCTGTTTTTCCTTTTGACTTGCGGTATGGCTTTTGCGTTTAATATATAAATAGAGAGAGTGTTTTGAGGCTGACGTATGGCCTCTGAGTGTCAGGTTTTGCGGCGGTGTTGAGAGAGCAATCCCGCCACAGAGCAACGAGAGAGAGAATTCTTGCGTAAACCAATCACTCCTGATTGCGGTGTTGCTGTATATACAGGCAATGCCGACATGAAGGGCCCAATCTGTAACGTGTTGACTCAATTGGGGCAGAAAGCCGCTGTCGCAGACGGTCTGGATGAACTGTCACGGTTGTTAGATCAACAGTCTTTTGCGCTGGTGGTCTTGGCGCTGTCAGACACCGGCGACCTTCAAGGCGTTACGGACTTCATACGTCTTTTGCGGACCGAACAACCCTTCGCTCAATCGATATTGGTGGTTCCGGCACCTTTGACGTTGACCCAGAGTTGCCAGGTTGTGGTCGCGGGGGTTTGTTCTATAGTGAATGGCGCAGCCGAGAACTACCTCGAAACTCTAGCGGCAAAGGCTTCAGAAGCGTTGAATTACGCCTTTGAACAGTACGGCAGGCACAAGCAAGTGGAAGAGAAAGACTTGACTGAGCAAGGACTGGTTGGTCAAAGCACAGCCTTGGCTCATGTGGTGTCGCAGGCGAGAAGGGCCGCCGCCGTTTCGGATGCGCCGGTTATCATATTCGGTGAATCCGGTACAGGCAAACAGCGTTTCGCTGAGGCGATTCATCATTGGGATAGAAAACGTGGTAGCAAACCGTTTATTTCGGTGAACTGCGCAGCGATCAGCGGCAGCTTGGCGGAAAGCGAGCTGTTTGGCCACTGTAAGGGTGCTTTTACAGGCGCGACGGAAAGTCGTCCGGGTTACTTCCGTTCAGCGGACGGCGGTACGATTCTATTGGATGAAGTCAGTGAACTTGATCTGCCGCTGCAACCGAAGATTTTGCGTGTGCTGCAGGAGGGATTGGTATTGCCTGTGGGCAGTGATCGCGAATATCGTATTGATGTTCGTATTATCGCCGCGAGTAACCGCGATTTGCAGAGTATGGTCGAGCAAGGCAAGTTCCGATTGGATCTTTTCCAACGGCTCAATGTGATTCAGCTTGATGTGCCTTCGTTAAGGCAGCGAAGTGGGGATATTCCTTTGCTGTTTGATTTCTTCTTGAAGAAATACGCTCACTACAGTTCTGTACGAATCGATGGTGTCGAGCCTGCCGTTTATGAATTGCTGGGCCGCACTATAGGTAGCGGTAATGTTCGGGAGTTGGAAAACATTGTTAGGCAGATACTGGTTTTCAAAGAACAGTCGGGACCAATAGAAATTTCCGATTTGCCTCCTGCTATTATTCAATCGCAGTTGCAGGCCGGCGCCGAGGGCAGCGCCATAGAAATTTCCGATCAGTTTATTGAATCGTTGTTTGAAGGCCGAAAACATCTCAACGATGTACTCGACCACTGCGAGAAAGTCGTTCTCGAAAGACTTGTCGCCCGGGGGCTCAATCGTACTACTTTAGCTGAGCGACTAGGGGTTACGCGTCGCACTCTCTACAACAAGCTCGAGAAGTACAATATCCACTAGTTTGCCAAACTTATTTTAGCCTAACAGCACGGGCAGCACCCACCAAATCAGAGCCCGAAGCGTAAGCCCCATTTCCCAATCACCCGGGTGCCCGCCCTTTCGCGCAGCTAAAGGTGGTAGAACACCAACCAAGTCTCATTTCCCAATCATCCGGGTGGTAGAACACCAACCAAGCCTCATCCTCCAACCATCCGGGTGCCCGCCCTTTCGCGCAGCTAAAGGGTGATAGAACACCAACCAAGTCTCATCCTCCAACCATCTACCGTCGGTCAATCTGTCCGTGAGGCTCACACATCCGCACCGATTCGCCGTTTCGCTTTACTGTGAACGTTTACAAAAGTCTTTCTTGCGGCCACACAGTCTTTTGACGATAATCGCTTTTAGACTAATCGCCAATGGTGTCTATTGAGGTTGCCAAGACTTCATCTTGGTGTGTGGTTGAGAAGGGGCCCAGGCTTTGTCGAAAAATGTTGCGTACAAAACCCGAATTACATTGATTTGGCTGTGCTTAGCCTGCGTGGGACTGCTGGCCGTACTGTCGGTTTATGCTGCGTTTCTAGGGGCTCAGCGGGCTCGCGAATTGTTTACTTCGCTGCCGATGGGGTTCTATTGGTTTTGTTTTGTGATTGTCATTCTGGCGGGCTTGCTCACTTTTGGGCGATTGGTTAGAAGACCTTTTCTCTTAATGATGCACTTAGGGCCCATATTGGTTATCTTAGCGAGCATTTGGGCCTCGCCTGGCGGGTATCTGCTGCGGCAACGATTATTCAAGTGCGATGCTATTCCGCGCGGCCAGATGATAATTGTCGAAGGTGAATCGACCAATGAGGTTTATGGGCAGGGGCGGTTTATTGGTCATTTACCGTTTAGTGTTACCTTGCATGATTTTCGGCGGGAATTCTATGAGCCGGGGTATTTGATGGTGGTTGACCCAGCAGGGGCAACTGCGCGAGTGCCGGCGGAGCAGGGCCGGGAAGTTCTCTTGGCTGCTGACGGCAGTCTTATACGCATTGCGCGCCATTTGGACAATCTGCAAGTTGTACAGGAAGAGGGGGGGCCTGCTGTGATTGACTCACCGGGTGAGGGCGAAAACGCGGCCTTGGAATTGATATTGCAATCACCCTCGGCTCCGGATCGACGTTTCTACGTTTATGCTGATCGTACCGCGGAGCATCATGGGCCATTACACCATTGGCAATTTATCTATAGCCGAGAGGTGCGGGACTATTTCAGCGAGCTTTCGTTTACTGACGCTCAAGGCCAAACGCTGCAAACGTGCGATCTGGAGGTGAATCACCCCGCGGCATACAGCGGATACAGTCTGTACCAAAGTAGCTGGTATATGCTTGGTGATCGGCCTGTTACGGTACTGACTGTCGTTAATGACAGCGGGCGGAGCGTTGTATATTTGGGGTATTGGCTCTTGGCGGTTGGTATTTCCGGCCATTTCATCGTGCGGCTTTATCGCTTGCGAGGAGGAATGAAAAATGGCTGTTAAATATTCCGTGCAAGCGTTGTTTATTTACGGCGCGATGAGTGTGTATCTGCTTTCTCTCACACTTAGCCTGTTACGACGTTGGCGTGCGGGTCATTTTACCTATTTTGCGGGGTTTCTCATCGCCTTGGCGGGTTATTTATACCGTTGGCAACACGTAGGTCATATTCCGCTGCAAAACCTGTTTGAATTATTTCTAGGGCTGGGAATGATCTATCCGGTGTCCTATTTTTCACGCAAGGTGCTGTATGTTCCAGGCGAAGCGGTGGATGCTTTGCTCGGGGTTATAATTTTGTTCCCCGCGGGATTTATATTTTCGGCACAGCCGCAGAATCTGCCCCCGGCCCTTCAGTCGCCATTGTTCATACCGCATGTGATGGTATATATGATTGCCTACATATTCATGGCTAAGGCCGCGGTTCAGGCCGTCTGTGAACGATTGGCGCCTGGTGACGCCGATGATGGCAGTATTGCAACTGATAAGAAGCCGAGTTTTCTAACGCGATCGGCTCTTGAATACGAGCAGGCCACGTATCGGATGATCGCGACGGGTTTTATATTTCTGACTTTGGGTTTGATACTCGGCAGTTGGTGGGGGCAATTGGCCTGGGCGGATTATTGGGGATGGGATCCCAAGGAGCTTTGGTCTTTGGCTTCGTGGCTGGTATATGTCGGTTATTTTCACTTCCGTTTCGCTTATCAGCAACGTTATCGCGCGGCCAATAGTTTTATCGCTTTGCTTGGAATCGTGGTAATTGTTGTCACTTTGCTTTGGGTCAATCTGGCACGAATATTTGTGAGCGTCCATACCTATTCAAATTGAGCATGATAGCTCAATCTTACCAAGGGATGATGATCCCATGCCCACCGTCCCTGACCTAATCAATCGATTGTACCGGGTGGCACCCTTTCGCGTAGCTAAAGGGTGATAGAACACCAACCAAGTCCCATTACCATGAACGCCTACAAAAAAAGGTTGTCAGCCTCTTAAGAGACCAACAACCTTGACCTATTAGCAGCCTTAACGGCTGACATTTTTAGGTCCCAGGCAGGACAATTCGGGGAGAACTACCCAAGCCTGGGAGTGAGAGAGAGAGCAAAATAATACGGTATGAAACCGATTCTTCTGAACTCCTCACTTTGCTTCTATGTTTGATCGGCTGGTCAGGCCGGTTTCACTCAAGTTCCCAGACTCATCAATTCGGGGAGAACCGGTAAGCCTGGGAGGGAGAGAGAGAGCAAATTATTCTATTTACTTTTACCTGTATTCCTTATTAATTGTCTAGTCTAAAATCTACGTCGTCCACAATATTGGTTTTACAAATGGTCGTACCTTATTGGTTTTTTCGCTTTGGGGCGATTTCACGGCTGTTTTAGAGTTTAGTTCTGCTTGCGGGGCAGCAGAAGAAATCCGCCGCAGCCGAGTAGAACTATGGTTGCCGGCTCTGGTACCAGGGCGATGGTTGCGGGAGCTGATGTGCTAAACTCCGCGGTCTGAATACTGTCAGAAGACCGATCACCATGGTTTGATACAATTTTAAGATCAGCGGCGTTCGCGTGTAGCGAACTGCCAAGCGTCAGAAACATCAACGCTACTATACAAACCGCAATTGATTCCTTCATTTGAAAGCTCGCTATCAATTACCAGTATAGGCTTTTTTTGCCGTGATTCTCTTCGTTGCTTCCTTTGCCTACTTATTTATTAACGACCACAAGGTCGATTGAACTCAAGTTCCCAGACTTATCAGCTCGGGGAGAACTGGTCAGTCTGGGAGGGAGAGAGAGAGCAAAATTATTCCATTTTTATTCAGGCTTAAAAACTATCAATGTTGATTATTAATATTCTATTTTTGAACGGTTTACTTAGCCGTTTTATCGTTGTTTCCCAGACTTATCTAGTCTGTCACAAAGGTGTCTCGTCTGGGATTCAGAGAGAGAATACGTCCTGTGCAGCTTCTCTTTTCCTCCGAAATGCTTGACATAGGACGTTGCCGCCAAAGGATATTATTGCTGAATTTCTCTTATATTTCTCCAAGTCAACTTTCGCAGTGTTGAACGTCAAAATATGCACTTCCGCTATGAAACCCAATAGTGTAAATCAAGAAAAAGTGCGTTTCGCACTCCAATCTAGATTAATGTCTCAAACACTCTCAACATCGCCGATATTTATATAACGGTCTTTCGACCGAATGATTTCAAGTTCCCAGACTTATCAATTCGGGGAGAACTGGCAAGCCTGGGAGGGAGAGAGAGAGCTAATTAGATCGTTTGTTATATGCCCCGGTTTCTCTTTCTCTCCGGTCTCTTCTCACGTGTTAACTCTCACTTCTCTCGCAATGCTTCAATTTTCGCAGCATTAGTTTGCCGCTTCACTACTTATTTCTGCGTCTCAGTCTTTACTTCTCCGGCAGACTCGTGACACAATTGAACACGATCGACCGGCACAACCACAGGCGACATAATGCCTGGAACATCGACTATCGCAAAGTGCGATTTCTGGTCCCCGGAATCGCTCAGGTAGAGTACCTTGCCGGTTACATCGAGCTGATCGGTTATTTTATCGACGATCGCTTTGGCATCCGGACAGGCCGCGCTGGCTAAGCGAAACCGAACCTGCGAACCTGATAATGGTTCTTCAAAAAACATTTTCCAACTCCGTATAATTCAAAAACATTTTCCTCTTTGCCTTTGCTTTATAGTATTCGCAATGCGTGTGCCAGGTACGTCCGTTTGGATTGTATAAAAAAGAAGTATTTTGTAAGTGGTTTTTAATAAAGGGTTTGCAGGACAAAAAGTTTTTGCGAAAGGTTATTTGTCGCTTGTAGATGGTTCGTTTGCTGATATGGATGTGGGTAATTCAGTTCCCAGTTGAGTTAGGTTTTTCCCGCTATATCAGGTTTTTGGTGTCAGCGAAACTTAGCTGTGGATAGATAAACCCATTTGAATGTTCAGCGGGAAGTTGTTTACACGTAACGGGAAATTATTTGCCCGCTTTTCGCAGCCGCTTCCATTGCACCCCCGATCAAGCCCCATGTGCCTCCGCCTTCGCCCCTGGCAGCTATATTCGCGGTATTAGCGCCGTAGAGTGGGTAATTTTGAACAATTTGTTCAATTTTACCCACGCGGTTCCCTGACCAATTTGTGCCCGGAATACCTGACTGTCACCCACCTGCCCTCTAACTTACAAAAAACAAACCAAATTCCTATTAGTGAGTATTAGTGTCAATTCGTGGTTCTCTTTACTGTGAACGCTTACAATTCGGGTTCAAACTTGACAGAATCGGTTTGGGCAATCATGATGTGTGTTCACACAGGCCGATCAGTCGTAGGGTGGGTAATTTTGAACATCTTGTTCAAAGTTATCCACGCGGTTCCCTGATTCTGGTTGATTGGCCGTTGATCGTGGTTCTTCGGTAGTTCATTTAGCTATTTTGGAGTTTAAGATGCAAATAGCGCTAGTTGGTTTGGCCCAGTCGGGAAAGAGTACATTGTTCTCAGCCGTTACCGAGGGCCATGTGCCCGCGGGGGGTGATACACAGCACGCGAGCAAGGCCGTTGTGAAAGTCCCGGATACTCGGCTGGATATACTCACTGAAATGTACCATCCCAAGAAGACGACCCATGCGACTATAGATTTTCTCGATCTTCCCGGCCTGAGTTTTGTTGATGAATCGCACCGTCAGGAAGCAAGGCGGGTTATTGCCGAGGCCCGTCAGTGCGATATGCTGCTTTTAGTAGTATGTGGTTTCAAAGACAGTTCGGTCGCGGCGTATCGTGATCGTGTGGACCCGGTGGCTGATCTTGATGAGCTGCGAACCGAATTACTCTTGGCCGATCTCGAACTGATTACCAATCGTATCGAAAAGCTCAAGGTGTCGGTGAACAAACCTTCCAAGACTCAAGAGCAGGACAAAAAGGAACTGCCGTTGCTGGAAAAATGCGCCCAAGCCATCGAAGACATGAAACCCATCAGCGACGTGGTCGATTCTCCGGAACAGGAAAAAATGCTCCGAAGTTTCGGCTTTCTTACGCTAAAGCCTACTAGGGTGGTTGTTAATGTTGGTGAATCCGATATCGAAGAGCCTTGCGCCATTAATGAAGAGCAGGCAGGTGGTCCGGTGATAAGCCTGTGCGCTCGTCTCGAAGCGGAATTGGCTGCTTTAGATCCACAGGAACGAAACGAGTTTCTACAGGATATGGGCATCACACAGATCGCACGCGACACACTCGTTGTTATGTGTTATCAAACTCTGGAGTTGATTTCGTTTTTGACGGTTGGCCCTGACGAAGTTCGCGCCTGGACGGTTGGCGCTCAGTGCCCGGCTTTGGAGGCGGCCGGCGAAATTCATAGCGATATCCAAAGAGGATTCATTCGCGCTGAAACCGTTCATTATGATGATCTGATTGCCGCTGGTGATATGAAAGCCGCCAAAGCCGCGGGAAAAGTAAGATTGGAAGGGAAAACCTATATTATCCAAGACGGCGATATCATCAATTTTCGGTTCAATGTTTAATGAGTGGGGGGGTAATATTTTAGTACCTTTTTTCGTGAGAAGGCTATGGCTTTGCAGGCGGCTATTATTAGTATTGGTGATGAGTTGATTCTGGGCCAGACGGTTGATACCAATTCCGCCTGGCTGAGTGAGCAATTAGCGCAAATCGGCATCGGTGTTAGTCAGCATATCACTCTTGCTGATAGTCAAAGTGATATTGCTGAGCATCTTTCCAGGCTCGCCAAGACCGTCGATGTTATCATTGCTACCGGCGGATTGGGTCCCACAGATGATGATCTTACGCGACATGCTTTGGCGGAGGTGCTTGGTACCGAGCTTGAGTTGCATCAGATGACACTTGACAAAATGACCGATATGTTCGCGCGTTTTAAGCGACCCATGGCTCAGCGTAATCGTATTCAAGCCATGATTCCCAAAGGTTGCGCAGTGATCGATAATCCGATCGGTACAGCCTGCGGTATGATGGTTGAGATCGGCGCCGCCCACGCGTTTTTTCTGCCTGGTGTACCGTCTGAAATGCGAATGCTATGCACGGAAACGGTTTTTCCATTGGTGACGAAGCTCGCGGAAAAAACCAGGGATAAGCAAGTAATTGTAAGTCGGACATTGTGCTGTTTCGGACAAGGCGAGTCAACGGTTGCTGAGATGTTGGGCGATATGATGACCCGTCATCGCAATCCGGTCGTCAATAGTACTGTGGCGCGAGGGATTATCAGTCTTCGTATCAACGCCACAGCGGCCGACCGAGAAACAGCACAAAAAATGATTGCTCCCGTTGAAGCGGAATTGCGCCAAAGACTGGGTGACATAGTCTTCGGTTCTGATGATGACACTTTGGCGTCGGTGGTAGTTAAGCGTTTGATGGAACGCCGAGCCACTCTCGCCACGGCTGAATCATGCACCGGCGGTATGTTGGCTGGCGCATTGACGGACATCCCGGGTGTGAGCAGCGCGTTTCTTGGCGGGTGGATTACCTACAGCAACGACGCCAAGATCAGTATGTTGCGAGTCGATTCGGAGCTGATTGATAGCGATGGGGCGGTTAGTGAGTCGGTGGCTAGGCAATTGGCGCAAAAAGCGCGAGAATACGCCCAAAGTGACTATGCTCTAAGTATTACGGGCATTGCGGGACCATCCGGCGGCACGGCTGAAAAACCTATCGGACTTGTCTTTATCGGACTAGCGGACGGTTCGGGAACGCTAGTGTCGCAAAATATACTTCATGGCGACAGAAAAATGATTCGTACTAGAGCTGTAAATACAGCCTTAGACATGCTGAGACGCCGCATATCCTGACACATAGAAAGCTCTATACTAGGTTAAATGCCAGCCAAGATTCCGTTTTACGGGTTTTGCCTGTCCCTGCATCCATAAAGTACGTTTGTGCCAATGCCGACTCCATAACTAGCAGTGTGGTCAGTATCTTACTCATTTTCTGTGCTTTCAGCATTGGTACAAGATGTCAACAGATAGGCAAAATGCCACAATTCTGGTTGTTGATGACGATGCCGAGATTTGTAGTATTGTCGGCGACGTCCTCAAAGGTGACGGTCTGGATTGTGATACAGCGTATGATGTGTCGCAAGCCGAGTCGCTGATTGCGCAGAACGGCTATGATATTATCATCAGCGATATCGCTATGCCTGACAAGAACGGCTTTGATTTGCTGCATGAAGTATCCAAAAACCATCCTAATGCGCGAACGATACTGATTACGGGAAAGCAACGGCAAGAATGGGTCGCCCAAGCCATGCGAGACGGTGCATTTGATTATATCGAAAAACCGTTTGATCTGGGGACATTGCGTAATGTTGTGCAACGCGCTTTGCAATTGCAGCGTTTGCCCCTACATCACCAAGACCCTCGGAGATTGAGCGAAAGATATTGTATTGTCATGCTCGATCATGAGGGGGTTGTCCGTTACGTCGATGATAACTTCGCTTCGATTTACGCCGGCAGTCCAATCGCGGCGATAGGTTTGCCTTTGGAAGAGGTGTTTCCCGCGGAGCATATGGTTTTTGAAACCCTGGCTGATCAGGCGGGTATGTCGAGAAAAGCTGCCCTTACACTGAAACGCGCGACAGGCCAGGAATTCCCAGCCGAAGTGAGCATCGAAAAGGCGGATATATCCGGCGAACATCCCAGTTATCTCCTGCGATTGGTGGATGTGTCACCGATAGTGAGTGAGACTTCGGAACCACCTCGTTCGCTTACGCAGCAGCGCAGCAATGCCGGCCATGATCCCTTAACAGGCCTGCCGAATCATTGCAGTTTCCAGGAAGAGCTTTCGCGTGTAAGAGCTTCGTGCCGACGTTACGGGCGGACTTTTGCTGTGATGATCATCAATGTTGAAGGATTGCGTAACTTGAATGTTACGCATGGCCACGCTTATGGCGACGTGGCGATTATCGAGTTGGGGCAGCTTTGTCGCAGTCAAGTTCGGGCTGTGGATTATGTCGCCCGTTATGCCGGCACGCAGTTCGGCTTGATATTGCCGGAAACTGACGATAGCGGCGCTCTGATATTGGCCAAACGCATTCGTGATTTGGTGCTGGAAAGAGAATTCAATGCCGGCAGCTCGAAAACCCAGTTGTCGGTTTCGATAGGTATCGCGGAATGTCACAGTGGATATGTGGAAAGTCAGCACGAATTACTCGCCAGCACTGAAGAAGCCCTAGCTCAGGCCCGTAAGCAGCCGCAAGATCCCATTGTTCTGTGGGACGTTGTGTCCGGCGTAAAAACATGTGCGGCAGAAATGAGAAAAAATTCCGGCAATTCCGACGACGACGGCGAAATCGAAAAACGCCTACGCACCGCCAACCTGTCGATGGTGCGTACTCTGGTCGCAGCGGTTGAGGCCAAAGACCCTTATACTAAGGACCATTCACTTAATGTGGCAGAGTACGCTGAGTATTTCGCAAGGTGTTTGGGACTGTCGGAAAAGGAAATAAGCGTTATTCGTTGCGCAGCTACTTTGCACGATCTAGGCAAAATCGGTATTCCCGATGCGATCTTAACCAAACCCGCCAAGCTCACCAATGACGAATTCCGCATTATCAAAATGCACACCGTCATCGGTTATGAGATTCTTAGTCAGTGTAATTTCTTTGACGCTGAAGCCGAGATGGTGCGACATCACCACGAGAGATTTGACGGAAATGGATATCCTGATCGCCTTTCACGGGAAGATTTCTCTCTGGGAGCAAGAATCCTACAGGTAGCCGATACTCTCGATACCATGGTCTGTGCTAGGTTCTACAAGAAGGCGTATCCGCTGGAGAAGGTGATTTCTGAGTTGACCGAACACAGCGGACGACAGTTTGACCCCGAGATCGCTAAGTTGGCTATAGACTTGGTTCAGAACCACCCTGAAAAAATCCGCTATTCCGAATTCTCCAACGATTTTGATGCGGTCCATCTAGCCGCGGCTTCGGTGTAAGTTGTTGTGGTTATTCTTTGGTGATTTTGATGTAAGAGGCTGGGAGGGAATAAGTTAGGGCGTCAAAATAGGCCTTAACCCTTGCCTACTTATGTGCAATTTGTTGGTCTTATTTGCTTGACATCTGATTCTGAACCGATAAAATTATATAGAAGATATAAGGTAGGTTGCGCTCTATCATATATATACTTTATTGAGAGTGCCTTACTGGCGTACGTTATTTTGTCATTTTGCTGATACATACCTTGAACGTGCCTGCCTGATTTCGTGACCGGGGGGTCGGTCGAAAAAGACCTGTAAATTGGTTGCGCAGCTGATGTTTAGTTAAATTCTGTTGATCCGACTCTTTATGGACGCCGGTCGCGGCCCATAATGTCAGGTCCGCTAGCTGTTTAGCGTTGCAATTGCGGCGTTTGCGTTAAAATTGTTCGCTCGGGGAGTGTTTCCCCGGCAAAGTCGGAGTTTGGGCTAAGCAGAGGTCTCTGTACAGCAGGCCTATCGCTATTATGCATAATTTCTTATTCCCTGCATGGTAGTCCAAGCCCCGAGGAAATATGGTCTTTTTCTTAAGGAGAACTGTCATGACCAGAAAAAGAAAAGGTTTTACGCTGATTGAGCTGTTGGTGGTGGTCGCCATTATTGCTCTGTTGGTCTCAATCCTGCTGCCTGCTCTCGGCCGTGCCCGTGAGTTGGCCAAACGTGTACAGTGCGGTGCCCAGTTGGCTGGTATCGGCCGCTCGCTGGCGATCTACCAGAATGATTATCGCGATGATAATCCCACAATTTCCGGTGAGTCAACGAACACAAGTTGGGTTTATTTTGGCGGAAGCAAGTACGATTCCACTTGGGCTCGCTGGTATCAGTGGGACTGGAGAGATAATACTGTTTGGCCGAATGATGCGCAGGAAGCCAGAACTTCTTGGGAAGGTGCTCCGACCGTTGGTGGCTGTATGTATTTGTTGATCAGACACACTGATCTTGTGCCCAAGATGTTCCTCTGCCCCAGTGCCCCCAGCGATCGTGAAATGGACCTTCAGGTAGCTATAGATGGCGATGGCGGCGACCACATCAAAAACTGGGCCGACCTGCGTGATTTCCACACTATGAACAACCTGAGCTATTCTTATCACGACCCATTCCAGAATCCCTCCAGTGCTTCATCGTCCTCGGCGTTGGCAATCATAGCGGACAAGAATCCTCGTTTTGACACGCAAGATGGCCAAAACGGGCTTAATGATAACATTGGTGATCCAGACAGTCTAGGTGATCCAACCGACGATGACACCAGCAACTCGCTGAACCATAGTCAGGAATGTCAGAATGTTCTCTTTGCCGGCTCGAACGTCAAAAGACCAACTGATCCTCTAGCAGGCATTGGTAGCGAAAACATCTACACTCGTTGGAGCAGTGATGATGGCAGCGAAGGCGAAAAGACAATCGGTGAGTGGGATGACTGTGTTTGGGATAGTCTGTCCTGGGGACCCGATGACGCCTTCTTGGGCAACTAGATTTGCTTTTTTACATTTTGATTTGACTTGTGCCGGAACAACTCTATTCTAGGGTTGTTCCGGTTTTTTTTATGGTTTATTTTCTAGTCAACTTTCGCGGTTTTGAACGTCAAAATATGCATTCAGGAGTGCCTTTTCATCGCATACGTATTTTTGTTTATCTTCGATCATAGTAAATCAAGCAAAACTGCGAACTCGCACTTCTAGCAAAATCAGTTGCAGTGTGGTGAGTCTCCAGCATCGTTTGGCTATAGCCCCGTGACACTGTGAGGAAAATTGGCATGTCAGCAAAACCAAACATTCTGTTTATTTGCCTGGATTGTCTCAGGGCCGATATGCTTGTTAATAGCGGCGCCCGTACGCCAAACTTAGATAGATTGATGGCACAAGGATGCCTCTTTACCAATACCATAGCTGTGGCCAGTCTTACTAGTCCCAGCATCGCCAGCATGCTAACCGGAGCATATCCTTACGAACACGGCATTCAGTCGCTGGCTGGATACCGAATGAACAGCCGCGTAGAGTCGCTGCCGTTCAAGCTTGGTCAGATGGGGTATCATACCAGTGCCTATGTTTCGGGACCGCTTACCAAAGAACTGGGGATAGCTGAGCAGTTTCACAATTATAACCATCGACAGGTGTCCGCCAGGATATTTGATGATTTTGGCGCGTCTTTGCCTGGTATTGTTAAATCCGCCTCTGAACCTTGGATGACATTTTTGCACATTTGGGAATTGCATGAAGTGCGTGTGCCGCCGCCTGAATTTAATCACAGCAAATATGGTTATGGGCCATATGAGCGTACACTGTCAGCGGTGGATCATCAGCTTGGCAAGCTGTTCAAAGAGATCGATCTCGACAATACTATTGTTGTTGTAACCGGGGATCATGGTGAAAGCCTGGCGGAATGTCGCGTCAAACGCTTTCTGGAATGGGCCCGCAGAAAGAAAAAACTGCGACGGTGGGCATATTGGTGCGGTACAATGCTTGATCGTTTACGTAGATATGTGCCGTTTGGTCCGTTTGATCATTATTCTCCGGGTTTTGACAATCACTTTTATGGGCATGGTTTTCATGTGTATGACTTCTTGATCAAGGTTCCGCTGATGATTGTCGGCGGGAAGAATGTGCCGGCGGGCTTGCGGATTGACCGTCAAGTGAGCCAGGTGGATATAATGCCCACATTGCTGGATTTATTGGGTGTATTATCAACGGAATCAGATTCCACTAAGCGAGGACGTACTCTATACCCGCTAATGCGGTCGCCCTGCGATAATAATTGGCAGGAACACGCTTACACACAGGCAAGCGGTATTATTTTGCTGGATAAAACAAATTGGATACTAGGCCTACGCACGCCGGATTGGAAATATGCCTATACTTATCTGGCTTCTGAACCCAAAGAACAGCTTTTCGATTTGAAACGCGATCGCCTCGAGCTAACCAATGTGGTTGATCGATTTCCACATATTGCACGCCGATTCCGTAGTGATCTGGAACAACTGATTGCTGTTCAAGAAAACACAAAAATGGATGATGATGATACCGCGGAAATTTCCAAACGGCTTAAAAGTCTAGGATACTTATAGCATGTCCGCTTTTATAGCTGGTTTTTACTGAATATCTGGGGAAAACAGAACAGGAACGTCAATGAATGAAGCGTGACAACTTGCTTACAGAAAACAATTCCAATATGAACCGATCCGGATTGACGTGGTACACGATTGCCTTATTGATAATCATAGGTGTCGGAACTTTCCTGCGTGTTTACCATTTGGGGAAAGAGAGCTTGTGGGTTGATGAGGGTTATACAATTAGGTCTGCCAGTCTTGATTTGTATGAACTATTTGAGCTGACCAGTACGTACGACCAACATCCGCCGCTTTATTATGGCATTGTGCATTTTTGGATCAAAGTTTTTGGGGATTCAGAAACTGCCCTACGCATGCCGTCGGCTATATTTGGATCGCTCATCATTTTGGTTCTCTATAAGATAGGTCGTTTGCTGTTCAGCAGAAACATGGCCTTGATTGGCGCCCTGCTTTGCTCAGTGTCGCTCTTCCAGATATACTATTCTCAGGAGGCCAGAAGTTATATTCTGCTTGCTCTTCTAGCCTCGCTAAGCACATATTACTTCTTGCTAAGCATGCGCAATAAAAGCAAGAAAATGTTCACGGCATATCTCATCAGCAGTTTCCTGCTTATGCACTGTCATATATACGGCATGTTTGTCATTATCGCGCAGAATATTTGCATAGCTTGGCATCTTCTGGCCAAGAACAAAAGGCAAAACAAAATTACCCTGCGGCAGTGGATGTTTCTCCAGTTCGTTCTTCTAATATTGTTTATTCCGTGGGGCATATTTCTTTGGCGACAGATGCAGCATGTTTTGTCCGGCTTCTGGATAAAACGACCCACTCTAATGTCAATTGTCGATACCTTGCAATGCTTCTGCGGCGGAAATATCCATTATGGGAATAATAATTTGGGCAAAATATCCCTGTGCATCATGGTGATGCTTTGTTTCAATGCTCTATTTAGAATAACAGGAAAGAGGATTCTGCTTCGTGAATGGTTGTCGGGGAGATTGTATCTGCTTCTTTGGCTTGTGGTTCCAATAGCGTTACCGTTCTTGATCTCGCAGGTTGCCTCACCCATTTACTTGACAAGAGGTGCAATTGTCGCCTCGATTCCTTTAATTTTGCTAATGACCAAAGGCATTGATTGTCTTCGCTTTATGTCGCTGAAAGTACTTTGTGTCGTTGCACTTGTTTGTATTTCATTACTGGATGTCTATGTTTATTACCGTGATACCGACAAGGAGCAGTGGCGCGAACTTGTTCAGTACATAGAGGAACAGGCTTCGTCCGCGGATTTAGTTGTTATAACATCAGCCCGTTGCTATCATAATGCCTATAGTTATTATGCAAATCGTTCCGACATTACAGTACTGCCTTACCCGCCGGATGTGCCTCATCCGTTTGAGAGGCCATATCTTGAAATGAACCAAGAGTACGCGAGTCAGTTGCGGTCAACTATTCGAGATTATCCTTGTGTTTGGCTGGTGCTGTCCCATGATAAAAAGGTCGATCCATCGGGATTGGTGCGAACGACTCTACAGTCGGAATTTCCCGATATGCAGTCTGAAGACTTTCTTGGGATCGAGCTGTTGCGGTTTACTAGATCGAGTTCACCGAATTGACACAGTGCGTTTTTTCTTCGTAACAGAAGCCTGCTGAATCTGTGAATCCACCAGGATGTTGTGTTTTCTAAATTAGGATTATCGTTTGGCTAAATCCAACAAGCATATTGTTGTGAACATGGCTAGTGGCATCGTAAGGGCCTGTGCCAATATTGCCATATTCATTGCTATTACTCCCTATATTCGTAGGCAGCTAGGCAATGATATCAATGGGATTTGGTGGTTTATCGGGTCATTAATGGCTTTTTTGAGTCTTGCCCAATCGTTTGTGAGCAACAGCGTCGCCAAGTTTGTGGCTGAGTGCAAGGCACGCCATGAACCTCTACATGAGGTGTTTTGCAGTGCCGCTGTTCTGCATGCTCTTATATGCGCAGTGTCGCTGATTCCCGCAGCTTTGTTTTTCTTGTTCACCGATATTGTCCAGCTTGCCAGTCAAGAAATCCCTCTAGCCAAAGTACAGCTCGCATTACTTATCATGATTGGGGCGGTGTTTCTGTCGTTGCTTTTCACTATTGTACAAGCCGCGATTGAGGGTTTGCAGAGATATGTGTTTGTCAATTCGCTGGCGGTGTGTGTATCTATGATACGAGCAACCGCGATAATACTATTGTTGCATCGCGGATATGGATTGGTCAATCTTGCGTGGATTACATTGATATGTAATGCCGTCTCTGGCATCGCAGCCACAATATTTTTGTTCCAGATTGAGTCGATCAAGCTGGCACGCTGTCATATTAATCGCGGCGTGATACAAAAGCTGATGAGTTTCGGCGTTTTCTCGTTTCTAAGCAACCTGGCAAATTGGCTCCTCAATAAAAGCCATCCTGCTGTTATAGGTCTTGTGCTTTCGCCAGTACACATTACAATCTATGGAATTGCTCCGCGATTAATGCAGCCGATTCAGGAAGTATGTGGAACGGTAATGCGAATATTTATGCCTGTCACGAGCGAGATTTCAGTTTTGACCGGCCAGGAGCGCAAGCAAAAGTTCGAAGACCTGTTTACACGTGCTTCTCGGTTTTCGCTTATTATGGTGCTGCCGGTCATACTGTTTCTTATGGTGAGAGGCCGAGAATTCATTCAAGTCTGGCAAGGTGAGGACTATCACTATGCCAAAGAAACCTATTATGTGCTTGTTATTCTCCTGGCTTCGCAAATCCCTGCGTATGCACAAACAATAGGCTCTCAAATGCATGTCGGACTTGCCAAGCATGGTTTCCCCGCGGTTCTTGGTATGGTAATGGCTGTCATTAATTTAGTACTCAGCTTGGTCTTGGCGAAATACCACGGCATTATAGGCGTAGCATGGGCCTCGGTCATCGTGGTTTTACTGCGTCGCACAACAATGCAGTTCTATTTCCGGTCCATCTTGCGTATCTCTATGCTAAAGTACTATTGGAATGTATGTGCGAAACTGCTGCCGTTTTCATTAATTTTTGTTGTGTTCTTAATTTGGCAACAAAGGTTTTTGGCGCCTGTCAGTACCATTAATTTTCTTGTCTTAGGACTGCTTAATGCCATAGTATTTTGGTTTTTTTCATACTGGGCCTTGGACAGATACGAGCGCAGAATGGTGCGAGAACTTCTGGGCAGGCTTTTGCGAAGGCAATCTGATAACTAAGAGTCTTGGTGATGAATGGTATCTTAACTTAGTTTAGGTTTTTTTGAAGTAGATGTTGGGTAATATCACATATCATGAGCGATAGACGCAAAATAGTATTGATTGGCCTGGATGGTTTCACCTGGTCGATAGGACGCGCTTTTCTTGAGCAAGGTGTTATGCCTAATCTGGCTCGATTGGTGGCTGAAGGTTGCAGCGGTAACTTACGGAGCGTTATCCCTTTTACGACGGCGCCGGCTTGGTCTTCGTTCATGACAGGCGCGCAGCCGGGCAAAACCAGGGTTTATTCGTTCCACGGTTATGATCGCATACGCAAACAGATTTTCCTCAACAGCTTCAGCAATATCGCGTTGCCCAGCCTGTGGGAGTTGGCTGACCAAGGGGGCAAGTCGGTCGTAAGTCTGAACATGCCGGTAACTTCACCGCCGCCTAAAGTGAACGGAGTGGTCATCCCCGGTTTGCTTTGTCCCGGTTTATCCGCGGACACCGTACACCCAGCCGAAGCGTATGTTAAATACATTGCCCCCGAATCGGGATATCGTATTGTCGATACAACTCCGGTCAAAACTGTGCGGGCTTTTGTAGATCAGCAGATTGCTGCGGAGAAGACCAGAGCGCGAGTTGGACTGCGATTGATGCGGGATTTCGATTGGGATATTTTCTGTTACCAGATGCAGAGTACTGATCGGGTTCAGCATCATTTGTGGTCAGCGTTGGACCCTGCAGCAGTCGGCCATCATCCGGAAAACCGTCAAGAGGTATTACGTTTTTATCGTGCTTGTGATGATGTCATCGGGCAGTTGCTTCAAGCCGCGGGACCGGAAGTTGTCACGATGATTGTTTCAGATCACGGTTTTTGTAGGCTTGAGCATTTTGTGTTTCTTAATGTTTGGTTAAAGCAAAAGGGATATTTACATTTGAAGCAGCCCCCGCGAAGCAAAGCGAAGGCTGTCAAAGAGAGTATGAAACGTTGGCTGCCGCCGCTGAAATGGATGGCGCGATTGTACGGCAAATTGAAGCTGCGCAACAAAGCTTATAGCGCCGAGGAGTTTCTGGCCTATCTGCAGATGGTATTGGACATGGAGAAGACTTCAGCCTTTGCTGTAGGGTCTATGTCGGGGCTGATCTATCTGAATGGGACTGAGACCCAGCGAGCGACCCTGGCGAAAAAACTGACCGACGAAATCTTAGCGGATTTGGGTCCTGGCAGCGATTTGTCGTTGGTTACTGAAGTCAAGACGGGTTCTGAGATGTTCGGCCCCACCGAGGACCAGGGCATGCCCGACCTGGTTGTCAACTGCAAAGAGGGGGTTTTCAGCCAACTGAGCCCGCACTCTGACAAAGTGATTACGCGACCCGCCCAAGACAGCGATCCAATTTCCCTTATGGGTACCCACAGTCGAGCGGGAGTCTATGTTGTTCACGGTCCCAATGTCGCTTCAGGCAAGCAATTGGACGCGGAAATTGTGGATATCGCTCCAACGGTGTTGGCGTCATTAGGCCTGGCGGTGCCGAAGAATATGGATGGAAGACCAATGGTTAAGGCGTTTACGTCTTTCCCTGAGATAACGTACAGCGATGGTTACGAGCGTGGAGGCCGAATCACAGATTATTCCACCGAAGAACAAGCCGATATCGAAAAACGCCTAAACGACTTGGGATATATGTAATCCCATGCCCACCATCCCTGACGCACGATTCGCCGCTTCTCTTTATTGTAAAAGCTTACCGATGTTCTTAGTGTACCACGCCGCCGCCGATTGTATCGTTGTTGCGCATCAGCACGAATTGGCCTAATTCAGCTATTGACTCATGAGCATCGAGACAGATTGGCTGTTCGGTTTCGATGGTGAGTTGCGCCACTTCGGTATCGCACAATTCTTGAGCATCTTCTGCCAACAAATCCAGGCTCGAAGAATCCAAACGATTGGTGATTTTGCTGATCTTACATGGTACTTGCTGGGTCGCGCACTTGAGGTCCAGCTTGTCGCCCAACTTTAACGGTTGTTCGCTCATCCAAAACACCGAAGCTGAAAAATCACTTAAGACTCGCGGCTGGTTGTCGGTGGATGGACAAGCCACTTGACCTCGCTTGATGGTTTTTCCATTTTTATCCGATTTCACTACCAGGCCGATCGATTTACCCGCGTCGGCGCTGTCTAGTTCTCCATCCAATACTTTGATCTGTTCGATGACCGCGGCCGTATCGCTGGGCCGAAACAGCACTTGATCTCCCTTATGCAAAACTCCCGACGCCACCCGACCGACCAATATATCTTGGCCATCCATTTCGTACACATCCTGCACCGGGAATCGTACGGGGCCTTCGTTACCTTGACGAATACAACGAAGCTTATCCAGCGAGCCCAACAAGGTATCACCTTTGTACCAAGAGAGGTTCTCGCCCAATTGTGCCACATTATCGCCCATTCTTGCCGAGATCGGTATCACCATCATCGGCTCCAGGGAAAACTCCGCCAAGCGTTTTGTTATCTGCTCGCGTATTTCATTGTAACGTTGCTGGTCGTATCCCACCAAATCCATCTTGTTCACTATCACCACAATTTGCCGCAATCCCAGCAAGCTCAGCATATAGGCATGGCGGTGGGTCTGCTCGCGTAAGCCCTCTTGAGCGTCAATCAGCAATAACGCCGCTTCCGCCTGACTGGCACCGGTGATCATATTCTTGAGAAACTGTTTGTGACCCGGTGCGTCGATGATAACATAATCCCGGCTATCGGTACTGAAGAATATCTGAGCGGTATCAATCGTAATCCGCTGATTGCGTTCTTCTTCGAGATGGTCCATAACAAAGGCGAATTCCGGTTGCCCTTGATATTCCTTGCTCATCTTGCGCACTTCTTCCATCTTGTCAGGCGGCAAAGAATTCGTGTCATACAACAACCGACCGATCAACGTACTCTTACCGTGGTCCACGTGCCCAACAACCACAAAATGCAAATTCTCACGCATAGCTGTCTTATTCTTTCGTTTTTATAATACTTCCTGCATACCAATCAGAGCCGCGAGTGTAAGCGACCGGATTAATTCCCTGACCTAATAACCTTCATTGTACTACAGACCAAACTTCTTGTACTTTCGAGTTCTCCCCTGGCAGCCATATTCGCGAATATTAGTGTCAATGCGCCGCTTTTCTTTAATGTGAACGCTTACGGTGATTACATATAACCCAATGCCCGAAGTTTCTGCATGGTATAAGTGTCTTCCTTATCCTGTGCTCGACCGGCTCGTTCCGAAGTATTCGTACTCTCTAGTTCTTCAATTATTTTATCGATGGTGTCCGCATCCGAATTCACGGGGCTGCAGCAGGGTACACAGCCGATACTGCGATAGCGTTTGCCGTTCTTGGCGAAATACAAATCCGTAATTGGAATATTCTCCCGCCGAATGTAGTACCAAATATCCTTTTCTGTCCAGTGCAGCAGAGGATGCACGCGGATATGCGTACCTTCTTCTGCTTGGCTTTTGTATTGGTCCCACAGCTCGGGCGGCTGATCCTGATAGTTCCACTTAAATTCTTGGTTCCTTGGCGAAAAATACCTTTCTTTCGCTCGAATGCCATGTTCATCCCGACGAATGCCCAAAAGTAAAGCACTAAAGTGATGCTGAGCGATGGCTTTTTTCAAACCTTCGGTCTTGAGCGCGTTGCAGCATTCCAACTTCTTCGTTGGCCCCATACCAGCCGCGATCGCTTCTTCGTTTCTCGCAACCACAACCTTCAAGCCCCATTTCTTGCCGTACTCATCCCTGAACTTGTACATCTCCGGAAACTTATAGCCCGTGTCAATGTGCAAAGCCGGGATAGGAATCTTCCCCAAAAACGCCTTGCGGCATAGCCAAACCAGCGTCGTAGAATCTTTACCTACCGACCACAACAACGCCAAATTGCGATAATGGTAATACGCCTCGCGTATAATATAAATACTCTGATTCTCTAATTCGTCTAATCGGTCCATATTACTTCAAAGCCCTTAAGTTCTGTAAATCATACATACGCATCTTGATTGAAACCGGATGGCATCTCATCCCATGTGCGTCCTTCTAAGATTCTTCCATTCTTCTTTTTGTTGGTTCCACCCCACTGTT
Source organism: Sedimentisphaerales bacterium (assembly GCA_016928435.1). Lineage (GTDB taxonomy): Bacteria > Planctomycetota > Phycisphaerae > Sedimentisphaerales > SM23-30 > JAFGKT01. The sequence goes on along the minus strand of JAFGKT010000080.1, from coordinate 5,041 downwards.
TGAAAAAGAATGGCACATCTGCATCTATACACTGTTGTCTCACATTTCTTACCCAATCGATTTGGATCGGTCTGGCGCCAGGCCCGGATTCTCCACCCACAATCACCCAGTCAATACCACTCAGGTTAAGCTCACCTAGATCATCTAGAAGTGGCTCTAATGACAGAAACTTTATGCGGGCTCCGGTATAACGTAAATAATCTATGCGATATTTATGTGCGGATGATTCAACCGTTACTCCCATCCAAATATTATCTTGCCAGGGCAGGCCCGGCGACAGCTGGGCTAGCCTTTCGGCGCGTTTTGTCAATACTTGAAATGCGTGCTGTTTCGCGACATTCATTACATTGAAAACATCAAAAATGAAATCGTCGGGTATTTCCTTGTGAAATAAATCACTCATGGAATTGACGAAAATTACTTGGGGTTTTTTCCACCGGAGCGGTATGTCCAAGGCATGGGGATGACAGGTTACTTCAAAACCATTACGGTAATTGGGCTGGTTCATAGCCTGCAATCGCTTAGCCATGCGCTCAGCATAGCAGTTGAGGCACCCGGTACTGATTTTGGTGCAGCCTGTTACAGGATTCCAGGTTGATTCGGTCCATTCAATACGTGATTTCTTCATTTTACAACCTCGAATTTGGCTTTGATTTCCTTTTTCTTATAGTATTCCCAACTGAGATAATAGGCGCCTTTCTTGATGTTTTCAGGATATACCTTCAAGTGACCTTCCTCTGACCATTGTTTCAGTATCTTTCCAGTGTGTTTTGGCAGACAGCCATGCTCCAATGTGAACTTGTATAACTCGTTATTGTTTCTTCGACCACTGGAGAGAAATGACATTAAATCTTCTGCTAAACCGCTTTCTTTTGTGGATTCTTCAGCAAATCCGAGAGCAAGTTGATTGCCCCATTGTATATCATTGTCAATGTTGTAATTAGCTTGTCCGGAAATCTTGTCTTTGTTCCAACAAACCGAAAGAAACTTATCCAACCCCAACAGAATATGTGTGCCAAAGATTATGCCATAGTAATTCGCGCCTTTTTGGATAGAAAAAGGGGCAAGATAAAACTCTATGTTTTGGGGCACTGATCTTTGGTAATGGTTGCAGATAAAGCGATGCATTTCTTTGGCTGGAATACCTTCAATTTCCTCCGAAGATATATCAGGAAAATGTTGTCCAAGTTCATTTGTCTTGATAAATCGTTTTATAAAAGAAGATGCTATAAAAAACATAAAATCCGTGGAAGGCAATTGAATGAGCGTTTGAAATATCTCTGGTGTCACTTGCTTAACTCCGTATTGATCCAAAATAATCAAGTTGGCGTTAGACCGCGATCGCAGTGTATCTCGCTCTTTCTTAAATGCTTCTTTGAAGTCTAGGGGTGATGTTTCAATTTCAATATTCTGTTTGTCTGCCTTATCTAGCTCTTCCTTTAGCCGAAGTATTTTTTTACTATCAGAATCACTATAGAATAGACGGACTTTAACGCCTTTTGCATGAGGTAGCTTTGGATCATTGAGGTACTTCTTCACCTCTTCAAGAAGTATAAGAGGGGAGCCAGGTTGGCCTTCTGTGTCTCTGCCTGGCCCGGCAAAAAAATCGAATATGTTAACTGAATGAAAGGACCTGGTTCTGCTAGACAGGAATACTGGTAACCACTGTTTCGTATAGTCTCTAAATATCTCTAGTTTAAGCTTTGTCTCATCTGGAAATGCTTCACTATGAATATCTTTTGCCATATAAACTCCTCCAGTTTATCAGTCCAAATCCGCAGGCACATCAACTTCCAATCGCTGTAATATCGCCTTGGCAACCATGGTGATATCCAAATTCTCAGACAGCGGCACGTCTCTCGCTACCATAAAAGCGTTGTCGTATGTATGCATTCCTTCCAGTTCGGTTTTGACGAACACGTCTGTCCCCGCCAAGCCCAGCTTTAAATCGTAGCCATCATGCGGAATCGCCACAAGGTCCGGTCCCTTGCCAAATGCTCCAGCAGCTTGGCCGACATCCTCAGGCGGTAGGGCGGTAGGCTGCTTACCTTCGCCCCAGTAAAGCTCCTCACGCATCATTACTTTTTTTACCACCGCTGCGCTGCCGTCCGGATCGCGTAAAGCCAGCAAATCATCACGCAACTGTTCCCGCGTCCGCTGATAATCCGCCAACTCCACAATCCCGCCCGGCTCACGACCCTTCAAATTCACATAAATCCGCCCCGGTATCATGCAATACGCTTTCGACTGCCCTGGTTCGATCGACAACGGATGCTGCACCTTCTCAGCGCACTTGGTCCAGCCTAGCTCGACCAAATACCGCGAAAGCATCACTTCCTTCTTTATATTGCAAAAACCATGGTCGCTGAAAATCAGCAGAGGCACATCATCACCCAAATATTCCAGCAGCTTCCCGATCCCCTCATCAATCCGTCGATAATAACGAAAGAAAGCAGGCATAAAATACGAATCGTGCTCTTGTACTTTGCCCCAAAGAAAATGGTTGATCCGGTCGCTGCCCATGATATGCGTATGAAAAAAGTCCCAACTCTCTTGCTCTAAGAAGTGGAACATCGCTTCCATTCTCGCATCCAAAGTGTGATCGAGATCGTAGAGCATCGCTTTCTTATCACGTCGCGCCAACGCAGCATCACTATCCAGGCGATAATCGATCGATTGGAGATATTCCGCTACCTCACCGGGATACGTCGCTTTGTCCAAACTGGGCGACAAGAAACCGCCTATCAATATCCCGTTCACTGCCCGGGGCGGATAGCTGGTGCAGACGTTCATCCCAAAGACGCGTTTGCCCGCTGCGCTGAGGATTTCCCAAATATTGGCACTCTGCAAATGATTCGCGTTGGGGAACTCCAAATCATAGCTGCCCGGTTTACGATCGATAAAACCGTATATGCCATGTTTGCCTGGATTTTTGCCCGTCATGTAGCTGGCCCAAGCCACACAAGAAACCGTCGGCTGAACCGACCGCATTTGCCGGAGTGTTGACTGCTGTATCAATCGCTGCAGGTTTGGCATATCCCCTTGTCCGACCAACTGCCGCAACAGTTCGATCGGAACACCATCAATACTCAACACCATCAGTTTGGGCCGATACTGCAACGCTCCAATTCCTTATGGTCATTCAAAACTTACACTACATTTGATGACGCTGACAAATCTTTGCTTTCGGTCATTATCCCGGTATCGGAAACTGCCGACATAGCTCAGCGGTTTCATTTCTTACGTTCGAGATAATTTTTTCGTCCCCGCCGCTCGAAAGCACTTTGTCGATCCAATTGGCGATCTGTTTTATATGCTCTTCTTTTAGTCCGCGGGTGGTAAGCGCCGGCGTGCCTATACGCACCCCGCTGGTTTCTTGAGCGGAACGCGTGTCGTATGGAATCAAATTCTTGTTTACCACAATCCCAGCGTCATGCAGCAAAGTCTCCGCCATCGCGCCGGTTAGTTCAGCGTTGTATTGTCGCAGGTCAACCAGCACCAAGTGGTTATCCGTACCGCCGGAACAGAGCCTGAACCCTTTGCTCGTTAGCTCATCGGCTAGGACCTGGCAATTCGTTATTATTTGCTTGGCATAGGTTTTAAAGTCCGGCCGTAACGCTTCCGCGAAGGCGACCGCCTTGGCTGCGATGACATGACACAAAGGCCCGCCCTGCATACCGGGGAACACCGCCGAATTGATGGACTTCGCGTATTCAGCTTTGCACATTACCGTGCCCGCTCGTGGACCCCGTAAGGTTTTGTGGGTTGTGCTGGTTACAAATTCGCAGCAGGGAATGGGGTCCATATGAAAACCTGTGCAAACCAACCCCGCGATATGCGCGATATCAGCCAAAACCTTAGCGCCGTTTTCTTTGGCGATTTCCGCGATCTTTTCAAAATCGATTGTTCGTGGATAGGCGCTGGCGCCGCAAACAATCAGTTTCGGCTTGTGTTCTTTCGCTAATGTCGCGATCTGATCGTAATCGATCGTTTCGGTATCCCGTTTTACGCCGTAGCTTACAAAATTATATAAGTTGCCGCTGAAGTTAAGTCGAAAGCCATGGCTCAAATGGCCGCCGTGGGCCAGGTCCATCGCCAATACGGTGTCGCCCGGCTTCAATTGCGAAAAGTACACCGCCATGTTTGCCTGGGTGCCCGAGTGCGGTTGGACGTTGGCGTGATCGCAACCGAACAATTTCTTGCAGCGATTGATCGCGAGGGTCTCAACATCGTCAACATGTTCACAGCCGCCGTAATAGCGTCGCCCGGGAAGCCCCTCAGCGTATTTGTTGGTCAAGCAACTGCCCGCAGCCACCAGCACCGCCGGTGAGGCGTGATTCTCCGACGCGATCATCTCCAGCATCGATTGCTGACGATGCTCCTCGCGTTGGATAAGACCATAAATTTCCGGATCACTATTCTCTAAGTATTTCCAATATCCCAGCACAGCACAAACTCCTCTTGAGTCAATGGTTACGTTAAAAAGGCGACGTAGCTCTCCCCATATCATCGCAGAACTAGCCGATCAAGATTGTGAACCAGCTCACAAAAACTCTATTTTATTGCTCCACAGCCGCTTGGCAAGAGAATTCCACTTTGCCTCTTTGTAGAGGATGCGTCAGCATTTTCGACGGGGGTCGGGACTTCAAAAACGCCGATTTCACCGACTATCGCGGATTTTGAATTAGCCAGGCGTGATCAGGCAACTTTCGTTATGAAAACCGACAATGTAAATCAAGAAAAAGTGCGACACGGAGCGGAGAGCCCGGAACGGAAATCGCAGTTCCTAACCACCAACCAAAAAACGCAACCCAACCATATCACCAACAACCATCAACACCACAAATCCCAACGTAGGGTATGCTGTGCATACCATCCCTGACGCCCCGTCTCCATTAGGCCCCCGACCAATCCCCTTCTGCTTCATATCCGCCTCTGGCGACTATTTCTTTTTTTTCGCGTCTTTCGCGGTTAAATACTCCCTGACGCCCCGTCCCCATTGTACTCCCGACTAAACCTCTGTGCTCTATATCCGCCCCTG
>JAFGKT010000079.1 GCA_016928435.1 Sedimentisphaerales bacterium | reverse complement strand
TCGCCGCTTCGTGAACTTCATGGTTAAACCTCTTCGCCGTACTCACTTGTGGCAGCGCCCAGCGGAAGCGTTATTTTCTAAATACGTACCGTCGGTCAATCTATCCGTCGCGATTCGCGACCCAACTCACCATACAACATCGTTACCAACTCCCGCGCTCTATCCGCCGCCTTATCAATCGTCACATTCTCACTCTTATCTCGATCATCACGCCGCAGCTTTATCTCAACTTCACCATTATCCACCCCGCGCTTACCAACCGTTATCCTAATTGGCACACCGATCAAATCCGCGTCCTTAAACTTTACGCCCCCCCGCATCACTCTATCGTCCAACAGCACATCCACCCCCGCTGCGCGCAACTGCTCGTAAATCTTCTCCGCCGCCCCCGCCACCGCGTCGTCATCTTGGTTCACCGATGTTACCAACACCTCAAACGGCGCGATACTGATAGGCCAAACAATCCCATTCTCGTCATACCCACCCTCTATCGCAGCCGCCAATATCCTATTTACCCCAATACCATAACAGCCCATTATGCAAACCTGCTCCGCGCCGTTCTCGTCCAAAAACTTTGCGCCCAGCTTCGCGCTATACTTTGTCCCCAACTTAAACACATGCCCCACTTCGATCCCACGCGAAAACTGTAATGCCTGTCCCTTATATGTGTCCCCTTCCATCGCGTTGCGAATATCAGCCACCACCACCTTATCCCCACTCAACGCGAAATCCCGACCCGGCACCACATTCTTAACATGCGCGTCACTCTTGTTCGCACCCGTTACCCCGCTTACCATCGCCGCCACCGCGTGATCGATCACTACCTTGTTAACCTTCTCCGCCATCCCCATAGGCCCAGCGAAACCAACCTTAGCGCCCGAAACCTTCACGATAGTCGCTTCGTCCGCCAACTCTAATTCCCCCAAGCCCGCGATAGGCGTCAGCTTGAACTCGTTCAGCTCATGGTCCCCCCGCACCACCGCTACCACTACCGCGCCATCTGCGTTAGCGTAAATCAGCGTCTTCATCATCTCCGCCGGCTTAGTCTTCAAAAACGCGCACACATCCTCGATCGTACCAACGTTAGGCGTACTCACTTCTTCCATCGCGCCCACCCCAATACGCTTAGTCTCCAACTCCTTATCCACATCAGGCAAATCAACCGGCGCCTTCTCCAAATTCGCTCCGTAGCTCCCGTCCGCTGTCCGCACAATCACATCTTCACCCGCCGAACATGTCACCATAAATTCCTGCGAACCGCTGCCCCCCATCGCCCCAGAGTCCGCTTCCACCACCACATAATCCACTCCGCACCGATCAAATATTCGGCAATATGCCTTCGACATCAACCGATACGTCTCATCCAAACTCTCCAGCGTCGCGTGAAAACTATAAGCGTCCTTCATCAAAAACTCTCGGCTGCGCAACACCCCAAAACGAGGCCGAAACTCATCCCGAAACTTCGACCCAATCTGATACAAATTTATCGGCAACTGCTTATAAGAATTAACTTCACCCGCCGCGATGCTCGTTACCACTTCCTCCGCCGTCGGCGCCAAAACATTCATCCGACCATGACGATCCTTAAACGAACACATTATCTCTTCAAACGCAACATCCCGCCCCGTCTGACTCCATAACTCCATCGGCTGCAAGATCGGCATCGAAACTTCCAAACCACCATGCGCGTCCATCTCCTGACGAACAATCTCCATCGCCTTACGCAAACTCCGCCAACCCAAAGGCATATAAGTATAAGTCCCGCTCGCCAACTTCCGTATCATCCCAGAACGAATCATCAACTGATGACTCGGTATCTCCGCGTCAGCCGGAACTTCCTTAACCGTCGGTATCAAAAACGCACTCCACTTCATCAATCAATCCTTTTCTGCATCTATTGCCTAATCAACTCGTTTTATTGCCAACCTTCTTTGCGTTGCCGGGCAAGATTAGCCCCTCGACCTGCTCGAGGGGTTGTAACTCACGGCTACCATAGATTCACCCATTTCTAGGTAGCGATGGTTCGTCAATCTATCCGTGACAATTCGCCACCCATATCATAAACAATTACACCCCCGTAGCAAGCCTAAACCCCCTTTGCCCCCGAACGTGCCGCCCCCGGTAGGCTACGCCGTGCCCACCATCCCTGACTCACCCACCCCCCGATTAACTATCCACCCCAAACAACCCGATACGGTTCTTGCCCCGCCGTTTCGCGTCCAGCAGCGCCTCGTCCGCCGTCGCCAGCAATTCCGTCAATGATCCCCCCCCGTCCGGATACCCAGCCAAACCGCCACTGATCGAAAGCGCCCCACGCGCTTCCTGACCCAGCATCGGAAAACTATTGGTCATTACGATCCGCCGGAAACGATTACTCATGAACGTCACCATCTCGTCATGGCTCCACCGCCCAGGCCCATGCCGCCGGTCCGTCGCGCCCAACTCCTCACCTTCTCCGTTGTCAAACCGTTCCCGTTGTTCACCGCTGTCCCAAAACAGCACCACAAATTCATCGCCCCCCAAACGCGCCACCACATCGTGCGCCCGACAGCAACGCCGCATCAAAACATAAACCTCACGCAATATCTCATCACCCGCCGCGTGACCATAAGTATCATTATAGTGCTTGAATTCATCGATATCGAACAGCAGCAGCGTCATTTGCGTCGGCTCTTGTTTACTCTGAGCGATTATCTGTTCCACAAAGTGTTCCAAATACCGCCGATTGTACGCCCCCGTCAGCTCATCAGTTATCGCCAGCCGCCGCAAGCCCGCGTCCCGCTCCGCCAAATGTATCAGCGTCCCCGCCAACTGCCCAGCTTGTGCCGCCAACTCGCCCCGATTCGCCAACCGCCCCACCGGCGGTCCCAGCAGCACCTCGCCCGTTACCCCCCGCATATCCCGCAAACGCACCGCTGTCAATTGTCCTTGTTCATCGTGCCGCGATCCGTCTGCGTCTGCATCAGCCACAGGTTTACCCGTCCACTCAATCCGCACCCACTCCACCTGCAGCACATCCGCCAACAGCAGCTCCGCCTCCTGACGCAGCACCTCAACCCCGCGAGGAACCAGATACGCCAACTGCTGATACGCCCCCATCAAAGCGCCATCGCCCCCATCAACTCGCTGTATCCCCGCCGCTGCCGAGCTGCTATCGGTGTCCAACAACCCCCCAGCGCCCGCTGACCGACTATCATCACGCAAGAACCCACCCGCCTGTAAACACCTGCGCCGCTGTGCTTTACCCCAAAGTTCGCGTATCTCGGTTGCCCGGATAGGCCAAACCGCAAAATCCGCCGCCCCGTTCCGCAACGCCCCACCGCAAAAAACCTCCGCGTAAGCCTCACCATAAAGCACTATCATGCTCTCAGGCGAAACCTCCCGCAAAGCCTGAACTAATTCCCCCGTCTTACGCCCAGATTCCTCCGCGTTCACCAAAACCAAACCTTGTTTGCCCACGCCCAAACGTAAAACCCCCGCCAGCAGATCACGTTCCTGTTCAATCATTGCCCCCGCCAGTGCCGCCTCGCACAAACGACCCATCCGACCGGTATCACCTAATAGCAAAACATCCCCACCGTGCCGATCAGCAGCGCTGCCGCTGACCCCAAATTGTGCCTTAACTCTTCTCAAGTGCCAATCCTTCAACTTCTCTATGTGATTCTTAGCTCTTTGCCTGACCAACATCCGTATAGCTATAGCATCCAATATCTTCGCCCCCCAGGCAAATCCCTTTGCTAAAAATCACTTCTCATTTCACTCCGCAACACCAGAAACACCCAATATAAGCGTTATATGTTCTCTATGTTCCGCAACTCAACCTTCGTTCCTATGCCGCCCTAACCCAGCAAAGAATCCAACTCCTCCTGGCTCAATCTTAGATTGTCCCGCTTACCATCGTCTTTATCTTTGGACGCATCTTTATCTACACGCTCCGCCTCGCCTTGCCCCAACTCCTGTTCTACTGATTCCTGCTCTATTGCTTCCTGCCCTACCGATTCCTGCGCTGCCGTCTCGTATGCTGCCGGCTCCCTTTCATTAGCCAAACCCCCTGTAGTATCCTCTGCTGTTTGGCCAACATCGTCTTGCATGTCTTCATCTGCACCCCCCACCCTCAACCCCGCTTCAAACTCATTCGCCGCCTCTGCTTCTGCTGGCGCAACCACAGCCAAATTCAGACGCGCACTCCGAACCGCGTCCGCTAATTCCTCTAACTTCACCACCGTCGTCCCCCCCAATCTCACCGCCGATAGTCCCGCACGCGTACCCCGAACACTATAACCAACGCTCGATACCCGTTCCAATTTGCTCAAATAATCGAAAATCCCCCAATCCCTGCGACCCAGAACGTCAACACCCACCGCCACAATCGCCCCATGGCCATTATTCACCGCCTGCACCGCCCGAGACAATGCCCCGTAAACATCACTAACCCAACAAATTCCCGTTTTCTGCCCGTTCTCCCCCCCCGCCCAGCCAGCCGACGCACAGTCCCCCAAAGCATCCCGCACCGCGTTACGCCAACAACTCCGACCCAATACAATTAGCTCAACATCCTTTGTCGAGTCTATCTCCATGATCTTCTCCAAAACCCCCGTGTCACATTATGGTACTATATCTTGGCCTAATTGTCAAAACTAACCCCCTAATCTAACAAAAAATTTTCCATAAATTGCCTATATTGCCCATAGTGAAACACAACCCCGCTTCACCGGTCCGCCCAATTGCCCCAGCAATACACCTTGACCAATCCCTCACCCTGCGGTATCCTCGGACATTATTAATTCAAAAGACCGTCGGAAATCGTCACTCAAGCAAACGTGCGACGCCCAGCCTCGCTAAACGCCCGCTGACCAAGTCGCGCTCAATATTAAGGTATCTTATGTCTGCCAATACTTGCCTCTCCGTTGCCCAACTAACATCCGGTGATCGTGTAGATCAAGTCTTTTTGATCTCTCAACCCCAACTGCGCACCACCAGCAAAGGCGATTATTATATTGCCGCTTTCCTCTCAGACAAGACCGGCAAAGTCAACAGCCGTATGTGGCAGGCAACCGAAGCTATCTTCCAATCGCTGCCCGACGAAGGCTTCGTGCATGTTCGAGGCCGGGTCGAGCAGTACCAAAACGCTTTGCAAATCGTTGTCGATGCCGCCCAACCTGTTGATGCCGCCACCGTTGACCTCGATCAATTCATGCCTTCCACCCAGGGCGATGTGGACCAAATGTTCAGCCAAGTCACTGATATCCTCACCCAAATCAAAAACCCTCATCTTGTCGCGCTAACCACCGCCTTCTTGGCTGATGAACACCTCATGGCCCGATTCCGAACCGCACCCGCTGCCATCGCCATGCATCATGCGTATCTAGGTGGTTTGCTCGAACACACCCTCGCTACTATGCGAATGGGAGTCGCTGTCACCCAACTATACCCTAAACTCGATAAAGACATCATCCTCACCGCTCTTTTCCTCCACGACATAGGCAAAACTTCCGAACTCACCTACGACATTAGTTTTCGCTATACCGACCAAGGACGACTCATCGGCCATATCGTAAAAGGCACCATGCTAATCCAAGAAAAAATCGATCAGCTCAACCAACAGGCAAACCAAAACTTCCCCGCTGCCCTCGCCGATATGCTCGAACATATCATCCTTTCCCATCATGGCATCCGAGAATATGGCTGCCCCGTACTGCCCGCTATCCCCGAAGCCTTCGCTGTCCACCATATCGATAACCTAGATTCCAAAATCGCTCTCACCTTCAAAGAAATCGACGCCGATATAAATAATACCAATTGGACTAATTTCCTACGCTCCATCGATTCACCTCTCTGCAAAACAAGACCCAGCGACATCCCCGAATAAAAAAATCAAATTGCCCCAGCCTATCGTTAACCTTGCAAATTAGCCCCCTGACCTGTCAGAGGGTCGTCAGAATTAACTACACAAAACGATTAACGATCTTCCTTTGTTGCATGGTATGCAAAATCAATCAGGTCCCGTCGGATGTGCAACTCGCTTGCACACGCATAAAACATAGGAGTTCAACTCATGAGGAAAACCAGAACTTCGCTCACCATCATAACGCTATTAATATTCAGCACGCTGCTCGTCTATGTCTATGCCGCCCCCGCGCGAAGCTCCCAACCCGTTGACCGCAGACTCGTCAGCGAAATGAACGCCACTAATATGAACTACCACATCGATGCCGATGGCGATGCCGCTGTAACCGTGCTGTTTAACGATGAACGACAACAACGCGTCTGGGTGACAACCGTTACCAATACCTTTCGCGAGCAGGAAGTCCGTAATGTGTACACCATCGTAGGAGAAATACCCGCCCAAGATATCACCGTCGAAATGCTAATGGAACTGCTCAGCAATAACGCCTCCGCCGCTTATGGCAGTTACCAAGCCCTACATCTTGAATCAACCGACGAAATAGCTATATTCTTCGGCGGAAAAGTCTCCGTCCAAGCACCGCCGGAACTGCTCGAAGCTATAACAATCCACATCGCCGAAATCGCCGACACTCAAGAACAAAGAATCTTCGGAATCGATAAGTACTAGACCGCCTGTCCCCTCGTGCTACCAAAACCAACCGCAATCTTTAGCCCCCGAACGTAAGCAATATTTATATGGCTCTAGCTCGGGGGTGCGAATACCAATCACCTAAAATCTGATTTTAGACTCCATGTAGGCAACCAATCCCTCTGACGCACCAAACTCATTTGAATTCCTGCCCCGCCTTTGGCCAATTTAGAAATCTTGTAAATCCTGTCTAATAACTCTCTGAACTTTCGCTTGTATTGTGCGTAATATTAACCTCCCTGCGTGTTATACCCGCCCCTGGCAGCTAATCTTCTCTTCGTAATACTATCCCAAGACTTCTTGTTTTTTATGTGTCATTATTTTGTCGCAAAAATATATCACGCTATCGGAAAGTAAGTTATGACCAACAATCACAGCAACCAACTTTCAGTCTCGCCGCCTTCTCTTCCCTTCGTGTCCGACTCTTTCTGTCTTCAACTTTTGCGCCGTTTGCCGCTTGAACATCTTCCTGTCACGCGAACTGCCTTTGGCAAACTAATTCTTGTCTTCGTGTCCTTCGTGCCCTTCGTGGTTAACCTTCTGAGCTGCTAAACAGATGCCTGACACCTGCCTTTGGCAAATTCAAAAATCCGCGAAAATCCGTGCAATCTGCGGTTTCAAATTTGCAGAGCCGCAGTGAACTAAACCCGCTTCCAACCCGTCCCCCCAGGCCGATCCTCCAACTCAATATTAATCGCCCCCAACTGATCTCGTATCGCGTCCGCCAGCGCGAAATTCTTATCCTTCCGAGCCTCAGCACGCAACGCAATCAACACATTCATCAACTATTCCGTCAGTTCATCACCAATACCCACGCTCTGGATCGAATTTACCAACAGTCCTGACTACTACCCTGATTGCTATCAGCTCTAAACCCCCTCGTCCGACTCCGTTTCATCTCCTTACCAGCCAGTCCCATCGTCCCTACCAAGCGTGTTAAGCTAATAATTCAAGACCCCACACCAAGTATCGCCTTGCCTTTCACTCCTGCCATCACCCCCCCTCCGCCTCTGCTTAATTTCCTGATCAGAAAGTCCATCACCCCTACTAAGCGCATTAACCTAATAAGTCAAGACTTACTAGAACGCAAAACTACCCCTGTAACGCCTGTAACCCCTCCACCTCCGTTTGATCTCCTTACCAGCCAGTCCCATCGTCCCTACCAAGCGCGTTAAGCTAATAATTCAAGATCCTACACCAAGTATCGCCTGGCCTTTCACTCCTGCCATCACCCCCCTCCTCCGCCTCTGCTTAATTTCCTTATCAGAAAGTCCATCACCCCTCCCAAGCGCGTTAAC
>JAFGKT010000010.1 GCA_016928435.1 Sedimentisphaerales bacterium | reverse complement strand
TTCTTAACCAAAACCAATCAAAACTCATTCATTTCTGACGATTTCTGAACGCCCTCTCTCCCACTGCCTTACCCCCGCGCGCTCCCGACAAACCTTTGCGCATCTCACCTCTCACCCCGCCGCACGCAGGCACTGCACCCGCGCGCCCGTATCCCGCCAACTCTCTCATTTGTGCTTCCCGATTCCACGCACTTATCCAATCTTGCGCCCGTTTTTTACCCCCGTAACGCGGGCGCGCACTTGCTAGTCTCTGCGCGCCCGGCACCCAAAACCAGACGCCATTTCCCAACCACCTGTCGGGTGGTACCCTTTCGCGCAGCTAAAGGGTGATCGAACACCAACCAACTACCATCGGTACATCTGCCCATGCGGTTCGCACATCCTGTCAATCCTTCTAAAATCTTTTTCTGTCCTATTTGAATATCTAATCCCGCCAACCGACCGAAACCATTCGCATCCATAACCCGCCTTTGGCTACTAATTATGAATCCTGAAAATCTTGTCCATCCTGTCTAATATTCCCCGTCTCTTTTCGTGTCTTTCGCGTTTTTCGTGGTTAATAATTCCCTGACCTACCGTCTTCCCTGTACCCACGACCAAGCCCCCTTCTGCTTGATACCCGCCCCTGGCAGCCAATTCTTATTCGAGAATATTCGTGCCCATTCGTGGTTCTCTTATTTTCGAGTCTTTCGAGTCTTTCGCGGTTAAAACCTCCCCGACCTAACCGCCCTCACCGTACCCCCGACTAACCCCCCTGTGCCATATATCCGCCCCTGGCAGCTAATCTCTTCTCCCCGCTTCGTGATCTTCGTGCCCTTCTTCGTGGTTTTCTTTTTCGAGTCTTTCGCGGTTAATAATTCCCTGACCCCCGGAAAATTTAACCCGACCCGCTAATATCTTCCCTGTCTAAGTACTTGACAGCTCGTCCTTTGCCGATATAATGCTCTGTTTGCTAGGTACGCGTAACCACAGCGATATACAGACAACTGCTTAAACATAAAGCCTAGCGCAAAAACGTTTTATAACCTCCAAGCCGGGATATGCCCACTGCTGCCCTGCTGGAACCAGAAACAACAGAGTACTAAAAATGGTTCGTATCGCTCTACCAGACAACACGCAGCTCGATTTTGAAGGCCCGGTGACCGCCCTGCAGGTCGCTGAAAAGATCGGCCCAGGCCTGGCCAAAGCCGCCCTCGCCGCCAAGGTCAACGGCCAAATCATCGACCTTACCGCAACTATCGACCACGATACCGCTATCGAACTAATCACCGCCAAGAGCGACCCAGAAGCCGCCCTGGACCTGATTCGTCACAGTTGTGCCCACATCATGGCTCAGGCTATCTGCCGATTGTTCCCGGAAACCAAACTCGTGTACGGCCCAACCGTCGAAAATGGCTTCTATTACGATCTCGACCTCACCCGTCCGCTTAGCCCCGAAGATTTCCCCGCTATCGAGGAAGAAATGGCCGCCATCGTCAAGGCTGACCTGCCCTTCAATCGCTACGAAATGCCCCGCGACAAGGCCATGGCCAAGCTCCAAGCCGAAGGCAATCGTTATAAAATCGATAACGCCCAGCGGGCCCAAGGCGACACACTCAGCTTTTACACCACCGGCCCCGTAGGCAACGGCAACTTCGAAGACCTCTGTCTCGGCCCCCACCTGCCTCGAACCGGATGCGTCGGCGCGTTCAAAGTCATGTCAGTAGCCGGTGCGTATTTCCATGGCGACGCCAACGAAAAAATGCTCCAACGAGTGTACGGCACCGCTTTCGCTGACAAAAAAGAACTAAAACAGTATCTCAATCTCCTCGAAGAAGCCAAAAAACGCGATCATCGCACCCTCGGTCGCCAACTCGACCTCTTCAGCTTCCACGAGGAAGGCCCCGGTTTCGCTTTCTACCACCCAAATGGTATGATCGTCTGGAACCAAATGCTCGATTACTGGCGCGAAGAACACCGCAAAACCGGATACTGCGAGATCAGCACTCCCATTATCCTCAACGAAAAACTCTGGCACCAGTCAGGCCATTGGGACAACTACAAAGAAAACATGTATTTCGTCAATATCGACGAAACCGACTATGCCGTCAAACCCATGAACTGCCCAGGCGGATGTCTCGTTTATAAGTCCCACCCACACTCGTATCGCGAATTGCCCATGCGTGTGGCGGAGCTGGGGTTGGTCCACCGCCACGAAGCGTCCGGAGTGCTGCACGGCCTGTTCCGAGTTCGTCGATTCACCCAGGACGATGCCCATATTTACTGCACACCCGACCAAATCAAAGACGAAATCATCGGCGTTATCGACCTGACCCTGAAAATCTACGAAACGTTCGGCCTTACCGACTGCCACCTCGAACTCTCAACCATGCCCGAAAAACACATCGGGTCCGATGAAATCTGGCAAAAGGCCACCGACGCACTAAAAGACGCTCTCGCTGCTAAAAATATCGATTATGCCGTAAATCCCGGAGACGGCGCGTTTTACGGACCAAAAATCGACTTCCACATCCGCGACTGCCTCCAACGTTCTTGGCAGCTAGGCACTATTCAGCTAGATTTCTCCATGCCCGAACGCTTCGACCTGACCTATGTGGACCGCGACAACACCGAAAAACGCCCTGTTATGATCCACCGAGCAATTCTAGGCTCCCTCGACCGTTTCCTCGGCATAATCATCGAGCATTACGGCGGCGCATTCCCCCTCTGGCTAGCCCCTGAACAGGCCCGTATTATGCCCATCAGCGAAAAAACCAACGAGTTTGCCGAATCAGTTTTTCAAAGACTTAAAAAAGCCGGTTTACGTTGTACTTGCGATAAAGCCGATGATAAGATAAACTCTAAGATTAAACGGGCACACGGGCTCAAAATCCCGTATATGCTAGTTACCGGCCCGGCCGAACAGGAAGCCGATTCCGTCGCCGTCCGAGTACGTGGCGGTAACCAACAAAAGACCGTTACCATAGATGAGTTCATTAAAGTCGCTCAAAAAGAAATTGAGCAGCGTTCGATATCGCTACTTTTGGCGTAGAGCTGACCCGCGTCAGGTCAGAAGAAACGTCAAATACAGAAAGGTAGGTTAATACCAATCGCCGATAAGAATCTCAGGTTGAATGAGCAAATCCGTATCCCACAGGTGCGGGTTATCGACCAGGACAACCAACAAATTGGAGTTATCAATACCGCTGAGGCACAAATGATGGCCCGCGAGGTCGGTCTTGACTTAGTCGAGGTCGCCCCCAAGAGTGTTCCGCCTGTTTGCCGGATCATGGATTACGGCAAGTGGAAGTACGAACAGAAAAAGAAAGAACACAAAGCCCGGCAAAAACAGCACCAGATTTCCATCAAGGAAGTCCGGCTAAGACCTAAAATCGACAAACACGACCAAGAATTCAAACTCAAGAACGCTCGGCAATTTCTCGAAAAAGGTCACAAAGTCCAATTTACCATGTTGTTCAGAGGCCGGGAGATGGCACATACAAACCTTGCTCGTGATATGTTCAACGAAATTATCGCTGGGCTCTCTGATATCGCCAAGGTCGAAAGTCCTGCCGGTCAACAGGGTCGAAGAATGATTATGATCATGGCGCCAGAGGTCACCGTCATCAAAGAGGTCTCCAAGAGTAAGAGCGGCCAAAATAAACAACCAGAAAAAGCAAACGGCGACCAACCGCTCACGCAGCCGCTGATACAACCAGACACTCAACTGCAGACCCAGGCTCAAACACAAGCAGAACCGCAAACAGAAACAGAAACAGAATAAAATTGTAGTAGCGCGGGCCGTGCCCGCCGCGTAACCAAACTAAAGCAAGAAGAAAAATAAAATGCCTAAGCAAAAGAACCACAAAGGACTGAGCAAAAGAGTCAAGATCACCGGCACCGGAAAAGTAAAACGCAGCAAGGCCTTCGCCGGACACCTTATGAGCAGCAAGAACGGTAAACGCTGCCGGGCACTCGGGAAACCCGCCGGAATGTCCACCGCTATGATCCGAAAGACCAAAGCCGCTCTCAGTGCATAGTACGAATGTCATTCCCGCGCAGGCGGGAATCCACGCTTACAATTGTGTGAGAATAAAATGATTTAATCCGGTTATCCGGATTTGACACTATATGTTATATGCTTGCTTCTCGGCTTCAGCTGCCGCCAGCGAGCTAAATCAAAACCTGGACGTTCAACGCTCCCAGCGATTGCTAACGTCATCTGAAAATGAAAGGAAAGCTGAATCATGCCTAGAGTTCGTAAAGGTGCCGCCCGGCGCCAATCCAAAAAACGTTTATTTAATGCCGTAAAAGGTTTTCGCGGACCTCGCAGCAAAAACCTGCGTCTCGCCAAAGAAGCCTTCGTCAGTGCCGCCGTTAATGCTACCGGCGATCGCAGACGTAAAAAACGAGACTTCCGCGCACTATGGATCACCCGACTAAGTGCCGCATGTCGCGCGCGCAATATCCGCTACAGCCAGTTCATCAACGGCCTAAAACTAGCCCAAGTCTCCATCAATCGTAAGATGCTATCCGAGTTGGCTATCAACGATCCGCAAGCATTCGACCAAATCGTCGCCGCCGCTCAAAAAGCTCTGGCGTCTTAAATCGATTCTATCTTGCCCCCCGGGCCCAGCGCTCGGGGGCGCAATCTCTACTTGATCCCGCGGTGAACCAAATGCCTGACGTACTCGAACAGTTCAACCAAACCGGCGAAAAAGCTCTCGCTGACCTTCAACAAGTAGATTCTCTCGACGCTCTTGAGCAATACCGCGTTCAATACCTTTCTCGTAAAGGTGAAATCACCGGTCTGCTCGGCCTGCTCGGCAAACTCCCCAAAGACCAAAAGCCCGCCGCCGGACAACTCGCCAACAAAATCAAAAACCAAGTCAACCAAGCTTTCCAACAACGCCAAACCGAACTGTCGTCCGGCAAAACCAAAAAGTCAGGTCCCCTCTTCGATGTCACCTTGCCGGGCAAAAAACCCAATATCGGTGCCAAGCACCTCATCACCCAAACCACCGATGAGCTGCTGGAAATTTTCGGTCGCATGGGTTTCGATATCGGCTACGGCCCGGAAGTCGAAGACGAATACCATAACTTCGTCGCCCTGAACATCGAAAAGTCGCACCCCGCGCGCGATCCGCTCGACAATTTCTACATCGACGATACCACACTACTGCGCACCCAAACTTCAACAATGCAGATCCGCGTCATGGAAACACGCACCCCCCCCATCCGCGTCGTCTGCCCCGGTAGAGTGTTTCGCCCCGACACCGTTGACGCAACCCATATGTTCATGTTCCATCAGATCGAAGCGCTCGTCGTTGGTGAAAACATCACCATGATCGATCTCAAAACCACCATCGATCAGTTCATCAAAGCCTTTATCGGCCCCGATACCAAATGGCGCTTCAGACCCCACTTCTTCCCATTTACCGAACCATCAGGCGAAGCCGACCTGCTGCTCAAAGACAAGCACGGCAACGAATCCTGGGTCGAAATGGGCGGCTGCGGCATGGTCGATCCCAACGTTTTCAAATCAGTCGGATACGATCCCGAAAAATACACCGGCTGGGCGTTCGGCTTCGGCATAGAACGCCTCGCTATGCGCAAATACGGCATCAACGACATCAGACTATTCTACGAAAACGACCTCCGCTTCCTAAGCCAGTTCTAATCCCTCCCCCTATCATTGACAGCGTCGTTTTCGTTAGCCCACGGGTTTATCCGGTGGGTGCGAACTCCTTCCAAAATACGAATCCGTCTCCAACTTGCCACCTCGCTGACGTCCCCTAATCCCCCTTCCCAACCACCTCCTTTCCCTGCCAATAAATCCCCCATCCACAAACGTCGCTGTTTTGTCTATCTGCCTTATCCAAAAAAAACCGTTGACTTAGAGATACCGATTATGTATGATTGGGTTATTGACTAGGGAAAAGCAACATTCCTCTAGACTATTAACGCCAGATACTTAAATACGATTGCGGGTTACAAGAACCGGCGCAAGAGAGAGTTACAAACCTTTCTTGCGCCGGTTTTTTTTGCTTGGATATCGCTCAGCCCCATTCGCCTGGAGCTGATCCCCCATCCACCGCGAAATAACCCTGTCATAAGAACCAGATAAAGACGCATTTTACATGTTTTTTGACGTGATCACCCTTTTTTATGGAGAAACAAATGATGAAAAACCAAAAACTAATGTCTCTTATTATCGTAGCGGCCGCCCTGTGCAGCACTGCCTTCGCCGGCTACTGGTCAGAACCGGTATTCCTGTCACAATTGACAGTGCCAGACGGGAATCCTATGAGCCCCATGGTGTCCGCCGACGGGTTGACAATGTACTTTGACACCGGAATGCATAACACCAACGGCCTTTATGTCGCGACTCGTTCAGACCGCAGTGAGCAATTCTCCAATGTTCAGCCCATCAGTGAACTCTATCACGGAAGATCTTCAGGAGGACCATGGGTCTCCAATGATGGACTGCGTCTGTATTACGCCGAAGCCCTTAGTTCCGATTATACCAATAGTGATTGGGTAATTAAAATGGCAATCAGGTATAGTACCTCCGCTTCTTGGATAGAGACCGATGCGCTTCAAGAAGTCCATGCAGCAGGATCCCACAATGCCAATCCCGCTCTGACCCCTGACGAATTGCACATGTTTTGGTATTCAAATCGCGGACCGGAAGGTTCCAGCACCTTTTGGACAGCTTCGAGAGCTTCAACCAATGACCCATTCTCGGCCCCGGTCAGCATGTCGGAATTCGACGGCGGCTCCGCAGAAGGAGGCGCTTCTCTTTCACCCGACGGCTTGACAATCTATTTTACGTGGAACGATGGTGTCAACTGGGACCAGTACATGGCAACACGATCCGCTCTCGATCAACCGTTTGGCAATTTTCAGCCCCTTGTTGGCATCAACTCAGACATTTTTAATGAACATACAATTCACGTCTCTGACGATGGTACAGAAGCGTATTTTGCGCGACTGCGCATTAACGGCGGAACCGAAGGCAACGGCATATATTACTCTCAATACATCCCCGAACCCTGCACCGTTGTGTTGTTGGCACTTGGAGCGATGGCCGCACGCAAAAGGCGTGTTTGGTAGGACACACCATGCCGAGTCTTTGTTATGAATCTTCTAGTCTTGTCGCGACACTAATATGCATAACACATTAGTGTTACGTAATAACCCTTCTATAAAGAGCAAATGATGAACAATCGAAAAATGATGTATCTTGTTGTTGCGCTAACCGCCCTGTGTGGCAATACCCTCGGCGGATATTGGTCAACGCCTGTGCTGATATCGGAATTGAATCCCACCGGTAGTACTACCGCCGTAGCTCCGGCGCTGTCCGGCGATGGCTTGACAATCTACTACAACCTTCCAGAGTCCGAGCCCTTGTGGTCAGCGCAACGCGCCAGTCGTAGTGAGCCGTTCTCAGGTATGGCGCCAATTAACGAACTTCACAATGGCACTCATGCCGGCGGTCCTTATGTCACTGCAGACAATCTCCATTTGTACTATCAGGAGTATCTCGCCAATGGTGAACAGGTGATCCGCATGGCCGCTCGCCCCGACGTTAATCAACAGTGGACGCTGGCTGAGACTTTCACGGATATACATAGCTTGGGATATGGCGATTGGCAACCCACTCTAACCGCCGACGAGCTGACAATGGTCTGGGGCTCTAATCGTGGCTCGGGCGAGTGCACGTTGTGGATGGCCACCAGGGCTTCGATCGATGCGCCCTTCTCTACCCCCGCCCATCTGTCTGAGCTTGCCGGCGGCTCAGAGGAGGCTGGCCCCTCTATTTCCGCCGATGGCCTTACCCTCTATTACCATACCGTCGCCGCAGACGGCTACGCCGGCGACATCTATATGGGCACTCGGCCTGATTTGAACTCGGCCTTTGGCAACTTTCAACCACTCACCGGCGTAAACTCCACCGTCTTTAACGAGCAGCATCCATGGGTTAGTGCCGATGGCACGGAGATTTACTTCACCCGCAGATGCGCCGACGGCGGCAACGAAGGCAACGGCATCTACTACTCCACCTACATCCCCGAACCCTGCACCATCAGCTTGCTCGCGCTGGGCGCTTTGGCCGTCGCCAAGAAACACCACCGCTAAACACCTATCGCTTGATATGTCAAATCCGTATGATATGCAAAGGGGTCGCGCTGCGTTAAGTACCGCGGCCCCTTTTGTGTGTCACGTTACCGCTTGGTAAATATTTGTGCCCATTAGCGGTTCTCCCCGCTTCGCACCGCCACCCACATAAAACAAAAAAAGCCCGCAGCCGAACCTTAAATAGTCCAACCGGGGCTTTGCTTCTTTCGCGGCCTCACCGCCAATGCCGAAGGAGGGAATCGAACCCTCACTCTGTTGCCAGAACGGGATTTTGAATCCCGCGCGTCTGCCAATTCCGCCACTTCGGCAAATACCTCAAAAACAAAGACTTACACGCGACACCAGCCCCGCGTCTTCATTTCTAAGTAAGTTTTATAATGTACATCCCCCCACCCCAATCGTCAACGCCAAAAAATACAAAAATCTCACCATTAAACCCCATTACGGCACCGCGCCCTAACTACCCCCGTATCATTTTCGTCCATGGGCCCAACAACCTCCCACCAGTCGATCACCAACCCCGCCTTCTCCAGCTCACCCCGCAACACATCCGGCCGCAAAATCCGCCTGATCGGCCACCACCAAACCCCGTCACGCTTCTCAGCTCCTTCCACCTTCACCTCGCAGCCGCCCCCTTTCATCCACGTAACCCCCGCCTCATCCATATACCATTTTTCCCGCCCCTGTATCTGGTCATGGTCCGCCATCGTTTCCAACCAATACTGCCCGCCGGCCTTCAGCGCCCGCCTAATCTTCTCCAACACCTTAGCCCGCTCTTGGTCAAACACTATGCAATGCAGAAAATGATTATCCGTTATCAAATCAAACTCACCCTCGCCCAAATCCATCTCGCACACATCGCCCACTGCGAACTCCACCTTCAACCCTCGCTTCTGCGCCTCTCCCCGCCCCGCCTCAATCGCTGTCGCCGCAAGATCCACCCCCATCACTTCAAAACCCTGCCGCGCCAAATAACACGCCAATCCCCCGGTCCCGCACCCCAAATCCAACGCTCTCGCTCCCTTGGCAAAATCCGCCTCCGCCAGCAACCAATCCACTAACACCCGCATATCAAATTCATCATACTCCCCCGCATCCCAAGCCACCTGCCCCGCCCCCAACCGCCGTTTGTACTCCGCCTCATGTCCATCATAATATTTCATCCGATCACCTATCCTCCGCCTCTACCCGCCACGCAGGCCGATGTTCGCTCACATAATCATATACAATCCTGTTGTACACCATCGCGTATTCTATCGCCGCCCGGTTCAGTTCTTCCTGCTCCGCCGTCAGTCTGTGTCCCTTGCACAACCGCGCCGCATGATACCCAAGCACCTGTCCATACCATTGTCTTTCCTGCCCTGTAAGTTCCGGCATCGCCACCTCTATAGCCCGCTCAAAGTTGTAAAGCTGAAAATCTTCATCCTCTATCGCCTCCCGCGCATCCACCACTGCGTCTCGGCCTCGCAGCGCCTCCAAAGCCCGCAAATTCTCCCCTTCCATTCCGCCGGCATTCAGCCACCATACCCAGTAAATCAATGGTGCTAGTATGCCCCCTGCCACCAGCAGCACGATTAACACTGCCTTCAAACACCCCGCCCGCTCAACACTGAATGAAAGATTTAATCCCATCAACGTATCTGACCGCCTTGCTCACTTTTATCTGCCACCCTTGCTATTTGCCTCAAGATACTATAAAATGTCTCTTAATACCAGCACATTCACCAGGACAAGTCGTCCCGCGCGAGTTAATGGATTGTCAGCATATCCCGGAGCCCTTAGCTATGTCCGCACCCGACTATCCCAATATGTTCAGCCAATCGCAATACGACATGCTCATCCGCTGCTCCAAAAAGCGCGATATCTCCGAATGGAATAATTGGCGTAAGACCAACCCCAACGTCCCCGTCCAGCTCCACGGTGCCGACTTCACCGGCGTTTACCTGGAAGGCGTTGAGTTCACCCTCGCCCATCTCACCGACGCCCGTTTCACTGACGCCAACCTCAACAATGCCGACTTCAACTACGCCCAACTCCAAGCCGCCGATTTCGTCAACGCCCGTCTCAACCACGCCACATTTTACCGTGCCCTGCTCCAACAAGCCAACTTCACCCGCGCCCAGCTTCCCTCCGTTTTGTTCCGCCGGGCTCAACTATCCGCCGCCCAGTTCCACAACGCCAATCTCCACGCCGCGAAATTCCGCTATGCCAATCTCAACGAAGCCGACTTCACCGCCGCCTACCTCGATACCGCCGACTTCACCAACACCACCGTCAACGGCGAAACCATCATTACCCACTGTTCCATCGACGAAGCCACCGACTTTCGCAACGTCGGGCTCGACTCCCTCCGTATCGACGCCGGCATCAAGGAAGCCCTCAAGTACAACCGCCGCAAAATGAATTGGCAGGACTGGTTCAAGAAGCACCCCGGATGGACCGTTTGGCCCATGAAAGCCTTCTGGGCCATCAGCGATTACGGCCAAAGCATGACCCGCATCATCTTCTACTTCTTTCTGTTTTCCTTTGTCTTCTCGCTCATCTACTGCCTGGCCGGCCTCATCGCACCGCCCGGAGTAATCAACAACCTATTCCTCGACCCCCAAGGCCAACCCATTTACCCCTGGGTCATTCCCTTCCGCGCCTTCTACTTCTCCGTTGTCACCATGACCACCCTCGGCTTCGGCGACATGCACGCCCTCGCCCAAGACAAATTCTGCGTCGGCCACATCCTCCTGACCCTCCAGGTCATCATCGGCTATGTTCTCCTCGGTGCCGTCATCACCCGCCTGGGCATTATGTTCACCGCCGACAGCCCCATCGCCCGCCGCGGCACCATGCCCGAATGGATCCGAACCGCCATCAACGAACGCGACCAATACTACCAGCAAAACCAACCCCCCAACCTAACCCCCACGCAATCCACCATCCCCGACGACTAATTCCAAACACAACCCAATCCCAACGTTAGCCCCCGAACTTCACGCTCGGCGGGTCCGAACTCATTTCGCTACCTGTCCCACTCGCTTGCTTGAATGATTCAAACTCCAAACCGGGTGGCACCCTTTCGCGCAGCTAAAGGGTGGGCAAATACCGCACCATCAATCTATCTATCCCGTGCGGTTAGTCATCCTGTCGCAGCCATTGCTCAGACTCTTCCCAATACTTTTTCGATTCCAACGGCGCATCGTCTAGCTGCCAATATTGGGTCATCATTCGTTCTTTAACCCGCGGCCCTTTCCCCTTAGCCGCCAAATAATCCCGCAGCGCCCCTACCTCAATCGTCGCCCGCGGCTCAAACGCCCCAGACTGCATATACTCCACAATATTCTCGAACATCCAGCAACTCACCGGCTCATCTTCCTCGATGCCCTTAAAGTTCATCCCCGCAACCATCAAACGCCCTTTACCCACGCGCAGCTCAAACAAATACGCGAACTTCCGCATCGTGTAAGCATACTGGAACTCCGACAAATCGAACCGGCCCACGTCGTACCGATCCCGCACGGCCTTATCCACGCCTTCGATAATCGGCTCTACCGCCGCCGGGAAATCATCCAAGCAAATCTTCTCGCTATCCTCGATCAGCGAATACAACTGCCAATCCACCACGGCGTCATTGGGAAACCGCTCCAACACCGGATGCTGCCGCAGCATACCGCCGCAGTTATGGCCGCGATCCCAAATAACCCCCTTGAACCGCTCCCACGTGCTCGGCCAATAATACTTCTCCTTGGCTGCGCGCTTATCCCGGTTCTCCTTAGTCCGCCAGGATAGCAGCACATCGCCGCCCGCTTGCAAATGCGTGAACACCTCATCGGTCATCCGTTCCGCGATCATCAACTTGCTATCAGCCTGTTCGCGGCCCAACCAAGGATACCGCCGCCACCAGCGTAGATCATCCGTCGCCATCTGCGCTGTCACATTCGCCAAACGCTCCGGCCGATCCGGATACATCCACAAATTCCATTGGTTCTCCGTCGCTTCGGTCCCATCCTCTGTTATCAGTCGGCACTTAAACACCAACTGCTGGGCCTGCTCCAAATCCGGCAGCTTAAGCTCCACCCGGCAAATCTGCCTGTTGCCGCGCTGGGCCAAATCCAACTGCTCAATCCTACCCTTCAAAGCTACACTGCCCCCACTCTTACTCTCCAGCGTCCACTCCAACGTCGCCCCGTCATAATCCACATCCGAATAATGCGAAACGTGTATCGGTATCGTCACATCCTGCCCCGCGCGCCAAACAAACTTCGGTAAATCAGCAACCACCACCGTCGCACTGTTAAACGCCCGCACCTGCTCCGGTTCAATACCCTTCACATCGTCAAAGCAATCCAAAAGCCCATTGGCGTTCTCGTACCGGTTCGTATCCGCCAACTGCAGCATATGAAAACCCTGCAAAAGCGGACTCTTACGCACCATCTCCAAACACTGCTTCAACCAAATATAATAATAATGCGTCGAAGCCTTGAGCATCTGCTTAAACTGCCCCTTATGCCCCTTCGCCTCGATCATCTTGATCAACTCGCCCACCCACCAAGGCTCTTCCACGTCGTACTTGCCAAACTTCTCCCGCAACTCATACGGGTCACGCAGCAAATTATAATGCACCACCTCATGCGCCAGCAAAGGCAGCCGCACATCAATCTCCCGCCTGGTTCGCTGCTGGGGCTGATCCTCATCATCCACCGTCGCCATCGGCTTACCCGTCACCGACCCATACAGCGCCAAATGAATACTGTCATCAAACATCCCACGATGCTTTCCATACGGCGCAAAATAGCTCATGTGCTGCACGTCGATATCCACCGTATCCCGGTCATATTCCCCGCGCGAACAGCTATCCAAAAACAGCCGTGTATCGTCCAGCTCTTTCGTCAAACGTGAAATCAACTTCACCCGCTCGTTCCGCCCGGGCGCGTTAATCTCATTGCCCATCCCATAAATCAAAACACTCGGATGATTCCGCAACCGGTAAATCATCTTGCGCCAATCGTCTTCGTTTACCAACTGCTGGTCGCCGTCAAAGCCCGTCATCTGCCGTTCTTTTTGATAGTGTCCATAGTAAGGCCGAATCTCAACTTGGCACAAAATCCCTAAACGGTCCGCTTCTTCCAAAAACGCTTCGCTTGGCACTTGCGAATGGAACCGGATAAAATTAAACCCAAACTCCTTACTCATGCGAATATTCTTCGCGTAATATTCATTATCCGACACCCCCAAAAAGTTCGGATGGTCATGCGCTTCTCGTCCCCTGATATGCCCCCGCACATACAAAGGCACATTGTTAAAATATAAAACCTTATCTTCCACCTTAATCTTCGTCATGCCGAACGTTTGCCGCCGTTCGCTATCCTTACCCTTCAAACGCAGCTCATACAAAAACGGATCATCCACCGACCACGCCCGACAGTTAGGCAACTCCACCTCAAAAACAACTCGCGACCCTTCATTCCCCGCAGGCAACTTCCCATCCGCCGCAACTTTCCCGTCGGCATAAATCGCATACTCGCCCCCATCAAAATCTGCCGAACCGGTAAAACTAACTTCCACACTACCGTCATCCAAGCTCGGCCGAATAAACAAATCTTCCAGCCCAACCAACCCGTTCTCTTTTACCGTTTCGCCTTTGTTCGACATACTCATCACACCTCAATAACTTTATCGATTGCAGTTTGTTTCAATTCCAGAATTTGTCATATGACTTAGTCCCCGCCGTGCGCCCGCTAAGCGTGTTCAACGAATAGCATACAGAACTATTCTAATAATATAATCACTCACTATAATCAAGCCCAAAACCTCACATATCCAAAAGAACCCCGCGAAACCAAAATCGTCATATGACACACCCTATCGTTTCCCAGATTAGCCTCCTAACCTGTCAGAGGGTTTTATCTTTCATCACTCATTCTCCACTCCGCACGCCTACCTGTCCCTATTTAAATCCCATCCCGGATAACACCTTTTCA
Organism: Sedimentisphaerales bacterium; assembly: GCA_016928435.1. Classification (GTDB taxonomy): domain Bacteria; phylum Planctomycetota; class Phycisphaerae; order Sedimentisphaerales; family SM23-30; genus JAFGKT01. The sequence continues at coordinate 44,870 of JAFGKT010000010.1, read as the reverse complement.
CAAAGTTAAACGGCACTCGAAAGCCAACAAAACAAAACATATCCTCGAGCATAACATTTGCCGGTACGGCTCGCACCGACAGGATCAATCCCGGGCTTTACGCACCCAATTGCACTACAAACTAAACCCCTTATGTCAAATATCTTTCATGCCCGGTCCCAATACGTCATGCCCGGTCCCGATCGCACCATCCAGGGCAATACCTTATGCTTGATGCTCGCCTTTAGCAAACTAAACTTTTTAGTGATTATTCGTGTTAATGTGGTTCGCTACAGTCAATCCACCACCTCTGGTAACATCTTCACGCTTCGAGCGTCATTCAAACTAACCACCACGCCGCCGTAAGCTAACTAGTTTCTTCCTAGTGATTTACAGAAGCCGCCTCACAATCGCTGCCCTGGTACCCCCCCACCGAAACCGACTAAACTCACCTAAACCGCGACCAAGCTGTTTTTTCCGCGAAAAAACCATATCGAAGGTTGCACTATCCAGCCTCTAAGCGATAAACTTGCACGTCTAAGTTATCGTATGCTGCTGTGAGCCCGCCAAAAACCGCTCCAGTACAGATTATTCAACATAAACATATATAAAGGAACGTATTAATGAAGATTGGTGTAATGGTCGAATCTTTCCGCCAGGGTCTGGATGGTGGCCTCAAAGCCGCCCAGGAAGTTGGCGCCCATGGTATTCAAATGTACGCCATAGAAGGCGAAACCCATCCGGACAACCTCAAAGGCGACAAACGCAAAGAACTGCTCAAAAAAGTACGGGACATGGGTTTGGAGTTCTCAGCTATCTGCGCTGATTTCGGCCACGGTTTCGGCGATACCCAGGCCAACCCCAAGCTCATCGAAGATTCCAAAAAAGTCGTAGATTTAACCGTCGAGCTGGACTGCAAAGTAGTTACCACCCATATCGGTGTGGTGCCCGCTGACCGCGCCAACGCCCGTTATGATGTAATGCTCAAGGCCTGCCGCGAATTGGCCCAGTACGGCGATAAAATGGGCGCAACCTTCGCCATAGAAACCGGCCCCGAACCAGCTCAAACCCTCCGCACTTTCCTCGATGAGATCAACTTGCCTAAAGGCCTGGGTGTAAACTTCGACCCCGCCAATCTCGTTATGGTCTGCGACGAGGATATCCCCGCCGCGGTCGCATTGCTGGCTCCCTATATCGTTCATACCCACGCCAAAGACGGCCTGCACCTGCAAGATTTCGATCCCGAGGCACTATACGGCGGTAAACTGCCCAATTGGGAAGATTTCATCAAAGAAGTCCCTCTAGGCCAAGGCGGAGTAGATTTCGATACCTATATCCCCGCGCTGAAAAAAATCGGATTTGATGGCTATCTGACCGTCGAACGCGAAGTCGGCGAAGACCCACACGGAGATATCGAAAAAGCCGTAGAGTTTTTACGTAAATACATCTGACATTAACTCGCAGTGCGAGAATCCCGCAAAGCCCACGCCAATCGCTGCGCCTCAACCGCTTGATTTAACATCTACCGCCAAACCACCATCGCCAGGCGGTTCCGTCGGTAGAGAAAAATAAAACGTCGAACCTTGGTTGTTCCCTTCCGACTCAATCCATATTTTGCCGTTGTGTATTTCGACAATCCGTTTCACTAATGTCAGCCCCACCCCCGTACCTTCGCTCGCTGGATCCAATTGGTTGAAAAGACCAAATACTTTTTCGTGATATCGAGGTTCAATACCAATCCCGTTGTCACGCACGTAAAAAACCTGTGAACCGTCGCGTTGCTCGCAACCCACGTGAATCTCCGGCCGACGCTGCGAACCCATATACTTCGCCGAGTTACTCAATAAATTCTGAACCAACTCAACCAAACGATTCCGGTCGCCCCATACCACCGGAAGATCAGACGCAATAGTCACCCGAGAATTATATTTCTCGATTTCGCCGCTGGCTAAAGCCCGGGCTTCTTTAACCACTTCATCCATGGACACCATTTCCGAAGGGGTCCCGATTCGCCCCACCCGCGAAAGCTCCAGTAGCTCCTTCAAAAGCCGATCCATACGATCTACCGCTTCAACGATAGTGTTGACGTCACTTCTTAATTGTTCGTGTTTGCCTTCTGCCGCGTCCTGTTCCAGCAGCCCCAGAAACCCCTTGATGGTAATCAACGGACTACGCAAATCATGACTGGCAGTATAAGCGAAACGCTCGAGTTCGCTGTTCTTTTGCTCTAGTGCGATAATCAGTTTTTCAAGCTCCCGCTCGCCCTCTACTCTCGCAGTAATATCCCGCGATATTTCCACCACCCCCACAATCTCACCCTTTTCATCGGTAACGGGCGATCCGGATACGTCCCATATACAGTTGCCAGGCCCAATGACAGTCCCTGTTTGAAACACACCAGTCTCAAACGCTCTGACAACTGGACAGTCAACACACCTCTCGTCTGTCTGCCAGTGAATCTTATAACAAAACTGACCCAGTACTTGCTCGACGGACATTCCGGAAATCTCCACCGCCGATTCATTCGCCCAAAGAATCTTAAGCTCGGAATCCAAAAAAACAATAAAAGTCTTGATGCCGTCTAATATCGCTTTTTTCTGCGCTTCACTTTGCTGCAAAGCTTCATGCTCGCGACGTGCCTCACGACGATTCTTAGCTTCGCGTATTTCCCTTTTTACTGCCGGGACCAGACGTGCAAGAGCGTCCTTCATTAAGTAATCATGAGCCCCGGCCCGCATCGCGGCTACAGCCGTCTCCTCACCAATCGTACCAGATATAATAATAAACGGCAAATGCCCCGCCAGCTTCTGCGCTAACCGCAACGCTTCGAGACCATCAAAACCAGGCATCGAATAATCCGAAATTACAATGTCCCACTCCTTCTTCAGAGCCTCTGCCATACCCGCAGCAGAATCGACACGCTCATAGTAAACTTCGTATCCCCCCCTACGCAGCCGCCGAGCAATGAGCAGAGCATCATCTTCATTGTCTTCTACAATCAATGCTCTCAGCGGATTTGCCATGATACCCTCAAAACAACCACGCTTATCAAATACTTCGTGTCGCCCCGCCAGAAAAACACAAAACGCCTCTATTCGTTCTGTGGCGGCAACTGATTCAGAACCAGCCAATACAGCCCCAACTGCCGAACAGCTTCGCTGAATTGCGCAAAGTCCACAGGTTTCTTGATATAGCTGTTCGCGCCGCTCTTATAACCCTTGATAACATCTTGTTCTTCGGTCGATGAAGTCAGAATGACAACCGGCAACAACTTAGTCCGTTCATCCGAGCGAATCTGTCTCAGCACTTCGAGCCCGTCGATCTTCGGAAGGTTCAGGTCCAACAGAATTAACGCAGGCATAACTTTCGGATCACGATCTTTGTATTGACCACGCGCAAAAAGATAATCCAATGCCTCAGCGCCGTCCCGCGCAACCGATACAACATTAGAGATATTGTTCTTTTTGAACGCGCGGATTGTCAACAATTCATCATCAACGTTATCTTCAACTAGTAATATGGTTTGATCTGTCGTCAATTTTGATTCCCTTAATTGGTTCTATCCGCTCCTATATCGTGTCTATAGTATAGCCCCTACTCCTACCACCGTTCAAGGGCAATTTAGGTATTTTCACGCCCCTTTATCGCCAATGGTCCTCAATTTAATGCCGTTGGCACCGAATCTTCTTCTGAGTTAACCATCTTATATAAACAGACTTAGGGCTGTCCAAGCGTTGAGTTGCCTGACTCGCCGGTATAAGCTGGATTTGGAGGTGCAAAAAACAGCTATCGGATCAAGACAATGTATATCGAAACTGGACTAGTCCACCTCACTTCTTTCGGCAAAGAAGCTCCCCCTTACCGATCGGCACAATCAGAGCATCAACCCTCTCATCCACCAAAGCACAAACAATTACTCACCTAGTCCGCGTCGCTGGCAATATGATCCCGCACCGCCTTTTCCGCCTTTTCCGGGTCGCCGCTGCCGATCGCTTTTATCAACGCGATATGGTCCTGAAACTCTTGCGGCTTATCGCGTTGCCCGAACGATGATATCCCCGCCGCCTCCGTCGTAATCATCGATAGCGTAAGCAGCTTCTCGTATGTCTCCACCAAAATATCATTGTCTGATGCATCCACCAGCTTCTTGTGCAGCTTATAATCGGTAATGCTGATCTGCGCCGTCTTGTTCTGTTCGATAAGTGCCTTCAGACGCTCAGCGATCTTCATCAACTCATCGATTGTCTCCTTGCAACGCTTACGCGCTACAATCCGCGCCGCCTGAATCTCGATCCCCTCCCGCACAACATTCGCCTGTCGTAACTGACTAACCGTCAAATGCTGAATCGATATCCCCCGCTGCGGATGCACCACCAGTAGCCCATCCTGCTCCAGCCGTCGAACCGCCTCGGTGATCGGCACCACCGACATCTTGAACTTCTCCGCCAATGACCGCAGCGACCAAGCGTATTTACCCGAAAACTGCCCCGCCAAAATCATCTTACGCAGCTTTTCATGCGCAATTTGACTTTTTGTCTTTTTCTTCATTTGCGTTTCTCTACCGAACATCATTACGCAGCCATAACAGCTACGATACCTAACCACATGCGGCATTCTATCTTAATATAACACCGCGAGCAAGTGTTTTGCCCTAATATCGCCAACTGTCCGGTAAAGAAAAGACCCCTTATTAAGCCCCTTCCCCCACAACCAACTTCAATAACTGTTGCGGCTGCGAAAAGTCCGGCACTATCACGTGAGCCCCAGCCTTTATCAGTCGTTTACGCTTCTCCAAGCTCAGATCATAACGGCGAATCTCGTCGCTCGCCAAACCAATTGCCAGCCCATTACGCTTACGGCATTCACGCATCTCGACCGGCCCATCGCCGAAAAACGCCAGCTCCGCACCCTGCAAATCGTTCTCTGTCATTATCCGCTCGACCACCATCTTCTTGGAGTACTTGCTTATATCCCCCACCGAACCATAAATTCCACCGTTAAACAAACTCGCGTAACCCAAAGCCTCCGCTTCCCCGCGAACATCCGCGTCATCTGTACCGCTGGCTAAGTATAGCGTCACCCCCCTATCACGCAGCATCCGCAAAAAATCCACTGCGCCCTTCATCGTATAATCTTCGATACCACGCCGCCCCTGCTTGAATTTATCAACCCGCAGATTCACCAACTCCATCAAAGCAGCGTTATAAATCTCCTTGTAGCCGAACTTGTCAAGAATCTGATCCTTCGGCACAATCCCAAACTCACGCACCATCTCAACCAAATGCTCCATCTGCAAAATTGTCTGAATCCCGGTGGAAGAATCAATATAGTCCAACACCCTATGACGCACCTGATGATACAAAGTTTCATCCGCGGTTTTGTATTGCTCACCCAGAATAGCCTTTATCATCACCGGCACCATCACCGCTTCCCAACCCTGACGCAACGTACTGATCGTCCCATCATGATCGAATATCGCGTGCCGCACCAAGCCCCAGTTGACCGCGCCTCGATCGCAGCATATTTCAATCTCCGTACCTTGAAAATAATCAGCCTGCCGCGAATCCTCCGCCAACTCCGGTTGATAAATGTAATCCGGATCAGCCCCTATCGCCCGCACCTCGTCCGGATTCGCTGTGCCCGTCTGGAACAACTTCTGTACCGTCACCGCCGCCGCCAAATTCGCAAACTCCGCCGCCATCGCCGGATCAACCCCCGCCGCCAAACACAGCCCCAAAGCTGAAATCGTCGTATCACCCGCCCCTACCGTATCCAACTTCGACTGCAACTGAATACCCGGCACCTCATGGACCCCCGTCCCGTCCACCGTCAAAATACCCCTAGGTCCCCGCGTAACAAAAACCGGCTTGCCCGATTGCCCATACAACCCCTCAGCATACGCCTTCACATCCGCCAACGCTATGACGTCCCCCAGCCGAGCGTCAACTCCGTTCAGCATCGCCGCCTCTAAATCATTCGTCTTGCGATATACATTCTTAAACCGATCCGCGTAATGCCGTGAGTCAAACAGCACAATCTTATCATCATAACGCTCGAAAAGCTCATTTACTTTATCGATAAAACCTTCGTTTGCGATCGAACCCGGCACCTGCTGATTGAAAATCACTACGTCGCAACTTCTCAGCGAATCCTCCAACGCCGCCGCCAACGCCTCGTCCGTAGCCGTCGAACGCAGATTGCGAATACCAAAATCTATTCGCGTCTGTTCTTTGTCTTCCAGATATCTCTTACCAAACGCAACCGTATTGAAATCTTCCGTCTGCACTAGCAAATGCTTTATGTCAACATTCAACTCCGTGAGTTGTCGTTGCATCTCGCGCCCGAAAATATCGTTCCCAATCACCCCGATTGCCGTAATACTCGCCGGTTTCAGCGCCGCGAGGTTCGCTACAATGTTCGCTGCGCCGCCCAAGCTGTAGTAATGCCGTGACACCGCTTGTGCCGCCAAACCGGTCTCAACCGAAACCTCCGAACCCTGCGCGTCCAGTATCCAATACGCGTCCAAACAAAAATCCCCGTACACCGCGATCTTTACTTCCGTTATCGACGCGAGAATTCTCTCGATGTCTGCTGGCTTCATATCTGTAATCCCTGTAAATTCCGGTTAAGAAAACAACCAAATTAAAATACCATTCAGAGCAATTCAATTATCGCTCGGTAAAAGGCCGGCACCGTCTGCTTTTGGTTCCCTTCGATATAGTAACCACGTCCGCCAAAAGCCTCTGGAATCCGTGTCAAAACACTTTTTTGATCGCGAAAATAATAACCTTGCGCCGATTCGTTTGTCATTTGCTGCGGATCGTGTCGGCGAAGATCAAAATCAGCCGTAATAATCCCTCGCGGCGCCTTACCCACATTCGCTGACATCGAAACCGCCTTCAGCAGTACTTCAGGCCCCGTTACCGCGCTGCCGATATTGATCGCGACCCCACCCTCGCTGCACTGCGAAACCTGATCAGCGTAAATCAAAAAGTCACGCCCGCTGCAACCACCTTTCGCGCAACCGTCAAACGAAGCATGTTGATCGATAACATCCGTCCCAATACCCACATGTACCGTAAACGGAACTTCCTTGCGATAACACACCGCCAGCAAACTCACTTCCGGATGAGATAAATCCCTAGGCGCATCCGATCTCGATGCCTCCCCAAACACCAGCTCACGCCATACCTCATCGCAAATCGTCCTGCCCAGCGTTTCGCCGTAGCCCAACTCCGCTCCGTTACCCAGCGCCAACGCCGTGTTTATCAAAGCGAATTCATATGCCATCCCGAACCCGCCCGTTTCTAATGCGTTGGGAACATACTCACTAGTTTCGCCGATCAGCGCCAACTCAAAGTCATGAATCGTCGTAGCCCCATTACCCGCGATAAGCGTGAAAACCCCTCGTTCCACCAGATCGATCAGCAAAGGCCCCAACCCGTTCTTTATCAAATGCGCCCCTGTAAACAGAATAACAGGCTTACCTTCCCGCCCCAATCTTACAATGTGCCCCGCTAACTCTTGAATATACCCCAACGTAGCGTCCGGCAAAGAAATCTCCAACTGACCCACATCCTCGGGCCGAATCAGATTCGCCAGCTTCACCTTATTCGTCCGCCCGCAAACCGGATACGTCTTTATCTTCTTCGCATCGAAAATCTGATAGCGCCCTTGATATTTCATTGCATCTCCAAAACCTCAGACCAACGGTCCGCAAAAATCAACCCTCAAAGCTTCGCCGCTTCGTGCAATCGTATCTTGTACTGCTGACATACCCGCCGAATCGGTGCTGTCGCTGTTTCCACTACCCAATCATCCAAAACCGAAACAGCCGCGATTCGACTATTCGCACGCTGCCCCCATTTGCTCATCGCCGCCACCAAAATCTTCCGCTCTGATCGTTCCAACGCCCGCCGCTTCACCATCGCCTCCTCCAATAGCGAACACGTCAACCCAAACTCGCCATCCACTGCGTCCGCTGACAAAAAACAAGCATCAAAATTGAAATCCCCCAATTGATTCGACGTGACCGGCCCACTTATCGTTTGCGTTACCGGATGCACCGCGCCGCTCAGCAACACATGACGCAACCCCAACCGCGCAAAAACCTGCGCCAGAGCGATGCCGTTCGTTACGAACAAAACTTTCTCAAAAGAACCATTCTCCAACTGCTGCGTCAAAGGCAAAGCCGTAGTCCCCGCGTCGATATAAACCGACCCCGATCTCGGCATCAATCCCACCGCCTCCTTCGCGATCGATTCCTTCGCCCCATGGTCTCGCAACAACCGTTCATCCACCGGCACCGCCGTCGAAATCGTTCCGCCATTGCGACGCACCCCCCCATGAACCCGCCGAGCCAAACCCGAAGCACTCAGCTCCTTGATACAACGCTGTATCGTAGAACGACTTACACCGAGCGCCTCAGCAAGAGCCCCGCTTTGCCAATACGCCTGCTGCTCTAGCAGTTCCAATATCCGCTGCAATTTCTCATCATGCATAACCATTAATGACCACAATAGACTATTTATGACCATTTGTCAATAGATAAAATGCAACTTACTATCGTTACACAATTTATAAATATCACCCCCCGCCCCGCACTCACTCCCAATCAATCATCGTCACTCCCCCGACCGGTCGGCAAACGTGCAGCGCGTAACGATCAGCAAAACCAGGCCGACTGCGCGGATAACCACAGTCCACCGCCGTCCGCACCGCGTCCACCGCGTCCGCCCGCACAATTGCCCCTGCCGCACCTTTGTCGCCACCACCTAACATTCGCTCCCCCAACACGCCCGGCACCGTCCGCACAATATCGCACATCGTCTCCAGTTCAGGCCCCGAAATCGCGTAATCATCACGCAACCCAATACCGTCCTGCCTAAAAATCGCCCCCAGCGTTTCGATATCCCCCCGCTTCCAAGCATCGAGCATCTCATAAAAACGCTCCTGCGCGTGATAAATATACCGGAATCGACCGCAAAGCCCAGGCCGATCATCGCCAAACTGCCTCAAAATCTTCTCGTACATCCCGCCGTCCCGCACATCCGCCAAACACTTCACCGGATACCCCGCCGCACCCAGCATAGCCGCGAACTCTTCGCACTCACTCCGGCGCACCTTATACGTCGATTTCTCCAAACCAGGCCGAACCGTCCCTGTATCCATAACCACAATCCGAAAATCCATCGCGTCGGCCCCCAACGGCACATACTGTATCGAACCGTCCGTCGGATTATAATGCGTCCCCATCCCCTCTTTCGCAAAATAAATCATTATCTGATCCAACAACCCGCAAGGCGATCCAATATAAACATTCTCCACCGCTTGCGCCAGCTCCACAATGCGAAACTCATTATCAAGCTTCACATTATTCACATCCATCATTGCCAAAATCAGATTTATGCAAAGTGACGCCGACCGGCTCATCCCCCCGCCCGGAATATTACCATAAACAATCGCGTCAATTCCCTTATCGACCGCCAAACCTTCCTCACGCAGCACATGCGTAACACCCAATGGATAACGACCCCAGGTGTCCGCGATCACCGCTGAGCGAGGCTCAGGCACCGAATCAGCGCTAAACTCCACCACAGCGTCATCAGGAAAATTAGCGCTGAACAATCGGCTCTTTGCGCTGCCGCTCGGTTTGTACGCCATCCAGATAAACCGATCCGTACCAATGCCGAACAGCTCTGTACCGTTGTAATCGCCGTGTTCAACACCAAAGCAAAAACGCGACGAGGTCCGCCGAATCCGCATCCCACTTATGTCCATTGACACCTCGCGCGCCGCAGCCTTCAACTTCTCAATCGCCACTCTATCCTGATCACTCAAACTCATAAAAACCTTCCAAAAAAAACCAACTGTTCACGCTCTCGCATCCAAAATTGAATCAACTCGATGTATTTATTCGTGTCCATTCGCAAATGCACGATTCCAAACAAAAAAGTCCACAATAATCCCTGTCAGCCACGATTCATTATTCCCTGACCTTTGGTTCGAGTTATACTGCCGACCAGCTCACCGTGCCGTCGCTGTCGTCTTTGACAGTAATTCTTAATTAGTGAATATTGGTGTCTATTCGTGGTTCGTTCTATAAGTGCGATTTGCGCATCAGCAAATCACACTGCGCAAAAACCTCGACGTCGCCACCGCGTCACCCTGGGCAACCAACTCATCAATACTCGCCCGATGCGTCTGCAGAATCTTATCGAATTTGCACAACCATTCAATACTCTCACCGATCGCTCCCGCGGCATCCTCGCGATACGGATACTGATCCATGCTCAGCCAGCCTTTATAATCGCAACGGTCCAGCCAATACAGCATCTCCAGATAACAAACCGTATGAATCGACCCGACGATCATATCGTCATCCCAGGCTGTATAGTTGTCGTTGAAGTGCATGTGGAACAGTCGGTTCCCCGCCCGCTTGGCTAAAACAATACTCTCCGCCACCACTTCACCAGCGTTGAATGCATGACCCGTATCGATACACACCCCAACATTGTCACAACCCGTCTCTTGCGCCAACAGCAGACTGTCCGCCATCCGCGCCAAGTAGCTATGTGTACGCGGCTCTTTCGGCTTATACTCCAACGCAAACTTCAACTTCGGATATTCCGTGGCCAACAGCGTTATCGCTTCGCACAACCACTCCCGCTCCTTTTCATAGTCCGCAGCCAAAAGATAATCGTAACCATCCTGACCAGGCCAAATGTTCACGATCTCGCAGTTCATCTCTCCAGCTATGTCACACATCTTGCGCGTATAGTCAATCGCTTCCTGACGTACCGCCGCGTCTTTGCTCGAATAGCTCCCTTTCCAATAACGATTGTCCGCGAATAAATCCGGTATGATCGAAACACAATCCAACCCCAAATCCGCCAACGCCGTCTTCATCTCGCCGGCAGTCTCCGGCTTGATGTCCCAAGTACCAACCAACTCAATACCCGTAACGTTAGGCAAATTCGCCGCCGCCTTCAACATCTCCAACGTCGATGGATTCGTCTTGTAACTACTGCAAAAACGATCACAAGTGTTACCAAGATTACCCAATATCGCAGCGTATTTTCTCTTCATTTCATAACCTCTATTGGCCAAAGGGTTTCTACTGACAAATCATTCCACGACCCATCGTCGCGTACTCCCAACCTCGAATCATACTCGCTAAACACCTCGGTAGCAACTTTTCTCACCCTTGCCCCCGCAAAAACCAAATACGCCTCGCCTACCTCGCCAGCCGACCATCGTCCCGCCCGCCTCTAATCGCCGCGATAACACTGATCCCCAAAGCTGCTGCCGTAATCGGAATGGTGAACATAGCAACTGTCCCAAAACCGACCGACGCCTCCCTTTGCGCAGCCGTCAAAACCAGATAGCCCAAATATACCCCGTAATAACCCAGCAACACCGCTCCTTCCCAGCGCGATATCCGCCCACCCGTAAAGAATATCGGCAGGCAAACCAACGCCGACCCCGCCATAACCGGTATGTCAAATCGCAACGCCGTCACCGATACCGCCACCCCGCCCGGCGAAATAACCGCCGAAAAACCCAAAACCCCCAGCATATTGAATATGTTGCTTCCCACAATATTACCAACCGCGATGTCACGCTCGCCCCGAAGGCCAGCCACAATCGATGTCGCCAACTCCGGCATCGATGTGCCCGCCGCAACTATCGTCAAACCTATAAGCAAATCACTCACACCCAAATGCCGCGACAACTCCACCGCGCCATCGACCAGCCATCGCGCCCCAAAACTCAAAAACAACAAACCTACCAATATAAATCCAACCGACACCGCCATCCGCTTTGCACCCCGAGGCCGAAAAAAAACATTACCATCCGCCCGAGACTGCCGAGATCCATTACCAACAACCGGATCAAACCTCTGCTGCCCACGTCTGCCCATGTATATCAGCAAACCCGTATACGCAACCAGACCCAAACAGAACACACACCCTTCAGTCCGCCCAACTGCCCCATCACAAGCGAATAACCACGTAACTCCCGAAACACCGATCATCACCGGTACGTCCAGCCGCACCAATTGCGCCGATGTCGCCAACGGAGCTATCAAAGCGCAAACCCCTAGGATACACAATACATTGAAAATATTACTGCCAACAACGTTACCTAAAGCGATATTAGCCTCCCCCGCCAAGCTGCCTCTTAGGCTCACCGCGAGTTCCGGCGCGCTCGTACCGAAAGCCACCACCGTCAAACCAATAATCAACGGCGATAGCCCAACTGCCCCAGCCAGTACTTTCGCGCCGCGCACCAAGAACTCCGCCCCCAAAATCAACGCCAACAATCCGCAGATTATCGACAAAGCAGTCATCCGTTATCATCCAAACCCAGAATCCCTGTTATGCGAAAACCAATCCCTCGCTTATTGTCTTCTCACAATTAACTTCCGCAGTTTGAAACGTCCAAACAACTCGCTTGCAGGATTCCTGATTTCTGTAACTTAACATTTACGCCCTAAACGTTTCATTGCCGAGATCGCACCCAGAAGTCGCCTTGATTATACCTTTAAGACTCTCCACCGGTCCTTGGAAAAATCCTGTCGTCGTTTCAAATGCCGCTGATTCGCCAGGCCCCAAAGCCAACCGAGGCGAAACCGCCTCCATCTCACAAAAACGGCCAGGCAAAGCCTCTTCATCAAACTTATTATTGTACGCATCCACAACATCGCCGCCCGTCGAGTTCGCTTCCTCCGTCCACAAATTATTCATATAATCCGCCTGCGTATCCACCGGATAACGCAAAACCGTCAAATAGCCCCGGTCCAAATCCAACCCATACAGCACCCCCGCCGCCCGTTGTGGAACCATCCCGATCTTGCCCCGCTCTAGCCCGTCCCCGCGATAAAGCACATAACCGCCTTCGCGACGCACCATCAGCCGATCCGCCGAAATGTCACGATCATCAAAACGATAATCGATAACCTCATCGCCCAGCCCATCCTTGAACGGCGCAATAATAAACATATTATCACTGCCACGCAACATTAGCAAAAACCATATCATGCAAAAACCATAATCCTCCGACCATGTTGCCGAGCCGATATTCTTATACGATGTCCCCCGCGTAAATCCCAAATACTTAACACCCCCCGGTACTTCCGCACCCAACGCCGCCTTCGGATCACCCACCAACCTCATTGCCTGCTGCATCTCAATATCAAATTCGTTACCCCGCAAATTAGGCATATGAATCTCACCAACCGTCGTCACTTGCCCCGCCGTCGCTTTCTGCACCTTCATCGCGGGAATGCTCTGCCGTTCATCCACATACCAGTTCTCCATAACCACCGGCTTCTTGCGAAAATAAAACGACATGTCCCCGCAGCCTTCAGGCCCCAGCCAATCACGCGCGCCTAACCCGCCCCGAAAAATCAGCTTCTCCGCCTCAACCCCACCTTTAACATCCACAGGATTTACAAAAAACGGATTATGACCGCTCGGCCCCGAAACCGTCGCCGCCACAACACGCCCGCCCATAGCCGGACATATCGCCAATAGCGATTCGCCCTCACCCATAATCGTCAGTTCATATCCACTGGACTCAAATAAGTTAACGGTTTCTTGGTAAGTCATATCCGACATGTTTGCCTCACTTCTATAATTAGGTAAATCAACGTTCTCGAGTTCCAGCCCAGCAACACTATGATAAGAAACACAGCCGGACTGGCAAGAGTTTTATTTAACCTTCCGCAGAGCCAACTTTTGCGGTTGTGAACATCCAAATCTGCGCTCATAAGCAGAAAAAAAGCCTAACAATTCTATAGTTTCCAACGTCCAGTAAAAATACCCAGATAGCTTTTGGGTCCCATAATCCCCCCTTGGACATATTCACCCCAAAAAACAGAAACTCATATATAGAAACTACTTACATCACAGACAGTTCCCCAATAACCCCATAATCCCGCATATTCAAGGGGGACGTGTTAAGAACTCCGCCGCTGCGTCCGAAACCAACTCTGTCGGGTGATAATGGGCGCCAGAGACCCCCCCGAATCGAAGACCGATAATCTCATCGGGTCAGGCTGGCTCCGAACCATCACAAAGAAACGGTTCGTTAAGAAAGTCTAGAGTCTAATTGAGGCACTTCAGTCGAAGTGTGTTTGCTCAAGCTCTAGGTAACATTGACTGAAAGGAACACAGAATGAAGAAGCAGGCACTGTATCTCACAATCGCAATCTTATTGGGCACTTCCTTCCTGGCACAAGCCCAAGAAGCCACCTTTACTCCCCCATTGCCTCTGCATACCGCAGAAGGCAACAGTGGTGTTTTTATCAGCAGCACCGCTTATATGTGCAATCCGCCTGTAAATGAAGGAGACATCTTTGGATTGCCGAGTTTCTCCGCGACCGGCGTTTTCGTCGGAGAAAAGGATTTTCAGTCTTATGTCGTAACGCAAAATATACTTGGCAGAATCGAAATCGGCTATGCCATGGAACGCATGGGACTCGGTGACTGGTCGGACGATGTCTTCCAGCTAACCGGCGCACGCCCTCAAAACTATGTTGTAATGCATAACCTAAATACACGTTTGATGGCTGTCCAAGAAGGCGACTTCGATTGCCCTTGGATGCCCGCTATCACCTTCGGCGCTCACTTCAAGTGGAACGACGGCCTAGATGAAATCAACAGAACTTGTGGCGGCGTGTGTGATATGCTCGGAGCTGACCGCGATTTTGGTATTGACCTAACCGTGGTTGCCAGTAAGACCATCACCGATCTATTACCCATGCCAATCATCGTCTCCGCCGGTATCCGCAACAGTGATGCAATCCATACCGGTCTCGCTGGTTTCGCCGGTGAAAGAGCCACAACCTTCGAAGGCAGCATCGTTGCCTTCTTGACAGAAAACCTGGCCATCGCCGCCGAGTATCGTCACAAACCACATCTGATGGACCAACTGGCCGGCACCGACCTCGTACGCAAAGAAAACGACTGGTACGATCTCTGCTTGGCTTACATAGTCAACGAAAACCTCACCATATCAGGCGGTTACGCCAACTTCGGTAATGTATTCAATCATTACGAAGACAATGTCTGGGGTTTCCAAATTAAGTATGAATTCTAATCGAACGAATTACGCTTTGCCAAAAAAGATGTAGATAGGCTCTAAAAAGCCTTGTACTTAATCGCGTAAAGGTCCAATGATTTATCTGAATAATGCAGCAAGTAGTTTTCCAAAACCAAAAGGCGTCATAGAAGCCGCCGACACGAATCTGAAAACACCACCATTTCATAGCGGAAGAGTAGGATTTGAGCTGCAATCAGAAGACACCATCGAATTATGCCGGCAAAATCTGGCACGACTCTTCAACGTTGATAATCCGCAAAGTATCGTCTTTACTTCCGGCGCAACCGAATCATTGAATCTCGCCATCAAAGGCGCACGCCTTGAAGGCGGACACGTTATCACAACCGCGATTGAGCATAACTCCATCTTAAGGCCCCTGACAACTCTGAAAGAAGTCGGCCTCATCGAGTTGACCATCGTCGATTGCGACAGCAATGGATATGTAAACCCGCAAAGCATCGCCGACCAAATCAGAGACGAAACCAAAGCCATAATAGTCAATCACTGTTCCAACGTTACTGGAACAGCACTTGACTTGAAAGCTATTTCAGATATCGCGCGAGCTGCTGGGGTATTGTTTATCGTTGACGCCTCTCAATCTGCCGGCGTTATACCGATAGACCTCAGCAGCTGCGCGATCGATCTGCTCGCCTTCGCCGGACACAAATCACTATACGGCATCCCAGGAATCGGCGGACTATACATCACCGAAAAAATGCAACTCGAACTGGAACCACTGAAAGTAGGCGGAACCGGAATAAGAAGCGACCTGCTTACCCAGCCCAAAGAAATGCCCCTATACTATGAAGCAGGCACACTAAACACCACCGCCATTGCCGCGCTCAACGCCGGCGTAGAATATGTATTATCTACAGGCGTAGAAAATATCTACAACGCCAGAAAAAACCTCTGTGGTCGAATCCTGACACAATTCGCACAGATGCAGCAAATCGTTGTCTATGGCAACAAAAACCCGAATGAATCCACCGGTCTGCTGTCATTCAATATCAAGGACATGCCCCCCGCCGACACTGGATACATCCTCGAAAACTCCTTCGACATAATTATCAGATCAGGCCTACATTGCGCGCCGCTCATCCATAAAGCCCTAGGATCTTATCCCCAAGGGTCAATCAGAGTAAGTCCATCGGTATTTAATACCGATCAAGAAATCGAATGCTTCATTGACGCGATAGAACAACTTTGCACTGCCGGAGCTGTCCTGTGAACATTATCAAAATCAAGGAAATCGAAGATTGCTTCGACGGATCATTCATCAAGGAAGTCCTTTTTGATGAGGCCGTAACCGAAGATTTCATGCATTATATCGGACAGACCGGAGAACTCGAATATTTTCCGAATTTTGCCAGACCATTCTACAAAATTCACGCGCCCGGCAAATACATACTAAAGGGAGTCATCGGAAACCAAACAGCCAGAATCATCCTATATCGGCACAACATCCAACAATGCGAGCAATCATTCGCCGAACAGGTAATAAACTTCAATACGCCAATAACCGCGAAATAACCACCCAGAACAACGCGACCACCGAATCAAAACTGATAAAAACAACCTTGGAACACTAATTCAATACTAAGAGAATAATCCCGAAGTGTGGGAGAAAGTAAATTTTGTTTTTCTAACTAGCAAGGAGAAAAAAATGGGCGCACAATTGTTATCGTTTTACGACCAAGCAAAGGCGGCCGGATCACTAAAGGCACAGATGAGACTGGCCATGATCACCGGAGTACCATCGAGTAAGGCTGCCGCCGAGCCTGATTCACCCGATAATCTCGCGAAGTTTCAGGCCGCGATGACCAAAATTCAAGCAGAATTCAAATAAGGAGACCTCTTATGTCAATCGAATTGCAAACAAAACAAGTTTTCGACAGTGAAAGAATGCGCCATTATCTCAACGGCGAACTTTCGGTCCTGCATTGCCATCACTACAGCACGTTGTTCACCCAACTTGCCGATGATGCTCAACTGCTCAAAGGCGCCAAGCTGCTCCACGAAGCATCTGCTGAGAGCTTTTATCCAGTGCTTACAAAGTACTACCGTGAAAACAACGTCACATCCACCGAAGAAAAAGTCGCCATTGCCGAACAATATTATGGCTTTGTCGGCCTCGGCCAGGTGCAACTGACCCTTTCCGATAACGGAGCAACTGCCGAAATGCAGCACTCCCACGTCGATGAAGGCTGGATCAAAAAATGGGGCAATCGCGAAGAGCCCGTCAATTATATCGGCCAAGGTTTCCTCGCCGCCGCCGTCGCAGCCATCAATGGTAACAGCACCGGCTCTTATAGCGTCAAAGAAACTCAAAGCATCGTCGCCGGCGCCCAAACTTCACAATTCACTATCACGAAAAAATAAGGAGTCAATCATGACTACATGTGTAACTGGTATTAACAGGGAAAAGGCCATCCAAGACCTTTCCAAAATCTCTGTACGTGGAAACGAAGAGGGTTTGATCCCCGCGTTTGGCGTGTTGGTACAAAACCTGCCCGCTAACTTCTGGAACCTCTTCTCAATGAAAATCCTCCAAGCGGCCGGTAAAGACCTCTACGAAGACGCCGGCGGACTCCTCGAAAACGCCGCCGCTGAGTGTGGCTACCATACCGGTTGGGGTATCGTAAACTCCGAAGAGTTCAAAGCCGTTATCGGTCCCATGATCCAGAACGCCCCCGAAGACGTCCTCCATGGCGCTTACGCCGTATTCACCGCGTGGGGTTGGGCAAACGCCGAAATCGTCGAACTCGTACCAGGCGAAAAAATGGTCGTCAGAGCTTATGATTATTACGAATCAGATGTCAAAGACGAATTTAAGCCCACAAAGCCATTCGCCTACATGATCAAAGGCGTATGCCGCGCCTTCATGGATATCGCATACAGCGACCCGTATCCCAACGGATTCGGCAAGTTCAAGTGCGAACAAACCCACGGTATCGAACTCGGAGATGAATACGGCGAGTTCGTCGTCACGAAAGCATAAGCTTTAACGACAACACCAAAAACTTAAAGGGTCAGACTCTTACAACTCAAGGGCCTGACCCTTCTTTTATTTTTGACTAATCCCCTAAAATTAGCCCCCTGACCTGTCAGGGGGTTTTATCTCACGAATTCCAAACATCGCCAACCAATTAGTTCCTGTTTTTATCTTGTTAATCCTCAATTCCTGAATATCATTATACCTGTTGCTCCAAATGAAAAAGCGATCTCGTCTTTTGAAAGCTAATCATGCGAGATAATAACAAGGGAATGATAGAGTTAGTCCACGCCTTTGAAAAGGATGACGCATATTTCTGCGTTGTTGAAGTGCCAAAAGACAGTCAACGCCGAAAATTTCAATTCGGAGTCACCAGAGCAGGTTACCTCGCGCTGAAGAGAATCTTCTCATCACGCCCTTTAACTAACATGCCAGGCATAAAATATCGTTATTTTTGGAATGGATCCATGGGAGGCAAAACCGAAAACTCGATATTCTTTGGCATAAGGTGCGAAGCGCAAAAACAAGCCAAAAGCTTTGACTTTGAAATCCCCCATAGTCTCGCAGCAAACCTGGTGTGGTTCAGTGGACTTAAAGACCTCGACGAAGCACATTATCTCCAGCTTCCATAGTCCGGTAGCTGAACACGATCTTGTCAATCAGCTCAAAATCTTTTATTGCTTCATTGAGCTAGCTAATCCCGCAAACTAACCAAACTCATCCACCTACCTGACCCGCCCTCGGCCAACTAATTCTCATTAGCGAAAATTAGCGCCCATTAGTGGTTCTCCCCGGTCAATCTGCCCGTGCGGCTCGCACCTGTCAGTGGCGACTCGCCACCGTCAAATACCCAATCTGCGCTTTCGGATCCTCCAACCTATTCCGCCGCGTCATCGGCTGCCCTACCTCCAGCTCCAGTACATGTTCGCCATCTTCCATGCCGTGTTCCAGCATGAAAAACTTCCCAAACTCAACCCCAAAGTTCGTGTAAGGCCCCGCGATATCACGCCCGTCCAGCCGCGCCTCGATCTTCAATCCATTACAATTCACTAAACAAATCGCCCCAATCGCCGTCCCCTCAAAAGTAAACGTCAATTTATCGCCAGGCCGACCGACCAGCACATTATCAAAATACCATGGCACCACACCGCCATCCTGCTTTTCCCAATTACCCTCAAGATTAATCTGCTTATTCTTCTTAGTTGGATCAATCAATTTGGTATGTTCAAACTCATCGGAGTACAATGGTTCAGCCAACTGGCCATTAGGTCTTTCAGCGTGATTGCGTTCGTATTCCTGCCATTCCTGCTCAAACCAATCCCGCATACATTCAAACCACAGCAAGTTACCGTAATCGTTCAAGTGCAGCGAATCATTTTCTTCAAAAATAATACTCACATCATCCCAACTCTGCCCTCGCGCCTCCAGCGTCTTGTGCATATAATCCTGAATATCAATAAACGCCAACCCATAATACTCAGCGATCTCACGGTGTATCGAATGGTCGATCAAGCCATTAGCCGTATCTGCCGAACCAGGCCGGCACCCGCCGCCCAGCAGAACAACGTCAGGCCGAGTCTTACCACTCTTTATCTGACGAACGATCCCCTCAACACCTTTACAAACCAAATCCTTGTTTGCCCCTAATCTGTCATTCACACAAAATTCAACAAAAGCCAGCACCGGCAGATGAGGCGTAACATTACGCTCAATCGTAAACACCGCACCGTATGATTCCATCGCACCTATACCAGCCATCACTTCCGATGGTTGGCAGTGGTAAACTTTATGATAATGATCATAAATGTATCGTGTAAACAAACGCCGCCAAGAAGTCACCGCCGAATCCCCCGCGCCAGCCGCCGTCGTCAACGACCCACCCATATAAACAATATTACAATAAGACGCCGCTTTGATACGCTCAATCGTGTTGAAAATCTTACATCCACTAGTCATAATTATCTGGTCAATCTCCATTGTTCAAACAATAGAATAGCCCCCCTGACCTGTCAGGGGATTGTAATTTACTACATCAGTCTATCAAAACCGAAATATCCGGTTACCCACCATACCCGAACAAGTCAATTTTTTTAACCTACATTAATAATATACCAGATCACCCCCTCCTTGCCAAGATATTATCCCTTTATCTTGCCACCAAATCCCCCCACTAAAGCGTCAAACTCTCCCCCGGCTGCAGCAGTTTCACCGGACACTTAGCCTGCTGTACGAACAACTGCGCGTCTTCCTCCTCGCCCACGATATCGCCCCAATGGTAAGGCACCGCGCTGCCGCAGCCCAGCAATCCCGTAACTTTCGCCGCCTCGTCACCGCTCATCGTATAAGTACCACCAACCGGCAAAAGCGCCAAATCAACCCCCTCCAAAGACTCCATCTCCGGAATAATATCTGTATCGCCCGCGTAGTAAATCCGCTTACCGCCCAACTCCAAAACAAAACCCAACCAACCTGCTGATTGCGGATGATAATTCTTATTGGGATTATAAGCCGGCACCGCCATGATCCGCATACTACCCACAGCAACCGTCTGACCAGGAACCATCTCTATCGCGTGATCACCCTCAGGCAACGCGTCCGACGGCGCGTAAATAACCGTCCCATCCTTCATCAGCTTCAGAATATCCGGCTCACTATAATGGTCATAATGACTGTGACTAACCAAAACCACCGTCGCGTCATGCGCCTCACCCTCCAGCTTCCATGGATCAATATAAATCACATGCCCACCATCAGAAATCCGAAAACTCGCATGCCCAAGCCATTGAACCCTTACCGACATAACAAACTCCTATCCGAATAAACCTTAAACTCACATCTTTCAATCATAAATGGGCTGCCCAATCGCCGCCTCCTATCACCCAACATTCTATCCATTCAACCCTTCCTAAGCCAGTAATATTACCACCACCATCTACCTCTTTTTATCCACCCCTCACCCCACCAAAATTCCCTGACAACCATCCATCAACCCGTTATACTACCATTCTGTTTACACAATGTAGGGCGGGTCATGCCCGCCATCTTGCACCACATGTTATTGTAATTCCCGCACAAACACCGAATCCAGAACAACCGCGGGTGGCACCCTTTCGCCAAGCTAAAGGGTGTTCGACTTTGAAAGTAGAATGGACTCTTAGCTCATACTGTAACTCCGCAATCATCTAATAGCCAACCCCGGCAAGAACGCAATGCGCCGACACATCATAATCAGACTGCTTCTCTGCCCCATCATTCTCTGGGCAATCTACACCATAACCTTCGTCATGGTCGTCTCTGTACCAGGCAATCCATTTATGCAATCCGAACGAAACGTCAACGAAGACGCCCAACGCGCCATCATGGCTCAATATAAAATGGATAACAACTGGGCTTTCTATTGGGACTATCTCGCCCACCTCTTCCAACCCGTCAAAGCTATTACCGGCAAAGGCCCCCTAATAGACCTCGGACCATCTTGGCAATACCGAGACTGGACCTGCAATCAAATCGTCGCCTCAGCCCTGCCCGTATCCGTCAGCCTCGGTTTCAGCGCCATGCTCCTAGCCACCCTCTTAGGAATCCCAATAGGCGTAATCAGCGCCGTAAAACGCCACACCTGGTTCGATTATTTCTCCCTAGGCGTAGCGCTCGTCGGCATATCCATCCCCAGCTTCGTTGTCGGCACCGCCCTGCTTGTCCTCTTCGCCGTTACCCTCGGCTGGTTCCCAGTAGGCGGCTGGGGTAAGCTCTCCCAACTGTGGCTCCCCGCTATTACCCTATCATTACCATTCATGGCCTACATCGCCCGCCTAACCCGCCTAGGGATGCTCGATGTCCTGGAAAGCGACTACATCCGCACCGCCCGCGCCAAGGGACTCGCTCAATACCAAGTCGTCTGGAAACACGCCCTCAAAAACGCTTTCCTGCCCGTACTCAGCTTCCTGGGCCCCGCCAGCGCCGCCGCATTCACCGGCTCCTTCGTTGTCGAAAAAATCTTTAACATACCAGGACTAGGCCAACACTTCGTCGCCAGCATCCTTAACCGCGACCGAGCCATGATACTCGCCACCGTCCTAGTGTACTCCGCCGTCATCGTCGTATTCAATCTCATCGTCGATATCGCTTATACCATCATCGACCCCCGTATCGAGGTAAAAGCCGCGTGACCACTAACCCAAAATCACTAACCTCCGCCGCCTTCGATGCAGCCGACCGCTCTGCCCCGCCCCACAGCCGAGCCTGGCGCCGCTTCCAACGTAATCGCGCCGCCATCGTCTCCCTAATCATCCTCACCCTAATTGTCCTAACCTGCGTCGTCACCATAGGTCACTCCGCAACCCAATATCAATCCCAAAATCTAGACTACAACCGCCACGCTCCTCAACTAAAAGTCGATTTCGCCCCCTTCGGCTACGACACACTCGGCCGAAACATGCTCTGGCGCTGTCTATTCGGCGGACTCGTAAGCCTAGGCATAGGTCTCGCCGCCGCCGCCATCGCAGTCGTCATCGGAACAACCTGGGGAGCCGTCGCCGGGTGGTGCGGCGGACGAACCGACAACCTAATGATGCGCTTTGTGGACATCCTCTACGGTTTGCCTTATATCCTATTAGTTATCTTGCTCAAGGTCGCCTTTGAACCAATACTAATCGACTATCTCAACGCCACCCTCGGCCCCGGCAGCGAACGAATCGCCAACGTCGTCATCCTCTTCCTCGCCATAGGATCCGTCAGTTGGCTAACCATGGCTCGTGTAATTCGAGGACAAGTATTGTCCATCAAAACCCAACCATTTGTCGAAGCCGCCCGCGCCGCTGGTTTGCCCACTCGCAGAATCCTGCTCCGCCACATTCTGCCCAACTTGATAGGCCCCATCATCGTTTACGCAACCCTCACCGTACCCCAAGCCATTCTCCAAGAATCGTTCCTAAGCTTCTTAGGCATAGGCGTCCAAGCACCCCTGCCCAGTTGGGGATCACTAGCCAGCCAAGGCGTCCAAGCCGTAAACACCGTATCCAGCTTTTGGTGGCTCCTGCTTTATCCTTGTGGCCTACTGGCTCTAACATTATTATGCTTAAACTTTATCGGCGACGGACTCCGAGACGCCCTAGACCCCAGAGGCCAAAAATAACTTCAAAACCCGTAGGGTGGGCCAACTTGTTGCCCACCCGGATGCTAACAATAGCATAACCATAACAGAGGTAAAAAAATGAACGGCAGATCAGGCATCTTCACAATTTTCTTATTCATTTTCCTAAGCGTAATCGTATTGTTCCAAGTCCTGATGATGCTCCAATCCGATCATTTCTTCCAGCGCATCAACCAAATCGACAAAACTATCCAAGAAAACCAAGCCCAATCCAATCGCCAAGCAGAACGCATCTACGCCGTACTAAACCGCCTCCAACGATCCATCAGCCAAGGCGCAACCGTCTCCGCAACCTCAACCATAGACCCCATCGACCCATGCGACCCATGCGCCATTACCAACCCCGACGCCGTCGACGGAGACTGGCTCGTTTGGAGATTGGGCACCGACGCCACCACTCTTAATCCTATTCTCAGTAATGACTATGCCGCCAGCTACGTCTTGGGCGGGATCATTGAAACCCTATTAGAACGCGATCTTGACACCCTCGAATGGCGCCCATTATTAGCCGAGAGCTGGGAAGTTTCCGAAGACGGCCTCGAAATCTGGTTCCGACTCCGCGATGATATTCATTTTTCCGACGGCCACACCATCACCGCCGACGATATCGTATTCAGCCTTGAAACCATAAAAGACCCCTGCGTGGACGCCGCCCATCTAGCTAACTACTACCAAGATATCGAATACGTCGAAAAAATAAACGACCGCGAAGTCCGATTCCATCTCAGTCAATGCTATTTCAAATCGCTCAGCGTCTGCGCCGGACTCCCCATAATCCCACAACACATATATCAATACAACAACGCCGCCGAATTCAACAACAATCAATCGGATCCCATCGGCAGCGGACCATACATCTTCGATCATTGGAACCGAGCCAGCGAAATCGTCTTACGCCGCAACGAAAACTACTGGGGCCAAATGCCCCATCTCGATCGCCACGTCTTTCGCGTCATCATCAACGACACCGCCGCCATTCAAGCCCTGCGATCCGGAGACGTTGACTTCGTCGATCCTACACCTGAACAATTCGTCGAACTGTCACAAGATGAAGAATTCTCCCAACAATTCCAGTGCCTCTCCTATTGGAGCCCCGGCAGTGTGATATTCTATACCGGCTGGAATCAAGATACGCCCTTCTTCGCCGATCAGCGAGTGCGCCTTGCCATGACCCTTATGATCGACCGCGAAGCTATCGTCCAGCATCTCTTGAATGGTTTAGGCCAAGTACCAACCGGCCCGTTCTCCATCCTAAGTCCCCAATGCGACTCCACCATCCAACCCTGGCCCTATGACCCCGTCCGCGCCGCCCAACTCCTTGACGAAGCCGGCTGGATCGACACCGACGGCGACGGCATTCGTGACAAACTCATCGATACCAACGGCGATGGAACCCTCGAACGCGTACCATTCAGCTTCAAATACATGATTGTCAGCGGAGTCTCGTTGCATGAACGCATAGTCCGACTAGTCGCTGATTCCGCCGCCGAACTCGGCATCGAAGTCATTCCCGACCCCTACGAATGGTCCGTATTCATCGGCAGACTTAACTCCCGTGATTTCCAAGCCGTCAACCTAGCTTGGGGTGGAGCCGTCGAGTCCGACCCCTACCAAGTCTGGCACTCATCCCAAATCCAAGGCGGCTCCAACTACATCGGTTTCAACAACCCCCAAGCCGACCAAATCATCGAACAAGCCCGACGCACCCTCGACGAAGACGCCCGCAACCAACTCTACCATCAGCTCCACCGCCTACTCCACGAAGAACAACCCTACACCTTCATCTACACTCGCCCTTCTCCGCGTTTCATCGACCCCAGATTCCAAAACGTAATCATCCACACCCTAGGCCTTGACCCCGACGAATGGTTCGTACCATTCTCATTGCAGCGATACTAAAACCCCAACCATATCATGAATCCACATGTTAGCCCCCGAACTTCACGTTCGGGGGTTCGAACTCATTGCCGACACTAATCCCACCCAACTACCTGTCCCTATTTACATCTTACCCCGCCCCTGGCAGCTAATCGCCTTTCTTAAAATCTGCGAAAATCTGCGCAATCTGCGGATAAAAAATCCCCGCCACCGCACTACATATCCTTATACCGAGGCCCACCGCCGCCTTCCGGCACACCCCAACGGATATTATCGTACGGACACTTATTCTGACAAGTCTTACAATGCAGGCAATTCGACGGATTCGCCGGCCTCGCCTCATCATGAATCCGCTCATACACCCCCGCCGGGCAAAACACAATACACGGACAATCATAATTATCCGGACAAATATTATAGCATATCTCCGGATCGATAATCTTAATGTGGCCTGGCTGCTCCTCCCTATGCTCCACCCGCGCCGCCGCCGTAAACGCATCCTTGTCAAACGCCTTCTCGCGCTTGAACCGGTACGAAGCCTTCGTCATCGTTTCATAGTCCGGCTCGATGTTAAACTTAGGCAGCCAATTCGCCGCCACCGATAGCGGGAAACCCAACGAATTACCAAACTTAGCCACCGTCTGCCTAAAATTACGCGCCGCCCGCATATCACGATGAACTCGCGATTCTTCCAGCATCCGCGTGTATCTCATCGCGATCTCTTCCGGGAACGAAAAGTGCGCCGCCACCGCCATACCAGCCGTCATCCCCGACGATATCGCGTTGTGCAGCCCTTTGATCCGCAGCATATCCACAAAACCCGCCGCGTCACCAACGATTATCACATTGTTCTTGCCGATATAATTCGTCGCCGGGTCACGAGGCACCGCACGGTACCCACCTTCCGGTATCATCTTCGCGCCGGCTTCCACAACTTCGCCGCCCTCGATATACCGCTTCACATAAGAATGTTCTTTGAAACGCGCCAAAGCATCCTGCGGATTAAAATCATGATACTTCCAGTCCGCACCCACAATCATCCCCACCGTTATATGATTTTTCTTATGCGTGTACATTATACCCCCGCCGAACATGCCCGGCCCACGCAAAGGCGTCCACAACGGATAACCCATCGCATGCACACATCGATTCGACCCAAACTTCTCGTACTGCTCATCCGAAACCGCGATCATCTCCTTAACGCCCACCGAATAAAGCTGAGCCGTCTCCCTTGTCAGTTTCGCTTCCTCAACAAAACGCTCCGTAACCAACCCGTCGCACCCCTCCGCTAAGATAATCACCTCAGCGTTAATAACCTCCCCCTCCATAAAATTCGCCTGCGCCTTGCCGTCATGCCCCCGCCCCTGGTCCACCAGCTTCACCCCCGTGGCTATCGCGTCGCTGCCGTCCCCGTTCATAATAATATCAGCCGCCGCGAACCCGTGCAGCACCTCCACCCCCACCTCTTTCGCTATATCACTCAGCCAAGCCGTCAGCTTACTAATCGAAACGCTGTAGTCCCCCTTATGTACCATCTTGCCGAACCCCAACCGAAAAAGCCGCGCCATCTGAATGCTCGGCATCATACTAAACGCCAGCTTCTTCCCTAAAAACATCAGCACCTTGTCTTTCTCGACAACATGCCCCAAAACATCCTGCGCCCGCTCGCTTTCCTGCCATTGCCCCAACGCCATGTCCAGCAACGCATGCAAAGGACCCGGCTCGATCACCGCCCCAGAAAGATTATGATTGCCCGCATGCTCAGCCTTATCGATCACACACACGCCGATTTCCGGCTGACGCTTCTTTATCGTAATAGCTGCAGCCAAACCAGCCGGCCCTGCCCCAACCACCAAAACCTCAACCTTATTAAAACCTGCAAGTTTCGCCACGTTAGTTAGCTCCCAATTGTTTTGTAAGCTCAGGTACTATTTCTTCGATATTACCCACCAAATAATAATCACACTGTTTGAATATCGGCGCGTTCGGGTCATTGTTGATCGCGAAAATCGCTTCGCTGTTCGACACACCGATCATATGCTGAATCGCACCCGATATCGCCATCGCCAGATAAACCTTAGGACCAACCGCTGTCCCCGTCTGACCCACCTGATGAACCCGCTCAACAAATCCCTGCTCAACCGCCGCCCGAGAAGCGCCCCGCTCAACCGAACAATCCAAATGCTCCGCAACCGTACTCGTCAATTGATTCAATATATCTTCGTAATTCGATTTACTCGCCAACCCCTTACCGCCCGAGATAATAATCTCAGCCTCAAAGTTAACATCACCCGTGCCCCGTTCGGTCTCGATCACATCCAAACTCAAATCATCCTCAGTCAACTCCACTTCTTCTTTGATTATCTCACCCTTGCGCGATTCATCCGCGGGCAATCGCTTGAACACGCCAGGCCGAGCCGTCGCCATCTGACACTTCGAATCCTTCGTGCAAATCGTCGCCATCACATTCCCGCCCAACGCCGGACGAGTCTGCATCAGCACAGCGATCTCACCTTTACGCGAACTGTCCCGAATATCCAACGATGTGCAATCCGCTGTCAGCCCGCAACCCAATCGGTACGAAATCATCGGCGCGATCACCCGTCCCTGAGGCGTCGCCGCGAACAATACAATCTGAGGCCAATGCCTCCCAATCACCTCCGCTATCGACTTACGCATAGCGCTCGGATCAAACTCCGCTAATAACGGATGCTCTATCACATAAACATTATCCGCTCCCCCCGCGATCAACGATCCCGCCATCCCTGCCACACTCTGCCCCGCCAGCACCACCCCAACCTTCACTTCCAGCGAGTCCGCCAAATGCCGAGCCTTACCCAACAACTCAAACGTCGATGCATGAACCTGCCCATTGTCATGCTCAGCTACCACCCATACATCCCCTCTATAGCTCGGCTCCACCGCTTCCAACCCCTTCAGCATATCGTCCAGCATCGCTTGGTTCAGCTTCGCCCCGTTCCGCGACGCCGCGATAATCTTTTCCTTCGCCTCATCGTCCACCGCCCCCGCGCTCTCAATATTCAACGCCTTCAGTTGCCCCACTAAATCTTCAAAACTCGCGATCTCTTTGCTCGTCCCCTCGAAACTGCGATCCATCACACTACCACGCTTGCGAGGCAGCACATAATCAGTCGCCACGTCACCATTGGCCCCTTCCACAGCCGATGCCTTCTTCAAACTCTCACGCAGCAACTGCACAAATTCACCCACCGATGCAACGTGTTTGCACTTACGCTGCGTCTTGGCAGGCGGAAAAACCCGTATCACCCGCGTCTTCGAACCCTTAACCCCCACCGCCGTAGGCCGAACATCATCAGCGCTCCAACGAATAATCTCTTTCTGTCTCGCCCAACGTGTCGCAGCGAACCCAGCGAACAACGTCTCCTCGTATTTCGCCACCGTCACAACCGCCGGCAACGCCCTCGGAGAAACCTTCTGGCTACCACCACTAATTATCCGCGTAAACTCCGCTCGCTCACTCCCCTTCGCTACCCCCGTAGCGTAAGCCACGCAAGGTAAACCCATCTCCTCAGCTAATTGCGCCGGCACCTGCGCTGTATCACCATCCACCGACTGCATACCCGAAACCACATAATAATCATCCGCCCCACCCAGCATCTCCCGCACAATCTTTCGCACCGCATACGCCAAAGGATTCGCCGTCGCCCATGTGTCCGCTCCCCCTAACGATCGGTCCGTGAGCAACACCGCCTCATCCGCTCCCCGCGCCAAACTATAACGCAAAACATCCTCCGCCATAGGAGGCCCCATCGTCAGCGCGATAACCTTACCACCTGCCGTGCCATCTAACTGCCGCATATGTTCCGCGAACGCCAGTGCCTGAGCATCCAACTCATTAATAACGCTCGGCAATTTGCCCCGCATCAGATTCCCCGTCTCCGGATCAAACGCGTTGTCCGTTATCTGCGTTACGTCCGGCACCTGCTTAACTAGTACAATATAATGACTCATACAACACCCTCAGCCGCGATGGCCTTTATACATTCACAAAAAAAACACATTGATCGCAATACTTCGCGCCCGCCACTTACCGTCTTGGCCCATAAATCAATCTCACCCCCGCGCCGAGTTGCCCGACCACTACCCTATAAATAAGGTATAATCCATTAAAATAGTGTGATCTATATCACACCTTCGCCCGCCACTCTAACATTTTCTACTCTGCCCGGCTTTCGCCTTTTCTCCCGTAAATACTTTAGTCCCAATGACATCAAATCCTTGGAGCAAAACCAAACCCGATAGTATAATCACCCCTGCCTGCCACTGCAAAAATCTTTTTCCCCCCAAAAACCAACCCCTAGCCCCAAAAACTAATCAACCGCTATAAAGTCATACACGGCAACCCATTACGTCACCCACACCCTCGCCGCTTACCCCACAGCGACTCAACATCACCCAATCAATTCCACAATCCGCCCCTTCATAAAACGATAGTTGACACCAACCTCTCTCTCCTGTAAAGTAAGTCCCTCAATGACCGGGGCGATTAGCTCAGCTGGCTAGAGCGCCTGCTCGACATGCAGGAGGTCACAGGTTCAAGTCCTGTATCGCCCATTGATATAAGTAGTTGCCGAAACGCTATTTGCGTTACCTGCCTTTCATGGCGGCGCGGTTGTGACCTCTCGCAAAAACGTACAATTTGTACGGAGCAACCGCCATGAGCCTATCTAAACTACCAAAATACCGCAAAAATGGGCAATATGCCTTTGTGCAAATCGATTGCCAGCGAATCATGCTGGGGCGATATGACAGCGATGAGAGCCGCAAGAAATATCAGCGGTTGATCGCCGAATGGGCAGCCGCCGGCGGGATGTTGCCAGTGGAACCCGGAGGGGCCACCCTCTGCGAACTGATCGCCCAATTCTATCGCCATTGCCAGAGCTACTACCGCCGGCCCGATGGAAATCAAACGACTGAGGTAGGCAACTACAAACAGGCCCTCAAACTGGTCAACAATCTCTACGGGGATCAGCCGGCCAAGGCGTTCGGCCCGGCTCAATTGGAGACCGTCCGCGCGGAGATGATCAAAAAGAAGTGGGTCCGCCAACAATGCAACCGCCAAACCTCGCGGATAAAAAGGATGTTCCGCTGGGCGGTAGTGCGGGGAATCTGCAAAGCCGAACAGGTGACCGCTCTAGATTGCCTGGAACCGCTCAAAAGGGGGCGATGTGACGCCGTCGAAGGCAAAAAGGTAGTCGGGGTCAAACCGGAGCAGATAACCGCCCTGGAATCGCTGGTAAGCAAACCCATCTGGGCTCTGATTCAACTGCAATTGCTAACCGGGGCCCGATCCGGAGAACTCTTGCCTCTGCGTCAGGTAGATTTGGAGATGACCGGCACTATCTGGCGTTATCAGCCGACCCATCACAAAATGAGCCATGCCGACCGGGAGCGGGTGGTATTTTTCGGACCGCGGGCTCAGGAGATTTTGCGGGGGTTTTTTGACCGGGCGATTGATGCGCCGCTGTTTTCGCCCCGGGATGTGCGGCGGGGCAGCAATGCTGCGTACAGCAAGGACAGCTACCGCCGGGCGATTGCCCGAGCCTGCGAGATCGCTGGAATCGAGCCGTGGCACCCCCATCAACTACGCCATGCCGCCGCCACCCGAATCCGCCAAACCTACGGACTGGAGGCCGCGCAGGTCATTCTGGGACATGCCCGGGCCGATGTAACCGAAATCTATGCTCAACGTGATCAGGCAAAGGCTGCTGCGATCGTGGCGCAGGTAGGCTAAATCGCCGACCATATCTCATCGGCCAGTTTGGCCACACAGGTAGTATATCCACCAATCATGCGCATTTGACCGCCAACATATACAGCATTGTCATACAAAAGAACAACGTATTCATCGCCTGGAAAGCTCCGCGGCGGACTGCCAGGATCGGCAAAAAGACTACCATCCCATGTCATTAATCCATCAGCAACATCACCATGAGATATATCAAAATCTCCAGCAACATATAATAATCCATTGTAGGATGTCAACCCCTGCACACCGCCATAATTGATCCCGCCGCCTATCTGACTCCATACGCCGCCGGTGTATTCCGCTAATCTTAAACATGAGGTTCCATCACCGTTGGTGATAAAATAGCCACCGACACATAATTTGCTATCATGATAACCAATGCATTGTACCCAATTATCACCTATTCCGTTACCAACTTGTTGCCATGACGATCCGTTTAAGACGGCAATCCTCTTTACCGGATTGCTATCACCATCAAATTCAAAATGTCCGCCGACATATAAATTTCCACTTTGAGCAAACAAGCACTTCGGATTATAGTTAAATCCGTTACCAACTTGCTGCCATGATGATCCTGTCCACCTGGCCACTTGTTTCACCGGTGAGCTGCCGGAATAGGTGAAGCTGCCAGCGGCATATAAGTAGGTGCCGTCATGACATAGCGCGTAAATAGTGTTGTTAAGCCCGTCACCTACCGCTGACCATGTCGAGGTCGCGGGGTTCCATTTCGCTATATGATTAACGCTGATCCCGTCCATTTGCGTAAATGGACCGGCAGCGTATAAATAGGTGCCGTCATGACATAGAGCGTAAACGAAGTCGTTAGCACCAGCCCCCATACACTGCCAACCGTCATCATCTAACATGGCAATATACAGCGCGTTATTTCCTTCCACCCCGTAAAAAAAACCCCCAGCATACAAATAGGTGCCGTCATGACATAGCGCATAAATAGAACCTCTATACGTTCCAGTGTGAAACCCATAAAAGGCCGCTAACTTCTGACCGATGATGTTCAGCCAAAAACCGTTATCTCGCAAATAAATCTGACCTGTATTGGGGCTCCGCCGTTTGCATGGAAAAACCGCGCCGGTAGATTTGTTGCCCGCGTGACATTCCAAGCCGCCAGCGGCGTTGCGTTTAGCATACAAAAAGCCCATTACGACCATTTCCCCACATTATGCAAAATCGGACTAGCCAAATGCCAAAACCCTTGTACCTGCTGAATCCGCACCACCGCCCCCTCATCCAACCGCGGCCAATAGCTATCCAGATCGACCTCCAGGCGGCTATCGACCACATAGACATCAATCACATCACCAACCTCAACGCCGGCGTTGCTGAGCCGCTTCACACCGATCGTATCGGCCGTACCGGTGCCGGTGGTCTGGACTTTTGCCCGGATCGGTCGACCGGTTATGGGGGGCGAACGACGTCGAGTCGACATTGGTCGATCTGCTGGCCTTTCTGATTTGCGAAGGGACCGCTGGAGCCGTTCGGCGTCGCGTTTAGATAGGATTATACCTCCATCCATGCAATCGCTCCTTACGCCGCC
The DNA here is from genome assembly GCA_016928435.1 of Sedimentisphaerales bacterium. Lineage (GTDB taxonomy): Bacteria > Planctomycetota > Phycisphaerae > Sedimentisphaerales > SM23-30 > JAFGKT01. The sequence goes on along the minus strand of JAFGKT010000010.1, from coordinate 12,418 downwards.
TGATAGGTTATCTTGCCGCCGCCGGCGATTGATTCGATCCCGTTGGTGTGGGTTACGTAACTCTCATCGGTAATCAACTTAGCACCCGGCTCCAGCTTAGTATCGGTAACAGTGCGAGCGATATGGCTCTTGGTCAGATCAATCACCGCCCCATTGTATCCCTTCAAAGTCGCAATAGTCCCGGCGGCGTTCAGATTGGCGGCGGCGCCGTAGACATTCACTGCCGTATAGCCGTTGGCCCCCTCCGTTGTCAGAGTACCGTACATGGCGTTAATCGTCGTCACCAATCCCTCAATCCGCGTCACGCCAGCGGTGTAAATCGTCGTCAGGGTTACCCCCGCACCCACATAGACTTCGCAATCACTGCGAGGATTAGAGGTGTAATGGATCATCACCACGCCAAAAGTAGCGGTTTCGCCGTAGAGATTTCCTAGCCCTACCTTGCCCTTGCGGATTTCGACATCACTGGAGCTATTGTTGGCCAGTAAATTAATCGCACAGTCGGACGTGCTGGATGCAGTGCCGGCGTTTTCAATAACCGTGTCACATTCGTTACTGCCTAAATCAAGGCGAATCCGACTTGATCCGCTAGGCCGGCCGGGTCCGTTATGATAGCCGATCCGCACATCATCGGCATCGATCTGTAAATAAGCGCTGGTAGTGCCCAAGGTACCGGTGAAACTTTGGGCCACATTGAAGCTGGAGAGATCCACCGCCGATTGATCCAGGCCGTAAAGAATATCAGTATCATCATTCTCAAAATAAACATCGTCGGCCGCTTCCGGTACGCCCGCCGGGCTCCAGTTCGCGGCGGTGTTGTAATCATTGTCGCCGCTGTTGGCTGTACCTTCAGAGCGGGTCAGCGTCTGATTGTCGGTCCCACCGCCGTCAGTAGTCGAAGTCGTCACATAGAACGGCACGCCGGCGGTATCGGCGGTGATAATGACCTTGGTGTCATCTTCCGTCACTGTAACTGCGTCCCAAGGGGCGGTACCGGCCGCCTTGGCCGCCGCCGCCGCTGCCGCCAACCCTTCCACCACGTTCTGTACCGATGCAGCCGTCGCGGTAAAGCTGATCGTATCGGAGGCACCGGTATCATCGGCCAGCGTGATCTCGAAACTATCATCAAAATAAACATTTGCAGGCGTTACATGATCCACCTGAGCCACATCCGCTGCACCGCCGATCCATCGTTTATCTGCCATGATTAACCCTCTAAATTAATACCAAGATTGTCCCAGTTGCGTTCTTTGTAGATTTCGTGTTCATTCCAGACCGGATCGGCACCGTCGGGCAAAAGACCGCCATTGCCATCCAGCAAACTCGGGCTGGTAAGCGGATTGCCCTCATCATCGGTGATCGTCTGGTAAGTTTTACAGCCATTCTCGTCTGTGCCGGTCACAATGCGATAGCCCTGATCCGAGCGTCGAACCGCCCAACCATCATCGCGGAAATGCATTTCCAGGGTCCGCCGCCAATAAGTCAGATCCCCGGCGCGCATCTCTTCGCCATCATATACCATGATTCGGCCTGTTTTTACGGCATGGCCGAAACACGGTCTGTCATTCAGCGATTTGATAAAATCCGTAGCCTGCAAGTGATCAAAAGCTGCAACATTATCCTGATAATACAAAACCACATCTGGAATGTCTTTTGTAACCGGATCCTCGTAAGTTTCATTACTGCTTCCAGTGATCGGATCACCGTTAATATCAACATCAATTTGCTCCGAACTATTTGCATGGCTCCAGCGTACCGTCGGTCGTTCGGCCAAGGGATCAGCCACCCGGTCATATTGTACGACCACGCGCACGCACGTCGGGCTCTTCCAGCTTCCCTCACTAGCTACTACAAACATCCAGGGATCATAAAAATGCACCTCCCACATCTGGGGGATGTTGGGGCAATCCAACGCCTCCATTTCCATGGTTCGCGGATTGGAGCCGGCACTAAATTCGACCTCATAAACCTCGCCGTGATTGCCGGCAAACGTGCCGACCCCGGCAGCTCGCTTGCTGGAAGAGGTTTCGCGGCCCATATAGCGTACTTCTACGATACTCATATCATATTACTCACTATCATCGCACCCGCGGCCGACGCTGCAACACCACCGGCCGGCCCGGGTAACTGCTGCCGTAATAAGGCCACTACCTGACTCAACAAAGTTACAGTCCTCGCTGTATTCTGCGCGGTCTGATTAACCGGCGAACCTGTTCGCATGGTCAAAAAACGCGATTCGTTGGGCAAATTCCCCACGTTACCGGCCGCACCACCACCACCGCCAGCGGCCGATTCCGTCGCAGTACTCATCTGGGCATTGGCGATACTGTCAGCAACTGAAGCAGCAATATCAGGTCCAGCTACCTCGCCGGCCATACGCTCAGCGATCGTTTGGCGGATATCGTCCATACTGTCAGACATATACCGCTCGGTATCGGTCATGGCCCGTTCGGCGATCCGGGGTAGCTCCTCCAGGCTACTCTTGAAACCCTCCGTCAAGCTCGTCCATTCAAAATCCCAACCATCACCGCTAAGCCAGCTCCATACCGCAGAAAAGAAATTCCGGATATTGTTCCACATATTCGTAACCACAGTCGCAACCCCCCGCCCGATATCCACGAAAATCCGATACCAATTCCGACCCAGCCAGCTCAGATACGCCGGAATCGTGGTAGAAAACCAATATTTAACATCCTCCACCCAACCAAGAATCGTCAGCCCCGCCCCGAAAAAGGCCAGATCAACATAGTCTTTCCAATTAGTTATAACATCCTTTAATCGCTCAAAAGGAATAATCGCATCGATCATATTGGCAATTGATTCGCCGATCTGCTCTTTGTAGTCCCCCCAAGCATTAGACAACTGCATCATACGCCCTTGATGAGTGTCAGCCTCCGCCGTCACCAGATTAAAGGCATCCGCACCCTGGCGCAAAATCGCCTGAAATTGCTCTTGCTGGCTCATGTTCTGGTCAAGCTGAATACCATAGCGGCTAAACGTCGTCATATTGCCCTGAGCCGCCTTGGCCACCATTGTCATGGCGGTACGAGTATCAACCCCTAAAGAGCGAGAAAAGCCCAGAGCGGCCACTGTCGCGGCCTGGAGCGTGTCACCAGACATATGACCCAATGACGCACCCAGAGCCATTAGCGACAGCGTAGCCTCATCACCCTCAGTTGTCACCGCTTGGATATCACTGGCAAAATCCTGCATACGCGGCATGTCCGCCGCGGCGTTGAGATTTTCCAGTGAGGTAGTAAGCTGGGTAACCGCCGCCTCTTGCTGGTTATAGGCGGCGATTGATCCAGCCGCAAAATTGCGCACGGCCCGTAAACTAAAATACGCCGCAGCCGCACCTAAAGCGGCTTTCAATGACCGAGTCAGCCCCCCCACTGAATCACCCACCCCGCGGATTTTGCGCGAGGCCCGATCATCGGCCTTGAGCAAAATCTCATTTGTCATTCGGGTATTACTCATACTGTTTCAGTTTGCGCTTCCACGCCGCCTTTTGCTCCTGGATTAGGCTATAAGCCCAAAGAAAATTCTGCGTCTGATCTAATGCCCCGCCGCCGACCGGAGGCAGGTGTTTTTCGGTTAAGTGGGCAAACTCAAAGGCCCGCCAGATATTGCCATCAACCAACTTTTGCGGACACTCAGTGATTCGTATGTCCGGATCGGCTGGGTCCAGGATCGGGCTTATTTCCGTCGGCGCGTCTTGGCATTTCGCTTGACCGGGACAGTTTTTGCATATTCCGCCGTGGATGAGGGCGGCGGCAATGGTAATTTTTTTTTGTCATCGTCTGTCAAGTTTTGGTTCGTAGCCGCCATAACAGCCTCACGCAACTCAGGCATTGTCAAACAATCGATCAAATCATCCTGGCCCTCTACCGATACAAACCGAACAATTTCAATGCCCATCCGCACCATTTCCGATGCTTTGGTCGATGCCTGAAAATTATCCACTTTTTCCGCCAAGTCCGCCCATTCCGCGGCGGTGAGATAACGCAGTTTCAGAACCGGCTGGTCGTCATCATCATCAATGAAACGATATTCATATCGAGCATTGGGTCTTGTGTTTACAGGCATTATACACCTCATAAAAAAATTTAGAGTGATTAACTGACCGCCCTTAGGCTGCGGTCAAACTATATTCATTGTCGCCGGTATGGCTGTTGGCAGTCACAAACGGCCCGCCGACTTTGTCCGCCAGCGTGCCATTCTGATCGGTGTCATCGATATCGGTGATCTGCCAGTTGGAACCGGCCAGCGTAATCGTGTCGGTACCATTGGTCAAAGCCAAGCTGGCCGCGATCGGGGCCTCATCATCCCGCTTGCCATGCAGATCATTCACCGCCGGCGTAACCGCCGCCGGATCAGTCTCAAACTTGGGTGACCGATCCGAAATAATCATATAGCGTGTCACCCCGCAATTAACTACCGGGCTGATCTCTCCGCCGGACTCAAAGCTGAAATCGCTCGGATAGCTGGTAACGCTGTTAAGTGACAAAACATTGCTGGCATGTCCCCATTTAATCGGAGCAACAGTCGAATAGGTCGGGCTAGCCATAGCTGTAGTAGTTACCGAAGCCCAGACCCCCTCAAACTCAAACTCAACCCAAACCAACCCATCGCCGGGCTTCAAAACGAACTTGCCCATGCCCCCAGAAAGACCCTTTTTGCGGCCCCCCTCAAAAAGCCCCATGGTCAGACATTTCTGAGTGGCTGGATCGGTAACCGGGGTCAAGACGCCGGCATTGTTACTATGACCACATCCTAAAATCAAACTCAAAATCGCCGGGTCCCAACCGCCGGCACCGTCGCCGCGTAACGGCGTTTTGAAGGTCAATTTGCCAGTATTACTGCCATCCCGCCGGCTCTTGTCCGTGTGGCCGCTGTAGGCTGCATTGGGCTTAGATTCGGAAAAAGAATCGGATGGTACCAGCTTGGCATCATAGGTTAAAATAAAAGTATTCAAAGTCTCCGGCGTACCCTTAACAGACTCAGTAGCAAATTGCAAAACTCGCGTGCGCGTCAACATAATATCACCTCGTATTAACCAATCTTGGTATAGGGATCATTAACCAATGTCCTAAAATCAATTTCAAACTCTATATCCGCTCCGCTGAAACCATCGGAATCAAAAAACTTGGAAACGCCCGTGATTCGCGTATCACTTGCCAAAGTCGCACGTTGCGCATCCTCCAATAACTTCTTAATCACATCCGCCATGCGGGCATTAATCCGCGTATCCAAAACCGCACTATCGGAACTATCCTCTACATACATCTCGGCAACATACACGGCGGTTTGGGGTTGCACCTGCCCGGCGGCGGCGGCATAACGGATAACTAAATTAACCAGGGCCACTACACCCTCCGCCGGCGTCACATCACTAAAATCGCTCCGTCGGGATCGGACCACCGTGAGGTCAATGTCGTACTCTTCTGCCTCGCACAGCTCGGCAATGGTTGCGGCTACATCGGCGGTAATTTGTTCTATAATCGGTAGCGGCATGTTTTATTTTCACCTGTTCGCCCGGTTAGCGGCGTTGGCCTGGCGCTGCAATTCACGATTGATCTGCTTAGGCACCTGTTCGCCCAACACCCGCTTGATTAGCGGTTGATATTGACCCGGATAATTGTCAATTACAACTGTTGCTATTGATGGGCCCCGCTGTTCGATAATCTTTAACCGGCCCTCACGCCGCTTGGCAAAATACGCCTTACGCCTGACATACTCCGCTGCCCAGCGAGGATCGCCGGGGCTTTGCGGCTCGCGATAATCTCCACCCTTTACCTGTAAATAAGACCGGCAAAAAACCCCTATGTGCCCATTCGCCATAGTGGCAACAAATCCATGTTCAATCTGCTCACGCTTACGTCCTTTGAGACGGTAAGTCACACCCTCGGTAGATTGCTCTGGGTCCGGGTCAATCTCAATTACCGTCGGGGCGAAAGGATTGATCCGAATCGCCGCGGCCAGGTCGTTTTTGTTGGAGCGATGGACCGGCAACATACGCTTGATAGTGGAAACTTTCACATTGGTTTCCTTTGAAACATCGCGGGCAATTTCTGTTTTGCCGGATGCAGCAGCAGCGTTAAGCGTATGACTCAAAACTACTGGAATCCGTTTAGGGGTATCTTTTAACGCCCGTTCGATCGCTCGCAGGTTGCCCGATTCGATTTGGATCATCGCAGCTCTACCTCCGTACCCTCATCATCGGAGGTAAGAATTTTGCGGATTTTGCGATCCCTGACCACCCCGTCCGGTTCGGTGATGCTGATAGCGCACACACCAACCATGATTTCGCCGCCAGATATGCCCGTCTCACTACTATTGCGACCCAGCCAAGTTATCCGCGGCCCCTTGGTTTTGGGGCCTGCGCCTTGTGGTTGCGGTTCAAACGTTACAACACCTGTGACAACTCGAACCGAACCATCGTGTTTTTTGTAGGTAGTATCCTTGCCCCAAGCTGCCAAAATCGCATCAATGGAATTAGTGTTAAGCTCGCTGATCGCAATTGGGGCTTCGCTGTATAGTCCGGTATATTCCGTGCCGTCGGCACCATAACCAACATCTAACTTGACGTTGGCTTCAACAGGCAAAACTACCGTGCCTTGATGTGATGCATTCCAGCCGTAATCTACACCACTTAAAACCGCTGCCTCGTCCGGCAGCGTAAGGATGGGAACAATATTACTTTCGTATACCTCCGCGACCAATTGAGCAATGGCTAAAGAACCATCGCTGCTCGGGTGAGAGTTTGTCTTCGAGTAAAACCCCGTGAAATTGCCATCAAAACCATAGCCATAACTATCAACGAATGGTATGTTGGTAGCGTAGCATATTGATCGCAACGCTGCGTTGGCTCTAGAGAAGAATAATCGGTAGAAGTCTGTGTCAACATCTGGCGCATAACCTAATGGACCGCAAACAATGATATCATTTCTGCCTCCCAGCGTATCTCCATCAGACAAGACTTTGTTGATGAATGTCGCCACTGGTGAGGCTAATTCGGCGACTCTCTCATAAATTTCCGCACTTGATCCAATCGACTCTATGTCATTACAAAAACCACACATTAGCACAAACAATACATTTCTCAGCGCTATGATATCTTGGCTATTGGTAGCGTCATCTAGCCTGCCTAAGTAACTTGTTGTGTAGCCTGTTGCGTCGTCTTTTAATTCGTTGCCCGCAATCCCTACACCAACAACATAACGATCTTTCGTCCAAACTCCAGTTTGCTCCAAAGCGGAAGCTATACCTGACTTAATGTTTGTCTTGCTCTGAATAGTTATGCTAGTGCCCGCTGAAGCCGCAATAACGCTATCAGTGGCGACCAGTGTTAAAGCCCCGGCATCAACAGTGTCAACAGTCCAGTTAGCCCCATCATTCGGTCCGCCTGTAATCCTAATTTTGTCTCCAGGAACAAACCCAGCCGTAACAAATCCGTTCGCAGAATCGGTAATTGTGTCTGGATCGGAATCTACAAACGCTATTGTGGATGCAGTAATGTTGCCGGTAGTTAGGGCTGAGGCCGTAAAGCTATCATAGCCAACAACCGCCGGGTTCCTACACACCACCACTCTATCTACAGAAGCGTTTCCGCCTGTGTTGGTGAATTTTAATCGCCGTATTACTGTGTCTGTAATCGCCTGAGGATTCCTGTCCATCAAGCAGGACATCTTGATATCACCGTAGCCCTGTGGTCCTTGCGGATTTTGGTAATTGATATAGTGAATTTGCATCTCGTCGGCATCTGGTTCTATCCAAATCAAGATCGTGATTTTGTGCCCATATTGATTTGGAATGCTATGCGACGTGGTATAATCCCCGATTCCAATTTTGGCCTCATTAGCATCGGCAACATAATTTATGTGCAAATCGCCAGTCTTACCACCTATGGATGCTGTCGCGTCATCTCCGGCCGACGTGTAAAGAAAAGACATGGTAAGCAATTCAGCAATGGGACATTGCACTCCCTCCAAAATAATATAGTATGGCTCACTTTCATACGCCATCAGAGACAACACATCACCATCACCCCATCCAGCATTGTCATCCTGGATGATGAAATCGTTAGCCTCGATTTCATAATCGAATAACAATATATAAGTCCCAGAGGACCACCCCGATGTCAAATCCGTCGCACCAGTAATATCGCCAGATCTATAATAACTGGTTTCATAGTTGGCAGTCTTGTGTTTGCAAGGCTTGGCAGCGTTGCCACTGCTGACGTAAGTGCCGAACCAGTCACCCGCCTCAACAGTCACACCCGCACCAGAAAGCCAAGAAGTTAAATCAACGATCAAAATACCGGTTGTACCATAAGCGTCAATGGCCGCCTGCAACACGCTCGTAAAATCATAATCTGTGACCTCACAATCATTCAAAGTTCCGCGAAACACCTTGAACTTTGCACTCACTATCGTGATGGGCGTGGAAAATAGATAAAAGTTTATCTTCAGACTGGATAATAAGCCTGAAATATGACACGGTTCTTCTGGAAAGGTATAGGTGTACGCGTCATAATAAAGATTGTACCCTTGAGTTGATGTTCCAGACCCACCCAAAATTGTAACGTTTGAATTATCATAAGCCATATCAGCTTACCCTCACTGCCATGATGTCCGTACCGAATCTCGAACGTCCGCCGGAGAGCGGATGCTGTCAGCATCGCAGTGTGATTCGATCATCTGCCTATTATATTTGAGCTCGCCTAAGGCCTCGACAATCGCGATTTGGTTGGCTGTGATTGCCGAGCGATTACTGCTGATTGCTGCAAAAAACCAACCGCCGACCGATAAAATTGCCGCGGCCACAATTGCCATAGGAATCGAAATTTTGGTCTTTTGGTCTACCGACATGGGTTTCCCTCACAAATACAGGCCCGGGCGGCCGCATTTTGCTAAGTCAACCCGGACCCTCACTCTAAATAGGGTGGTCAGTTTCTATCAAGCTTCAGTTGCCCAAGTGCCAACCATCTCCTTGACAAACCAGTCGGTGCCGGCTACCATACGCAGCCAGTCACCCTGAATCGCCGTGGTCTTGGTGTTCACAAGGTCTTTGTTGTCGCCGCCGGCTATGTCAGGACCGGCGATCTTGTCAGATGCGTTGGGACTCAATGTGAGAGCCACGGCGGCATCGGCCCCGAGGTTTTGTACAACGACGTCACAACCGACGATCCCGGCAACGGCCGTTAGCGTGAGCGTCTTAGCATCGGTTGCAATTTGGATCACCTTGCCGGTATCCTGGGCATCAATGGTGTAATCGTCGCTCTTGGTCTCGTAGATGCGGTTCTTAAAGTATGGATACATCTCGGTGAACTCATTCAGGCAGATATAACAGTGCGTCGCGGTTGCCGAGGCATCGGCCCAGACATAACCGCAAACCATATCGGCGTCGGCCAGAAAAAGAGTTGCAGCCCCGCTGGAGGCTGTCCCGCCATATGGATCACCGTCGCTGTCGAAACCGACCGGCAAGCCGGCGGACATGGCCTCATTTTTCTTTTCGACCTTGATGATGCCGGTTATCTGCAAGCCGTCAGAATCGCCGTTGGCGATATCGGCCAAAACCAGGCCGACTTTGCCGTCGGAAAATTCTTTTAGCGTTCCACCTGAAACCGTCGATCCGGTCCCGTTGGTGTAGTCTCGCTTCTCGCCCTTCTTGTATGTTTGAGCTTTGTTACCCATGATAAACCTCACTATTAGGGGGTTAAACCAATTATCAATTACTAAAAATCAAAAAGCAATCCAAAGGAACCTGCCGGCTTAGGCGGCATCGTTCTTTTGCAGGCCCCTCCAGTCCATCGCCTTGACGCCGGCATCGAAATAGATTTGCCAGATCACACCGAGGAATCCGGGGCTATTGCTGTAGCGTTCCAGATACGGCTCTGTTCTGCCGTTGAGGAACGCAACCTCGACCGTATCACACGTGTTCGGATCCGCGGCCAGATACCAGTCGGCAGCAGAATAGCCGGTGTATTTGGCATTGCTTAAGCGACTTTCCACAATCAGCTCAAGAATGCCCTTGTGGATATTGGCGGATGGGGTAGTAGCGGCAGAGCTGCCTACGCCGGTAGCGATCAGGAGATCGCTTTGCAGCAAGGCCTTGGCCGTGTGGGCAATGTCCGGCGGAACGATTAGGAATTTCGGCATGATATCGATCGATTCGCCATCCTTGTCCGTTTGGGCCGCAAAAGCCTTCAGGGCGGTATTGAGCCCAGCGGCGGCAAGCGGCGTGGTGGTGTTAAGATTCGAGTGAGTCGAATCAAACAAGCTGTTGCCATCGCTCATGGTCGGGTTACCAAGAAAATGCGTATAGATCATTTTGGACAACGCCGCTTTGGATTTCACCCCCATGCCCTGCGGAACCTTGGTAAGCACACCAATGTCGTCATTGATGAACTCCTTACGACCAATGCCCAAGGTCTTGCCTTTGGTCTCTGCCTTGATGGTCTCATATTCCTCACCCAGTGAGCCATGAGCAAATTCGCCTGAAGGTAGTAATGATTCGAGTTCGCCCAGATCGACCAAGCGGACCCGCTTATGTTCCTTGAAATCGCTCACGGTGCCCGTACTGCACCATTTCTGCCAGGTATCAGGCGTGGCCCGATAGCCCTTGAGTAGTGCCTTGTGGGCTACGTTGCCAAGGATCTGCGGTAGGCTGATCGTGGACATTGCCGAACGAATAAGATCTTGTTTGCTGATCGGTACCGACTGACCTTCAAGATGCAGGGCATAGCGGCAGATGTCCATCAAGTTCACATCGCGATAGTTGTGGTCGGCGCGTTCGGCTGTCTGTTCGCCGTAGTCCTTGACTACCATATCGTCGAAACCGCCGGCGCGCAAAAGCAGCCCAGCCTCAAGAGTTTTGGTCGACAGCTCGCTATTGCGAACGTGTATCGCTGGGGCTCCGGGGATATCTTCGACGCTCCGCTCATTGACCATATGCTGATAAAACAGCTCGCGAGTGCTGTCAATGCTCATGCGTTCGGTGATAGCCTTGTTGACCATCTCAGCCGGAATGTGATCGCCGGCCATCTTGCGGATAGTTTCCTGGCGTTGCAGTTCGGCCTTGGCGCCTTCATCCCTGACCCGTTGTGCTGTTTTATAAGCATCGTCGGCGGCCTGGCCGTTACTATCGTCGTCGCCCTGAGAACCCGATCTCTCAGAGAAATCAACCAGCAAGGCGCTGATCTGTCGCTCAGTGAGTTGGTCGAGGTCGTCAAAACCCTTCTTTTTGAGATGTTCTTTTTGTCGTTCAGTCAACATAGCGTTCAACTCCGTTTCTGTAGTGTGTTGTTGGTTGTCGCTTCTGGTTTTGCAGTTTTCGTCAGCACCTATCACGCAAGCGCTGTTTTCTTTCGGCATCCATTTGGTGGTGACACGTAGGTTCAAGTCTTGCGGAGCCTGGAAGGATCGCCCGGCGACCGTGGCCGACTTGCCACGAGTAACCATAGTGCCGGCCAACACGCGATAGCCGACAGAATTATCAGTTATGTGTCCATCCTTTGTCTTGCTGTAGGTGTCACGACCTAGTTGATCATCAGCGTAGTAGTTACGGCCGATCAATTCGCCGTTTTCAATTCGCAGTTCACGGGTAGAGCCCAAAACGTTCTGGACGCTGCCTCGCTGGTGACTGTCAATCAAGGTTAATTGGCAGTTTCTCGGCAGAACGCAGCCATCCATCAGTAAGACCTCTTGGATGAAGCCTCGCTGAAGGTCAAAGACCGTTACAGGCGCCTCAGTTGCCAAGACCGCTTCGATGCTGCGGTCTTCGTCACGGGCGCTGTTGGCTCTGACCGTGCTGGTTCTAGTTACCAGTTCAGGCTGATTGCTTGACCTTTGCGTCATTGTTGTTTTCTTGGCTCTGTTCATCTGCTTGACCGTCCGTTTTAGGTTGCTCTTGTTTTGGGGCCGCCGGCGGCTTTGGCGGCTGTTCAATCAGCCCGTGCTTTTTCATAAGTTTTTTAATCTTGCCAGACTGTTCAATTACCTTGCGATAGTCACGGCCGTCTTTTGCACACTCGATCGCAAGGTTTGTGGTGTTGGTCTCAAGTTTGATCTTGGCTGCGTTGGCCTCCTTGTACTGGTCATCATAGCCGCGATCGCTCCATAGAATCTGATACGGCAGTTGGGCGGTAGGATCGTCCATCAGGGCAGGATCGAGCCGTAACAGCCGTAACCGTTCGCGAGTGATCGGCCGCAATAGCCTATCTTCGATCATGCCGCGAATAACTTCTATTTGCCTGCGGTAGGGCAGACTGTCTCCTCGTACCGCAAAACTACAAAGTGTTTGCTGATAGCTTTGGTATAGATCGCCATAAAGATATAGCGTTCCGGTTTTGGTGTTGCCATCGATTTCGATACGATCAATGAACATCCTGATCAGCTGCCGGGTTTCGGGACCATGG
>JAFGKT010000078.1 GCA_016928435.1 Sedimentisphaerales bacterium | reverse complement strand
TTGCAGCATACATTGCCCTGATAAAAAACAAGGGTTATCGATGTCCTGGCCCATTTTCGGGTTAGCGATGTCCTGAACCTTGTCAACCACCCTTTAGCTTTGCGAAAGGGTGCCACCCGGTATGAGATGTAAAGCAGGGACAGGCAATTGGGTGGGATTGGTATATGGTTATTTTGATGGGTTGCGGAAGGTCAGGGATGGATTCGGCGCCTACGCGAGAATGACGCAGTCTGCGTTACGGCGTTCCTCGGGGGGGCGGGTTTTCCAGCGGCGATGCACCCACCAATATTGTTGGGGGTCTTTGCGGACGAAGGTTTCAATGGCTTGGGTCCATTGTTCGGTGATCCAGACGATGGGGTTGTCTTGTGATTGCCAATCTTTAGGCATGATGATACGTGAGACATCGAGATGGAATTTGAATTGGTCTCCTATACGTCTGGCGCATCCGACGACGATGGGTACGTTGTATTGGAGGGCCATGAGTGCGATGGATTTGTAGGTTGCTGCTTTTCGGCCGAAGAAGTTTACGAAGACGTCTTTGACTTTGCCGTTCTGGTCGCCGACGATTCCGAGCGCTTTGCCGTTGCCGAGTATTTGGTCCATGGCTTCGGTGGCGCCTTTTTTGAAGATAATGGTTTCGGGGCGATGGAGTATTTCGTAAACGTAGCGGTTGATGTATGGGTTGTCGATTGGTCGGGCGATGTTGTAGGTTGGCAGGCCGAAGGCGTCCATGGTTCGGCCGAGGACTTCGAAGTTGCCGTAATGGCCGGTGACCATGATAAGGCCTTGGCCTTGAAGGAGCAATTGCAGGACTTTTCGCATGTCGCCGAGTTCGATGTAACGATACCAGTTGTGGGTTCGGATGAGACGAGGGGCGTAGAGGACATCGAAGGCGAACATTACGAGGTGTTCAAAGCTGCGTCGGGCGGTGAGTTGGTGCCATTGTTCGGTTTTTTCGGGGTAGCTGAGGCGGATGTTGGTTAGGGCACGCTCTCGGCCTCGGTGGTAGATGAGGAATAGGCCTCGGCCTAGGCCGCGTGCGACGGCGAGGCTGGTGTTGACGTTTCCTAGCTGGATGAAGACGGCAAGGGTGCGTACAAGAAGATAAAGCAGGAAGTCACGGATAGGATGTGATTTTTTATTTTTGCTCATCGCATATAAGGATAGAGTTTTGGTTTTTTGCAGTTTTTCGCGATTGTATTTTTGAGTCGACGAACATTCTAGTGGTAGTGGGCGTATAAGTCAAATATAGGAGAAATTGTTTCTCGCTGGGGGTCCGGAGAGGTATTCTTGGTTGCCAAAGCCACAACAAGAGGGAGTAACGATGGATCGCAGAGTGCGATTAGGTGGTACGTGTCTGTATTGGCAGCAGGATTGAGCGGGGTTTTGATGGCTGGGTGCTATTGGCCGCTGAATTGGCACTGGTTGGGGTGGTTTGCGTTGGTTCCGTGGTTAGTTGTATTGCCTCGTTTGAATGCGGGGGTAGCCTGGTTGTTGGGGGCAATATTGGGTGCGGTTTTTTACAGGCTGACGTTGGGTTGGATGTTTGGACTTTCTGGGCCTCACGCGGGATTTCTGATCTTTGTTTTGTCGATGTTGATGGGTTTTTCGTTTTGTGTGTTGAATTGCGTGGTTAGGCGATTGGGTTTGTGGTCTCTGGTTTGGGCGGCGCCGGTGTGTTTTGTGGGGCAGGAGATTCTTCGCAGCGAAGGACTGCCTCGCTTTCGGTTTTCTTATGGCGGGTGGGGTTATAGCCAAGCACATAATCTCTGGGTGGCACAGATAGCTTCGTTGGGCGGAGTTTATTTGGTGTCATTTTTGTTGGTTGGTTTTGGAGCGGCGCTGGCGTATGGGTTGCTGACACGAACAAAAAGGAGTTTTGTGCCTGTAGTGGGGATAATGGTGTTGGTAGTAATATTGAGTTTGGTTTCTCAGCCGGGGATTTATCGCGGGGTGCGGGTGCCGGTGGCTTGTGTGCAGGAGGAGTCGTATGATTACTCGGATTATTTGCGATGGGTTGATGAGGCGTTTGCTGCGGAGGTTAAGCCTCGTTTTGTGGTATTGCCGGAACATACGATAGTGGATTATGCGACGGAGAATCATGGTTTTGTGCGAGATTTGGCGGCGCGGTGCCGAGAGTATGATGCGTATATTTGCGTAGGGGCACATACTTCGGCGGCTTTGGGAGCCAAGTGTTTGTTTGACAATGTGGCAATGACGATTGATCCATGCGGGGTGATAGTGCAGGAGCAGAGTAAGGCGGTACCGATCCCATTTTTTAGGGATGGTAATCCAGCAGAGCAGCAAGGGGTGTTTGATACGCGTTGGGGAAAAGTAGGAACATATGTTTGTTATGATGGTGGTTTTACGGATGTGGCGTGGAGGGTTGCGAGCTTGGGGGCGGAGTTGATATTGGTTCCGGTAATGAATCCGATAGAATGGCCTTATCAGCAACGCAGGCAACAAATGGATATGGCGAAGTTTCGTTCGATTGAAACGCGACGTTGTATTGTAAGGGCTGCTAGTTCGGGAGTGTCGCAGATTGTTGATTCGCGAGGGGTGGTGTTGGGATGTCGCACTGAAGCTGAGGGTTCGGGGGTGTTGTCAGGACAAGTTTATTTTAGCGATGAACTCAGTGTGTTCGTGCGTTGGGGTTATTGGTTTGGGCCGGTGGTGGCTTGGTGCTTTTTGGTTTTAGTAGTTTTGGTTTGTGTGGTCGCAGGTGTGAGTAGAATAGTGGCAAGGCGCTGTAGGCATGGTTAAAAAAACGAAGGTACTATTTTTGTAGTATTTTTCTTGCGAGGGGGATAAAAGCGCTTATACTGACGGTAAAGATGTGTCTTTTTGGTTTTCGCGAATAGAGCAGATGGAGTTGGTATGTTGCGAAAGGTCGGGCATTTAGAGCGGTTGTGGGGAGTTGTTTTTCTGCCATTGGTTATGGTTTTTGGGGTGGGTTGCGCGCCGGAGAACTATCATGAGCAGGCTGACGAGGCGGTTTATGAGATAATTGACGAAGGGTGGGATGATTCCTATGGTCCTCGGAGCAATTATATTGTTGATGATGTTTATGGGGGGGCCGGCCGGGCGAATGTGGTAGAATTGATACCGGAAAGCGGGGTTTTGGGCTTGGCGGAGGCGGTGCGGATCGCGACTTTGGGCAATAGGACTTATCAGAGCCAGAAGGAGACGTTGTATAGTGCGGCGTTGAGTTTGACATCGGCAAGGCATGAATTTGAGCCGCAATTGTATGGGTTGCTGGGGGGCGGCTATACGCGGTCGGCGGGGGATGAGACGTTGGACCTGGGGGCGCAGGCGGGGGTGACGCAGAGTCTGGTGACGGGAGCGGATATCGGGCTGGCGATAGCGACGGATTGGCTGCGTTATTTGACGGGTGATCCGCGGACATCGTTGGGGTCGGTGTTGAGCGCTACGGTGCGGCAGCCATTGCTGCGCGGCGCGGGGCGGATGATTGCGCGGGAGAACTTGACGCAATCGGAGCGCAATACAGTGTACGCGATGCGGACATTTGCGCGATATCGGAAGACTTTTGTGGTGCAGGTGGTAACGGAATATTATCGGGTTTTGCAGCGGCGGGATTCGGTGGAGAACGCGCGGAACAACTTTGAACGGTTGCGGATGTCTGAAGAGCGCATAACGAACCTGGCGCAGGCGGGCAGGATTCGGAAATTCGAGGTGGAACAATCGCAACAGCAGACATTGACTGCCTATGATGGTTACGTGCAGGCGGTGGAAAGCTACGGTGCGGCATTGGATAGTTTTAAGCTGACGTTGGGGGTGTCACCTGACTTGGAATTTGAGTTGGACCCATGTGAGTTGACGGCATTTACGGATATCGAGATAGCTGAGCCGAACTTTGATGTGGGGATAGCAATCGAGACGGCTCTGAAACAGCGTTTGGATTTGCAGACGGCATACGACCGGGTGGAGGATGCGGAGCGTCAGGTGGTGGTGGCTCGGGACGCGCTGCAGGCAAGTTTGGATATTGTTGGCTCGACGAGTGTGGATTCGCAGGAATACACGCGATTTGGGGAATTGCGGTTTGACGAAGGAACGTATGGGCTGGGGTTCGATTTGGATTTAGGATTGGACCGATTGAACGAACGGAACTCTTATCGTCAGGCGTTGATTAGTTTGGAACAGCAGCGGCGCAGTTATGAAGATTCGGTGGACAATGTCTCGCTGGGCATTCGTCAGGAGTATCGCGATTTGCGTCAGGCGGCGGCTCAATATCGGATTCAGCAGTTGAGTTTGGAATTGGCTATGCGGCGTGTTGATAACACGGCGTTGCTTTTAGATGCCGGCCGAGCGATTACGCGTGACTTGTTGGAGGCACAAGCGGCATTGTTGGCGGCTCAGAACGCGCGGACTTCGGCATTGGTGAATTACATAACGGCGAGTTTGAATTTCGCTCGTGATGTTGGGACGCTGGAACTGAGGCCGGACGGTACTTGGGTGGAGATAACGCCGGAAGAGGCGGCGTCCGCGACAGAAGTTGAAGCTACAGACAGGCAGCAGGAGACTATTAGTGATGAGTGAAGCGCAACATAAAGGTCGTTCGAAACGAAGAAAAAAGATTATAATAGCAGTTGTGGTATTGTTGCTGCTTGTGGGGATGATCGGTATATGGGCTATGTGGGGAGGGTCTGAGAAATCGTCGGGGTCGAGTACGCGCTACTTCGCGGCTAGGCGGGGCGATTTGACCATAAGCATTACCGCAAAGGGGCAGGTAACAGCTCTGGATATTGTGCAGGTAAAGTCCGAAGTGGAGGGGGGCACGACCATAGTCAGCATCGTGGATGACGGTACGGAGATAAGCCAGGAAGATGTTGACGCGAATATGATATTGGTGGAGTTGGACTCATCACGGTTGACGGAGCAGGCGGCGACTATGGAAGTGGCTGTGGCTGGTGCGCGTTCGGGGCACACTGAAGCGCTGGAAGCGGTGGGTATTCAGGAGATGCAGAACGAAAGTGACATCAACGCGAGTTTATTGAGTCTGCGTTTTGCGCTGATGGATTTTCAAAGGTATTTGGGAGAAGATATCGCCAATGAAGTGATTGATTCGATAGATCCGAACGGGGCGGGGCGGATAGATCCCAACGCGGTGGACAGTGTGGATGTTGAGGCGATAGCCAACGATGAACGTTTGGGCGGCGAGGCGCTGCAGCGGATGCGGGATTTGAATTCGAGCATTGATTTGGCGCAGGAGCAATTGAGGCGGGCTCGAACGAAACTCGATTGGACGGAAAGGCTTTATGAGCAAGAGTACGTGTCTCTATCGGAAGTTGAGGGCGATCAGTTTGAGGTTTCGCGGTTGCAGATTGATGTGGACAAAGCGCTGTTGGCACGGGAATTGTTTTTGCAGTATGAGTTTGTTAAGCAGGTGCAGCAGTTATTGAGTGATTATATCGAAGCGACGCGGGAGTTGGCGCGTACGGAGGCTCGGGCTCGTTCGCGTATGGCTCAGGCGGAAGCGAGATTGCTCAGCGCGACATCTACTCTACGGTCTCAGGAAGAGCGTTTAGTGCATACGCAAGAGCAGATTGAAAAGTGCACGATAAGAGCGACGGCGGCGGGTTTGGTGGTTTACCAGATGGGTGGTTACCGATGGGATCCTGTTCCTGTGGAAGTAGGGATGGGCGTGTCTGAGCGTCAGCATATACTGTCGATAACGGATACCGGGGAGATGAAAGTTGACATAGAGGTTCCCGAATCGGCGATCCATCGGGTGCATGCCGGTCAGCGGGTTCGTATAACTCTGGACGCAATGGCGGACGCGGAATTTGGAGGTGAAGTATTAGAGGTTTCGCGAATGCCTGAGCCGGAGCGTTGGAACAGCGGTGACGCGAGATTATATAGTGGTGAAGTCAGCATGTTGGACGCTGATGGTAATATCAAGCCGGGTTTATCGGCGCGGGTTGAAATAATTCTCGATGAGTTGGAAGATGTTCTTTATGTTCCGGTTCAGGCGGTTGTGAACCGTGGCGGGCGGAAGATATGTTTTGTTGAAGAAGGTGGTGAACTTGTTGAGCGAGAGGTGGAGACTGGGGAGTTTAATGAGAGTTTTATTGAGATTGTTTCGGGGTTATCGGAAGGTGAGCAGGTTTGCCTGACGCCGCCTCGTCTATTGGATATTAATGAAGACGGTCAGGCACAGGCCGAGGGTGAGGACGCGGGGGACGAAGCCGAGAGTGGAGATGCAGGCGATCAGGCAGCGGAGATTGTTGATCCTTGCGCGGCGGCCACGGCGATAGAAGGTGAACTTGCAGACCCTTGTGCGGTAATGGTAGAAAGTGCGGATCCGTGCAGTGTTAGGGAAGGGATTGCTGATCCATGCGCGGTTGTGGATGACGTTAGTGATCCTTGTGTGGTGATGGGAGATGGGTCGGATGTGGATGGAGCTAGTGCCGGGCAGGGGGAGGATTGATTGGTTATGAGCGAAGTTATGGGAAACAACGCTGTGTCCGAAAAGCAGGTGGTAGCTGAGGTCCAGAAGCTGGGCAAGACCTATCATGTAGGCGGATCGGATTTGCATGTATTGCAAGATATAGATTTGACTTTTGAGCGGGGTGAGTATTTAGCGATTATGGGTCCTAGCGGTTCGGGTAAGAGTACGTTGCTGAATTTGCTGGGCTGTTTGGATCGGCCGAGCCGAGGGGCGTATTACCTGGGCGGGCAGGATGTTTCGCACATGGACGATAATGAGCTGTCAGCGGTGCGGTCGGAACGAATAGGGTTTGTTTTCCAGTCGTATAATTTGATAGCGCAGTTGAATGTGATCGAGAACATAGAGATACCGTTGTTTTATCAGCGTGTGGACGCGGCGGAAAGCGAAAAGCGGGCGCGGGAGTTGGCGGAGCTGGTAGGGCTGAGCCATAGATTGCACCATCGGCCGATGCAACTGAGCGGCGGGCAGCAGCAGCGGGTGGCGATCGCGCGAGCGCTGGTGAGTAAGCCGTTGATAATTCTTGCGGATGAGCCGACGGGTAATTTGGATTCGGAAAGCGGGGCGGAGATACTGGAGCTGTTGGATGGGCTGCAGCAGCAAGGAACGACGTTGATAGTGGTTACGCACGACAGAGATGTGGCGATGCGGGCACATAGGATAATTCATTTGTTGGACGGGCGAGTGGAGAAGATAGAACACAACGGACATAAAGAGAACCACTAATGGACACGAATCGGCGAATTGTGAGCGGATCGATTGAACTACGGCAGTTGGAGAATGAGACTTGGTTGGTGTTTGACCACCCTTTAGCTGCGCGAAATGGTGCCACCCAGTAGTTGGTTGGAGAAAGTCGCTTGTCGTTGGATGCTGCCACAAGGAACTCTAAGGCCCGAACGTGAAGTTCAGGGGCTAACGGATGGATATACGCGTATGAAATTGCATAACATGTACCGGATATTGAAGTTGGGGGCGAAGAGTCTTTGGGCGCATAGGTTGCGTTCGATGTTGACGACTCTGGGTATAGTATTCGGTGTGTGTTCGGTAATAGCGATGTTGGCAATTGGCGAGGGGGCAAGTAAATTTGCTCAGGATCAGATCGCACGGTTAGGCAGTCATAATATTATTATTACGACGGTTAAGCCTCCGGAATCGGCCAATGCGAGTGAGTCGCAGCAGGGGATAGTAGAGTACGGTTTGACGTATGATGATGTTCAGCGATTGCGTGACACGATAGAGGATATCGATGTTCTGGTGCCTTTGCGGCGGATCAACCAGAATGCTTTGTACCGCAATCGTCGGGTGCCGGTAGAGGTGGTGGGTACGTCGCCGAACTATACTGATATTGTTCCGATGAAGACTTTGCAAGGGCGTTTCATATCGGATCAAGATATGGATTATCAGCAAAGCGTTTGTGTGATCGATAGCGGAGTTTACGATGCGCTGTTCGTGTTTGATGAACCTTTGGGGCAGTTTGTGCGGATTGCTTCGGATTATTATCGTGTGGTGGGAGTGGTTGCGGCTGACGCTGGGATTACGACGAATGACGCAGCGGAGCAAGGCACGGCAGTTGAGGAAAGCGACACGACAGGCGGCGTTGCGGGCAGCGTTTATATACCGTTGTCGGCGGCTCGGAGCCGGTTTGGTGATACTGAGTTCCAGGGGGGCAGCAGCGGTTTTTCGGCAGAGAAAGTGGAATTGCAGCAGATTACGGTTAAGGTGCTGGGCGTGGAATCGCGGGAGTCGCTGATGGAGCGGGTGGTGGCGGTGCGGGATATGATCGATGCTGTGCTGGCACGTTGGCACGAAAAGAAGGATTATCAGATTGTGGTGCCTTTGGAGCTGCTGCGTCAGGCGCAGAAGACCCAAGCGGTGTTCAGTATTGTGTTGGGTTCGATCGCGTCGATATCGCTGTTGGTGGGCGGCATAGGGATTATGAATATTATGCTGGCGAGTGTTAGCGAGCGTACGCGTGAGATTGGGATTCGGCGGGCACTGGGCGCGCGCAAGCGTGATATCGTGGTGCAGTTTTTGACCGAGACGGTACTGCTGACGACAATAGGCGGGATATTGGGGATTATATTGGGGGCGATTATTCCAATGCTGGTGTCGCATTTTGGAAATATGCCGACGGTTATAACGTATAGTTCGCTGGTGTTGTCGTTTGCGATATCGGCGGCGGTGGGGGTTATATTTGGGTTGTACCCAGCATATCGGGCGGCAAATATGGACCCGGTGGAAGCGCTGCGGCACGAATGATGTGCGGGAGATCGGGGAGATTTTTTGTCCGCAGATTTCGCAGATTTTCAAAATTGCCAAGGGTGGTGGTTACGGTTGCGGGATAATTGGTTTTCCAGCTTAGAGCCGTTGGGCTTGAAAGGAGACTGTTATGCGTATTTGTAGAATGATGGTTACGTTGGCGGTTTTTACTTTGAGTTTTTTGGGTCTGACGGCGAATGGGGATGAGGTTAGCGGGGTTGAGCAGGCGGAGTGCGGGGTGGGGCGGATTGCTCTGTTCAAGAATGGATTGGCGTATTTTCAAAGTTCGGTGGCAGTGCCGGAGGGGGTGAGCGAGTTTCAGTTTTGGCCGGAAGGTTCGGCGGCGCACGGGACGTTTTGGTTGAGTTGGCCGAGCAATCTGGCGGCCCTCCTTTATCCGCTCCTG
>JAFGKT010000077.1 GCA_016928435.1 Sedimentisphaerales bacterium | reverse complement strand
GCTCTGGCTAACGCCGGCAGCAATATCGCCACCAACAAAGCAATGATAGATACCACAACCAACAACTCGATGAGCGTAAAACCTTTTTTCTTATGCATGTTATTCTGCTCCTGGGCATAACCCGACTGACGAACCACTTCAGCCAAAGCTAAGCGAATGATAAAATAGTTTCGGAAACCACCTTACGTCTAAGACAAATCTGGCTTAATTGCCGCTAAGGGCCGCTTCGCCGGCCCGGTTAACATTGCAGTCCACCTTACGCCTATTTTAAGTAAGCTCAGCGGACGTTGGCGAAACGCCCGCTGATGAAATCACAATTCAAACCCTATCACTGATAACGCTCATTAAGAGCATCCATACCTGTGATGCCGCAAGGATCACAAGGATCGGTGCAATCCGTCCATTGCGATGCCAGTTCCATGAAGTCATACATGTTTACTTCACAGTCACTTACACCATCGGGACCGCTGATATCGGCACCATAGTATTGTTGGCCCGAGCCGCCGCAAACCTCAGGACCCAGCAAGCCGCTAAGAGTAACAATCGCGTCAGCGATATCACTGCGAGCGTCCAGCAACACACTGTTGCTCGTGGTCTCACCCGACAAAGTCGTACCAGCGACATCCACAACTTGATCCAACGCAGCCTGGCCGGCGGCACGCGCGTTTTGCCATGCGGTGGTGTTAGGTACGCCGGGGTTACACGGATCCGAACGCTCCATCAAAGAAGCCAACTCTTGAATGTAAAGATAGTCTTCCATTCCATCAGCCAAGTTGGCCAAACGCTGCGAAGGGTACCAACTGCCTGAGTTGTGTATGAGAGTGCCATCACCGGCATTTTCCATTGATCCGGCGTTTGTGCCCGGCCAATCGGAATCATTGAGTTCATTCCAGAAAGAAAGCTGAGTATCCCAATACAGCATACCCGTCAATTGATGCTGATAAATCTGCCAAGGTATCACACGATTGTCCAAGCAAGTGTTATCACTCATAAGATTCGGCCAAGGCGCCTGCGGAAGGTAGCATACATAAACCCAAACCTCGTTGCCGGTGCCCCAGTTGGCGACAGCGTCAAGAGTCGGATTAAAAACATTGGTCTCAGCAACATGAATGTTTACATGGCCGCTCAGACGCAAGGCGCGAACATTGTTGCTGTTGTCCGTGCAGAGAGTCTTCAAACGCGAATCAGCGTCATGGACCCAAGTACAAACATCATCAACTTTTGTAATGCCCGTTGAACCAGGTTCATCCCACACATAAAGAGCAGCCTGGTCCATCCGTCCTTGGGCGTCAAGAATCGTAGCCATCCCCGCCCAATAATCTTTCATGGCTTGAATGTCACCAGCGCTGTAACTGTTGAAATTGGTAAGATCGTCACCAGAACCACCTATGATACCACCGTTCAGAGGCGCGCCCGGCGTGCGAATTATCATAAAGTTGTTACCCGGTATGGCGAAAAATGCCTCAACAGAAGCCGCCGCGTCTGCCCATTCCTGCGCGCCCAGACTGCTCAGATCAGAGAACGGAGGATCCCACCAACTAGACTCCACACGATAGTCTCGCATCATGCTAGTCATACCGCTGCTGAATTGCGTCTTCATCGCAGGGCCATAAGGAAGATCGAAATCATAAACAGTAATTTCAACATCCAGAACCTCAGCGTCTTCGCCGGCGGGTTCAATGGTGATTTGGCCCGTGTAGGTACCAGCCGCGGTGTTCTCATCCACAGTGACCCCAATAACTACCGATTGCAGCGAATTCGGATCAACATTGAATCCACTCCGACCGAAAGCCATGGCGTCCGGAACATCGTAGTTCGCCGTCACCGTCACCGAATCGGTATTGACATAAAGCATGGGACCAACATTCACTTCTATGGGAAGCCCCAAGGAAGCGTTTGTCATGGCCGTGGCCGACAGGGAAACATCAGTCAAGCCCGAACCAAGCACAACCGGAACTATCGCCAGTTGACGATATCCCGATTCACCTCTGGCCAACGACATAGTGATCGTACCATTCCAATCGAGGGCGGGACCACCTTCACGGAAAATCCGCGTCAGCTCAGGGGCAACACCCACAGCATAGGACTGCCCCGTTTTACCTTCAGAAGTAAGGTGGGCAATCGCACTGGTCCTTAGTTGCGCATACGTCTGATCGTAATACGAAGAGGGCGTCGCCGCCAAACATGTAGAGGCGGTAATAAGTAACGCCAAAATACCTATTTTACAGAATAATGGCTTATCCATTTTCAATCCTTTCTATATGATCTAGCCAAGAAACTTATCCCAAAGAGATGAGTTTCATAATTACAGTTCAAACTTCTAATCACACTCTACCATTGCCAATGTTGGGTACAACCGCTGTCACCTGGAGTGCTGCAGTTGAGCCACTGATTAGCCATCACCGCAAAATCATACAGATTCACAATGCAGTCCGGCGCATCACCCGGGCCGGAAAGATCAGCTCCAACATAGTAAGTGTAGGCATCACCGCAATAACTGGGACCATCGACAAGATGACCTGACATAATGAAATCAGAATCGCCCAACATGCCTTCATAAGACGGCAGGAACTGACAACCATTGTAAAGCCAACCGGACCAACCGGTTGACATGGTAATGTTCAAAACAAACTCCGTCTTGCCATTTACCAGATCATCGATATCGGTATAAACTCGATAGTAACCAGGGGCACCGCTGTTGGGAACACCGCCATCGGGAGTGTAATTCATACTCGGTGGGTAAGCCGGGTCTCCTTCCAAATCCGGACTTTGGTGGTAATAGATTTGCGTGATACCATCTTCGGTCACCAAGTCAATCTTGCCGTAACCGAGGTTGTCTCCATAGCTGCCGAGTGTGGAACCATATTCGAGTCGGGCGTCCACAAGGGGCCTGGGGAACTCAAAAGGTATCGACAGAGTACGCGTGGTGTCATAGTTGTCACAGCCGGTGTACCATGTGTTCAGGTAGCCAAAAGTCTCCATGTCGCCTGTGGCGCCAAAACCCTTGGCCCAATCAACAAAATCATAGACCGGCCCGCGAATCTCAAACTCGTTCGGACCAAGCGGAGGCGGAACAGTGCCTTCTGCCGTCGTACCGGTAAAGTAGAAATCAAGCTCACCCGCGTCAATATCCAATAGGTCGTTGCGCGCCGGAAGGAACCACCCGCCATTGTATATCCAACCAGACCAACCCAGTAAAACTTCGATTTGTAATTCAAAAGCATTCTCACCCGCGACAAGGTCACTGATATCAGTGAATGCCCGGAAAAAAGGCTCAGACACCCCGCCGTTGGGAACACCGCCACAAGGATCGTAATTCATGCTCAGTGGTTGCCCAACATAATCAGGACTTTGATGATAATATATCTGAGTCGTACCCGAATCCGTGACAACAGTCAGCTTGACGAATCCACTGTTCGTGTCACCTCCGGGGTCGCCGTAAGCATAAACCTGAGAACTGTAGTCCAGCCGGGCTGTGTCATATACCCTGCCTTCGGGAAGGCGGAAAGGTATAGCCACTGTGCATCGGCCGTCTTTCACTTGGGGACCGGTCACGGTATAGCCCATAGTAGCATGGGTACTTATACCATTCACGTGATTGGATGGAGCCGCATTGAAGTTATTTGTAGCCCAATCCATGAACTGACCGACAGGACCCCGCAGATTGAACGAACCATCAGGTTCCAGATCCATAATACCGTCACTGTCAGGCGCATCGCAAACATGAGCAGCAAATTCATAATCGTTGCCAGGCACCAACCATGTCCCATACAACTGACTCTCGTCACCGGCGCCGCCATAGTTTAGTAGCCGAATCCACACTTCCACTTCATGCGTAGGTTCTAATTCAGCACCAACATCAAAGTAAAATTGGCCACCAGGCTCACTGTGTTGGATTGTTAGCTCTCCGTTGACTTGGACAATGACAGCATAATAATACCAGTGAGCGGGATCACTGTCGAAATCGTGCCAGCCGTGCAGACCGAATTGAAGCTCGTCAATCATTTTGCCTTCCGGTGCTTCAAATCGGTAGAACAGCTCGCCGGTCAAACCTGTCGCGTTCGCCGCCCATGAACTCGGAAAAGCTGAATCTTCCAGGTTTACATATTTATAACTATACCGATTCCAGTCCGGCGATGAACCCGCGTCAATCCAGCCGTATTCGTTGACCGTGGTAAACACATAATCAGGTTCGCCACTGTTGGGGTCCGCTTGCAAGCTCATAGCGATAAGCCCAAGCAGACATGCTGCTAAAAATACCGTTCTTCTTCTCTTCATTGCTGACCTCCGTTCGTTTCCGGCCTAGCCGGGTAAAATTGTATTCGGACCAAAGCCCACGCTCACGGTCCGACTGTGCAGTTCAACTAATAAATAATAAACGGTTAACCGGACGACACAGCGTACCGGATAAATACCTTGCTTACATTCACGCCGATAATCATCAAAGCTCAGCGAGCGTTGGCGAAACGCCCGCTGAAATAATTCAGATGTCTAAGTTTCCAGTCAAAACCGGAAATGACATAGCACTCTAGCTGCGTTTGCGCCGAATGGCTGCCAAGGCACCCAGTCCGAGCAGCGCCATCGTGGTCGGCTCAGGGACAAGCTCACCCTCGACATATGCACCGTCATAAGCATCCCAATTAGTGTAAGAGTATCCTTCGTCGTATTGGGGTTCGCCAAAGGCGATAGCACTGATGTCAGCAAAATCCGCATACTCATAAATCAGATGGGCCTGGTCTATCGCATCGCCATAGGCCTTCAAACCATTCTCGTTCACAACGAAAATCGCCTGGTTCCACACAAAACCGGGAACTTGAAAGTTAACGGTACTGCTTATCCAGTCTTCGCTCGTATCCTTGAGACCAATCCAAGTATTGGTAGCACAGCTCTCGGCAGTACAACCAAGATCAGCCCAACGGCCTTCTGAATCGTACACGCGAATAATGCTCATCCCGGCCTGGTAACAAGCTAGCCACATTGACGCCGTTCCATAGTAGGCGCCGCCGAGGTCATGACGAGCGAAGTTGGTATTGCCATCGCCGCTATTAAGCTGATAAGCTGATAAGCTAAATGGCTGCCTTCGCCTGGAGCGCCGCCCCAAGAGTCTCTCGCGAGGAAGTTGCCTAACGGATTCGCCGTTTCCGAGTACCAGACACTGGAATCCAACGGGCCAATAGACTCCGCAATTTCAAAACTGTCATAGAACACAACCCCTGCCGGTGCCATCGCTGCTAATCCCAAAACTAACACACCCACTAACACAAAACACATCTTTTTACTCATCTTCAACGCTCCTTCTGGTAAGAGTATTCAATAGCTAGTGTAACACGCACTAGGCACAATAAAGTGCATACAGTTGTCGCCAGAAACTGTATATTCACATCACAGTTATCAATTTATCTGCAAGCCTTCACTGCTGCTGCGAACCTTTAGTTCAACCGGCAAAACACGATGCGTAGGACGACGCAGCAGCCCCGATAAATCTTGGTGCAGAATCGCAGCCGCTTCGTAGCCTAATTGCCGTCGCGGATAGTAAATACTGCTCTGAGGCGGACTGGAAACCTCGCACAACGGAGAGTCGCCTTCACCAATTACAAAAATATCCTTGCCGATAACGTACCCCAACTCCTCAGCGGCCAAGTAAAGACCTTGAGCGAAAGTATCGTTCACAGCAAAAACCGAATATCTGTCCTGCTTGTTCTCACTTAGAAATCTTAAAGCCAATTCCTTCGGAACTTGTCGAATGTCACCCAAAAACGTCTTAGGATTCGTCTCTAAAATGTCCGTCACCCAAGTGTATTTTTCGAGTTCATGATAATTGTGCTGCCGCATCGCCGCAGCCCACCCCGCATAGCGGTCATGACACGAACTCGGACTCTCCATCATCCCAAAATAAAACGCCGGCATACCATGATGCTTGATCAGGTGTTCCGTCGCGCGACACCCGCCCGCAAAGTGGTCTGCCGTAACTGAACTTACTGATATGTCGGGCAAAACCCGGTCAACAAAAACTATCTTTACATCGTGAGCAACTCTTGATATGGCTTCTCGGTATTCCGGAGAATCCAAAGGAATCAAAATCAAACCGTCAATGTCTTGCGGAGGATGAGCGATCGCGTTGAGATAATTCTCATGCGAAAGACGTGTGTCGCTGCATATAATCTCCAGCCCGTTTTCGCTGCAGTACTGCTGAACGCCGTCAGCGATATCAACAATCAAAGCGTCGTTGCCCCAGCGAACAAACATAATGGTGAAAACATCACTCTTCTTGGCCTCAGCCACAACCGCGCCGCGACGAGGCTCCAGCTTCAAAAGCCCGTCCTCTGCCAGCAAATCAAATGCCGACTTGACTGTGCTGTAGTCAACGTTCCATTGCTTCACCAGCGACGCGACCGTCGGCAAACGATCACCAGCCTTCAAAGCCCGTGTTTCGATCGACTGCTTGACTTGACGTCGAATCTGTTCATACAAGGGCAAAGGTTTACCGCCCAGCTTGTCCAATTTTATTTCGTTCAATACTGCCATCAGTAAACACTTCCTTATCTTCGCGCGATGTTATCACTCAATCAGCAAACGAGATAAGATCATGATAAAGCCATAATTAATTCAAATGCCTACGGATCAACCCGGAACCACTAACCCAAAACAATATCCCAACAGCACAAACCCTATTCTCAAGCATTGAAATAGCTAAACCAACAACTTGGCTTTGCGATACACTCGTCTCTCGTTAAATTCTATCGCTTCCTTTCAAGTATCTCTCTCGTTAACAACCCAGCGGCTGCAAGAGGCGAAGCAACCCGCCCCGCCTCTTGCGTATGCCGTCAGTTACAAAACTTTATGCGCTAAGTCTTCTTCTTAACAAAGCAAGACCACCCATCGCCAACAGCGCCATGCTCGCCGGCTCGGGTACTTCAGTCAAAACAACATCATCAAAACACATGTAGGCGCCAGCGTCGCCGCCATAGGCATAAACTTGAACTTGATAGTCCTTGCCCGCGTCCTCCGCTGTTGCCACATACGTGCTTGTCGTAACCAACGTCCAATCACTGGTGTTGCCCGAAGCTCCCTGCTCGATGCCATAAACTCCGTAGAACAAATCACCAACTGCCAACGCGTTGTCGTCACTCACGCCATCCCACAAACCAATGAGATAACCAGGATAGGCCTCCCCTGGGAAATTGCGAACATAGGCACTCAACTGATACGTCATGCCGGGTGTCAAACTCACATGCTGATTAACAGCGGCACCCGTCACAGCATACAACAGGTTCTCACCACTGTTAGGTTGCAGGGCTGAAGCAGGCGCTGGATTATAGATCGCATGACCGGCCGGAGTATAAGCACCCCAAGAATCATACGGGGTAGGCGGATTGATCTGCGTCCCATCCGGTATCACATCATTGTCAAATCCACTGTTCGACAAAATGTTCGCCGCTAAAGCATGCGACGCCAAACATGCCGAAATCACCAACACCATCGATACAAACAACAATCTCTTAACCATCATTATCACTCCTTCTGAATTTGGATAGAATCGAACAAAACAATCTGTATCATCATCGCTCCACCCAAATACTCAAAAAAGCAATAACCTCCTTTCCTCTTTTTCGTTCCTATACCAATATTGCCTATTCTGGACTCAACAACAGAAATCGAAGAGCCGCCAAAAACCTACTCCTCTAGCCCGATGCCATCGCCCAGGCTCAAGAACTGCATAATGCGAAAAACAAATCCTTAATGAGCAACTCGACGCCGCGAAATTAAGCACACACACAAGTTCCACATCATCATTCAGCTCTTTTAGAAACCAAATCCGTGCTTCAACTTCCAAACACCCAAGCGGCAAACTCACCCTAATAATGTTCTTCTCTTAAATTATTCGACTATTTTATGGTATCGTCAAACAACAGAAAATGCAAGATAAAAACCAACCCTTTTCCCATTTGTCGCCAAATTAACCCGAACACAATCCACTGTCACACTAGACCACATCTTACTATAAAATCGCAAACTATTTTTATACATGAGCTTACGATACTTTGCCTACCCAAATTCACACACACCCAAACCACTAAAAACTTCAAAAAACACCAGCAAATTCTACCCAAACCGGCCATTTAGAGGGCATTTCAGCACAACAATGCTCGCTAAAACCCTATATTGCGTCCGGCTATAAACTAGTTTTAAAACTAATCATTACATCATATTTGGTTTTATCTTGGATTTTATCAGACGTAGTAGGCCCAAAAACCTACAAACCCGCTTTGTTCATTGTTCACCCCAATTAGCCCCCTGACCCGCCAGGCGCGATTGGAACTGTTACCTATGCCCCCGGTCTAAACTGTAACCCATGTTTCGGTTGTATAAACTGCCGATCAATCCCCCCCGGTTCCTCACTATCCACAGACA
The DNA here is from genome assembly GCA_016928435.1 of Sedimentisphaerales bacterium. Classification (GTDB taxonomy): domain Bacteria; phylum Planctomycetota; class Phycisphaerae; order Sedimentisphaerales; family SM23-30; genus JAFGKT01. The sequence goes on along the minus strand of JAFGKT010000077.1, from coordinate 3,655 downwards.
CCCCAGAAAAAAAGGGACTCACATCAAATGTAAGTCCCTTAATATCAAAACCAGCGGAAATAAGATCAACCATTTACCTGCCGGCTATAAGTTTGCTCAAATCTTTCTCGCAAACTCACTCGAATGCACAGCCGTCACACAAGACACTCTTGCCCTGCTATACTGCCTGTCCCTATATACCTTCCGACGTTCCTCGATACCCCAGCAACTTTAACGGCGTACGGCGGCGGAACAAATCCTCATCCGTAACCGCCATCTCATGCTCTTTGGAATAATCGAGCATAGCTCGAGGCACTGCCGTCGCCGGGTCAACCCGCTCCAGCATCTCCGCACTATCAGCATACCTATTAACAAACGCCTCTACCTCCGAACCAAACGTCCGCATCAAATACTCACACATCTCTTTATCGTTAATCCGACCTTCGAGCTTCGCTGCCATAGCCGCTGACCAAGTAGTATAGTCGCTAATGTCACCGCCGGGCAAAGCGCGCGCTGCCGTCACACAAGGTTGGTGATTTCCAAGATGGCTGCACAGCCGATCAACAATTTCTTCCGACATCGAACGGTACGTTGTAAACTTACCGCCCGCGACACTGAAAAAGCCCGGCTGATCTTCCACGATCAAATGCTCTCTGCTAGTCCCATATGTTCCCTTTCCCTGCTGGGCAACCAACGGGCGCAGCCCCGCAAATGACCCCACCAGCGATTCGCGCCATTGCTGAGGCGTCGCTTGGTAGTGTGAAATCGATTCAATCAGATAATCAATATCCTCAGGACTAACTTTCAGCCCATCCGGATCACCATCAAATGCCGTATCCGTCGTCCCAACCATTGTCTTACCATAAAACGGGATCAAAAAGAAAATACGGTCATCCGACGCGAACATCAGCACCGCACTGTCAGGCATGGGTCGATCAAACACCAGATGCACACCCTTGCTCGGCTGCAAACGCTTTACGTCCTTTTTGAGCGTCCTGCCAATAAAACCATCCGACCAAGGCCCCGTCGTATTCAGAATCGCACGACCACGAACCTTCAAAGTCTCCCCGCTGACACAATCCTTCACCGTGACCTCATATTCGCCGTCTTGTCCCGCGACATCAACCGCTTCAACATAATTAACAACCACAGCGCCGTGCCGATCCGCGTCAATCACATTCGCCAAGCACAGCCTCGCGTCATCCATCCACGCATCATAATACTCCAACCCACCTTTCAAGTTCTTGCCATGAAAGTCCGCGTGGGTTCCGGTCAGTTCGCTCGCCTTCACCAGCCGATGCTTTTTGATATTTCTTTTACCGGCTAGCATATCGTATAACGTTAGGCCGCACTTGAGTATAAAGCGGCCTTTTTTTTGCCCTTTGTACACGGGAATATGGAATCGCAAGGGCCTGACGATATGAGGGGCGATTTCGAGAAGTGTTCTTCGTTCGCGTAGAGACTCACGTACCAAACCGAACGCACATTGTTCGAGATAACGCACACCACCGTGAACCAGATGGGTGGACGCGGAACTGGTCCCTGAGGCAAAATCCGATTTGTCGATCAGAGCGACTTTTAGTCCTCGCATGGCGGCATCGCGGGCACAGCCGGCACCGTTGATTCCGCCTCCGATAATGATCAGATCGAATGTCGATTGGGTTAATTTTTCAGGATGTCGTTTCACGATGCCTCCTGGTTCGATAGAACCTTGTTTACTGCTTTATTCCAACCAGCCAATAACTCGTTACGCCGGTCGTTCTTCATCATTGGTTCAAATACTCTATCTGTTCGACGCAAAGACTCCAGTTCGCTAAAGTCCGACCACACACCAACCTCAAGACCCGCCAAATACGCCGCCCCCAGCGCAGTCGTCTCGATATCCACCGGCCGATTTACCGGCACCCCCAAAATATCAGCCTGAAACTGCATCAAAAAGTTGTTCTGACTCGCGCCACCATCCACTCTAAGCTCGGTCAAATGTTCCGCCAAACAGGGCATTGACAGCAAATCCGCTGTTTGATACGCGATACTCTCAAGCACCGCCCGCACCACATGCGCCCGCCCTGCGCCACGGGTCAAACCAAACACCGCACCCCGAGCATGAGGATCCCAATGCGGAGCGCCCAGGCCGGTAAACGCCGGGACAACATAGACGCCTGCTGTATCGGTGATGCTTTGGGCAATCGCCTCGGTTTCACTGCTGTCATTGATCAGCTTCATTTCATCGCGCAGCCATTGCACTGCCGCGCCGGCCATGAACACCGACCCCTCAAGAGCATACGACTGCTTCATACTCGGCGAATGAGCCGCCGTCACCAACACAGGCTCAGCCGGTATAGTCGCGTCCGCTCCCCGAAACGCCAACATAAAACATCCCGTGCCGTAGGTATTCTTCACCAGTCCTTGCCGAACGCACAACTGCCCAAACAATGCCGCCTGCTGATCACCCGCGATGCCACCAATCGGCAAACCATCAGGCAACCCTTCTATCTGACAGTAACCAAACAAATGCTGCGATGGATGAATCTCAGCGAACAAACATTCCGGAAGATTCAGTTTGCCCAGCAGTTCTTTATCCCATTGCCCCGTATGAATATTGCAGCACAATGTCCGCGACGCGTTAGTAATATCCGTTACGTGTGATTTTCCGCCGGTCAGATTCCACGTCAGCCAAGTGTCAATCGTCCCCGCGAGCAACTCACCGTTTTCCGCCGCGGACCGTATCGCTGAATCCGAATCCAAAAGCCATTTCAATTTCGTCCCCGAAAAATACGGGTCCAGCAGCAATCCCGTCTTCGCCCGAAACACCGCCTCATCCGCCTTGAGTTCCCCGCATATCCGAGCCGTTCGGCGATCCTGCCACACAATCGCCCGATGCACCGGCTCGCCGGTTCGTCTGTTCCACAACACCACCGTCTCACGCTGATTCACGATCCCAATCGCCTTGACGGGTTCAATCGCCGACCCAATCAGTTCCCGTGCCGGCTCCAAAGCACTGCCCAGAATCTCCGCAGCGTCGTGTTCCACCCAACCCGCCTGCGGATAATACTGCTTGATAGGACGATAGCGACGGTCCACAACTTTGCCATCCCCATCCACCAGCAGGACAGTCGTCCCTGTCGTCCCCTGATCGATCGCCAAAATCATTCGCGTCTCCTGTTACAGCCAAACAGACATACCTATACCACGTCCAAATCATACCACCGTCAACGCCTTGATACAATCCAGAAAACCCAGAATATCGCAACTTCACCCATCAAACCACCAAGCCCCCCACCCCAATACAGGGCCCCAAGCATAAGCGAAGCTCGCTGCCACAGCGAAGCATAAATGCGCGAAATTAAGTAGCGGAAATGAGAGAATTGTTGGGATACGGGCGCGCTTAGTATGGTAGGCGGGCGTAAGAGGGCGGTAGATGAGATGCGCGAAGGGTTGTTGGGAGCGCGCGGGGGTGGGACAGGTTGAGAAGGGATGATCAGAAATGGATCGAAATTTGTCGGTTTTGATCGGTTTTGATTAGAAATGGGGCGATTTTTTTCAGGAACGGAAAGGTTTTTTGGGGTGGCTGATTTTGCGCGGTTTGGTGGGTATTAGATTTGCGCAACGGGGAAAAATTAACCGCGAAAGACACGAAAAAGAGAACCACTAATGGACACGAATAATCGCGAATAAG
>JAFGKT010000076.1 GCA_016928435.1 Sedimentisphaerales bacterium | reverse complement strand
CCTTGCTGGTGGTAAAAGGTGTTGTAGAGTAATTTGGCAATGAAAATAACGTTTTTTGTTGACGAATGGCGTGATGTCATAGATACCTTAGGATTTGGTGAAAATATGAAGCAGTATATAATGTCGATAACGGCTCAGGATAGGGCGGGGATAGTGGCGGGGGTAAGCCGAGCGGTGGTGGAATTGCAGGGGAATATTGAGGCGGCGAGCCAGACGGTGCATCAAGGGTATTTCGCGATGATGCTGTTGTGTTCGTTTCCGAAGGAAGTCTGTAAGGATGGATTGCGTGAAGGGATATGCGGGCAGGTGGGGGATGATTTGCATATTTACATAACGGAGTATGAGAAGGGTGCGGTTTGCGTGGGGGCAGAGGGTCAGCCTTTTATTGTGACGAGTATTGGTCCTGATCGGCCTGGGATTTTGCAGGCGCTGGCGGATTATTTGGCGTCGAAGGAAATCAATATCGATGATTTGTACGCGGTGGTGAAGGATGGGGATTTTGTGGTGATTTGCCAGGTTAGTGTGCCGGGGGAAGTTGATATTTATATGCTGCAGTCGGATTTGGAAGCGCTGGGGCAATCGTTGGGGGTGGTGGTGCAGATGCAGCATGAGGATATTTTTGTGGCGACGAATGAGTTGGCGCTGCATAAGGTGCGAATCGCACAGATAGATTGAGCACTACGCGTGCGGCGAGATTGACCGACGGTATATGTTTGGAAAAATGGCGCTTCCGTTGGGCGCTGCTATATATTAGGTAAACGCGTGTGCAAGCAAGTTGCACACCCTACGAATTATAAAAGGGGTCTGAATTATAAAAGGGGTCTGACCCCTTTTATTTGGAAAGGGCGATTTTATGAGTTTGCGGATTTTGGTTTGTGCGGTGTTGGTGATGGTTGGTGTGGTTGCAGGGTGTGGTCAGGCGGAGCTGGTGGTTGCTCGGGATGGGGCAGCGGTGATGGATATTGTGGTGGGGGCGGAGGCGACTGTGCCGGAGCATTATGCTGCTGGGGAATTAGCTGAGTTTTTGGGAGAGGTTACGGGTGCGGAATATGAGGTTCGGGAGACTATGCGTGAAGGAGTGGGGGCGTTTTTGGTGGGTGTTGACGCAGCGCGGATGGTGGACCCGGAGTTTAGCATTGAGGGGTTGGAAGCGGATACGATAGTGATGAAGTCGGTAGGGGATAATTTGATATTAGCGGGCGATCGGCCTCGGGGGACGGTGTACGCGGTTTATACGTTTTTGCAGGATGAGGTTGGTTGCCGATGGTGGACGCCTAGCGCAAGTACGATACCGCAGGCCGCGACGTTGACGGTTGGTGATTTGGATGTGGTTTATACGCCGCCCTTTGAGTATCGGGATTCTTTTTGGTTCAATGCTTTTGATGGCGATTGGGCGGCGCGAAATCGCTGTAATGGAGCGGGGCCTCGTTTGACGGCGGAGCAGGGCGGGAAGCATGTTTATGAAGGTTTTGTGCATACTTTTTCGCGGCTTATTCCGCCGAGCGTTTATTTTGCGGAGCATCCGGAATGGTTCGCTTCGATCGATGGTGAACGTATGGCGGAGTGTGACGAGCATTTGACGCAATTGTGTTTGACAAATGAAGAGATGCGGGAGGAGTTGGTGTCGAACTTGCGTCGTAACTTGCAGGCGAATCCGGATGCTACGATAGCGAGTGTATCGCAGAACGACGGGAGTTTGGATAACAATGAGCGTAATCTTTGCGGATGCGCGGCGTGCAGGGCGGTGGAAGAAGCAGAAGGCGGTCCTTCGGGTTTGATACTGCGTTTTGTGAACTCGGTGGCGGCAGAATTGGAGGATGAGTTTCCTAATGTGACGTTTAGTACGCTGGCGTATCAGTTTTCGCGCAGGCCTCCGCTGCATGTTCGGCCTTGTGATAATGTTTGTGTGCGGTTGTGCAGTATTGAATGTTCGTTCAGTGTGCCTTTGAGCGATGATCGCAACGCGGCGTTTCGTGATGATATTGTGGGGTGGTCGCAGATAGCTGATCGGTTGTATGTGTGGGATTATGTGGGGAACTATCGGCATTATTTGTTGCCGCACGCGAATTTGCGGGTGCTGGACGACAATGTGCGGTTTTTCCGGGATCATAATGTGGTGGGTTTGATGGAACAGGGTAACTACCAGAGCTTGGGCAGCAACATGGCGGAGATGAAAGCTTGGATGCTGGCGCAACTGATGTGGAATCCGGATCAGGATGGCGACGCGCTGATGCGTGAGTTTGCTCGCGGTTACTATGGGGCTGCTGGTGACGCGGTGATGGCGTATGTGGATTGTTTTCATGACGCGGTGGATGAGAGTGGTGACTACATGGGTTGTTTCGCTGAGTATTATGATTTGGAGTATCTTTCTTTTGACGTGATGTCGCGATGTTGGGAGTTTCTGAAGGAGGCTGAGGCGGCGGTGGCGGATGCGCCGGAGTATAAGTCGCGGGTGGAGATGGCGGAGTTGTCGGTGATGTATGTGTTTTTGTATAAGTGGCAGGAATTTAGAGACGCGGCGGTGGCTGAGGGTGTGGATTGGCCGATGGATGACGATATTAACGTGGTGTACGCGGACTTTTTGCGGATAGTTGAAGAACAGCATGTGACGCATTTGCGTGAACGCGGCGGGGATCTTGGCTTTAGTGATTTGGCGGCCGCGGTGCAGGCGGCGCAGTAATAGGAGTACTAACCCCCGAACGTGAAGTTCGGGGGCTAACGTTGGAGTTATGCGATTGGCATACACATAGTATAGGAAGTGAATTGGATGTTACGGACAGATGAGATATTGAGTACGGTGCGGATGTTGAGCAGTGAGCATTTGGATGTTCGTACGGTGACGATAGGTATTGATTTGAATGAGTGCGCGGGTCCTGAGGTTAAGCTGGTGTGCAAGAAGATTGCGCATAAGATAACTTCTCGGGCGGCGCGGCTGGTGGAAGTTTGTGACGCGGTGGGAGGGAAGTATAAGATCCCGGTGGTGAATAAGCGGTTGGCGGTTTCGCCGATCAGTAATTTGCTGGAGGGGCACAGTGAGACGGCGGCGCTGGAAATCGCCAAGACGCTGGATGATAGTGTGGCGAAGGTGGGGATTGACTTGGTGGGTGGATTTACGGCGTTGGTGGAACGAGGACAGACGCCTGGTCAGAAAACGTTGATAAGGTCTTTGCCAAAGGTTTTGAGCAGTACTCAGCGGGTTTGTTCGTCGGTGAATGTGGCGGGCAGCAAGGCGGGTATCAATATGGACGCGATAGCTCTTATGGGTGAGACGATAAAAGAAATCGCGGAGGCGACGAAAGAGCAAGAGGGGTTTGGTTGCGCGAAGTTGGTGGTGTTCGCGAATGTGCCGGGCGACAATCCGTTTATGGCGGGGGCGTATTTGGGTTCGGGTCAAGGTGATTGTGTGATCAATATTGGTGTTAGCGGTCCTGGCGTGGTGAAGTCGGCGGTGGAGCGGGCGCAGGCGGAAGGGAAGCCTAGCTTGGGTGAGTTGGCGGAGGTTATCAAGCAGACGGCGTTTAGGGTTACGCGGGTGGGTGAGTTGATTGGCAGGGAGGTGGCGGCGGAGTTGGGGGTGCCTTTTGGTATTGTGGATTTGTCTTTGGCGCCGACGCCTACGGTTGGCGATAGTGTGGGTGAGATATTTAACGCGCTGGGGATTAAAGCGATTGGTGCGGCGGGGACTACGGCGGCGCTGGCGATGTTGAATGACGCGGTGAAAAAGGGCGGGTTGTTCGCGAGCAGTTCGGTGGGGGGGTTGAGCGGGGCGTTTATACCGGTTTTGGAAGACGCGAACTTGGCGGAAGCGGCACGAAAGGGGCATTTGACGTTGGAGAAATTGGAGGCGATGACGTGTGTGTGTTCGGTGGGGTTGGATATGATTTTGGTGCCGGGCGATACGACGGCGGCGACGATCAGCGGGATTATCGCGGATGAGATGGCGATCGGGGTGATTAACAATAAGACGACGGCGGTGCGATTGATACCGGTGCCGGGCAAGAAAGCGGGGGATGAGGTTTCGTATGGCGGGTTGTTTGGGGCGGGGCCGGTGATGCATGTGCGGGATAATGGAGCGAACGCGGGGTTTGTTGAGAGTGGTGGGCAGATACCGGCATCGGTTAGGAGTTTGACGAATTAGGCACGAAGATATAGATTGGTTGGGGGGAGAATAGTTGGGGAGGCCGACAGGATGCCGGCGGTACGTTTGGGAGTCGGCGGGAGGCCGGCGGTATGTTGTTGGTTGGGGAGGTGGTAAGTGTTGGTTGTTACGGGTTTTGGGGCGGTCAGAGGTGATTTGCGATATTTGTCAATACTGAAAGCAGTTCTAACAAGAATCTAACACATAATTGCTTTGACAGTGATAGAATAGTGTGTGCTGGACCAGACTTGAAGATTAACGGGAGCGTTAAGGTTTGGTGCTTTAGATTTATTGGGGTGCGAAATCGCACTTTTTCTTGATTTACATTGTCGGGTTTCATAGCGGAAGTTCCTTTTGGATTGGTCTGATTGTTTTTTGTCGCTTTCGAAAGTATGATCGAAGATGAACAAAAATACGGATGCAGTGGAAAGGCACTTTTCGAGTGCATATTTTGACGTTCAAAACTGCGGAAATTGATTTGGGGCAGCAGATGCAAAAAGCGACAATACTTGTTGTGGATGATGAAGACGACATTCGCGAGTTAGTTGAGTATTCGCTAAAGCGTGAAGGTTACGAGACGCTCGAGGCGAGTACGGGTGAAGAAGCGTTGGCGTTGGCGCGGCGTCATCGGCCTAACCTTATTGTGTTGGATTTGATGCTGCCGGGTGTTGATGGTTTGGAGGTGTGTCGGCGGTTGAAGGGTGGGGCTGATACGGAGGCCATAACGGTTATCATGCTCACGGCCCGGGGGGGCGAAGCTGACATTGTAACGGGCTTGGAGTTGGGCGCTGATGATTATGTGACGAAGCCGTTCAGTCCTCGGGTGTTGGTGGCTCGGATACGATCGGCTCTGCGGCGACATACACAATCGGCTGAAGCGAAAGAGGACGTGATTCGCATTAATTCTCTGGTGATCGATCCGGGTCGTCATGAAGTGTTGGTTGACGATGATAAGGTTGATCTGACGTTCACTGAGTTTCGGATACTTCAGACGCTGGCGAGGCGGCCAGGGCGGGTTTTCACTCGATATCAAATAATCGACAGCATACACGGGGGCGAATATGTGGTTACGGATCGGGCGGTTGACGTTCAAATAGCGGGCTTGCGCAAGAAACTGGGCAAGTACGGCGATTACGTTGAAACCGTAAGAGGGGTTGGTTATCGTTTTAAGGATTGAACGCATGGCGCAACGGCGACTGCTCTGGCAACTTTTTCCTTCGTTTGTGTTGATAACGATTTTGGCTTTGGTCGCGGTGACATGGTACGCGACGGGCGCGTTGAGAGATTTTCATCTGCGGCACGTGGCTGATGATTTGGAAGCACGTACGCGGCTGATTCGTGAGCGGATTGAAAGCCGATTGGCGGCGGATGAATCGGCGGATCTAACAGAGTTGGTGGTTAGGTTGAGTGAGCTTGGGAGAGTTCGGGTAACGCTGATATCGCCTTCTGGGTATGTTTTAGCGGACTCGGAGCATGATCCGGAGGCGATGCTGAATCATAAGGATCGGCCTGAAATAATCGACGCGATGGAAGAAGGTCGTGGTTACGCCTCGCGGCTGAGTCCGACGCTGCAGGAAAAGATGATGTATTTTGCTTTGCCGATCCATCGCGACGGGCAATTGATAATGATTACTCGGGCGGCGATACCGGTTAACGCGGTTGATGACGCGTTGGCGGAGATTTACGGCAAGATGCTGTTGTGCGGGATTGGGGTTAGTGTGCTTGCGGCTTTGCTATGTTTGTATATTTCGCGGCGTATAAGTCGTCCTATCGAACAGATGCGGCATATGGCTCAGAAGCTGGCGGATGGGCACCTAGACGCGACTTTGCCCAAGACTGACACGACGGAATTATCGGGTTTGGCTTTGACACTAAACCAGATGGCCCGGCAACTACATGAACGTATCGAAACTGTAACGGCGCAACGTAATGAATTTGAGGCGCTGCTGGCGAGCATGGTGGAAGCGGTGTGGGCGGTTGACGCGGACGGGAATGTTCTGGCGATCAACCAGACGGCTGCGGATTTGTTCGGGGTGGACGCGGGCGCGGTGCAGGGCCACAGCGTGCCGGAATTGGCTCGTAACGCGGATTTGCAGAAGTTTGTGGATGAGACGTTGGCGAGCAGCGAACCGACGGAAAAGGATATTGTTTTCCATCGGTTGGGTCAGACGCAGGTGTTTCAGGCACACGGAGCGGTGTTGGCGGATAGTCACGGTAAAAAACGCGGCGCGGTTATTGTGCTGCACGACATTACGCGTATCCGTCAGTTAGAGAACTTACGATGTGATTTCGCGGCGAATGTTTCGCATGAACTAAAAACGCCTATTACGTCGATCAAGGGGTTTGTAGAGACGCTTTTGGAGGATTTTGGTAAGGATCCGGAGCAAACGCAGCGATTTTTGACGATTATTGCACGGCAGACTGATCGCCTTAACGCGATTGTGGAAGATTTACTGAGCTTGTCGGGGATCGAGGAGGCGTCGGAGAAGGGTCGTGTGGAGTTGGAGCCGAAACCGGTGCGGACGGTACTGGACGCGGCGGTGGAATTGGCGCATGTGAAAGCGGATAATAAACAAATTCGGCTGGAAGTCGAGTGTGAGGCGGATGTGGAGGTGCCGCTAAACGCGGATTTGCTGGAACAAGCGGTTTTCAATCTAGTGGACAACGCGATCAAATATAGTCCGGAGGGGGCGACGGTGAAGATACGAGCGCAGGTGCGGGGGGATAATTTGGAGATTCAGGTTGAGGATCAGGGGATGGGGATACCGGCGGAACATGTGGAACGGATTTTTGAGCGGTTCTATGTGGTGGACAAGGCGCGCAGTCGTAACTTAGGGGGTACGGGGTTGGGTTTGGCGATCGTAAAACACATTGCCCAGGCGCATCATGGGAAAGTTTCGGTTGCGAGCAAAATGAATTCGGGGTCGGTATTTACGATATCGTTGCCAGTCAGAGCGGCGGATTAAGGGTGGGAATCGCGTGGTCTGGGAACCGCGTGGGTAACGTTTGAACAAAATGTTCAAAATTATCCACGCTACGACCTTCAAGGAAGCACACGAAAAGATTAGTTTGTCAAAGGCGGGGTGGGGACGGCCAATGGGGTTTATTGCTGGTTAGGATATGGAACGCAATTGGTGTTCGATCACCCTTTAGCTGCGCGAAAGGGTGCCACCCCGGGTGGTTGGGCGGATTTTTGGGATTAGGTAGTCAAGTGGAGCAAGGGAAGATTTTGATATGATTGACAGGATATAATTTAGGAACCTCTTGTGCAAGCAAGTTGTACACTCTAGGTTTTTTTGTGCTGGCAAGAGGCCGGGGGTCGGGTGGTATTTGTTGTATTTTAATGTGATCTTAATATTGCGCTTAATTGGAGCTAACAAAGTGGAAGTATTTTGTGAGCGATCTGCTATTGAGCAGTAGATATAGAGTGTTTAGAAGTTTGGGAAGTGGAACGAAAACATGTATGAAGAAAGGTGCCGTATGAAAAGGAAGTCATGGATTTTTTATGTTGTGTTGGTTTCAGTTATGATGGGAAATTTTGGTTTGTTATGGGCGGATGAAGTTGACGATTTGCGGGCGGAACTGCAGGCCGTGCAGGGGCGGTTGGCGATGTTGGAAGCTAACCAGTCGTCGCATCAGAACGAGGTGAACAGTCGTTTGGACGCGATCGCGGCGAGCCAGCCGGGCGGGGAATTGCCTAGTTTTTTGGATTGGGTGGAATCGATTGAATTGGGCGGAGATTTCCGTTATCGCCATGAGTTGATCGATAGTGAAAACAATGGTGTGAACCGCACGGGTCGTAATCGGCACCGGATTCGGGCTAGATTGACGCTTGACGCTCAAGTGAACGACCAAGCTGATATTCATGTTCGCATCGCCACGGGGTCGGCTGATCCGGTATCGACGAACACGACGTTGGACGGGGCTTTTTCCAGCAAGAGTATTTGGCTGGACCGGGCGTACTTTGACTGGCATCCGGATTGGCTGGGCGGGGTTAGCATTTGGGGTGGTAAGGTCGCCAATCCGTTCCGATGTGTGGGCGGGAGTCAGTTGATTTGGGACGGTGATTTGAATCCGGAAGGTCTGGCGGGGACTTACAGTTTTGATCTCAGCGAAGCGGATCGCCTGTCGATCGTCGGCGGCGGTTTTTGGGTTGACGAGGTGTCGGGCGGTTCGGATTCTTCGCTATGGGGTATCCAGGCTGATCTGCGGCATGAATTTACGGACGATACTTACGCCCTGGGCGGGGTGAGTTACTACAACTACGGCAACGTACTGCATCGCAATACGCTCTTTGACGCGACGGATAGCTTCGGCAATACGACGGAGAATATCGGCGGGGCGAACGTGTATGCCAATGACTACGATTTGGTGGAGTTTTACGGTGCGGTTGGTACGCGAGTTCTGGAGATGCCTTTTACGGTGTTTGGTGATCTGGTGACGAACGCTGCGGCCTCGGGGAGTGATATGGGCTGGCTGGTTGGTTTTACGATCAACAAGGCGAAGGTGCCGGGCTCATGGCAGTTTGGTTACAACTACCGGGAAGTTCAGGCCGACGCGGTGATTGGGGCACTTTGTGACTCTGATTTCATTGGTGGTGGGACCGACGGCAGTGGTCATGTATTATCCTTCAAGTATCAGGTAGCGAGCAATATGCAGGCAGCACTGACATATTTCTGCAACGAGTTAGGCAATGACGATGATTATCGTCGCATGCAGGCTGATTTTATTTTTAAGTTTTAGTTGATGCTTTTCGGCCCGTTCGGCCGTGTTTCACCCATACACGGTTGGACGGGCATCTTTTGTGAAATAATTGCTAGGGGTTGGTTTGGGGTATGAGACTTGGTTGGTGTTTGACCACCCTTTAGCTACGCGAAAGGGTGCCACCCGGTCATGGGAAATAACGCTTGGCGTTGGGCGCTGTCACAAATAATACGAAGGGTCTGAGCGAATCAGATGCTATAGGTGCGAAGGGTCGCACGGATAGATGTTACGCTTTGGGCTCTGATTTGGTGATCTTAATGTAATTGTAGTGTGACGCTAACACAAAACTAACAATTGTGGACTAATTTTAATGAAAGGATCAATGTGATGAAGAACATGATTTGTGCAATGTTGATGATTTTGCTGGCGGCAGTTGGCAGTGTTTCGGCGCAGCAGTTGATTATTGATGGTTCGACGACGGTTGGGCCGATCTGTGACGGGTTTGCTGAGGTATTCGGGCAGATTTATCCGGATATTTCGATTACGGTTAGCAAGACCGGCAGCGGCAATGGCGCGGCGGCTCTGGTTGAAGGGCGTTGCGATATCGCGATGATGAGCCGGTTCATGAAATCGCAAGAATTTCGGGCGGCTTTAGAGAACGATGTGTTCCCGGTGGCGCATGTTGTCGCGATGGATGGTGTTTGTGTTATTCTGCATCCTTCGAATCCGATCAACGCATTGACAAGCGATCAGATAAAGCAGATTTATTTGGGCAACATCACGAATTGGAACCAGTTGGGCGGGGCGGACATGGAAATTGTCGCGATAAGTCGTGATACATCGAGCGGGACATTTGAAACGTTCCACGGCCTAATCATGGGCGGCGACGACTTGGCGGGCAGTGTTGAGACAGTAGGCTCTAACCCTCAAGCTCACGCTCGGGTACGCGGCACAGCGGGCGCGATCGCTTATGTAGGTCTTGGTTTTTTGGACAGTGAGGTTAAAGCAATCGCGGTTAACGGGGTAATGCCGAGCCGGGATACGATTGCCAGCGGGACGTATCCGGTTAGCCGTCCTTTGTATCTATTCACGAACGGCTATCCGGCTTTGGGATCGCCGGCGCACGCTTTCTGCACGTTTTATCTGACGGAGCAAGGTCAGGATATCATTGAAGATCAGGGTTTTGTTCCGGTAACGGATTACTAGAGGACACTTATGGCGTCGGAGAAGCAGTTATCGATTTATGAAGATTCAACAGCGGCTGGGTTTTCTCGGCCGCTGTTGCTTACTCCATCGGAAGATCTCAAAGGCTATATCGCGGCGCACGTTGGGAGGCTTTTGCTTTTCGGCATTACGTGTGTTTCGGTGCTGGCGGTACTGTTTATTTTCATATTCGTGATTCGCGAATCGCTTGGTTTTTTGCTGGGGCATGGCCTGGGTGGGTTTTTGACGAGTACGGCATGGCATCCGGAATCGGAACCGGGTGAGTTCGGCGCGGTGGGGATGATAACGGGTTCGGTATATGTGACGGTATGTTCGCTGCTGGTGGCGGTGCCGATCGGTTTGTTGGCAGCGGTGTTTTTGAGTGATATCGCGCCATTTAAGGTACGGCAGTATGTAAAGCCGATAATCGAGATATTAGCGGCGATACCGTCGGTGGCATATGGTTTTTTCGCGTTACTGGTATTATCGCCTTTGATGCAGAACGAATTGGGGTTTACAACGGGGACGAATATTCTGAACGCTTCGGTGATATTGGCGGTGATGGCTTTGCCGACAATTATCAGCGTGGCGGAGGATTCGTTGTCGGCGATCGGCAGAGAGATTCGCGAAGCGTCTTATGGGTTGGGGGCGACGCGGGCGGAGACTATTATCAAGGTAGTGATACCGGCGGCGCATAGCGGGATTATCGCGGCGGTGATATTGGGCATGATGCGTGCGGTGGGCGAGACGATGGTGGTTTGGATGGCGGCAGGTAACGCCAATCAGATACCGAGTCCTTGGTGGAATCTTTCGGCGGCGGTGCGAACAATGACGGCGACAATCGCGGGGGACATGGGTGAAACGGTGCAGGGGTCAATGCACTATCGAGCGTTATTCGCGATAGGTTTGCTGCTTTTGGCATTTACGTTTACGCTGAACATGATTAGCGAACATTTGTTGGCCCGGGCTCGCAGAGTGAAAGGGGGCGGCAAATGAAACGCGACGTAAATCGGCACATATCCGACAAGGTATTTACGGGAGTTTCGGGGGGCGCGATTATTCTTTTGTGCTGTGTTTTGCTGTTGGTGCTGACGCCTATGTTTGTGCGAGGCGCTTCAGCGGTGTTGTTTTACGGTACGGTTGAGTTTCGTAAGATGCAGCTTGAATTGCCGATCTTCGACCGGGGTGACGCTGAGGAGGTAGATGCTGAGGTTGCGCAGGCTTTGGATGCGCGTCAGGAAGCGTTCGATATTTTAGCACGGTTTCGGGAAGGGCTGGACACTTCGATACTGCGGGACCAGGCGCGGGAAATGAACCGGGCATACGGCGATTATCTACGGACGTTGAATCTGGATCGGGCGGAATATCGGGCGCGCAGGCAGGCGGTTAGGGATATTCGAGATGGGTTTGAAGCGGCGTTGGCAAGCAGTGATAACGCTGTGGCGGACGAGTTGCTGTTGGGTGTAGCTGAGCAGTTGGCGGCTGTGGATTTGGGTGGTACCCCGGCTGAGGGTTTTGTTGGTTTGGTGGAGGAGTATCAGGAAATAGTCGCGAGGATGGATTTGTCTAAACGTGAGCAATACGCAGCGGCGCTGGATGAGGTGCAGGAAGCGTTGCGTGGTTTGTTTGGTCCTTTGCCCGGTGAGGCGATTCCGCCCTTGGCGATGAACCAATACGGCGCGACGCGCTGGAGCCGGGTGAAGTCGGAGTTAGATAATTTATTGTGGGCGGAGGAATGGCGTGAGGTTACGCCTGGCGAGCCGTTGGAAAAAGTGCGTATCGCTCGTACGGAGCAATTCGCTGGTACTGAACTGGCTGATATGTTTGGGTTGATAGAGAATAATATTGAAGCGATGATGCTGCCTCGGTTCACTTTTTATTGGCAGTATTTTATTGATGACAGTACGCCCGGTCATTACTTCGGCGGAGTTGGGCCTGAGATTTTGGGGACGTTTCTGTTGACGCTGATCGCGATGGCGTTTTCGGTGCCTTTGGGGATTATCTCGGCGGCGTATTTGGTGGAGTGCGCTGGGGATAACGTTGTGATTCGGGTGATAAGGACTTGCATTAATACTTTGGCGGGGGTTCCGAGCATTGTGTTTGGGTTGTTCGGGTTGGCGTTTTTTGTGCTGTTTCTTTTGCCTGTGTTTGGTCTTGGATCACAGAAAAGTATTCTCGCGGGCGGGATGACGTTGGCGATATTGGTATTGCCGGTGATTATTCGCGCGAGTGAGGAAGCGATCAGGTCGGTGCCTCGTTCGTATAAGGAAGCGTCGTTGGCGTTAGGGGCGGGGAACTTTCGGACTTTTGTTACGGTGACATTGCCGGCTGCTTTACCTGGGATTCTGACGGGGATAATTTTGAGTTTGAGCCGGGCGGCGGGCGAGACGGCGCCGATTTTGTTTACGGGGGCGGTGGCATTGGGGCCGATCGCCAAGTCGATATTGCAGCCGACGCGGGCGTTGTCGTACGGCAGTTACGATATGGCGGTGGGCGACAGGCTGTCAGCGTTGGTGCCGCACCAGCAGTATGGTATGGTTATGACGCTGATTCTGCTGGTATTGTGTTTGAATGTGATTGCTATCGTGATTCGTTCGAAGGTTTCTAAGAAACTTAGAGGGTATTGAAGCTGATAAGGTATGGATATGACATTAACATTAACGCAAAAAGGCGAAACTGTGGAAGAAAGTAAGATTTTAGAAAAAGGCGAGATTGCGGAGGATGAGATTGTTGTGCCTTGCTGTGATGCCGCGAACGACGCCGGTTCGGTGGTGGTGGCATCGGATTTTACGTTGTACTACGGCAGTAAGGTTGGTGTTAAGAATATCAACATGAAAATTTATCCGCAACGGGTTACGGCGATTATTGGGCCGAGCGGTTGCGGTAAGAGTACGTTTTTACGCAGCATAAATCGTATGAATGATCTGATACCGCATGTTCGTACGACGGGGTGTTTGGCGGTGAACGGGCAGGATATTTATGATAAACGGGTGAATCTGGTGAACCTGCGGCAACAAGTGGGGATGGTTTTTCAGAAGCCGAACCCGTTTGCCAAGAGCATTTATGACAATGTCGCTTATGGTCCGAAACTGCAAGGAATGCGGAATCGTGTGCAGCTCGACGAGATTGTGGAGGAGTCACTCAATCAGGCTGCGCTATGGGATGAAGTGAAGGATGACTTGAAGAAGTCAGCGTTGGCGTTATCGGGGGGGCAGCAACAGCGTTTGTGCATCGCTCGGGCGTTGGCGACTAAGCCTCAGGTTTTGCTGATGGACGAACCTTGCTCGGCATTGGACCCGATAGCGACGACCAAAATTGAGGATCTTATCGGGCAGTTAAAATCACGGTACACGATTGTAATTGTGACTCACAATATGCAGCAGGCGGCGCGGGTTAGTGAGAATACGGCTTTTTTCTGTCTGGGCGAACTGATAGAATACGATGAGACGGGCAAGATATTTACGAATCCGCGCGTCAAGCAGACGGAGGATTACATCACGGGGCGATTCGGATAGGCGTGTTAAGTGAGCCGTTGTTAACGATCGGAGTATAACAGCCAAAAATTTGACGGGAAGTAAACATGGCAAGGCATTTACAGAGAGAAATAGAAAACCTGAAAAAGCATATCCTTACGCTGGGCGCTATTGTTGAGAACAGCGTTCGTCAGGCGACGATGGCGATTCAGGACGGGGACGCCAATGCCGGGGCGGATGTTATTAACAAAGATATCGAGATCGACCATTTGGAAGTTACGGTCGAAGAAGAATGTTTGAAGATATTGGCGCTGCATCAGCCGGTTGCGACGGACTTGCGATTTATTATCGCGATTCTGAAGATAAACAACGATTTGGAACGGATCGGTGATTTGGCGGTGAATATTGCGGAGCGGGCGATATTTTTGGCAGACAATCCGGCTCCGGATATCAGTGTGGATTTGATGGAAATGGCTCGGAAAGCTCAGCGGATGTTGAAGCAGAGCCTGGATGCTTTGGTGAATCTTTCGGATGCTTTGGCGAACGAGGTTCTGCTTGCGGATGACGAGGTGGACGCGCTCAACAGGCAGATGTATATCGAAGTGCAAGAAGCGATACGCGAGCATCCGGACAAGATGGAATCACTGCTGCATCTGCTTTCGGCGTCACGGCATTTGGAGCGAATCGCCGATCATGCGACGAACATCGCTGAGGATGTGATTTATATGATTCGAGCGGACATTGTGCGGCATAAGACGGAGCTGTACACAGCGCATTTGCCGCAAATGAATGACGAATGACCTGGGGCATGCGAATGTGATGTTGATATTTGCATGGGTCGGGCGCAAAAGAACGGCTCCCTCACTTTTGATAGTGGGGGAGCCGTTAGCACAGGGACTTTGAATAACCGCCGGGGCATCTGATGATACCCCGGCGATTTATTTTCAGGTCAACTCAGCGGCTGAGGTCTTATTCGTAGAAGTTGGTTGTTTCTACCTTGACCAACGGTCTTGTAATCTCGTTGGACTGAGCTTCAGCACGGAAGGACACTTGGCCCGCACCAGTTGCACGGATGACAATCTGATAGGTTGCATGTGCTTGTGGTGCCAGACGGTCGATAGCCGGGAATACGATATCGAGGCCGCGAGCTTGGCCGGTAACAGCACCGGCTGGGGTCGCGCCGCGAGCGGATACGAATTCCATGGTGCCTTCTTCCATATGCGGAGTTAGCTGAACGTTGGTGAGGTCGGCGGTACCCTGGTTGGTAACGATGAGGGTGTATGTAACGGTTGATCCGAGTTCGATCGGATCGGGATCGTCATTACCTTCCAGCAGCAATCCGGGGATACCTTCGTACACTGTTTGAGCGACATCAGCAGCCGCAGCGGCACAGTAAGCGTTAGCGGTTGCCTCGTTACGTATGGTTCCGACGCTTTCGCGTGTCATGGTAACTGTAACCTGTCGTGAATCATCAGGCTGTAGGTTACCGAGGTTCCATCGTACAGCTCCGCCGGCATATTGACCACCAGCGGTTGCGCTTATGAAGCGGGCTCCGGCGGGAACCGGGTCAACCAGAACGGTGTCACGTGCTACGCCGTCGCCGGTATTGGTAACGGTGATGGTGTAGGTTGTTTCTCGTCCGAGGAACTGACTGGTTCTGCCGGTCTTCTCAACCTGAAGCATAGGAGCTCTGACAACGGTGGCAACTTCGTTACTGGTGGCGGTTAGGCCTTCAGCGGCGGCGGTTGCGGTATTTACAAAGCGTCCGGTGCGTTCGGCCATGACAGTGGCGTTGAACTGGCGTGACTCGCCACCATCGAGGGAATCGATGGTGAAGTTAATGGCGCGTTGTCCGTCAGCGGTGGCCAAGCCGGCCGGCAGCGGATCGGTAACGCGGACATTGTTGAGTTCACCAGAACCGGTGTTGGTGACGACGAATTGATATTCGATCGGGTCACATCTTAGCACTTCGGCGGGGCCCGCCTTGGTGATGGCGAGGCCGGGCTGAACCACGGGAACGCCGCAGCAAAGCATGAACCTATAGGTAGCTTCGGTGCAGGTGCCAACCATACCTTCGCGGGCAGCGGTGGCGTTGATGTTAATTGTACGTGATTCGCATGGTTGCAGGCCACGCAAGACCCATGTTGCTACGCCGTCAGAAACGGAAGCGGCGGGTTCTGCGCGGTTGATAGTGAGGCCTGGTTCTAGTTCTTCGGTGACGGTTACTTCTTCGAGCGGCACACTGGCTAGGTTGGTAACAACGAGTTGATAGTCAAAAGGAATACCGGCCCGGACTTCGCGGGGCAGACCCTTTTCAACGCCTACGGCGCTGGTTGCCTCGTCGCCGGTTGGAAATGCCATTTGACACCAAGTGAGGGCTCCTTCGACTTGAGTCGGCCAGCAATCAGCCGGCGGTGGTGGCGGTGGAGCCGGAGCCGGGGCTGGTTCTTGGCAAGTGGCACAGTTGCATCCAACCATACCTACCATGGCCAGCAAAGCCATAAGTAATACAGTTTTCTTCCATAAACTTAGGGGTGATGCCATTGTTAAGTTCTCCTATTTTTACTGTTGGAGGTCGCCTTGAGCACGTGCTCAAGAAGCATATATTTAAAACCTGATCCGCTCGACGGCCGAACGGACTCTCTGCTATGGTAAGTTATTGATTCTTAGCGGTGAGATCCCGCACACGCTCCTTGTATTGATCATACGAATTAATTGTAGTACTTATGTCGATTATGGTCAAATTTTTTCTGGGTCTTTTTCATGATATGATATGTTCTTATTGGTGCTGGCGATGTTTAGACGTGGTATCGGCATATTCAGCAGCGGATATGGGCTGTCCAGTGTGGGGTTTTAGGTGGTTTGGGAATTTTTGGGCAGGCTGGTATTGTTGATTTTGGGTAATTTGCTGGGTAAGGGAGAGATGGAAGCAAACGCGGGGAGTTAAGATAGAGATTAGAGAGGGCTGTGATTTTTTTGGGGCTTACTCAGGCATAGGGAAATTTTCAGCATTTTTTTGCAGTTGTTTTTGCATTTCGGGATCGAGGCCGATCTCTTTGTCGGTTAGATAGCAGGCGGGATCTGGGGCCCAAGGGTTTTTGAAGTGGAGGTCGGCGCGGACGCGCAGGCTTCCGCCGCAAGCGTCGAAGAACTTACATAATCGGCAGCGTCCTTTGATGTATTGTCGGCGGCTGCGTAGGCCATTGAGGAGTGGTTCGTTGGGGTTGGTCCATATTTGGCTGAACGGTTTTTGTTGGACGTTGCCTAGGTTGTAGTGATACCAGAATTGATCTGGGTGGACGAAGCCGTTGAAGTCGATGCAGGCGATTCCTACGCCGGAGCTGTATAGTCCGCCTCCGTTCCAGGTGAGGAGTTTCCAGACGGCAGCAGCTTTTTCGGGGTCTTGTTTGAGTAGGGTTAGGTATAGGAAGACGCCATCGGTGTGGTTGTCAACGGTTAGGATGTCGGTTTTGCGATCGGTGAGGGTTAAGCGTTTGGTGTGGTCCATGATTGATTGGACGGCAGCTCTGGTTTGGTTGTGGGTTAGTTGTTGGTCGGCGATGTTGCCTGCGCGGCCTGTGGGTACGAGGTGATAGAAGCAGGCGCGTTCAATGTTTTCGTTTTCGAAGAATTGAAAGAGTTTGTCGAGGTCTTGGATGTTGGTTTTGGTGAGGGTTAGGCGCAGGCCTACGCGTAGGCCTATGTCTTGGCAGTGGCGTATGCCGGCAACGGCGCGGTCGAAGGCGCCGGGTATGCCGCGGAATTTGTCGTTGATAGGACCGATGCCGTCGAGACTGACGCCAACGTAAGATACGCCTTGTTTCTGGGCGAGCTGGGCGGTTTGGGCGTCGATGAGGGTGCCGTTGGTGGAGATGACGGCGCGGAGGCCCTGGTCGCGGGCGTAGGCGATTAGTTCGAAGAGATCGGGTCGCATGAGGGGTTCGCCGCCTGAGAACAGGACCGATGGTACGCCGAACTCGGCTAGGTTGTCTAGAACGGATTTGGCTTGGTCGGTGGTGAGTTCTTGGGCGGATTTGTCGGAGCCGCTGTCGTTATAACAGTGGAGGCATTTTAGGTTGCAGACGCGGGTGATGTTCCAGACGACGATGGGGCGTCTTTGGGAGGCTTGTTTGGGTACGGTTTCCCCGGGGCGTTCGCCGGAGTTGTTTTGGCCGTAGCGGAGCCAGTCGCCTGGGGTTACTTGGTCGCAGTATAGTCGGGTGATGTTTATCATAATAAGGATTCGGCGCCTGCGCGGGAATTACATATTGGTTTGTTATTGTTTATCGGTTGATTCGGTGGAGAGTTCTTGAGCTTGCTGGACGATTTGGTCGAGGAGTTTTACGGCTTCGGCGGGGCCTTGGGTTTGGGCGATGGTGTTTAGGTTTTGGATTACGCAATGAAGGAGTTTGTTGACGATTCGGTGGGCCATGGACTGGGCGAGGTCGCGGCAGATGAGGTTTTGGCCTGTTTGAGCGATTTCGCGGCAGGGGGCGTTTTGGAGGGTTTTAGACAGAAAAAGTTCTAGTTCTTTTTCGGTGATCTGGGCGAAGGTTTGTTTCATTTGGCCGATCAGTGGTCCTAGGTCGCGGGTGTTGAACCATTCGAGGAACGCGGTGGTGTTTTTTTCGATGATTTCCATGGCGGAGATAACATCATCGGCGCGAGCTTGGCGGTTTTGTTCGGCGACGGATGATAGTTGGTCGATGCTGTAGAGGTGGACGTTGGGGATGTCGGCGATGGAAGGGTCGAAGTTGCGGGGTACGGCGATGTCGATGATGAGGAGGTTGGGTTTGGATCGTTGTTTTGTTATTTGGGCGAATGATTCGCGGTTGAAAAGATATTCGCGGGAGCCGGATGATGCGATAACGATGTCAGCGCTGACGAGGTGCTGGTTGAGCGATTCCCATGGCTGGGGTTGGACGGGGTAGCGGTTAGCGATTTTTAGGGCGTGTTCGTATGAGCGATTGATGAGTTTGACGTTTTGGCAGTTGTTGCTGACGAGTCGCTGCAGGAGGAGGCGGCCCATATCGCCGGCGCCGATTACGATGATGTCGGCAAAACGAATGTCAGGGAATAGCTGATTTGCGAGATCGACGGCGACTCCGGCGACGCTGATGTGGCCTTGTGCGATAAGGGTATTATTGCAGACTTCTTTGCTGGTAGCGAAGGCGCAATGGAAGAGGCGGTTTAGGACTTTGCTGGTGGTTTTGGCTTGGCAGGCGAGGGAGTAGCTTTCTTTTACCTGGCTGATGATTTGGTCTTCGCCGAGTACCATGCTGTCGAGGCTGGATGCGACGGTGAGCAGATGGCGGACGGCGTCGGCGTTTTCGTGAATATAGAGGAATTGATGGAAAGCGGCGGGTTCGAGATTATGGAACTCAGCGAAGAATTTGACGAGGTTGTCGGCGGTTAGGCCTTGGCGGCGCTGGGTGGCGGAATACAACTCGACGCGATTACAAGTGGACAGCAAGACGAATTCGCTTTGGGGGAAGCGTTGTTTGAGTTGGGAGACGGCGGTGGTGATTTGGGTGTTGTCGAAAGCCAGTTGCTCGCGAATTTGTATCGGAGCGGTTTTGTGGTTTAGTCCTGTGAGTATTATTTTCATGCTAGGTCAGTTTTGGCTTAGGGGAGACAATATTGGGCTTTGTTTTTGGTCTTTTGGATGTCCCTATTTTTCTTCTTTGATGTCTGGTAGTTTTCCGGCGAGGAGGTCGGCTAGTGGTCGCAGGGTATCGAAGTGGGATAGGACGATGCGGACGATGGCGGTTATGGGTACGGCTAGGATCATGCCGACTGGTCCCCAGAGTAGGCCCCAGAACGCTAGGGCGAGAAGGACGGTTACGGGGTGGAGTTTTAGGCCTTGGCCAAGTATTTTGGGTTCGAGTCCGTTGCCTATTACCATTTGTATAGTGCCGGGTATTAAGATTACTCCGACGATGGACCAGGGGCTGGAGAATTGGGCCACGGCGAGTGGGATAGGTAATAAGGTCGCGATGATGGATCCGATTGATGGGATGAAGTTTAGCAGGAACGCGAGTATGCCGAACACAGATGCGAGTTCGAGGCGTAGGATTGCCAGTGAGATCCAGACTAAGATGCCGGTTACGAGTGAGAGTGCGATTTTGACGGCGATGTAACGGCGGATCTGTGAATCCATAGTCTTGTAGAACGGAGGTCGCGGGGCGTTGGGTCGGCGGCCTGCGAGCATGAAGATGACAAAGATGGCGATTAGAAGGATAGTTGAGCTGATACTGACGGCGGTTCCGAAGGTTGTGGTAACGATCCCTGGCAGGCGTTTAGCGAGGTCGGTGGTGATTGAAGCACGTTCGATGTTGATGTGCCAATCTTCGAGCTGCTGGGTGATTTTAGCGGAGAGTGTGCCGAGGCTGTTGGAGTAACTGCCGATGGTGCTGGAGATGGCGTAAACGGCGTTGGTTACGAGCATGGCAATGCCAGCAATGATGACGAGGACAAGCAGTAAGGCGATGAGTACGGCGAAGAATCGTGGTAAACGTAGGCGTATGACGAGCAGGTCAACTACAGGTGCGAAGAGAGAGTAGATGAAGAATGCCAATATAAATGGTATTACAACGGACGACGCGTAATAGAGTACGCCGGCCAGGGCAATCATGGCGAGTACAACGAGGGAGCCGGTGGAGAGCCAAGCTTGTTCCTTGCGAAGATTTGATGAATTCAGCATGATTGCTCCGTTGTGAACCCCCGGGATGTGACCCGGGCGCTAAGGTTGATTTTGCACATCGAACCCCTGGTGTGTGAACCGGCGGCTAAGGGGTTGATTTTGGACAGGGTTGTTTAGGCGAATTTTGTACCTTTTTTTACGGTGTCGACGACTTTCATTACTTCGACGGCTTGCTCGATGGTGATGGGGAATTTTTTGCGATTGCGAATAGTTTCATAGAGCGCATCCCAGATGTAATCGGTATTTATTTTTGGTTTGGGTTTAACGGGAATAGTTTTTTCGATCCATTTGAGTTTGTCGGGAGTGCCGAATCCTGCTTGGGGGGTTCTCGGGTCGGCTTTACGTTCTTTGAGTTTTTTGCGAGGATCGAGATAGCGGAGGGTGATGTTTACATCATCAGATGAAAGTGCGCCGCGGGTTCCCCAGACTTGATATATTGGTTCGCCGATGGCTGCACCGCCGCTGATTTCGATGTCGATTAGTCGGTCGTTTTTGCCTGTTAAGATAATTTTTAGGTGGTCTTCGGCATTACCGGAAGCGACGACGCGTTTAAGGTTACCCCATATGCTTTTGAGTGGTGATTCGAGGAAACGCAAGCCGTGGTCGATGATGTGGGGTCCCCAGTTTAGCAGTTGGCCGCCGCCGTAACGTTTTAGGGTTTGCCAATCATCGCGGCGTTGGAACTGTACGCGGCGGAGTTTGATTTCGAATACATCGCCTAGTATGCCGGATTCGATGATTTGGCGGATGTGCAGGAAGCCTGACTCGAAGCGGCGGTTGTGGCGGATGAATAATTTGTTGGGGTATTTTTTGGCGAGGGTTTTGAGTTTTTTTGCATCGGCGTAGTTGTCGGTGATGGGTTTTTCTAGGAAGACTATTTTGCCGGCCTTTAGGGCCATTCTAGTGTGTTCGAGGTGGTCACAGGAGCGGGTGGCGATGGAGACGACTTCCATGTTGGGATCGGCGAGGAAGTCTTGGATGTTTTTGTAGGTGGCGGCGCCGTAGGTTTCTTCCATTTTCTGACGACGTTGGGCGAGAGGATCGCACCCGGCGACGATTTGGAAATATTTTTTCTTTTTATCGAGATCGCGGCAGTGCATGTTCCAGCCGGCGCGTCCTAGGCCTAGGATGCCTATTTTGATGGGTCTGGTTTTGGCTTTGGTTGTAGATGTTTTCTTGGCCATCTTTTGTTCCGCACTCCAATTGTAGGGGGGGGGTAAAAATTATCCTTATTCAGATGTTTACCATTGAGCTTCGTTGAACGGGCCTAGAGGGCCTTGAGTTTTTGGTTTGGGTTTGGCTTTTAGGATGGCTGAGGCGATGTGGAGGTCGGCGCCATTGGTTATTTTTATGTTGCCGGCGTCGCTTTTGACGAGCTTTACGGGGATGGAAAGGCTTTCGACGAGCTGAGCGTCATCGGTGATTTCGACGGAGATTTTGTCGCGTTGCTGATATGCTTGGCGGATGATATCGGGGCGGAAGACTTGGGGAGTTTGCGCTTCCCAGAGTTGGGAGCGGTCGATGGTCTGGGCGATATTGCCTTGAGGGTCCGCTTTTTTGATGGTTCCGACAAGCGGGGCGGCGAGGATAGCGGCGCCATGTTGGGCGGCGGCGTCGAAGACGTCGTTGATTTGTGCTTCGGTGACACAAGGCCGAACGGCGTCGTGGATAGCGATGAGGTCGGTATCATCTTTGACTTCGGCTAACATTTTGGTGATGGTATCGTGGCGCTGGGCGCCGCCGATGACTACTTGTACGCCGAAGAAACCTAGATTGGCAGAGTACTTGATGTGGAAAAGTTCTTGATCTTCTTCGGGAATGGCAAGAATTACTTGAGAGACATCGGGGCGGTCAGCGAATGCTTCTATGGTGCGGAGGAATACGGCTCGGCCATCAAGTTCGACGAATTGCTTTTTCTTATTGCCTTTGAAACGAGAACTGGCGCCGGCGGCGGGGATTAGAACGGCAACTTTGAGTGACATAGAAATATCCTTAAAGGCTGTCTGTGTGCGGTATTGTTATCCAGGGGGTTATCTTAACGTACCTGACTGCGATGTCAATGTTTATAGGTTTTTGAGGCGGGGTGTCAATGTTTTCGGGTGGTCGGGGGTGTAATGGAGACGGTACGTACTGGTAGATATTGTGCTTGGGCTTTGATTTGTTTTTTTGGATTTTGGATGATGTTGGTTTGGGGGTATGGGGTCAGAGATTTAATCCCGGCGTTTACGTTTTGGACTCTGGGTGGCAGGTGAAAATGGGTTAAAAATGTTGAGTTGAGGCGGAAGTGTCGATTTGACCGTTAGAGGTAATGGTGCTAGGATTGATTTATACTGGCTGTTGTTGGGCGAGAATGTGAGGGGTCGCAGGAACGGCAGTAGGGTGCGATTGCGATAAGTTCATTATGGAGAATGGTTTATGAGTGACATAGATAGAGTCCTGTTGGAAATGTTAGTATGTCCGTTGACGCAGGAGCCTTTGAGGGAGGCTGATGGGCAGTTGGTGAACGATAAGTGGGGGCTTAAGTATCCGGTGCGCAATGGGATACCGGTCATGATACCTGCTGAGGCGGAACTGCCTGCGGGGGTGGCGAGCTTGCGCCAGATGAAGTCGCAGGTTCGGAGTGAAAAAAGGGCGGCGGAGAGATAATCCTACTAAAATTATAGGAAAATTTTTTGGAAGAGTATTGACTTTGGGTGTAAGTAGGACTATTATAGTCCTAGATGATAAAAAACACATTTGTTGCGTGTGCAAACAAGTTGCATTCCCTACGGTCTAGATAAATAAGGTGTGATAGAGTTTTTGGGAATATTGGTTTTCGGCGGTGAGCATGTTCCGCCCTATATATAGGTGAGTGAAATGAATGTATTGAGACAAAATACGGATTACGCGATGCGGCTGGTTGGTCATATGGCGGCGCATTACTCGGATGGTGCGATACCGGTTCGGGTGATGGCTGAGGAAGAAGATGTTTCTTATCAGTTCGCTTGTAAGATAATGCAGAAGCTGCACGATGCGGGGCTGGCTCGCAGTGAGATGGGATCGAAGGGTGGGTACAGTTTGGTTCGTGGGCCGGGTGAGATTACTTTGCTGGATGTGGTTAGGGCGATGCAGGGTGGTGTGACGGTTAATCGTTGTACTTGCGGAGAGGAGAAGGATATGTGTCCTCGGAAAGAGATTTGTCCGGTGAACGATAAGTTGTGTGAGTTGCAGGGTATGGTGGATTCTTATTTGGCGAGTGTGACGATCCAGGATTTGTTGAATGGTAAGGCCAAGAAGTAGTTGTGAGCTGTTGTGGAATAATGTTAGAATGAGTCAACCGAGGGATATTATTGGTTTAATATAGAATCGCGTGTGGGCAAGAAGTTGCCCACCAAAGTTTTCTTATGGGTCGCGGAGGCGACGGAAAGGACAACGAGATGTTTTGTTATCAATGTGAGCAGACGGCAGGTGGTGCTGGTTGTACGAAAAAAGGTGTTTGCGGTAAAGAAGCAGAGACTGCGGAACTTCAGGATTTGTTGATACACGCGGTGAAAGGTATAGGGATGTACGCTCATCGTGCGGGGCAGCTAGGTGCGACGGATCGCGGAATAGATATGTTTGTGATCGAAGCGTTGTTCAGCACGGTGACAAATGTTAATTTTGACGCGGACCGTCTGGAAGCTTTGGTGAAGCAATCGGGGGCGGTGCTTGACAAGGCTAAGGCTTTGTATGAGCAGGCGGCAGGCGGTAATGCGGCGCAACTCGACGGCGCGGCAAGTTGGCGGCCGATGGAGAGCAGGGCTGACTTGATAAATCAAGCGGCTTTGGTGGGTATTGCCAAGCGTAAAGAGGCGTTGGGTGATGATGTGGCGGGGCTGCAAGAATTGATTATGTATGGGCTGAAGGGTACGGCAGCGTACGTGGACCATGCTTCGATTTTGGGGCAGGAAGACGCGGGAGTCTTCGCGTTTTTCCACGAGGCGTTGGACTTTTTGACTGGTGATAAAGCTGAGGACGTGGACGCGTTGGTAGCAATGGCGCTGAAAGTTGGTGAAATGAACTTGAAGGCGATGGAATTGCTGGACGCGGGCAATACGGGTGCTTATGGTCATCCGGAGCCGACGACGGTTAGGGTGACGCCTGTTAAGGGTAAGTGTATTTTGGTTTCGGGACATGATTTGAAGGACTTGGCTGAGCTGTTGAAACAGACCGAAGGCAAGGGGATAAACGTTTATACGCACGGTGAGATGCTGCCTTGTTTGGCGTATCCGGAATTGAAGAAGTACAAGCATTTGGTCGGTAATTATGGTGGTGCTTGGCAGGATCAGCGGAAGGAATTTGAGGCGTTTCCGGGCGCGATTTTGATGACGACGAATTGCATTCAGAAGCCTGCGGATAGTTACAAGGACCGGATATTTACTTGCGGTTTGGTTGCTTGGCCAGGGGTTAAGCATATTTCTGATGGTGATTTTGGTCCTGTTATTGACGCGGCATTGGCTGCTGATGGCTTTGCTGAGGATGCTGAGGAAAAGACGATCACGATTGGTTTTGCGCGTAACGCGGTGATGAGTGTGGCTGAGCCGGTTATCGAAGCGGTCAAGGCTGGTAAGATAAGACACTTTTTCTTGATAGGCGGTTGCGACGGCGCCAAGAGTGGTCGGAACTATTATACGGATTTCGCCAAGGCGGTGCCGGACGATTGCGTGATACTGACGTTGGCTTGCGGGAAGTATCGGTTCAACAAGTTGGACTTTGGTGACATAGGCGGGATTCCGCGGCTGTTGGATATTGGTCAGTGCAACGACGCATATTCGGCGATACAGATCGCGGTGGCGTTGGCGGGCGCGTTTGATTGCGGAGTGAATGATTTGCCTTTGTCGTTTGTGCTGAGTTGGTACGAGCAGAAGGCGGTTTGCATTTTGTTGACGCTGTTGTATTTGGGTATTCAGAATATGCGGTTGGGACCGTCGTTGCCGGCGTTTTTGGGGCCTAACGTGGTTAAGGTGCTGGTGGATAAATTCAATATCGCGCCGATTAGTACTGTTGAAGATGATATGAAAGCGATGTTGAGTTAGGTTGGGCGTGTGCAAACAAGTTGCACAGTCTACGGTCAGGGATTAATTCGGGCGCTTACGCTTCCGGATCTGATTCTTAGTTGGAAATTGAACCCCCGAGCCAATGCGGCATTGTGCCGTATGTCGCAAGGTTCGGGGGACACATTGGGATTTGGTTTTCGTAGGTTTTATGAAGTTCTACACCCTTTAGCTGCGCGAAAGGGTGCCACCCGGTTTTGGGTGGGATAATGTTAGAGGATGTTGATTATGGTGATTAGGAATATTGTAAAGATTGATGAAGAGAAGTGTAATGGTTGCGGGCAGTGCGTGGGGGCGTGCGCGGAGGGAGCGATAGAGATAATTGACGGCAAGGCTAAGCTGGTTAGTGATGTTTATTGTGATGGGTTGGGAGCGTGCTTGGGGCATTGTCCGCAAGGGGCGATTACGGTTGAGAAGCGTGAAGCGGCAAGTTTTGATGAACAGGCGGCTATGGACCATGCTGCGAAAAAAGATGAGGCCGATAAAGGTTGCGGCGGCGGAGCGGGTGGTGGGTTTACGTGTCCGGGCATGCAGATGAAGGAGTTTGAGCGCAAAGGCGGGGTTCATGAGGACACTGAGGTTGGGGGTGTGGAATCGCAGTTGGGGCATTGGCCGGTACAGTTGACGTTGTTGTCGCCGGGTGCGCCGTATTTTCAGAACGCGGATTTGCTTTTGGCTGCGGATTGTGTGCCGTTCGCGATGGCTGATTTTCATCAGCGATATTTGCGTGGGCGAGCGGTAGCGGTGGGGTGTCCGAAGTTGGATGAGACGGGGCCTTATGTTGATAAGTTGGCGGAGATAATCAGGAATTGTAAGTTGCGGTCGTTGACGGTGGTGCATATGCAGGTGCCTTGCTGTTCGGGGTTGACGCAGATTGCTCAGCAGGCGATAGCGCAGAGCGGGGTGGCGTTGGATTTTGAGGATGTGACGATTAGCTTGGAGGGTGAGGTGCTTCGCAGCGAAGAGATTCGGGTGAACGGCGGGGGGTAGATGGGCCTGAGGCCAACGTTGGAGAGAGGTGAAGTAGATGGTTGAGAGGCGTTGGGGGGGATAGG
>JAFGKT010000075.1 GCA_016928435.1 Sedimentisphaerales bacterium | reverse complement strand
TTTACTAAATAGCCTTTGTTTCAATAAGCTATAGTAATCGACGAACAGCCTTTTTGTCATGTAATTAGGGTGGGTAATTTTGAACATCTTGTTCAATGTTACCCACGCGGTTCCCTGTCCAAAACCTAACTCAGGATAACCTATCAATATGACAACCATCCCCAACATCGGCACCATCCCCCCAGACTCCGGCATGATCCCCCTCGACCAATGCACCGACGGCATCCATCGGCCCGGCCGAGAAGGCGTCATCTCCGTCACCGCAACCGGCGACCGCAAAGTCGAATTCATCGCCTACCAAACCCACACCATCGCCTACGTCAACTCCGCCATGGGGTATCCCGCTTACTATCCCGTCCACCCCGTCCAAATTCAAAAACCCCTCCGCGCCGTCCTCATGGACCTCGACGGCACCAGCGTACACAGCGAACCATTCTGGGTTTGGATCATCGAAAAGTCCATCGCGTCCCTGCTCGACAATCCCAAGTTCCAACTCGAACCCGCTGACTTGCCCCACGTATCGGGCCACAGCGTCTCCGAACACCTCCAATATTGCATCACCAAATATTGCCCCGACAAAACCGTCGAAGCCGCCCGCGAATATTATTTCCAGCACACCCATCACGAAATGGCCGAAATCATGGCTGGCCGAGGCCGCACCGACGCCTTCGTCCCCGCGCCAGGCCTCAAAGAATTCCTCCTCGAACTCAAAGCCCAAAACATAAAAATAGGCCTCGTAACATCAGGCCTATACGAAAAAGCCTGGCCCGAAATCCTCTCCGCATTCCGCACTCTCAAAATGCCCGACCCCCAAGATTTCTACGACGCCATCATAACCGCCGGCCACGCCATCCGACCCAGCCAACCCGGAACACTCGGCGAACTATCACCAAAACCCCACCCCTGGCTCTACGCCGAAACCTGCCGCGTCGGACTAGGCATCGACTTCAAAGACCGCCATTCCGTAATAGGACTAGAAGACAGCGGCGCCGGAATCTGCTCCATCCTCCTAGCAGGCTTCGCTCCCATAGGCCTAGCAACCGGCAACATCCCCCAAAGCGGCACAAAATCCCTCTGCACCCACTATTGCCCCGACTTCAACGCCGTCCTAAAAATCATCACCCCCTAATCCACATTAATTCCTGACGCAACATAACCCACCAAACAACCACCACCCCACAACCAACCATAACCGTTAGCCCCCGAACTTCATGTTCGGGGGTTCGAACACCATGTGCATATCGTAATGACTCTGTCATACCAGCGCCAATCCCGCTGCACGCGTAGTGCCTGGTATCCATCCCTGATGCCGCCAATCCCCAAAAACAAACATCACTCTAACCAACAATCCAAACTGTTAGCCCCCGAGTCACCGCTCGGGGGTTCAAACTCATTGTGCAGAATAAAGCGGACAGGTCAGCCCCCGTTTTGTTGACCAAGGCGATTATTAAACACCATGGATCGGGTCAATGCTTAATAATAAAAATTCTTTTCGAGAAATATGTCTTAATTTATTTGGCAGAAAAACATATTTGGACTGGTATAGCAGAAACGCACATAGACCTAAGCCAAGCATGGAAAGTAAGGCGATAGAGATGCTTTTAACATAATTTTCTGACATGCCCAGGAAGCATTTAAAGGAAAACCAGATCGTTATAAACAACAATACATAAACTGAAATCCGGGTTATTATTCCAATCACCAAAAGTTTCAAATGCAAGTATCTAAGCTTTTGCAACTCCTGAACTTTCAGCAAATGAAATGTTTTAAACGTAAAAACTTTGCGTTCAAACACAACAACTCCAAACAGTGAAGTCAATACCGAGTAAATCAAGCTTTTAATTGCTGACCGCTTATCATCATATAATTTTTGCCAACTTAATAAACATAATTGGCCAGATTCTCCAATGGGAACGTCTTCAATTGATTTACTAAATGAATATTGAGCATAAAAATTTAAAAGATCTATTTTATGTTTAAAGAATTTCTTTACGGACCTTAACGAGGCACTGTGATCTAAATGGTCGCCAGCTTCAATTTCACCTGGCAAGTCTAGTTTTCTTGAATCATATAATGAATATAATTTCGATTTTATCTCTTCTGTAATTGTAATAGTATTATGCTTGTCTTCCTTGGGCGACTTGAAATATTCATACCAAATAATAAAAAAGGTCAAAGCCGCTGAAACAACAGTTGAAATTATACGCCACACCCAACGCTCTGACAGTTTTTTGGGTACATCATTAGTCCAAACAAATAAAGCAATAATCGCACATGTAAATGCGATTAAAATCAATAAGGTTCTTAGATGTTTATTCATAATCTATCTCGTTTCTTTTATAGACTTGAGCTATTAAAACATACAATCAACCAATTCACGCGAATTAAAGGTCCCCGGTACATTTTTCATGTCCTTCCTTCAATTCTTCCAATTTCCCTATCCACTTCTTGGCAATCTATGCAAAAATTCCAACCGCCCCCAAATCATACCACCCCGCAAAAACCCCATCAAGCCAAAAACAATTCCCTGCCCTCTCACATCCGCTCCATAAAAAATTGCGCATTATTCGCCACCCCTAAAAACGCTTTCATTTCTGCCAAAAACCGTTCTATTCTTACCCAAAACCGATCAAAACCGACGAGTTTCTGTCAATTTCTGAACGCCAATTTTCCCACTTCCCGCATCCGCGCGCTCCTGATAATCCTTCGCGCTGCGCAATGCCGCGCCCCTAGCTCCCAACTCTAATACCAAGCGTGCCCATATCCCACCAACTCTCTCATTCCCGCTTCTCAATTCCGCGCACTTATCCCATTTCGCGCCCATTTATTACCCCCTTAACGCAGGCGCGCACTTGGTTGCCTCTGCGCATTTTCCACTCGCCGCCCCGCGCGCTCAATCACCGCTGTAGGGTATGCTGTGCATACCATATCTGACGCCAAAAATCCCCAAAACAATCATCATCCCCAACAAACAATCATAACTGTTAGCCCCCGAACTTTATGTTCGGCGGGTTCGAACTCATTACCCATCACAATCCCAACCAACAACAAATCCCATTGCCGCTCTGTGGATAAAAATCCCTGACCAACCGCCCCCATTGTCGCACCAACCCCGCCTTTGGCAAACTAGTCTTTTCGTGTACTTCCTTGTAGTAGTGACCAACGCCGAACGTCTTATCCCAACCATCTACCGTCGGTCAATCTATCCGTCGCGATTCGCGACCTACTGGATTCTATCCCACAGTTCCGTTTCAACTTCTTCGAAGTGCCCATACGTTTCTTCCAGTTGATCTATAATCGCCTGTATCCGTTCCGGGTCCGCAGCTTCGCCATCCGCTTCCAGCGCTTCCCGCAACTCTGTTGACAAGTCGCTCAATCGTTCCGCCCCATAAACAAATCTCCCCGCTGTTTCCACTACCGCTTCCATTTCAATCTCTTCGCTGGTAGGCGTGTACAGAATCCGCCATGGCGC
The DNA here is from genome assembly GCA_016928435.1 of Sedimentisphaerales bacterium. Classification (GTDB taxonomy): domain Bacteria; phylum Planctomycetota; class Phycisphaerae; order Sedimentisphaerales; family SM23-30; genus JAFGKT01. The sequence continues at coordinate 89,016 of JAFGKT010000075.1, read as the reverse complement.
CCGACGAACCTCACGGCTCGTCACCCGCAGATTGATCGCCACCTCACGCAGATCATCCACAATCCGATCCACCTTAGCTCGGTTGGCAATCACCATCTGACGCCCATCCCTGATCAACGCCTGCGCGTCCAGCAGAGCAGTCCTGGCAATATCCATACTCTCGTTCACATTACCCAAAATTGTATCAACTTGAGCAATTATTCCCGGCAGCGCCTCGTGCGTCTCCGCCGCGATTCCCTGCACATGGCTCACCGTATCCGTCAACACCGGCGCGTTTGTCGTGGTCCATTCATCCGTTGTGGTCAAAATCGAATTCATACGGTCCAAGGCCGCGTTTATCTTCGCCAAAGCCGCTTCCGCGTTCTCGCGGTCCAGTTCCTGTGCCAGCACCACTCGGATATTTTCAATTATCGCCCGAATCTGACTTCGTACCGATTGCCCTTCCGGATCAAGCGTAAGCTCAGTATCCACCGCCGCCGCCAAGCTCTCCACCGACGCCGAAGCCGCCACCAAATTCCCTAACAGACTGTCATTCGCGTTTACATCCAATTGATGGTCCATAATGCATATCCAGCTGCACGGGTCTTTTTCATCGAACCGCCGCATCAGACTCGCCATCGCGCCGCCATAAAAGTTTTCTTTCCCCAATTCCTGCACCGCGCCGTCCATCAAAAGCTCACCATCACGCGTGCCCATGCTGTAAATCGCAAGGTTCGCCTGACTGCCCAGCATATTGCTCTCCACAGCCAATTGGCAATCAGATCTCAACGGGTACGATGCCGGTATCCGCATCGTGAAATAAACTCTACCGTTATCAAGGGCGCACGGGTCGCCGTCCGCGCTCGGCGGATCGATACGCGTCGATACTATCTGCCCTATCTTCGCCCCGCCGACATACACCGTACTGCCGACATCCAAACCCTGCAAACCCAAATCATAAGGCAGGGACATCGTTATATCGTTCTTCGTCGTAAACAAATTCGACCAGTCCGCCAAAGTTATCACGATATACATCGTTAACGCCAGCGCCGCCAGAACCGTTATGCCGACTTTTACCTCGTTAAGACTTCTTTTTGCCATGCTCAAATTCCATTGCCCGTTTATTAATACTTCTGTTAATTTCTATTGTGTGCGCGTCGCTACCAACGACAAATCGTCAGCATACCCGCTGCTTTGCTGTCTGTCAGTGATCGGCCCTTCTGCCCCGCCCCGCAAAAATTGACGGATCAATAAGTCCTGCTCGGACTTCAACTCGCCGTCCGCCGCGTCCCGCAAATCCTCAAATTCCTTGCGCGACCCGATCCGCATGACTTTCCCCAAATCCAACATGCACATCCGATCAGCGATCGTAAAAGCCGAATCCATCTCGTGAGTCACCACCACACTCGTTACGTGCAATTTGCGCGTCAATGCGATTATCAATTGATCAATCTGCGCACTAGTCACCGGGTCCAACCCCGCACTAGGCTCATCGTAAAACAATATTTGCGGATCTAGCGCAACCGCCCGAGCCAAACCCGCGCGCTTTTTCATGCCCCCAGAAAGCTGCGCCGGCATCTTATCCGCATGCTCACGCAAACCAACCAGCTCCAACTTTATCTTTACCATAATATCAATGATGTTGTCATCCAGCGATTTGTGTTCCCGCAAAGGCAACGCTACGTTCTCGCCGATCGTCAATGAACTAATCAACGCACCCGACTGAAACAAAATACCAAAACGCATCCGTGTTTCAGCCAGTTCTTCGTCAGTCATCGTTGCGTAATCTCGCCCGAACAACTTCACGCTGCCGCTGTCAGGAGTCAACGCGCCGATCATGTGGTTCAGCAGAGTACTTTTGCCGCAACCGCTGCCGCCCATTACCACCATGATCTCCCCACGCTTGACATGAAGATTCACACCGTCCAGCACCTTTTGCGTACCGAAACTTTTCGTTACGCCGTCCAGCTCGATAACCGCTTCTTCACTTATGTTTTCGTGCTCCATTGCCATTGAGTTGCTCTTCGCCTTTGTTCCGTCTCTACAATATTACAGTATCATTGCCGGGTACTTTACTTTTCCGATTGTCTCCGGGTTCCTAAAACAACCCATACGCGTAGAATATCACCGTAAATACCGCGTCCGCGCCGATAATCGCGACAATACTGTAAACCACCGTATTGGTCGTTGCTTGGCCGACACCGTTACTGCCTTCCCATTCCTTAACCGACAAGCCCAGGTAGCAAGCGATCAAGCTGATGAGTACGCCGAAAATTGCCGCTTTAACCAAGCCCGTTATAAAACCCGCGATATCCACCGCTGTTACCGAAAGCTGGTAATAGACATCCGGATCGACCCCCAAACGCATACCCGTCAGCCAGCCGCCGCCAACCATCACCAAGTCCGCGAATATCGTCAAAACCACCATCATCAGCATCGTCGCCAGCATACGAGGCACAACCAGAAAACTAACCGGGTTCAGCGCCATTGCTTGCAGCGCTTTGATTTCTTCGTTGGTTACCATTGTCCCGATTTCCGCAGCGATGCTCGCCCCCGCGAAACCGCTCAGAACCACCGCCGTCATCAAAGGCCCCAATTCTCGAAACGCCGCGATAGCGTTCACAGTCGCGATCTGATCGCCCTGACCGAATTCATTCAGCTTCGGAAACATCTGCAAAGGCAAAATCATTCCAATCGCCAACTCCACCAGCACGATAATCGGTATCGCTCGAACCCCCACGCGAATCATCTGAAACCACAACGCCTCACGCCCTATCTTCGCGCCAGGCAAAAATAAACCCCTAAGCGTAACCAAAGCCGCTTCATACAACAGCAAGAACATCCCGCCGATTGTGCTGAAAAACTGTTGACTTGCTGTCAGCACCAAAGCGCCAATGCCGCCCACAAACGATATGATCCAAGACTGTTTCGTTTTTTCTTGCGCATCAGCCATTAACTTAGTGCCTCTGATTCACTTTCGTATATCTCAAAGATAGTATCCAAACGCGATATCTCAAACACACTCCTAACACGAGTCGCCAAACCCGTAAGCCTCAGCGAGCTGCCGTGACGCTGCGACAATTGCATCGCTTCAACCAAGGTAGCCAGTCCCGATGAATCCATAAATGCGACATCAGTCATGTTTATAACCAATGCCGCCGGCTTCTGTTGCAATACGTCCAATATCTGCTCGCGCAGCTCACTCGAACGACTCATGTCAATGTCGCCCCGCAGTTCGAGAACCACAGCGTTTTGCTCGTTTCGGATATTCTTTACCACCCCTGTTTTATCTGCTTCTGACATCTCGTCACTCTTGCCTTCCTAACGTCCCAGTTAACTGCTAACCGCTCTGTTTAATCCATACTCATAATGCAGTGTCACGGTGCCCTTTTTACTCGCTTTACCATCCGTAATGTCATTCCTTTTTCCTCAGCACAATCGTAAGACACTTCATCCATGATCGATTTTATAATATGAACCCCTAACCCGCCCGGCCGAATCTCATCTAGATCCCGGCTTTTTATCGTCTCCGGAGCAACCTGCTTGCCGAAGTCGCGAAGCACAAACTCCAACGCTTCACCATCAGGGTCATCAGTTAGGTGATTTATATTCAATATGATCGGTTCGTCGCAACTGCCCCCGTAACCATGCCTGATAACATTCGTTATCGCTTCGCTCAGCGCTAGATTCACGCTGTCAATGTCTTCTTCAGCCATCCCCACCAATGCCGCTGCCGAACGAACCGCTGAACGTACCACCGAAACATAATTCGGATCAGCTACGATCTTAACTTCTATTGGCTTGAGCTTGCTGTCGCTGCTCATCAAAAACTCCTGTTAATGTCCACCGCACCTTATAAAGTGCGAAATCTCACTTCTGCCATCCTAACAGTATTTATATTCGTAACCATTCACACTCAGGCAACCACCAATGCACCACAATAGCCGTCCATGCCTAATGCCTTTATTCGTGCCTATTCGTGCCGTCTCAGGAATCAAAAATCAAGACGATATTGAAAACCAACAATCAATAGATGCCGCGGAGCAAATTAGCTATTATTCGTGCCCATTTGTGGTTCTCTTTACTGTGAGCGCTTACCTATATTCTAAATAATCGGAATACCCCCGCTGCTGCGCTCCGAAACCGGCTGATTTCCGAATATCTCTTCGTCATTGTACCAACGGTCCACCGCCGCTGCGCGACTCGCCGCGTCATCGCTATAACGATAACCGTGATCCTTACCCGTTATTTCTCGTAACGCTTGGATAGCGTAAAATCGTACCACGCCATCGTCATGCAGCAGCAGAGAAACCAACCGAGGAACCGCCTCAGTCACATGGTTTTCCGCGACGTACTTGATCGCCGCTATCCGAACCGGTGCGTATTCGTCATTTAAGTCAGCCAGTGGATCACCCGAACTGAGCGGCTCGGCGCAACCACTAAAAACAACTGCCAAGAGCCCCAGCAGTGCAACAACCGAAAGATACTTTTGTGTTTGACTACTCATTGAATTGCTTTGGCCTATTCACTTGCTCTGTGAAATTGCTGCCTCGTATATGTAAAACCAGATTATATCCTCATTATCGGCCGCTTGCCAAAAAAATACTGCCGCTTTTCCCACAATACCTTTCCGCGTCCCCAATTATATTGCCCTTCATCACAAACGGCCGTAGAACATAGCATCACACCATCGTAAAAAACATAATTTCCCGATTGTTCCCCTCAGACGCTATGCCGCTCCCGCCGCACCTTCGCAACCCACAGCAAAAAACTCTGCCAAACAACCGCCAAGCCTATTCGTTAGGGTCTGGAATCAAATGCCCAATTGTGTTGTCGAACACAAATCCCCCAACGTCAGCGAAAAACCCACCTGTTGCCCGTCCGACCTCCGCTGCCCCGTCAAGCGTATCGCCGGCAATTTGTCCTGCGTTGCAACCTATTGCAAAAAAAGCAATTACGGTCAGCAGTCCTGCCATAGCCCCTAACCCCAATCGCCTCCAAAATCGCCTTCTGCCCAACCTCTTGTTCATCTCACTTGCCCCTGTTCCCCACGCCAAAACCGATCATTCTTCCACAAATACAGGCAGTGTCTCAGGATCAACCGTCGCTAACGTCGCGTTGTCCCGATCCTTAACGCTCAAGATCGGCTCAGTGATGGGCCAGTCTATCCCAATCGCCTGGTCCGACCATAACAACCCGTACGCGTCATCACTATGGTAGAAATCGCTGCATTTGTACATTACATCCGCATAATCGCTCAATACACAGAATCCGTGCGCAAACCCTTCTGGTATAAACAGTTGCCGGTGATTGTCCTCGGAAAGTTCCTCGCTGACCCACTGCCCGAACGTAGGCGAACCACGCCTCACATCCACCGCCACATCCAAAATCCTACCCGTAACCACATATACCAGTTTCGCCTGCGGATGGGCCAACTGGTAATGCAGCCCGCGAATAGTGTTTTTGCGTGAATGGCTGTGATTGTCCTGGATAAAATCCACTTCCGCCAGCAGCTCATGAAACTTCCCCTGATTGTAGCTTTCCAGAAAAAACCCCCGCTCGTCCTCAAATACCTCTGGTTCAATAACTTGCACATCAGGAATTGATAGGTTGCGTACCTTGATGCCCATCGCAGCCCTTTCTTTTATTATGAAGGCATTAATCCTATATCAATTATATCACCTTATCCGCCCTGGTGAAAGACCCTCATTCTCCCCCAAAATCGAATTGCCCGCAATCCCACTGTTAGCCCCCGAACTTTATGTTCGGCGGGTTCGAACCCATTGCCGATTCGCACCCAACCAGAACCGATCGCAGCTTCAAAACGTAAGCAGCATTTCCTAATAGGCTCCCGCCGCAACCACCGAATCGCACTCTTCTATGCTGTCGCCCTCAGGCCCCGCACCGACAATCTTGAACAGTCTTTCGATTCGTGCTGTTGCCAATTGCCTACGCACATTCTCGCAAACCCCCTTTAGTCTCGCTTCCCCGCCGATCGCTGTAACTTGCCTAAGAATATAGAGTAAGCACCCAAGCCCGCTGTAATCCACCGAGGTCACCTGTTCCATATCGATTGTGATATCAGCATGTCCCCGCCTGCCTAATGCTTGCATCGCTTTTTGTTTGAATGATTCGCTTACTGTGTCATCCAAGCTGCTGTTTGGTGGCGTGATAGTGATATTTTTTTCGTTTATGTCCTGCAAATTCGCGGAAAAACTCGGGGCAAAGGGTGTTTCCATGGTTCTCTTTCCTTCCTAAATCCCTAACTCAAGTGAAACCGGGTCATATACTACGTTCCCTAGCCTATACCAACCCCGACCCAGCAGACGAACTGTCCGCGTAGTTGCAAAACATTGTTCTGCAATAGCCTTTTGAGCATTCCCATACCCCGTTCTCCATAAGCAATATCGACCGATCACAATCCCGTCTGAACGAAAATCCAATTTTCTCAAACTTCGTCGAAATGCCCCCTCATTACCCCTTCAACCGCCCAAGCCAAACAAATAGACCATCTATGTCCCGCCGGCATCTTGCCGGCATTCCTGACCTTGCGACTTCATTGTACACGCAATCAAAACCCTTTCTTGCCATTACTGGGTGGCACCCTTTCGCGTAGCTAAAGGGTGGTCGAACGCCAATCAGGTCCCATTTCCCAACCATGTACCGCCGGCATCCTGCCGGCTTCCCTGACCTCACCAACGCCATTGCAAACCCAACAAACCCTTTCTTTACGCTCTTTTGCGGTGAATATACGCCCTGACCCTTCAATACCATTGAATATTCTACAGCCCCTATGCCTTCAGCCGCCCCTACGCAATTCGCACCTACCCACCTGTTACTTTTCTTTGTGAAATTCTGATAGATTCATGTTGGTTTTCGGCCATACCAATGCTGGAAATCTCGATTCCACAGGTTTTCCACATACCCCTTTAGCCTGTGCAAAACTTGTGTGTCTGATTTTTTTTTCTGACATAAGTCTATACAAAATCATTGCAAATATAATGTGGATAAGAAAACCAATTCTTTCTCGTTGCAAGCTACTAATCAAATCCTAATATTGAGGTCAGCGAGCAACAGTTCTGTGAGTTATTGGAGGCTCAATCCTTCTTCCTGAACACAGCATCGCTTCAGGTATTTATTGACATATATAACTTAACTATAAAAACATGGAGGTAATGATATGACGATGACTGCGGACGACCATGTTGAAAAAATAAATGCAATTATTGCCCACAAAGTTGGGCCTCAAAGATATAAAATCTGGTTCAAAAACTCCACCAAGCTCGCCATCGAAGATAATTATCTAAAAGTCGGCGTGCCAAACCTTTTCATCGGCGGTTGGATCGAAAATCACTTCAGCGATCAAATTCAAGCAGCCGTGCGCGAAGTCACCCATCGCGAAATGAAAGTCATATTCACTATCGACCCAGAACTGTTCGGCAGTCAAAGACGCCGTCAGCTTGATTCCCAAGCCGAATCCGTCGCACGCAACGCCAATCCATCACCACTACAGCGCCGCACCAATCGTTTCACCCGTTCCTCACGTTTGCGCCTTAAGCTTGATAATTTTGTTGTCGGGCCGTCCAATCAACTCGCCTATAACGCCGCCAAAACCGTCATCAATGAGCCAGGTAAGGTCTTCAATCCGCTCTTTATCCACGGCGGGTGCGGCCTCGGCAAAACCCACCTGCTCCAAGGCATCTGCAACTGCATGGCCGAAGCTCGCGAAGACCTCAACTGGACCTATGTATCAGGCGAAGACTTCACCAACCAGTTCGTACTAGCTCTCAAAATGGGCAAACTCGATAGCTTCCGCCGTCGTTTCCGCAATACCGAACTGCTCGTTATCGACGACGTCCACTTCCTCGCCAGCAAAAAAGCTACCCAAGAGGAATTCCTCCACACCTTCAACGCCATCGATACCGCCGGCAAACAGGTCATCATGGCCTCCGACGCGCACCCCAAAATGATCGGCCAACTTTCCGAAAGCCTCGTCAACCGCTTTATATCCGGCATGGTAGTCAAAGTCGAAATCCCCGACTTCGCAACCCGCTGCACAATCCTACGCCAGCGTGCCCTCGAAATGAAAAAACAAATCCCCGATGCCGTCATCGAATACATCGCCGAACACCTCCGCGCCAACATCCGCGAACTCGAAGGCGCACTACTCAAAGTCATCGCCTACTCCTCCCTATCCCGCACCCCCGTCAATCTCGCCATGGCCCACGAAGCCCTCGCCGACCACATCACCCGCACCGACCCTATCGTTCACCTCTCCGACATCGAGTCCGCCGTCGCAACCTTCTTCGGCATCACCCCTGCCGATGTGCATTCTTCGCGCAAAACCCGAACCGTCAGCCTCGCGCGTTCTGTCGCTATGTACCTAGCGCGCAAACACACCTCAATGTCATTCCCCGAAATCGGCCGTTTCATGGGCAACAAAAACCACGCCACCGTTATCCTAGCTTGCCGCAAAGTCGATGAACTAATCAAAAAGTCCGCCGACAAAAACGCCATCTGGGAAACCCCCGCCGGCCGGCGAGAAATGAAAATGGAAGCTATCCTAAAAGAACTAGAACACTCCATCAGCCGCTAACACCGTGGTTCAAACTCATTGTGCCAACTGCAAATTAGCCTCCTGACCTGTCAGGGGGTTTTGACTCACTTACACCATTCACCAACCGAACTCACTGTCTCCTTTATCGCGGTTCGCACCTTCCCTTTGACATTTCCCCTCTTTACCCCCATAATATGCTTCTGCATATTATCCTTGAATGAACCAAGCATCGGAGAAACCAATGGGGCATTCTTTATTGATCATAATCATTATTATTGTCCTGGTTATGGTATGCCTTGGTTATTTTGTTGGTTTCTCGCTCGTGCTTCGCCATTGGCTCCGCGCCTTGTCTTCCGGAGTTCCCGTATCATTCGCTCAGATCATCGGCATGCGCTTACGCGGTAATGATCCCAACCTAATTATTGATGCATATATACAACTTAAACATGCAGAAGAAAGCGTTTCCCCAGCCGATGTCGAATCCGTCTTCATCGCCCACAAAACCCAAGCAACAGACGTCGATACTTTGGTTCAACTTGTTCGAGAACGCAAACTCGCCCAAGTTGATAATAGCCCAGCGGCTCAGTCTTCGCTCAATTCACCTATCAACCACACAGTAATCTGCAAGTTTTTCTCCGAAAACACTGCGACCCAACTAATCATCCGCAACGAAACCCCCGCTGACATCGACCCCATCACCCAAGTCACCATCGCCGCCTTCGAGAATCATCCCATCAGTCAGCAAACCGAACAGTTCGTCATCCTTGCCCTGCGCCAAGCCGATGCCCTCACCATCTCTTTCGTCGCCGAACTCGACGGCCAAGTCGTCGGCCACATCGCCTTTTCACCCGTAACCATCTCCGACGGCACCCCTAACTGGTTCAGCCTCGGCCCCATCTCCGTCCTGCCCGCCTATCAAAACCAAGGTATCGGCACCGCCCTCATCAACGCCGGCCTGTATGCCCTAAAACTGCTCAACGCCGCCGGCTGCGCCCTTGTCGGCGACCCCCACTACTATCACCGCTTCGGTTTTATAAACCCGCCCGACCTCGTCTATCCCGATGTCCCCCGCGAAGTCTTCTTCGTACTGCCATTCACCAACCAAATCCCCACCGGCACCGCCATCTTCCATCCCGCCTTCAACGCCGACCACTAAACCACTCGCACCCCAATGTTAGCCCCCGAACGTAAGCAATATTTATGTTGCTTTAGCTCGGGGGTCCGAACCCATTCTAAATCCTAATTTCCTCCAACCATCAACTCCCATTCTCGCCCCTAACCCGCCTCTGGCTCCCTCCCACCAACCCTTTGACATTCCCCCCACATTCCCCCATAATACTTAACAAGCGTTAGCCCTCGAACTTCATGTTCGGGGGTTCTGCATCCAACTAATCAAATATTCTACAAGAAACTCAAAAGGCAAAAAAATGACCCCATTAATCGTAAGCGTAAGCGGTGTTCGCGGCATAATTGGTGAATCTCTCGGCCCCGTCGAAGCCACCCGGTTCGGCCTGGCGTTCGGCAGTTTCCTCAAACAGCAAGACCCTAACTCTGTTCCTGCCGTGGCCATTGGTCGCGACAGCCGTCCTTCGGGTCCCATGATCTGTGCTGCGCTCTCGGCCGGCCTTATGGCTGCCGGTTGCCGCATCATCGATCTCGGCATCGTCACCACACCCGGCACCGCCCTCATGACCCGCCACCTCCAATGCCAAGGCGGAGTCGTCATCACCGCTTCCCACAACCCCGTACAATGGAACGGCATAAAATTCCTACGCCACGACGGCATCGCCTTCCCCGCCGACCAGGTCAAACAAATCCAACAACGCTACTTCGATCAAAACTTTAATCCGCTCCCCGCCCTCGACTGCCAATCCACAGAATCCAACCCCGATACCCACTCCGTCCACATCAACCGCACCCTCGAAATCTGCGACCCCGATCTCATCGCTTCCAAAAAATTCAAAGTCGTCCTCGACTCCGTCAATGGCGCCGGCTGCGTCGGCACCGCCCAACTGCTCGAAAAACTCGGCTGCGATCTCATCCATCTCAACAACCAACCAACCGGCATCTTCGCCCACACTCCCGAGCCCACCGCTGACAACCTCGCCGAGCTAGGTCCCCAGATCTGTTCTGCCGGCGCCGCCGTTGGTTTCGCTCAAGATCCTGACGCCGACCGCTTAGCCATCATCGACGAAAAAGGCAAATACATCGGCGAAGAATACACCCTCGCACTCGCCGCCAAATATATCTTCAGCAAAAACCCAGGCCTCGCCGCGGTCAATCTCTCTACCTCTCGCATGATCGACGACCTCGCCGCTGCCGCCGGCTGCACCGTACTTCGCACCCCCGTCGGCGAAGCCCATGTCGCCAACGCCATGGTCGCCAACAATTGCGTCATCGGCGGTGAAGGCAACGGCGGAATCATCGACCTACGCGTAGGCCCGGTTCGCGACAGCTTCGTCGGCATTGCCCTCATCCTCCAACTTCTCGCCGAGACCGGCAAAACCGTCAGCCAACTCGTCGCCGAAATCCCCGCCTACCACATGACCAAAACCAAATTCCCCTGCCCCCAAGATCAAACCGCCGCCGTCCTAACCAAAGTCCGCGACCACTACACCGCCAACGCCCAAAAACTAAACGCAAAAGTAGATACTTCCGACGGCATCCGGATAGACCTACCCAACGCCTGGGTCCAACTCCGCGCCTCCAACACCGAACCCATAATGCGTATCATGGCCGAGTCCCAAACCCCCCAACAAACCCAATCCCTAATCAACGACATCCAAGCACTCATCAAACAGTGATAGTCTTTCTTGTGAAAGAATTACTAGATTTGATTCCTTATTGAGGTGCAAAATATGTATTTAATGTATGTCGATGAGAGTGGAGATTGTGGGATGTCAAAAGACTCTCCCAGTCGCTACTACATTCTTTCGGGGCTTATTGTCCATGAGTTACGCTGGCGTGATTGCCTGACTCGTCTGTACGAGTTCAAGAAGAGAATGGCAAACGCATTTGGTCTTAGAGTTCGTGAAGAAATTCATGCTGCTCGGATGATTTCTCGAACAACCGAAAAACTCCGCCACATATCGAAGCCGGTTCGATTAACCATCTTACGGCATTTTATTGACGAAATAGAGAATCTACCTGAAGCCCGAGTCATCAATGTGCTGGTAGACAAGCAGGGCAAAGCGGCAGATTTCGATGTTTTCTCTGCTGCTTGGCAAAGACTTATCCAAAGATTTGAGAATACTATCAGCTATCGCAATTTTCCCGGACCGAAAAACGCTGATGAGCGAGGTATGATTTTCCCTGACAATGGCCAAACAAAACAACTACGACAATTGGTCCGTCAAATGAGATACTACAACTATGTCCCCTCAAATATACATCCTGGGGCATCGCGAAATCTTAAACTTCAATACGTAATCGAGGACCCAAACCATAGAGATTCCCAAGACTCATATTTCATTCAAGCGGTAGATACAGTGGCTTTCTTTCTTCTTCAAAAGCACAAGCCTGCCTCTTATATCAAGAACAAGGGCGCAAATAATTACTTCGATAGGCTTGATAATGTTCTTTGCAGGAAAGCTACGCGTGACGACCCCCAAGGCATTGTCAGAGTATAAAAAAAGGCCCCTTGTGGGGGGCCGGGGGAATCCTAGCTACGGATTGCCGTAGTTCAGATTCCATTTATATTATTCGACACAATTACCCTGAAAGCAAAGATTTTTTGAATATATTTCACTCAAAAACCATAAACGGTTGTTATAAAACATATTGCAGCATGCGTTGTAAGCAGAAATAAAACAGCACACAAACCTTGCTGCCTGTTGATTATCCAGCCAGCCTTATCTCCAATTCTGAAAAAAACTTGCAGACGGCCCGAAATCCACTATCCTCTTGAATATATTGGGAAATATTGGACGACTCATTTACGAAAGCGAGGACGTGATGCACAAAACAATCACCCTAATCATTATCACCCTATCTGCTTTTACCGCGATCACCGGCTGTATAATCGCGACCCCATGCACCAGATCAGTCACCACTGCTGAATGCACCCAAGCCGGTACCCCATCGCGCACCATCCATGATATTGCTCCCGTTGAAAGCGAACTGCCCGAAAACGCCGAGTTTATAAGCCGCGCTTTAGAAATTCACTTCCGCGCCCCCTCAAGTGGCACTGCATATTACATAGAAGAACACACAAACATCGCAGTATACACAAGAAGCTTGCCCATCGGCGACTACCACTCGTTCCAGCGTGCAATGGGAACCCAAGCTCTCGACACAGCATTCAATAACGACATCGACCTCACCGACGCAACCTTCGGCCTATACTTCGCTCCTGCCGAGTAAATACTGAGTACCAAATGAAAAAAGCACTAAAAATACTATCCCTCATCCTTGTAGGCTGCATCATCGGCTTTGTCCTAGCCAGCCTAAATTCATTCAGGACCATATCTCATCAAAACAGTATTGCACTGTTAGAGATGGCCGCTGACGTCTACCAGCTCCAGGAGGGCCAAAGCGAGGCCGTCCTCGAACGCAAATTAAATGCCCTGCCCACCCTTGTCCAGCAGCTCGACCAGCACCACCGCAAGTTCATCTCCCAAGAACAATGGACCAGCACCATGTGGGCCGTCTCACGCTGTTACGAAGACCAAGAGCCCGGCCCACCACCATCAATCAAACCCTTGCTCGACGAACTCCCCCCGCGCCCTCTAACATGCTGCGAAATAAGACGCCAACAGGAAGCACAACAACAGACCCAAGAATCAGCCTCTGACCCCTGCCAGGGATGTGTACCCTGATAAAGCGGTCGTTTGCTTATAACCTCAATTCGTCTACATCTTCCCCCTCGCCCACACCAACCAACGTTAGCCCCCAGGTTCATTCTGGGGGTCCGAAATCGACGCAATTACTTATCTCATCCAACTGCCTGTCCCTATTTGTCCCCCGCCCGCCCCCGGCCACTAATCTTCTATCTCTTCGTGATCTTCGTGCCCTTCGTGGTTAACCTTAATCTTGTTTCGCCGTCAGAAACCCCAAATGATGCGCACAATGATATAGCGTCAGCTTCTCCCACTGCTCCCGCGTCAACTTTCCAAAGAAGCCCGATGGATACAACTTCTCCGCTTTTTTAAACCGTTCGATCAATTCCTTGAATTTCGCAATCTCCTCCGCCTCGTCCAGCCCTTCCCCAGGCCGCATAATATCCGGTATCTTCACCCCTTCCTTAATCGCCTCACCCGCCAATATCTTCTTCAGCATCCGCCGCCCCAACACCGCCCGAATAATCCACGGCGCCTTCAGCTCAAATCCTTCCACCGCCCCGCGCACAAAAAAACTCAAATGCCAGCAGATCTGCGCCAAGTCCCACTTGCCCACCTGCTCATACCCATCCCTATGCAGCCGATCAATCTCCGCCACCACCTCATCCAAATTCCCAAACGTCAACTGTCGCTTAGCCATTCGAATTACCTCAAGAAAGCGTCACGTCCATCGTATCAATACTCCGCTCCGTAATCTGATAGATAAGCCTCCATCTTCGCCTTGCCCACGTCATCAATATACACCTTCCCCTTCACCTGGCGATTATGCAGATACGCAATAATCTCCCGCACATTCACAATCGCCTCCACCTTAAACCCGAAATCTTTCCCCACCTCTTGCACCGCTGACAGTTCGCCCGTCCCGCGTTCCATCCGGTCCACCGACACAATCACACCTTCCACGCTTGGCCCACCTTGCTCCGCCAGCAACCCCATCGACTCCCGCACACTCGTCCCCGCCGTCATCACATCCTCAATAATCACCACCTTCTCACTGCCGTCATACTTATGTCCGATCAGCGACCCGCCCTCCCCATGGTCCTTCGCCTCTTTACGGTTAAACGTCACCGACACATCCTGCCCGTACAATTCGTTCAGCCCAATCGCCGCCGCCACCGCCAACGGTATCCCCTTATACGCCGGCCCATACAAATTATCAAAACCATCACCCCAACCCTCCCGCAGCGCCCGCGCATAAAAACGCCCCAACTGCCCCAATTGGCTCCCCAGCCGATAATTCCCCGTATTAACAAAGTAAGGCGTCTTCCGCCCGCTCTTCGTCACAAAATCCCCAAACGTCAAAACCCCAGCACCAACCAAAAACTCAATAAACTCACCCTTATAATCCTGCATCAAAAATTCCTAACTTAAACAAGCACAATGTGCAAGCCTGTACCCAACGTTAGCCCCCAGGTTCATCCTGGGGGTTCGAACTCATTATACCGTAGGGTGTGCAACTCATTTGCACACGCAACTGGCTAAAACCAACCCAGTTTATGCTCATTCTTATAATAAATCAAACCCAGAATCCGCATCACAACAATCGAAAAATATATCCCCAAAAGCACTTCCAAATACCGAAATGAAAAATTCACATAACTGAGCAACACTTCCGCACCCACCACCAAAAGCAAAAGTGCCACCGCCCCCAAATAAGAGGGCAATATCTTAAATATCGAACCCATTATCAAAACCGGATTTATCGCCTGCAACGAACCAAACAGAACCGCAACCAGCAAAACCATCGGCGAAACCAGGCACCCTAAACCAATCAGTGCCCAATAAATCTCCGCAGAAAAATCGTTCGCCGCATACTTATAAACTATCGCAGGCAAAAACCAAATCACCACCAGCGCATAAGCCGAAACAACCGGCACTATCACATCATCCCACCAAGATGAAAGGTTAGGCCAGTCCGGCATTTCACTGTCCCCGTTGGCCGAACTGGAAATTATCGAAAGCAGCAAAGCCGAAACATACGCCGAAAACAACAAACCAATTGCCATTGCCGCACGACCTATCATAGGAATTCCGATAAGCGTATCACGAACAATCACAATTAGAAGACACGCCAGTATTATATACTTACCCGCCCCCTTAAACGGATACGCGAATACACCCAAAAAACTCACATCGGGTTTTTCTTCCTCCGCCGGCCTGTTCACCAATGGCGCCGCGCTTGGCACCTCGACCTCTGACACACCTGCCTTTACCTCAGGCAAACTCAAAAGCTCATCCATCATCCCCCCATCCATCGACTCCTCCGGCACACTCACCGCCTCCTCACAGCCCGGACACCGAACCCGCTTGCCTGCATACTCGTCAGGCACCGAAATCTTCTTCTCACAATGCTCACAACGAAACTTCAACATCGCGGCACCTCCATCATCACAACTTCACGTCTTTCCCAATCAGCTATGTAGGGTGTGCAACTTGTTGGCACACGCGGCAATTTATCTGCCGTCAAACCCGCAGCTCCACATCCACCACCTTCGCAAACTTCCGGTACTTACGTCGCAAGGGCCCAACTACTTCCCGCAGAAAGTCATCCACCTGCTCCGGCGCCCGCCCGATGTAACGCTTGGCGTCCAGCACGCCCTTCAAATCTACTTTCGCGAAAGCATTATCCGCCTGTAGCCGGGCGATTAGATCATTCTTCCTTCCATGCAGCTTCACTTCCGCCGCTGCCGCGTGACTGTGCTTGCGAATCACTTCATGCAATTCCTGCCGGTCCCCGCCTGCTTGCACTCCCGCCATCATAATATCTTCCGTTGCCATGAAAGGCAATTCCGCGTCCACCGCTGCCTCGATCACCTTCGGATAAACAACAAGCCCATCAACAACGTTCGCCAAAATCACCAATATCGCGTCCACCGCCAAGAACGCTTCCGCCACCGCCAACCGTTTGTTCGCTGAGTCATCCAGCGTCCGCTCGAACCACTGTTCCGCCGCCGTCATAGCAGGCGACGATACCAAGCTCATAACAAACCGCGCCAAACTCGTCACCCGTTCGCAACGCATCGGGTTCCGCTTATACGCCATCGCTGAAGAGCCGATCTGATCTTTCCCGAACGGCTCTTCCATTTGCTTCAAATTTGCCAACAGCCGCACATCGTTACACAGCTTATGCGCCGACTGCGCCACCCCGCCCAACGTCGCTGCCACATTCGCGTCAATCTTGCGATTATACGTCTGTCCACTCACCGGCGAAACATCATCAAACCCCATCTTCTTCGCCACCATCTTCTCCAGCCGTACCACCTTCTTATGGTCCCCCTCGAACAGCTTCAAAAACGATGCCTGCGTGCCCGTCGTTCCTTTCACACTGCGAAAAACAATCGTCTCCAACCGGTGCTGCACTTCCTCGATGTCCGTCACAAAATCATAGCACCAAAGCGTCGCCCGTTTACCCACCGTCGTCAACTGGGCCGGCTGAAAATGCGTATAGCCCAACGTCGCCAACTTTCGATTCTTCTTCGCGAACTTCGCCAGCAAATCTATAACCTTATACAGCCGTGCCCGCACCAGCTCCAACCCAGCCCGCATCTGAATCAAATCCGTATTGTCACCCACAAACGCGCTCGTCGCTCCCAAATGAATGATCCCCCGAGCCAACGGCGCCGCATCACCAAACGTATG
Source organism: Sedimentisphaerales bacterium (assembly GCA_016928435.1). Lineage (GTDB taxonomy): Bacteria > Planctomycetota > Phycisphaerae > Sedimentisphaerales > SM23-30 > JAFGKT01. The sequence goes on along the minus strand of JAFGKT010000075.1, from coordinate 72,003 downwards.
CACATGCGCCATCACGTCATGCCTAAACTTTTTCTCGTACTTGGCCGCCTTGCCAAAATCAATATCGTCCAAGTGCGCTCGCATCTGCCCCAACTGCCCCTTGCTAATAGGCAACCCCAACTCCGCCTCAGCCTCCGCCAATGCCAACCAAAGCCGCCGCCACATACCAAACTTAAAGCTCGGCGACCACACCCGCAGCATCTCCCCGGAAGCGTAACGACTAACCAACGGATTTTCATATATATTTGCAGTTTTCATGTCCCCAGCATACCGCCCAAACCCACAACCGTCAACCAGCCAACAACCGCAACGTTAGCCCCCGAACTTTAGTTCGGCGGGTTCGAACCCAACTTTCCCCACCTAATCCCATCACCGCAACCGACCAGCCTCTGATAAGACAAAGCCCTGTCAATCATCTAAAACGACCTCCTTGTAGTATCCAATTAAATTCACTTTCCTTACCATCCAATCGCTGCCTTTACGCCCTTGGCAGATTCAAATCCAGCCCATCCTGTCATCCTGTCCAAAAATCCCTGACCAATCACTCACCTTGTGCCCCCAACAAATCCTCCGATGCCCAATACTTGCCCCTGGCAGATTCAAAAATCTGTGTCAATCAGCGAAATCTGCGGGTCACCCCACCACTCCAACTCTCAATTTAACATTGACTTAACGTCCGAAAACCGCCAAAATAACCCAACTAAACTATATTTACTAACAATCTGGCTAAAATAGAATGTGTCATTCCCGCGTAGGCGGGAATCCAGCAAAGAATAAGCCTCGCCGAAGGCGATTCCACGCGAAAATTGATCCGTTTGAGTTACTAACAATCTCATAATTTCCTAATTTTTCGGAACTTTTTCGTCCCTCACCGGTCAAAACCAATGAAAGAGACTACAGCCGAAATCGCCGCCCAGACCGACCAGCAGCTTGTAAGCCTAAGTCGCGCCGGCAATATGACAGCGTTCGGCCAGCTCATTCAAAGGTACCAAAGTCGTTTGTTTAACGCTATTTACCGCGTTGTAGGCCATCATGATGACGCCCTCGAGCTAACCCAAGACGCCTTCGTCCGCGCCCTGCAGGCCATAAAAAAGTTTCGCAGCCAGTCCAGTTTTTACACCTGGCTCTTTCGCATAGGCATCAACCTGAGTATCAACCATCGCCGCCGTAAGGAAAAATTGCATATGCACTCGCTCAATGTTGAGCCCGACCTGGCCCAAGGACAGGCCGCCGAGCTAGCCCGTCTAGCCGACCCAAACAGCCCGTCACCAGCTCACCAGGCCCAACTCAACGAGCAGTATCAACGAACCATCAACGCCCTGGATCAACTAGAGCCCGACGCCCGAGCCGTCGTCGTACTTCGCGACATCGAACAAATGGACTACGCCCTTATCGCCCAAGTTCTCGAAGTACCTGTCGGCACCGTAAAAAGCCGACTATCCAGAGCCCGTATGACATTACGTAACCAATTAATCCAACAAGCTCCGCAGCACCCATCGACCAAAACCTAAAATAAACCTGTACCCAACGTTAGCCCTCAGGTTCATTCTGGGGGTTAGAACCCTGTGCTACCGCGGGTCGTGCCCGCCGCTGAATATCAAAATGGCATCTGACAACCAACAACAAGACCTGGCCCTGCTGCTCAACGCGTACCTGGACGGCGAATTAACCCCCGCCCAAACGCAAAAGCTCGAGGATCGTCTCGCCACAGACCCCGCCGCGCGTCAACTGCTCGAAGAACTCCGCCAAGTCTCCCAATCCGTTCAGCAAATCCCCCACGAACCTATCCCCGTCGATCTCGTCGAATCAATCCAGCACACCCTGGAACGCGATTTCCTCATCGGCCAATCCAGCCAGGAACTCAACGAACAAATCGGCAAACGTCACCTCGCTTGGCGCAAATTCACCGCCGCCGCCGCGATCCTCGTCTTAACCGCGGGCGTCGTCACCATCGCTTATCGCGTTCTCTTCCAACCCAACAATGCTACCCATCATCAAGAACCAATCGTCGCCATCGCACCGCCCAAAAATCTGCCCGAATCCCTGGAAGGCATAGAAATCGCCGCCGCTGATAATGCCGTGCCCCAAACCAGAAGCACCAGTCTGCAAATGGATTCAGCTCTGCCCGATGACGCCCCCGAATACATCACCCTAAACCTAAAGCTCGATACCGATCAACCCATCGCGGACGCCCGTATCCTCGAAATGTTCCTCGCTGAAAACTATATTACCCCCGTTCTTAATGCCGATCTCGAAGAACATGCCTACACCTACGCCTTTATGTGTTCGCCAGACCAACTTCGCTCCTTATATCAGCGTCTCGAAAATCCCGATCAATACGAACATGCTCTCGTCGTGAGCCTCACCGACCCGCTAACCCAAGATCAAGTCTCCATACCCAACATCACCGAATCCCAGCTAATCGCCCTCGCCACCGACCCACGCCCCTATATCCCGCGACTACTCGCCCAACACAGCACCGCCCAATCCGCGACCGATACCGAACTGGTTGCCGCTTCAAACGAGCAATTACAGTACCGCCGTGCCGCCCCGTCCGCGCCCGCCGAAGCTGAAACTGCTCCTTCTCTCGGCATACCCGCAGCCCCCGGCGCCGCTCCTGCCGGCCCAGCTGCACCCAACCAACCGCAATCCGCCCCAGTCATCGGCCCGCTCACCGTCGCCGAAGCCGAACCGCCCATGCTCGGCCTCCAACCCCTAGCCGATATCGAACCATGCCCAACTCCACCGTGTCCCGACGAAATGCTAACACGCCAATTGCAGGAACCATGCCAAACGACAAGCCTGCCCATCGCTTCCACCATCCCCGCGCCCACCCCTGACACCGAAATTCCCGTCAATCCCAACCAATGGGTCGCTATCGTCGTCAGCATCCAACCCACCACCAATCTGCCTCCCATCACCGCCAACGAATCAACCGAAGCTGCCCCTAAAGACCAACCACCCGTATCACCAACCTGGCTCATGCAATTGCGCGACCAGCTAACCCCAATTCAGCACCCAAACGAAACCACCCAAGAATAATCAAATTGTTACCCAAACGGTTTCTGACCTATTGTTTGCATTGTACCCAACACCAAACCACTTATACTTTCGTTCTGCCTTTGGCCATTTTTAAAAATCTGCGAAAATCGGCGTAATCTGCGTAAAAAAAACCTGACCTTGTCGTCGCGGTTCAGCCTTTCAAACATAGGACCCATCTGTGTCATACAAAAACCTCGCTGAATTCATCGCTCTACTCGAAACCAATAACGATCTTCGCCGCATTTCCGCCCCCGTCGATCCCGAACTCGAAATCACCGAAATCGCCTCCCGCGTCATGAAATCCCCCAACGGAGGCCCCGCGCTCCTCTTTGAAAACGTCAAAGGCTCATCCCTACCGCTGCTCATCAACGCCCTAGGCAGCAAAGCCCGAATGTGCCAAGCCCTAAGCGTCAATGACTTCTCCGAAATCGCTTCCCGCCTCGAAACTCTCATCCAACCCGAACTGCCCGCCACCTTCATGGGCAAAGTCAAAAAACTCCCCCAACTCGCCCAACTCGCTTCCTTTGCCCCCAAAACCGTCAAAAACGCTCCCTGCCAACAAATCCAATATCAAGGCTCCGACGTCGACCTCAACATGCTGCCCATCCTGAAATGTTGGCCCCTCGACGGCGGCCGCTACATCACATTTGCCGGCATTTACACCCAACACCGCGACACCTGCGCCCGCAACGTCGGCATGTATCGCATGCAGCAGCTCGACTCCCAACACTGCGCCGCCCATTGGCAAGTCCATCACGACGGCGCTGCTCACTTTCGCAGTTACGCTGCCCACAACGAAAAAATGCCCGTCGCCCTAGCATTCGGCGGTGACCCCGCCCTCAGCTACGCCGCCAGCGCTCCGCTCCCGCCCAACATGGACGAAATCGCATTCGCCGGCTTCCTACGCAAAAAACCCGTAGAACTCGTCAACTGCCTAACCTGCGACCTCCAAGTTCCCGCCCAAGCCGAAATCATCATCGAAGGCTACGTCGATCCCCAAGACCTCGTCTCCGAAGGCCCGTTCGGCGACCACACCGGCTACTACTCCATGCCCGAAATGTACCCCCGCTTCACCGCAACCGCCATCACCATGCGAGAAAACCCCATCTACCCCGCCACCATCGTCGGCATACCCCCCATGGAAGACTACTACATGGGACTCGCCACCGAGCGCATCTTCCTGCCCGCCGTGCGCATGTTCCTCCCCGAAGTCATCGACTACCACCTGCCCGCGTTCGGCGTATTCCACAACTACTGCTTCGTCTCCATCGACAAACAATACCCCTACCACGCCCGCAAAGTCATGCACGCCCTCTGGGGCATGGGCCAACTAATGTTCAGCAAATTCATCGTCGTCCTCGATGCCGATGTCAACGTCCAAAACATCGACGAAGTAATGTTCCGCCTAGGCGCCAACGTTGACCCTCGCCGCGACACCGTAATAGTTGACGGCCCAGTCGACGCCCTAGACCACGCCGCACCCCACCTCTGCGCAGGCAGCAAAATGGGTATCGACGCAACCAGAAAAATCCCCGGCGAAGGCCCCCAACGCCCCTGGCCCCCAATAATCCAAATGCCCAAAGAAATCAAAAACCTCGTCGACAACCGCTGGACCGAATACAACATCTAACATCCCTCTTAACTGAAATATCTTCTTATGACCAACCCAACACCCAACATCCTCGACCACACCCAAACCGAACTACGCTCGCTGCTCCAAGCCCAATCGCTCCCCGCTTTCCGCGCCGACCAAATCCTTCGTTGGATCTATCAAGAAAAAGTCCTCGACTTCCAACAGATGACCAACCTCGCCAAACCCCTTCGCGCCCAACTCTCTGAATCCTTCACCATCTCCTCCGCCACCGTCCAGCAAACCCTCACCTCCGACGACGGCACCATCAAAGCCCTCTTGCGATTCCCCGACGATGCCCTCGTCGAAACCGTCCTTATGCCCAACCCCGATCGCAACACCGCCTGCCTCTCCTCCCAAGTCGGCTGTCCCGTCAAATGCTCCTTCTGCGCATCCGGCAGTCAAGGCCTCCAGCGCAACCTAACCCCAGGCCAAATCGTCGAACAAGCCCTATGGGCCGCTTCCGCACTCCCGCCCGACCAACGCCTAAGCCATATCGTCATCATGGGCATGGGCGAACCCTTCACCAACTACCCCGCCACCATCAAAGCCGCCCAGATCATCAACGCCCCCTACGCCCTCAACATCGCCGCCCGCCACATCACCATCAGCACCGTAGGCCTACCCGACCAAATCCGCCAACTCGCCCAGCAGCCCCTCCAAGTCACCCTCGCACTCAGCCTCCACGCCGCCGACCAATCTCTCCGCGACCAACTCATCCCCTTCTCCCGCAAATACCCCCTAACCGAAATCCTCGCCGCCCTCCAAGATTACTACGCCGCCACTCATCGCGAAGTAACCCTCGAATACCTCCTCCTTGCCGACGTCAACGACTCCCTAAAACACGCCGAACAACTCGCCCACTTCAGCCGCAAAGTCCGTTCCAACGTCAACCTCATCCGCTACAACCCCGTCGAATCTTCACCTTATTCCGCTCCCTCCGACGAAACCTGCTCCGCCTTCCTAAACCGCCTAACCCAACTAGGCATCAACGCCCACCTACGCCAATCCCGAGGCCAAGACATCCAAGCAGCCTGCGGCCAACTCCGCCGCCGCCACCTCACCAAATAAATCGCTCTCTCTCGCCGACCCCGACAACACCCTCATCACAACTTCTTCCCCGGCTTAAATCCCTCGCCCGCCGAAAACCTCTCCATCAAACGCCCCAGCACTCCCCAATACAAAAGTGTCCCCACCATTATCAACACCGGCAACACTACCACAAAAACATACAAACCCAAAGCCGCAACCGATGTCCCCACCCCGCACGGCTTCCGCATCAATTCACTCACCAACTCATCCGCGATCTTGTATTTCTCCGCAAATGGCAGCTTCGCGAACTCCTTCTCCTTCAACCACCCAAAAACCTCACCCAGCAAAACCTCCTTCTCCGCCTCGATCCGCCCATGCTTGATCTCCTTCGCCAGTTGCGCATGAAACGAATTTATCGAAAACCTCCGCTTCATCCCCATAAACATAAAAATCGCGAAGAACCCTATAATAGTGTCTTTTAATAGAATCCCCGCCAATACCACCGCCGCCAGACTCAAAACCAAAAACACCGACTTCATCACCGGCACCCGCCCAAACAACGCCAACTCAAACAACCTCCCACCGTCCAATGGCACGATCGGCAAAAGATTTATATAGTTCAGCACCAAAAAAAACGCACCACTAAAAAACAAAGGCCTATAGTGCAGCTTTAACGCAAGCAGCATACACACGCTCCCAACGATCAAACCCAACCCAGGCCCCGCCAAAAAAACCACCGCCTGCTGTATTGCACTCGCGCCCTTTTTTTTACCCAACGTCGCTGCACCGAAAGGCAAAAACAATATCTGCCTGTCTCGATAACCAAACACCAACATCGCCAAATAATGTCCCAACTCATGCACAATCAAAGCGGCCGCGAGCGACAATGCAAAGTCAAACGAAAACGCACCGCCGAAAATCGCGATCCCCAAAGCCAAACTCGCAACAAAAACCAGCAACTTCCACCCAAACCCGCTCTTACGTTTTTCTGTCAACTCCTCCATACTCAAGTAAGCATCAACCTCCGCCTCGATCGGCACCTCTACCACCATCCCCTGCTCCCCCCGAACCTTCCGCTGAGCCGCCTTCAATGTCCGCCATTTCCCAGCAACCCTTATAACCTTGAACGCTTGTTTCATAGCCATCTTCAAACGCAACTGCCAGCTAAATTCATCCTGCGCCTTCAAATACCCATTGTCAATCAACCATTCAATATAGTCGTTGCTATCTTTTGTACCGCGTGTTAAACTTTCCTCTGGGCTCAACCAAATTCCTTCTCGTCCCAAACTCTTTAGCTTCTCCAAATGTGTTTTGTATTGCTCTTCAATCGTCACTGGCCGGGGAAAATGCAATATTGTATTTGGCAATTCGCCAATAATATCCGTTTCCATACCACTGCTCGTTGCTAAATGAGTTTCATCAGAAAAATCACTGCTAAATGCAACCCCCACCGGCTCGTACGCCTCCGGCATAGGTTTTACCACCAGCTCTGCATAACAACCGCTCTCCTCATTATAATAAACCAAATTCCAGCTTTGGCTCTGACTTGCCACTATGCACGAATCAATCAAATACAATTGCGAAAACTCAAACCCCAATTCTGCCAGCTTATTCTCATACCAAGGCAATAACTCCTCCAAATAGCCCGGCAAATCCTCCCGCTCCTTCAGTTCCCCGCTAGGCCTCCTGAAACGAAAATTCAGCAGATTCTTCACAATGCTGAAATACCGAAACCCCACCATGAAAACCACAAAGCCCACAACAAAATACAATATCTTAATCGGATCCATCTTGCTCCCTGTTCTGCGTTTTCGCCCTCAGTCAAAAAACAGATTTCCTTGCCCAACAATCTCCAATAATACCACCAACCCGTAGGGTGTGCAACTAGTTTGCACACGCACCATATCCTGTATCGCCATATCGCCCCCCACCCACGCCCGATAATAACCCCGCCTGCGCAAAAAAAATGCCCACTCCTAAGTAGGCTTTAGAGAAAGAGAAGAAGAAGATCACCTATACCCTACAATTCAATTCCCCAAAAAGCAAATCAACCCAACAAAAAAATCCATCACCCCTTATGTCCTCACTAACCTTTATCCAATCCCGCCAACCTTCCATACCCCAAAGTTAGCCCCCGAACTTCATGTTCGGGGGTTAGAATTCCCTGTGCAAAACAAACCAAATCACCTATGGAACACCAACCACAACCGAAACTTTTAGCTCCGCACGTCACACACCGGGGGGTTCGAACTCGGTACAAACCAACTACCATCGATCAATTGATCCATCGCCATTCGCGACCTCTAGTCCGGTAACACAAACTCCAACTCATAATCTTCATCAATCTCAATGCTGGGCGACTCCGCGTACCACCGCTCCCAAGCCTCGATCACTGCCTCGGGCACTTCGTATGCTTCCCGATCATAAACATCAAAACCAAAATCTTCCCCCGTTATCTTCCGCAGCCGCCGTATCATATTCGCTCTGCTCAACTCCGCGCTCCGTATCTGCTGCTCTTCGTTACGATCTCGGAGAAGTGGATCATCTGTACCGTCAAAGTGGTTGCCTCTGCGTTCTCCATCTCTCAGATGTCCGATCATCGTCGGCAATACCGCTAACAAATCCTCATTCGCCGCCTGCTCATTTCCCGCTGCCGCATAGGCCAACCCCCGCGTGAATCTTGCGTATGGAACATCCATATTATATTCACCAAACATATCTATCACTGCTGTAAACTGCGCAATGCCTGTATCGTATTGACCGAGATTACAGTAAGTAACGCCCAGCCAATAATGCGCCCTGTTACGCATTGGCTGTATAGCTATGACCCGCTCAAAAAGTTCCTTCGCCTGAGCAAAATCTCCTGCCGCCAAGGCCCTTCTACCTCTGTCGAAACACTCGTTTGCTTCCGGATATCGTGATTCATCTACTACCTCTGCCCCCTCGGGAATCTCAAACTCAAATATCCCTTCCGGTATCGGCAAATTATATTCTAACCGATCCACACTCTTAACGCCGTTACCGGCAGCACATATGGTCACCTCAATGCTGATTGGCAATTTCGTCTGCGGATCCACCCGCACCACAAACTCCTTTTCCGGCATATCAGGCTGGTCAGGAATATATGCTCGTACTATAATCACATCTCGTCGCAGTTCTTCGTCGTATTGATTATTGATGGTAAGCTCCCCTTCGTACTGTTCCATCAACGCTATCATATCTTCGAAGAAATAGGAAAAACGTACATCCGAAGCCGTCACATATCCCGCCCGGATTCGCACCCTATTCTCGTCTGTTTGATAGTAATACGTTACCTCCGGTGTACCCACTATCACTAGGTTGCCTATATCACTGTAGCAATATTCTTCTTCGCCTGTTACCGGATTAACTTGCACCCATACCTCGCCTCTGCTGCCGTCCCAATCCGTACAATATGCGTGAACGGAACTTATAGACCGCATTGCTGTAATTGTTTGCTCGATTGCATAGGCTGTTTTCGCGCTATGATTCAAAATGGTGAAGATTCCAATGCAAATGATAATCACCGCTGCTGCCGCTGCCAATTTCGTAATCTTACTATGCATAATCATTCTCCATATACTCATATCAGACAAATGCTTCTGGCTTCTCTGGACATCCAAAGCGTCCTTGAGTACCTTGCTTCGCATCTCTGATCGAGGTTTGATACTGAATTGCTTAACAATTTTTTTAATGTCTTTCAGCGATTTCATATGATCACCTCGCTGTTCAGCAGTGATCTCAGTTTATCCAAGCCGTAACGATATCGACTGCGAATTGTATTCACCGAAGTACTTCTAAGTTTCGCGATCTGGGTAAATTTCATATTTCCCTGCAAATGAAGAACAATAACTTCTCTCTGTTCATACGCCAGTTGTGCCATAGCTTCATTCAGCTTAGCGACGTCTTCTTTCTGCATCGCCAGCAAATCCGGTTCCGATTCTGTCGAAACAATGCTGTCTCCGTCATCCAACGACCCCGGCTCTATCTGCCTTCTTTTAATCTTATTCCGAGCCAGGTTCGCCACACACACCGCCAGATACGATTTCAAATTGCCGTTCAGCTTTACCTTCTCAGCCGATTGCACAAACGAAACAAAAAAATCATGCAGCACATCTTCCGCTGCGTGGGTGTTGTTCAACAGAGCCGTCGCGACCGTTATCAGATATGTCTCGTATTTGTCGTAGATCCTCTCCAGCGCTTCGCTTGACCCGCGCTTGAATTTCCACAACAGCAATCTGTCTTCCAGCATGTCTCGCCTCGCTAGCTATGCACCAGAATGATCATCCTTCATCTAATACACAATCGAGCTGTCCATTTCAGTCTAATTATTTCAACAATTCCGTAACCGTTCATGCTTTTGCAACCACCAATGAACTACAATCATGCCTTTATTCGTGTCCATTGGTATCCATCAATATTGTTTTAGTAATCAAAAATGATATTGAAAAACAATCATCAATAGATACTGCGGAGCCAATTTATTAGCGAATATTTGTGTCCATTCGTGGTTCGGTTCCTCATTGCGCAAAACTAATACCTACCAAACCGCGCAAAATCAGCCACCCCCAAAAAACTTCCGAATTTCTGAAAATTCCAGCCCCATTTCTAACCAAAACCAATCAAAACCGACAAATTTCTGCTAGTTTTTGATCGTCCATTCTCACCTATCCCACTCCCGCGCGCTCCCGCCAAACCTTTGCGCATCTCACTTCCCGTCCTCATACGCCCACCTACGAAACCAAGCGCGCCTGTATCCCAACAAATCTCTCATTTTCGCTACCCCCAAAACCACCGCACTGTTGTTTCATTGCGTTGCAGCGCCCCGCGCGTTTCTGATATGTCTGTGTTCTCTTTTTTGCCCCGAACTGCGCATAGAAAAACACCCAAATTGCTTCGGGTGTTCTTAATGTACATCACTTTATCTTCAGCCCGTAGGGTGTGCAACTTGTTTGCACACGCGAAAACTAGCTGTATATACGCTTTAAGTCTCTAGCAATAAGCATTTTACGTAGAAAAGCTATCGTTGCCCAACTTAGCCCCAAGTGTCTAATTACTTGCGATTGCGTACCTTCCAGCGAGCACGACGTTTTTTGCTACCGACCTTACGACGACGTCTGGGTTTACCCATCAAACAACTCCAATTTCAACAAATAGAAAACGTAAATCATTTACTCGGCGGAACTTACTTCACTTGCACCAAGCCGTAAACCATCTAATATACTCCAATATCGCATCACTTGCAAGGCCCCAATAACACAATTATTCGATTTCTACCACGGAGCATCCGAACAAATTACCCCTTGCCTGCTCCGCCCCAAATGCCGATGATATCTCCAGTGTTAATATCTATTGTATGTATGCCCATTCCGCATCTCAGCCAAAATTGAATTATCAGAGGTTCCCTTAAGCGTTCCAAACACAGAGGTTATCATCAATGCTTATCGTAATGCGTAACGATGCCACCGCCCAACAGGTTGAGCAGGTCTGCCAACATATTCGCAACTTAGGTTTCACTCCCAACAAGATTCCCGGCTCTACCCGCGTGGCCATCGGCATAACCGGCAACCAGACCGCTATCGATCCGGAAGTTTTCGCGCTGCACGAAGGGATCGCCCAGTGCGTACGGGTGTCGCGTCCTTACAAATTGGTATCACGTGAAGTCAAGCACGAAGACACCATTGTTAAGGTTGGCGATCATAAAATCGGCGGCGATGTTCTAACGGTTATCGCGGGTCCTTGTTCGGTTGAGTCGCATGAGCAGGTTCTAGCGACAGCGAAAGCGGTAAAAAAAGCCGGGGCCCAATTGTTGCGAGGCGGCGCGTTCAAGCCGCGAACGAATCCGTACAGCTTTCAAGGCATGGCGGAAGAGGGCCTGAAGATATTGGCCCAAGCCCGCGACGAAACCGGTTTACCCATCGTTACCGAAGTGAAAGATACTGAGACTTTGCCATTGGTTGCTGAATACGCGGATGTTTTGCAAATCGGCGCTCGTAACATGCAGAACTTCTCATTGCTCCAAGCCGCGGGCAAGGTCGGCAAACCCATTCTGCTCAAAAAAGGCATGTCCGCCACGGTGGAGGAATTGCTCCAGGCCGCTGAGTACATCGTCTCGCAAGGCAATTTCGATGTGATCCTTTGCGAACGAGGCATTCGTACATTTGAAACAGCTACACGCAGCACATTGGATATTTCCGCCGCGGCGGTGATAAAGCGCTTGTCGCATTTGCCGGTCGTTGTGGACCCATCCCACGCAGCCGGGGTAAATTGGGCAGTAGCGCCGTTAGCGCAGGCGGCAGTCGCGGCCGGGGCCGACGGGGTCATAATCGAAGTCCATCCCGATCCCAAAAGCGCCCTTTGTGACGGCCCGCAGGCGCTTACGTTTGATGACTTTTCAAATCTAATGAGCAAATTGCGTCCACTGGCGGAGTTGTTGGGTAAGAAGAACTCGCCTTTACCTTGACCGCCGAAACGCTTATCATTAGTGTAGGATCGGCGTGTTAGTTACATTGCCCCGCGATGGATGTCTCGGCGGATTGTTGGAGAATAAAACTATATGTCACAGCGAGTTAATCTAGCTCAACTGTTGGAGTTTAAAAGACAGCAGCGTCCTATAACCGTATTGACCTGCTACGATGCCCACACCGCGGCATTATTGCAGCAAGCGGGGATCGACAGCATTTTGGTGGGCGATTCGCTGGCGCAGGTGATATTGGGGTATGATAGTACTCTCCCGGCGACTATGGATATGATGATCGCGATTACAGCGGCGGTTCGTCGAGGTGGGCCCAATGTGTTTTTGATCGGTGATATGCCTTTTCTGAGCTACCAGACCAGCAAGGCCGACGCGATACGTAACGCCGGGCGGTTCCTGACCGAAGCCGGCTGCGACGCGGTCAAGGTAGAAGTTGATCATCGTTATGTCGATTTGGTGGCGGATTTAGCCAAGGCGAATATTCCGGTGATCGCTCATTTGGGTTATCGTCCGCAATCGGCGTATCAAACCGCTACTATTGTCAAAGGCAGGCAGGTTGAGCAGGCGGTGGATTTGGTTAAGGATTGCCTGGCGATGCAGCAGGCTGGGGCGGTGGCGTTGTTGTTGGAGTGTGTGGCCGCGGAGGTGGCTGCGGAGGTCAGCAAACGCTGTGAGGTGCCGGTTATAAGTTGCGGCAGCGGTCCCGGCTGTGACGGGCAAGTTATTGTTTTACATGATGTTATGGGATTGCCCGGTGGTTCAGCTCCGCGTTTTGTCAAGACTTATTGCCAAGTAGCGCCTATGATGTTGAAGGCGGCTCAAGAGTATGTCGCCGACGTAGCGGCAAGGCGATTCCCGGATAACGACCACTGTTACCACATGAACGCCGAGAATATTGACGCTTTTCGAGCGGCGATCAAGGCACTTTAGTCAATCCAGCGTGTATCATAATCGTGCCGGTAATATCTAAGGTATATCTCGCCAAAAGTGGGCTGAGGGCAGAAAAGTCTCGATTCGTACGCCATGAACGGATATCCCGCGGCGAGCGTACTATAATACAGCTAGGAAGTTGCGGCGGGGGCCTTGGAGCAAGAAAAACTAGAGCTATTGGCATTTAAGCCTTTGATAATGAGAGATTTATAATATGTTACGAGCTATTGGGTTTAATCGGAAAGTGGCGGTAATTTGGTTTTTGCTGGCGGTTTTGACAGTGCCGGCGGTTTCGTTCGCGGTGCCGCCTGAGCCTCTGACTGCGGCCGAGACCGATCTGGCAGCGCAGATTAACAACACCTTCCGTAGGGCTGTCCAGCAGGTAATGCCTGCGGTGGTTTTCATTGATGTGCGTGGTAATAACGGTCAGCCTTTGGGTTTGGGTTCGGGTTTTATAATTGATCCAGCCGGTTATGTGGTGACGAACAATCATGTGGTAGCTGACGGCAGTGAAGTTGATATTATTCTGCCGGACGGGCGTCGTTTTTCGGCGCAAGACGTAAGGTGCGATCCTGATACCGATCTAGCGGTGGTGCAGATTGACCCGGGCGATGAAGAATTGCCTTACGCGGTATTGGGCGATTCTTCGGAGTTGCAGGTAGGTGATTTTGTCATCGCGATAGGTTCTCCTTTCGGTTTGCAGCAGACGGTTACGACGGGTGTGGTGAGTTTTCTCGGCCGACAAACCGGGGTTTTGCGAGGCGGCGTGGGTGGTGACGTAAACCCATGGGCTTACGAAAATTTCATCCAGACCGACGCGGTAATCAATCGGGGTAACAGCGGTGGTCCGTTGGTGAATCTCTACGGCCAGGTGATCGGCATCAATTCCAATATTCTCAGTCCGACGGGTGTGTCAGCGGGCTATGGTTTTGCTGTGCCTAGTGATTTGGTGCGTTTTGTCACGAGCGAACTGATCGCTCACGGACAGGTGCGTCGCGGTTATCTAGGAGTGACGATGCAGAATAGGACTCTGGAGGAACTGCGTAATCTACCTGAGGAGTATATTTTGGAGTTGAGCAGAGATCTTCCGGAGTTTTTGGCTGAGCTTCCCGAGGACGTCGAAGGCGTGCTGATACACCTGGTAGTTCCGAACACTCCGGCTGCTGAAGCGGGGCTCGAAGGTTTTGATATCATCACAGCGATCGACGGCAATCCAATTGTCGATGATAACCAATTGCGTAATCTTATTGCCACGATGGCTCCGGGAACGGAAGCGACTTTTTCGGTCTGGCGCGACGGCGAGATGATAGACTTTGATATAGTCTTGGGTGACCGCGATGTCGCCAAGGCGATGGAGGAGCAAAATCATTGGTTGGCGCAGTCGGACCCGCGTAATCGTTCTGATGGGCCTGGTCGTTCGCAATCGCCTCATGGAAACGGGCCGCGGTTGGGGGTTTCGGTGCGGCAGCTCGATTCGGAGGCTGCGCGTTTTTACGGACTGGATTCAAAGACCAGGGGGGTGATCATTGTCGAAGTGATCCAGGGGTCGTTGGCCCAACTTTGTGGTTTGCGTGTCGGTGAGGTAATTACCCATGTGAATGGCGCAGCGATACAGACAGTGGATCAATTGCGTGACATTGTCAGTCAAACAGACTTTGAGACTGGAGCAATGCAGTTGTCTTTGGTCAGCCCGATAGGGCGGCGTACCGTGCTGATCCAGGGGTCGGTGCGATAATCGTAATTACCGCTGTAAAAACCTCTTGTATGTGATTGGGCCAGGCTTTACGCCGGGCTGTGTTTGACAATTCTCTATCTTGCCGCTAAGCTTACCGATACCCTTGGGGCAAGGCTGATCTTATGCCGATGCCGAAGCTGGGGGCAGATTATGTTATCAGTGAATCTTCCGCTGTGTTCCTGCTGAGACCATTGTTAAGTGCGGCGTGAGGCTGGAGCTGTACTTAGGAGTCGATTTGTATTCTTATATTGGAAACTAACGCTGCATGAGCGAGACAAAACGCAAAAAAACCACCCGTAAGAAGAAAAGTGATCCCAACGAACAACCGATCCGCGATGAACCGGAGGTTGAGATTGGTCCGTCTGAAAGTCCGGCCGAGCCCAACGGCGATTCTATCTGGGATACCTGTCAATTAGACACCGACGCTATCGATCCGGATGAAGTGGATGTGAATTCCACCGGGATAGAACTGCCCCCCGCGACGCGACAGATTACGGTGCAGTCTAAGGCCGGCGATAAGGCTACAGCCAGGTCGGTCGCTCGCGGCAAAGAGCAGCCTAGATTGCGCTCGACCCGGCGGCGCGTCGGTATGAAAACAAAGACCGAAGCGGATTTCGATCATTTTCTGATTCCCACTGAGTTGGGGATTTTGCCTTTACGCAATGTGGTTGTGTTTCCTGGAACGGTTATTCCTTTGGCGGTGGGGCGGCCTCGCAGTCGGCGGCTTTTGGCGGCCTTGGCTGAAGGCCAACTCAATCAAGAAATTGACGAGATCACGGCAAATGACAAGGCAGCGCTCAATCAGCCCGACAACGTTATCGGCGTTATCACCCAAAAAGACCCCAGTATTGACAACCCTACCGCCGACGACCTGTATCCGACCGGCACAGCGGTTACCGTATTGAAAACATTGAAATTGCCTGACGGCCAAAACAGCCTGGTGGTGCATGGCTTGGTACGCTTCAAGGTGGTGGAATGGCTTTCGATAGAACCGTTCATGCAGGCGCGGATCGAGGTTATCACTTCCGAAGTCAAGCCGAGCAAAACGCTGCAGGCTCTGGCAGCCAACATTCGGCATACCGCGGAAAAAATGATTCAACTTGCCCCCAACATCCCCGATGAAGTGAATGTTGTGTTGAGCAACATCGAAGACCCCGGCGCGTTGGCGGACTTTCTCGCAGCCAATATCAATATTCCCATCGACAAAAAGCAAGAACTGCTGGAAACCATCGACGTCGAAGAACGCCTGCAAAAGCTATCGGTCGCGTTGGCGGGTCAATTGGAGCTGTTGGAGCTTTCGGATAAGATTCATCAGCAGGTTAGTCAATCAATCGACAAAACCCAGCGCGAGTACTTTTTGCAGGAGCAGCTAAAGGCGATTCAGACCGAGCTGGGCCAAACCGATCAGAAATCGCAGGACATAGCGGAACTCAAGCAAGATATTATTGATGCGCAAATGCCGGAAAAGGTCGAAGATGAAGCCATGCGGGAGCTGGAACGTTTGTCGCGAATACATTCGATCAGCCCGGAGTTCAGTGTGCTTCGCAGTTATATTGAATGGCTTTGCGAACTGCCCTGGTCCAAGAGCAGTCGCGACAAACTCGATTTGGTCAAAGCGCGTCGTATTCTCAATCGCGATCATTATGATTTGGTTCAGGTAAAGAAGCGGATTTTGGAGTTCTTGGCGGTGCGTAAATTGAATCCGCAAGGTCGCAGTCCGATTCTTTGTCTGGTTGGTCCGCCTGGGGTAGGCAAGACCTCGCTGGGCCGAAGCATAGCCGCTTCCATGGGTCGGGAGTTTGTGCGTGTGTCTTTGGGCGGTATGCGTGATGAAGCGGAGATTCGAGGCCACCGCCGGACGTATATCGGCGCGATACCCGGACGTATTATCCAAGAACTGCGCAAATGCGGTACGAACAATCCGGTATTCATGCTGGATGAGTTGGACAAAATCGGCGCGGACTTTAGAGGCGACCCGGCGTCGGCTTTGCTGGAAGTGCTCGATCCCGAACAGAACAACACCTTTACGGATCATTATATCGATCAGCCGTTTGACCTTTCCAAGACGATTTTTATCGCGACGGCGAATTACATGGGGCCGGTTCCCCCGGCATTGCGTGACCGTATGGAAGTTTTGGAGCTACCCGGTTATACGACTGACGACAAGTTGGCGATTGCCAAGCGTTACTTGGTGCCGCGCCAGCTTAAAGAGAACGGTCTGACGGCGTCGAAGCTCAAGTTGGGCGATGAGACGTTGCTGGCTCTCATAGAGTCATATACGCGCGAAGCGGGGGTTCGTGAATTAGAGCGCAAAATCGCTTCGGTATGCCGAGCGGTAGCTGCGGATATCGCCGAGGGCAAACGCAAAAGCGCTACGGTAACCCCGACAATGTTGGGCAAGTTGATTGGTCCGATTCTGTACGAGTCGGAATTAGCTATGCGCAGCAGTGTGCCGGGCGTGGCGACGGGCCTGGCTTATACGCCGGTGGGTGGTGAGATTCTCTTTATCGAAGCGACGATTATGCCTGGTAGCGGTCAGTTGCTGCTTACCGGACAATTAGGCGATGTGATGAAGGAATCAGCCCAGGCGGCATTTAGTGTGCTGAAAAACCTGGCGGTGACGGACGGCAGCGTGCGACGGGTGAAGTTGCCCAAGGATTTGCTTGAAACTATAGCTGACGAAGAGGCGTTGAAGAAGCGTGACATTCACATTCACGTTCCCGCCGGGGCGATACCGAAAGATGGTCCGTCGGCAGGCTTGGCGATGTTTACTTCGTTGGCGTCGTTGTTGTCTGGTCGGTCGGTACGACATGATATCGCCATGACCGGCGAGATTACGCTTACCGGTTCGGTGCTGCCGATCGGCGGGGTGAAGGAAAAGGTCATCGCCGCCAAGCGGGCTGGTATCAAGACGGTTATTCTTCCGGAGCGCAATCGCAAAAATCTGGAAGATTTGCCTAAGAACGTTCTAAAAGGCATTAAATTTCAGTTCGTCAAACGGGTCGAAAAAGTGTTGAAGTTGGCCTTAGAAGCCAAATAGCTGACCGAGTTCGGAGCGTAATCTATGGCGAAAAAGTACCAGCTTACTCTTGCTCTGCCTGATTGGGTTGGGCCTGTTGCGCGTAAGTGTAATAAACCGTTGCTCGACGATGAGCGGCGTATGGAGTTTGTGCTGAGTTTGGTAGAGGAGAATATCGCTCGTAAGACGGGGGGGCCTTTTGCCGCGGCGGTGTTTGCTCAAGATACCGGTAAGCTCATATCCGTCGGAGTCAACATTGTTCAAACGAGCAATTGTTCCATAACCCACGCGGAGATGATGGCGCTTTCGCTGGCGCAGCAGTCGTTGGGCAGTTATGATCTTGCTTTGGTGGGCGAAGGGGGTTATGAGTTGGTCAGTTCTACCGAGCCTTGCGCGATGTGTTTGGGGGCGTTGGCTTGGTCGGGCATTGTTCGGTTGGTTTGCGGCGCGAGGGACAATGACGCTCGGGCGATAGGCTTTGATGAAGGTGATAAACCCAATTATTGGATGGCACTGCTGGAGCGGCGGGGCATAAAAGTGATTGAAGATGTGCTGCGGGATAAGTCGGTTGAGTTGCTTCAGCTATACGCTGAGGAGGGTGGGGAGATTTATAACAGTAAGCAGTCGTAAGAGTGGTTAAACCGCAACCGATTGGTCAGAGAACCGCGTGGGTAACATTGAACAAGATGTTAAAATTACCCACCCCACTGGTTTGCGGAGGGAATGATAAGGATTTTGATGGCGCGTAAGGATACGGTATTGGTGGCGATGAGCGGGGGGGTGGACAGCAGTGTTACGGCGGCGCTGCTGCAGCGGGCGGGGTATGAAGTGCGCGGGGTGTATATGCGATTGGGCGTAGCGGGGGAGGATACTTTCGGAGACGCATCAACCGACGGGGCGGACGATGCGCGGCTAGTGGCGGATATGCTGGGCATTGAATTGGATGTGCTGGATTTTCGCGAGCAGCTCAAGGGGATTGTGGATTATTTTGTGGATGAGTATCGCCATGCCCGTACGCCTAATCCCTGTGTGTTGTGTAATCGGCGTTTGAAGTTCGGCGCGCTGATCGATCATGCGGATGAGGTGGGGGCGAAATTTTTCGCGACGGGGCACTATGCTCGAATGGCGCAGACGGAGCAGGGGGCGCGTTTGTGCCGGGCGTGGGATTATAAGAAAGATCAATCGTACGTGCTGTTCGGTATGGGGCGAGAAAACCAAGGGCGTGTGTTGCTGCCTTTGGGTGATTATCACAAGGTGCAGGTACGCAGTTTCGCTCAAGAATTGAAGTTGCCGATACACGACAAATCCGAATCGCAGGAAATTTGTTTTATTCCGGATGATGATTATGCTCGGGTGGTGGCGGAACACGCGCCGGAATTGGTTAAGCCGGGCGTGGTTATCAATTCCGCTGGGGAGGTGTTGGGCGAACATAATGGGATTTTTCGTTATACGATAGGTCAGCGGCGGGGGTTGGGGATCGCGTTGGGTGACCCGGCGTATGTGATTCGATTGGATGCTGAGACTAATACGGTGGTGCTGGGCAGCCGGGAGGAATTGCTTAGTGGTACGTTTGTGACTGAGAATATGATTTGGTTGGTCGATCGGCCGGTGGGTTCGTTGGAGGTTTCGGCCCAGATACGTTACAACCATCGTGGGGCGCCGGCGAAGATTACGCCGTTAGACGACGGTAGGGTGAGAGTGGATTTTGCTGAGCCGGTTAGCGCGGTTACGCCTGGTCAGGCGGCGGTGTTTTACGATAAGGATGGATTTGTATTGGGGGGCGGTTGGATAGCATCGCCGGGGCGGTAAGCGGGTTAGTTGCGAAAACAACTGTCGATACTATGATGGGGTTTGGCAGGTCGGCCGAATGCGACAACATGATCGGGAATGTCTTTGGTGACCAGCGAACCGGCTCCGATCATGGTGTCGTTGCCGATGGTAACTCCCTTTAGGATAATACAGTGAGCGCCGACCCATATGTGGTCGCCTATATGAACGGGCGCGGTCATTTGCTGCACTTTGCCATTTTCGATTATGGGATGAAAATCGCCGTCGGAGATCATGGTACTATTTCCGATACCTGTGCGGTCGCCAAGGGTGATTTCCTGGTTGGCATTGATGCGTGCGCGTTCCCTCACAATACAACGATCACCAATGGTTATTTTAGCATTCTCGGTGGTTTCGATTCGGACTTCGGCGCGGATACTGGCGTAGCCGGTGAAATGGATTGTGCTGTTGGCTCCCAGTTCTATGAAGCACCCGCCGGGCCATGCTGTGGGCCTGGTTGACAGATGCAGACGTTTGCCCACAATCAAACGGGCACCTTTGCCAATCCTTATGACGTTACGATGGTATGCCAATATTTTGGGGCGGAATCCATCCATATTGCCCGTACGCCAAGAAATATACAGACTATAAAGATAGCTGCGAATAGGTTCCCTCATGAGGGCACACTTTTTCTGTTAGAGTACCGAGTAGCTCAAAGGACAATTAGTGTCAGCGAAAGACAATAGCTTGTTACAGCCTAATGCTTTGGCAACGTAGTTATTTCTCGGATCTAAGAAAAGAGAGCGGAGCCGATACGCAGGATAGTAGCGCCTTCTTCGACGGCTGCGATGTAGTCCTGGCTCATTCCCATTGAAAGGTGTGTGCATTCAGGGCCGACGATTCGTTCGCCGCGCATTTCCTCGAAGATTTCGCGCAGTCGGCCGAAGCAAAACCGGGAGATTTCCGCGTCGTCGGTGAGCGGCGCCATGGTCATTAGGCCGGCGATTTCGAGATTGGGCAAGGTTTTTATTTGTTCAGCCAGAGCTGAGACGGCACCGACAGCCAGGCCGAACTTTTGCTTTTCTTGGCTGGTGTTGACTTGCAGGAGGATTTTGGCTTTGTGGGCTAGGCCGGACTTGGCGACGCCGGTGTTGATTTCTTCAGCCAAACGCAGGGAATCGACCGAGTGGATCATGTCCACCAGGGGAAGTACTTGTTTGACTTTATTGCGCTGAAGATGGCCGATCATGTGCCAATGAGGCCTCGGCAGGGCTTGGCTTTCAGGGGTGCTGTGCAGTTCGCGCTGTCGGGCCAGGGTTTCGCGGATTCGGGCGTCGCGTTGGATTAGCTGCTGAACTTGTGATTCACCCAGTTCCAAATGTCCCAGTTCCAAAAGGGAAAGAATGGCATCTACATCGACGGTTTTGCTTACCGCGACGATTCTGACTTCGTTGGGATCGCGATTTTTGCGGAGGCAGGCTTCGGCTACATTGTCACGAATCCGTTGCAGATTGTCAGCGATCCTTTTTTTCATGATGGCTGATTATAGGGCAAGGGCGGCGTGGGGCCAAGGAATTTTTCCTTAGGGGTTCATGCCCTTGTCAGCGGCATTAATCGAGGTATAATAAGCAACTATGACAGAAAACAACGATGCAACAGAGAGACTGGTTGGGCGTGATAGGTACCGGGTGGGGGCGGTGAGCTTTTTCAATACCCGGCCTTTGACATATACCCTGGCAGATAACGATCGGGTGGATGTTAGTTTTGATGTTCCTTCGCGTCTGGCGGGGTTGATGGAAGCCGGCAGTGTCGATTGCGCTTTAGTGCCTAGTATTGACTATCAGCGGACGAGCCAAGACTGGTTTATTTTGCCTATTGCGGCGATTGCTTCGCAGGGCGAGGTGCTTACAGTGCGGATAATGTCTAGACGGCCTTTGGATGAGATTGAATGCTTGGCATGTGATGGGGATTCACACACTTCGATAGTGTTGGCGGGGGTGGTTTGGCAGTTGCGGTTTGGACGCGAGTTGCCGATGAAGCCTTTGGCGGGACCGATTGAAGCGGAGCAAGCGGTGTTGTTGATTGGTGATAAGGTTTTGGGTCAGTTGCCGAATTGGCCTTACCAGTTGGATTTGGGGCAGGCTTGGTTTGAGCTGACGTCGTTGCCTTTTGTTTACGCGTTTTGGGCGTGTCCGAGTGAGACGGTTGATGGGCATTTATGTGAGTTGCTGCAGAACGCGGCCACTGAAGGGCGCAAGAATATTGACGCTGTGATTGCGGCTTATGCCGGGCGGCATGGTTTTTCTAACGAAGTGGCGCAGCGGTATTTCGCGGAAAATATTTGCTTTGACTTCGGGAAACGCCAACAACGGGGGCTTTGTCGGTTTTATGAATTGGCTCAGCAGTATGGTTTGATCGATAAGTGCCGACCTTTGCGTTTTTATAGTCCGGTCAGCGAACCTTCCGCTACGGAATCAACGGTGTAATGGTTACTTGTGCGGATTTTGTCGCTGCGGTGGGGCGAAGGGGTGTGGAGCGGATAACGGCGCAGCGGGCGGAGCAGTTGTATCGTGATGGGAATCTGCATGAATTGTGTCGGCGGGGTGGGGAGATTGCTGATTTGCTGCATGGGTCAGAGGTTCGCACTTACGCGATCGAGCGTAATATTAACTATACGAATATTTGTGGGACTGCTTGTTCGTTTTGTGCTTTTAGTGTGGGGGGTAAGGATCCGGGCGGTTATACGCTGACGGTTGAGGAAGTTAATGCTAAGATTGAACCGTTGGTTGCGTTGGGGGGGACGCAGATATTGCTGCAGGGGGGGATGAACCCGGCTTTGGGGCTTTCGTGGTACGAGGATTTGTTGAGGGGGATAAAGGGGCGTTTTGCGGGGTTGCATATCCATGGGTTTTCGCCGGCTGAGATTGCGTTCATGGCGGGGCATTTTGATATGCCTTTGCGAACGTTGCTGGAGCGTTTGCGGGAAGCGGGGTTGGACAGTATTCCTGGGGGTGGGGCGGAGATACTGGTGGATTCGGTGCGGCAGGAGGTTTCGCCGGGGAAGTGCTCGGCGGAAGAATGGCTGGAAGTCAGCAGGCAAGCGCACCGAATGGGGATTTGTACGACGGCGACGATGATGTTTGGGCATGTGGAGACGGTGGCGGAGCGGATTGAGCATTTGCAGCGTTTGCGGGATTTGCAGGATGAATCGTTGGCGTATCGCGAGCGGACGGGTGAGGGGGGGTATTTCACAGCGTTTATTTGTTGGCCTTTCCAGGGGCGTAATACGCGGTTGGGGGCTCGGGCGGAGTATGATGAGGCGAGTGGTCGACCTCGCGAGCGGGGGGAATTGGTCACGGCTGACGCGGTGGAGCAGCTTAGAATGACGGCTTTGGCGCGGATTTTTCTCGATAATGTGGGGCATATTCAGGCTTCTTGGGTGACTATGGGGGCAAAAATCGCTCAGTTGAGCTTATTAGCGGGCTGCGACGACGCTGGGTCGCTGATGATGGAGGAGAATGTAGTTTCCGCGGCGGGGACTTGCTATATGTTGGAGTTGGAGACGCTGCGGGGATTGATACGCAATGCGGGTTTTGAGCCGCAACAGCGGGACTTCTATTATCGCAATATTAATGGCTAGGCGAAAAAAGGGTACAGGCACCTCCGCTGACGCTGCGGAGCCAGTCCCCTTTTTTCACTGACGCGGATTTTGAGCGGAATGGGACTGTTTGGTCGGTGGGATTCAAGGATTGTCGATGGTCGGGCCGATATATGCTAAATGGCGAGTTTAGCGGGGAATGCTCTTTTTGCCGCTGGGTCGCCTTGGTTTTTGGCATAGATGACAATTGGCACAGGAGTCCGCGATGGCCAATCTAGGCGTAATTCAGGAAATATCCGATCAAGTTCTAGCAGTTCCTACCATAAAGGGTACGCCCGACCGTTACCTCATCGATCGTGCCCGGCGGGTAATGCGCCATTGCGGCAGTATCGCTCGGTTGCCCGATACGCAGCGGTTCCAGGTGGACCAGGAATGCTTGAATATCGCGGCTCTTTTCCGGGACGCGGGCTTCGCCCGGTACGCCAACCAGGAGGATCGGGCGGCGCGGATGGTGTTAGCCGACCTTACCGATGAGGATTTGCGGGACTTTTCGGCTCAGATTATCCAGGAGAAATTGCAGGAATTGATCAACCCGCGGCAGATGGAGCGGGTTTGCAGTATTGTTATTGAGTCTGGGAATCGTTCTACGACGCTGATCGAAGCGATGATACTTTCGGATGCGCGCAATTTGGATGATATGGGGGCAGTGGGGATTTTTAACGAGTTCCGCCGGTATGTGGTGCATGGGCGGGGTGCCAGCGATGCGTTGGTGAGCTGGAAACGCAAGATCGAATACGATTACTGGTCGGCGCGGCTGCGCGAGAGTTTTCGGTTTGATTCGGTGCGCGAACTGGCCCGGCGGCGTTTGAAGACCGCGGAAGAGTTCATGGAAAGCCTGGAACGCGAAAATAAAGCTGGTGATCTTGAGGAAATGCTGATGGAGCAACAGCTCGCAGCTCCAGAGACGGGAACCACTCGCACGGGGCCGGCGCAATCGCGGCTGCCTCAGATCAACGGGCGAAAGTACGTCAAAGTCTAGGCACTACGCGCGGACGGTTGCGAAAATTCCAGCCTAACAAGTCTTGTACCCCAAAACCAAACAGCATGGGCTGATGAGGCCTTCCTGGTCGGCTGATTGAATAGTTTATTTTCCGTTCAAATCTATGAATACAGACATTGGAACTTTCTCGCGGAACGACCTTCGGTTTCTTTTTGCGGCAACTAGTTCAGTTACCGCCTTTATGGCAAACGACGCTCCAGCCGCGATTCCAAGTTTGCCATCAATAATTGCTCCTAATCCGCTAGCTCCAATTCCAGTAGAGATGGTCCCCCCAAGCCATTTAATCAAATCGGTGTCAATCTTGTCCCATTCTGCTTTAGCTTTGTGATATTCATCTGATAGCTCATCTGCAAAATCTCTGGATTTGGATTGAAGTTTGGTTAAGTCATCTTCGTTGTTAAGAGTAGACCACATTCGTCGCAAAAACGTACGGAAACCTTCCAATCTATTCTCCTTACGCATATTGCACGCGAAGGATGTATTAATGTTATCAAGGAACCTAAAATCTAAATCAGAAAATGCTTTGGTCAATGGGGTCCAGATTTCTGCATCGGTAGGCAATGATTCTTTGACGGACTGTAGCTCTTTCCATCTATATTTGACATTTGTATACGGAAATGCACCAGTGCTTTGGCATAGATACAATGCCATTTCTAGATTCACACCTAAACGAAGTGAAAGTAATTGGGGCCCCATCATATCTAAAGTCTGCATAGGCATAAATAGGGATTGTTCTCGTAACTGATCCACATATTCAAGTGCGCCTTTAATTTCCTTTTCCGATACGTCAGAGTTGTATTGCCTCATTTTTCTGATAAGATATTCATTAGGTGATGCAAGCAGAATAGAACGGAGTTCTTCTTCGGTACGATTCAATTCTGGAGCCATATCTTCGTCTGTCGGCATATCTTTTTTTATTCGTTGCTCTGCCATTTTCCAAGTACGTATTTTCAGTTGATGATCATAATCGCTGGGGTCTGGTATGAGATTAACTAGCCCGGCATCTATCCAAGGTGCCATTTGTATTGCGAAGAAGACAAGTTTGAGTGCATCCACCTTATGCTGCGCAGGATTATCTATGGGATTATATTCTTCTCTTATTCCCCATGGATTTAAGAATGGGCTAACCACAAGAATTTCATCAGCATAAAGACTAAATCGAAATACATTTCTCACCAGAAGTTCAGGAGCGATGTCGCCTTGATACAATGCGCGAAGCTTGTTATCTGGCTTGGGCAATAGTGACCCGATGTCTGTTTTATAGTGCCACAAATCTGCAACAATTTGATACATATGACGAATTTGGTCGTCAGATATTGTTGATTGGATATCTGACCAGTCAATTCCCTCATTTATCTTAAAAATATCAAAGATTTCATTAAATAAGATGATGTTTCGATCACGTAAGCTCAATTCAGTAGCTGCAATAACCGGGTCAAACGATGGCTCAGGTTTGGCACAACAATGCTTGTACTTCTTTCCGCTCCCACAAGGACATTTTTGATTTCGTCCAATTTTCATCGTTTTGGCCTCTGTTCTCTTTTTAGCCCATTTAAACCAGCCCGCTATGTCTAAAGTATGTCAACATTGTGTTCTTAACGGCTTGCGAGTAAACACTCAAATTTGGCCATACGAATATGGCCCGACCAGACAAATACCCTAGATCGCAGGTAGTATATCAGTAGGAGAGACTGCAAACAAGGGTGTTATCTTGGATAACTGAATGTAATGGTAGAAAGTTGTGATCTCTTTGAAGTTGACCGTGGTGGGGGAGCTGATACACTTTGGTGATGTTGATATTACGTGGGCATAGTGTTTGGTTGGGTGGGGCTGCTGCTGTTGGGCGGGGGGGGGTTGCTGTTGATGGTGGGCGGATTTTGGGGGTTGGTGAGTATAGTGATTTGTTGGGGGAGTTTTCTGGGGCGGCGGTGGTTGATCTTCCGGATTGTGTTTTGCTGCCGGGGTTGGTTAATGGGCATACACATTTGGAGTTGTCGGATTTGGGGGGGCGGGTTCCGTTCGAGGGTGATTTTACGGAATGGGTGGGGCGGATTGTTGAGTTGCGGACGGAGTTGGGGGATGATATCGCAGGGACGATTGGTGCGGCATGTGAAGCATCGTTGGCGGGGGGGGTGACTACGGTTGGTGATATTAGCCATGAGAATCGGGCGCGGGCGGAGTTGGCTAAGAGTGGGATTCGTAAGGTGGCGTTCGCGGAGCTGATTGGGTTGCGGGAGGATGTTGTGGGGCCTTTGGATTATTTGGCGCAGTGTGTGTGGGAGCGGAGTGATGATGGGTTGATGCGAGTGGGGGTGTCGCCTCATGCGCCGTATTCGACGAATCGAAAGTTGTATGAAGCGGCGGCGGAGTGTGATGTTTTGCTGACGACGCATTTGGCGGAGACGGTGGCGGAGGCGGATTTTTTGCGGGACGGTTCGGGGATTTGGCCTGCGTATTTGAAGAGGATTGGAAGATGGGATGGGAGTTTTGAGCCGGTTGGGGTTTCGCCGATCCGGTATTTTTTGGGGATGGAGCTTTCGGGGCGTGATTTTTTGTTGGCGCATGTGAATTACGCGGACGATGAGGATTTGGCTTTGTTGGCGGGGCGGGGGCACAGTGTGGCGTATTGTCCGCGTTCGGCGGATTTTTTTGGGCATCGCAATCATCGGTTTCGGGAAATGCTGGCGATGGGGATCAATGTTTGTTTGGGGACGGACAGCTTGGCTAGTAATGATTCGCTGAGCATTCTTGATGAGATGCGTTTTTTGCGGCGGCGTTATCCGCAGCTTGAGGCGGAGACGATATTGGCGATGGGTACGATTAACGGCGCGCGGGCGTTGGGTTGGGCCGATGAGATTGGGTCGCTGGCGGTTGGTAAGGCTGCGGATATTGTGGCGGTTGCGGTTAGTGATCGGGGGATTGGCGCGGAGGATGTGCCGGCGGATATTTTGGATGGCGATGGGCAGGTGAAGTTGACGATGGTGGGGGGTACAGTAGTTTATCGAGGAGATGGTTAGGCGATTGATTGTGGATTGGAGTTTGAACCGCCGAGCTAGAGCAATATAAATATTGCTTACGTTCGGGGGCTAAAGTTGGCGGATGGTGTTGGTTAGAGTACTTCGTTGGCGGAGCCGCTGCGGAAGCCTTGCAGGTCTAGGGTGACGTATTTGAAGCCTAGTTGCTTGAAGAAGGTTACGATTTTTTCGCGTAGTTTTTCGTCGGTTAGTTTTGCGATATGTTCGGTGGGTACTTCGATGCGGACTAGTTGGTCGTGATGGCGCATTCGCAGTGGTTGTCCTGGGAGCAGGGTGCGGAGGAATTGTTCGCCTTGTTCTACTTGGCGCAGGCGATCAGCGGATATCTCTAAGCCGTAGCTTATTCGCGAAGCCAGGCACGGTTGGGCGGGTTTGTTCCAAGTGGGCAGTTGGAGTTGTTTGCTTAGGGTTCGGATGTCGGCTTTGGTGAGGGAGGCCTCTAGTAGAGGGCTGGCGATGTGGAAATTTTTGGCGGCGGCTAGGCCTGGCCGATGGTCGTTGGGGTCGTCGGCGTTGTCGCCGGATATTATGGTGGGTATGTTACGCTGTTGGGCGAGTTCGGTCATTTTGGCGAATAGATGTTGTTTGCAATAGAAGCAACGCTGAGCGGAGTTGGCGCGGTATTGGGGGTCTTGCATTTCGTTGGGGTTAATGGTTACGGTTTCCGCTTGCATTTGGCGGGCTAGTTGCAGGGCTTGTTGATATTCACTCTGGGCGAATGATTCGCTTAGGGCGATGCAGGCTAGGACGTTTTCGCGACCTAAGGTATCGAGGGCGACTTTGAGCAGGAATGTGCTATCGGTACCGCCGGAATACGCGACGATTACTTTGGTGTAGCTGTGCAAGATGTCTTTTAGGTGAGCGAGTTTGGTTGATAGATTCGTATGATTCATTGAATGTTATGGTTTTGAAAGGAGAGTGTTGTTAAATGGGCAATATAATACTATATTATGGCTATTGACTAAGTAAAAGCAATGGTTGAAGGGATTGGGCAAGCAAATTGGCAAAACAGGCAAGATGGGTAATGTTTAGCCTTGACTGTTTGACTTTAAAGAGTGCTTTGCCTATCATATTTGCATGAAATATCGAGATTTCAAAGCCAGACAGTCGGTGTTGCTGGCGATTCCAGTTTACAATGAGCGTAAGTACATTAGTAAAGTGCTGGATCAGGCCCGGCGATACACTGATGATATCGTGATAATCGACGACGGCAGTACTGACGGTACGAAGGAATTGCTGGTCCGGCGGTCTGACATTAATTTGATCAGTCGGCCTTGCAACAAAGGTTATGGCCAAGCGATCATCGACGCTTTTCATTTCGCTCAAGCCTGCGGTGCCCAGTGGATGATCACCATGGATTGTGATTTGCAGCATGATCCGAATTTGATACCGGTGTTTTTCTCAGCTATCTGCAACGATGACGCTGATATTATCAGCGGGTCGCGTTATCTCTGCCCGATTTCGGAATACTCTACACCTCCGGCAGAGAGACGCAGCGTTAATGAAATCATCACCGCTATGGTGAATGAAAAGTTGGGGCTTGATCTTACAGATAGTTTTTGCGGTTTTAAGGCTTATCGGGTTTCGGCGGTGGCTCGATTGGAGCTGACCGAGTGCGGTTATGCGATTCCGCTGGAGTTTTGGGTACAGGCGGCGTATCATGGTTTGCGAGTTCGTGAGATACCTGTCAGTTTGATCTATAATGACCCCAATCGCTACTTCGGCGGCAATCTCGATAATGTTAGCAATCGTTTACGCCATTATATGGAGGTATTCGAGCAATCGATGGAAAAGGTTGGGTGGTGTGCGGATAGCAGCCAGCCTTGCGGTTGCTTAGCATGGCACAAAGCGTGCAACTGTCAATCATGACCGATTCCAATTATCCAGTTGTTCTCAATACACCTCAAAAGCACGGCGAGCAGTTGCTTTATCCGACCATTGGGGAAATGCTCAAGGCGATCGATATCAATCGGGTGGTCTTGTCGCAATCTTCTTTGCAGATTCTTGACAGTGATTTGCCTTCGATGCGGCGCGAGGCACGGCAGGAGCTGGGGGAAGTGGTCAGGTGTTATGCTCAGAAGTTGCGGCCTGGTAAGGCTGGGGGTGGGGAAGTCACTTATGATGCTGTCGGCGATTATTCCACGCCTTTGATACTCACCGGGCATCAATGTCAGTTCTATCATTGCGGCATTCTGATCAAGTACACTCTGGCGGACTTTTTGGCGCGGGCGATAGGGGGTGTGGTCTGGAATGTGGCAGTGGATAGCGATTTGCCCAAGCATAGCAGTCTAAGTGTGCCGATTGATAGTGCGGGCAAGCTGTCGGTGCAGCATTTGCCGTTCTGTCCGGATCAGTTATCTATGCCGGTCGAGCTTTTGCCGGTGCCGAGTGTCGCGGAGGTTGGTGGTATTGTTGCGAAACTGCGATCTCTGACGGTGCCTGAGAAACTTAAGCAGCCGATGGCACGGTTGGTTGAGACGCTGGAACGAATCGCGGGGCGCGGGGGCAATCTGGGTGAGTTTTTCGTTTTGCTGAATCGCTACTTGGCGGAGGCGATTAATGTGTCTTGGTGTGATTTGCCGCTCTCGGAGATGAGTGGTTCATCAGCCTTTACGGGATTCTTTTTGGATTTGCTGCTGCAACGGCGGCGGATGAGCAGTTGTTACAATCAAGCTTTGGGAGAATTTCGCGCAGCCAACCGTGTGCGTAATCAATCGCAGCCTTTACCTGATCTTACTATCGATGACAACAAGATTGAGATGCCTTTTTGGATATTGCGGGAGCAACATTCGCGCAGTTCTTTGTATGTTTACGAATCGGCGGGCAAGATATTTTTGGGTGACCAAGATAACGCGTTGCTCGAGATACCGGCGGAGGCGTTTGAACCGAATATGCAGGCTGTGGGGCAGTTGCGGCGATTATTGAAGGAAGGCAATATGGCATTGCGTCCCAAGGCACTGATGCTGACGGCATTTGTTCGTTTGTTCTTAGCGGATTATTTTGTACACGGTATCGGCGGGGGACGTTACGATCAAGTAACCGATGGTTTTATTCGTTTGTTTTATGGGGTTGAACCGCCGAGGTTCGCTGTGGCCAGCGCGACAATACATTTGTTTGCCGACTGCGAGCCGAGCCTGACTGCGATTGACACTGAGCGATCTCGGATTCAACGACTTAAACGTGAGCTGCTTTATAATCCTCAACGTCATATCGATGACTCGGTCGCGGGTCAGGCTGATGTAGCGAAATTGCTCGAACAGCGACGGCAAGCAGTAGAAGACTCGCGTAAACTGCGGTCGGCGAACGGCTCAGCCCAGCAGCGTCGAGCGGCATTTGAAAAGATTCGTGACGTTAATGAGCAACTAAGCGGTCTTCTCGATAAAAAGAGGCAAGAGTTGCTTGCCGCGGAAAAAAGAATGACAGCTCAGCTTGAAAATGCTAATGTGTCTGCTAACCGTGAGTTTTTCTTTGGGCTTTTTGACCGGAAAGAATTGCAGCAAGGACTTACGATCAAGCACTTGTGAGTGCATATTCCGACGTTCAAACCTGCTAAATTTGACCGAGAGTTCACAACATGAAATACCAAGCAGTGATATTCGATCTTGACGGCACGCTCGTAAATAGCCTCGATGATTTAGCTGAGAGCGTCAATCATGGGCTAAGGCAGCTTAATCTACCGACGCATGAACCGGCGTCGTATCGCAAGCGGGTGGGCGATGGTGTACGCAAGTTGATCGAGCGTTCGTTGCCCGATGACCGGCAGGATTTGGCTGAGCAATTGCTGGGGCTGCACAGTCAATACTATGCCGAACATTATGCTGACTCGTCGAGGCCTTACCCTGGGGTGCCGGAGATGCTCGATCAACTGAAGCAGAGCGGGCGTAAACTCGCGGTCTTGTCCAATAAAGGCGACGGTTTTACGCAAGAGGTGGTGGCGCGATTGTTGGGTCGGGAGTATTTTGATTGTGTTTGGGGCCATCGTGACGGCTACGCGCTGAAACCGGTGCCGGGCGCGGCGTTGGCCATAGCCGAGGAAATGCAGGTAGCACCATCGAAGGTTGCCTATGTGGGGGACAGCGCGGTTGACATGAAGACCGCGACTTCGGCGGGCTTTTTCCCGGTGGGGGTGACGTGGGGGTTTCGCTGCCGGACCGAATTGATACTCAACGGTGCTGTGGGGATAATTGAACATCCGCTGCAACTGCCCAAGTTGCTCGACATCTGATGTGCCCGGTTGTTCGGTGCTGTAACTTCGTACTTGACGGATTGTTATCGCCCAAGTAGTATCTAGCCTACACGTTTAGTTTTTAGGGAATTCGTGTTTTAAGTCGGCTGATGCACATGGTTTGTCACATCGTCTATATGTGATTTTTCTGGTGATATGCCAAATATACGAGCGTGCATTATGGCTGTCTTACGGAGGTGTGTCCAGGGCGTCTCGGCGATATGATTTTATATAATTACTTATTATAAAATACTTTATGTGATAAAAATGCCGACATGTTGATGTTGGCATATATAATGGTTGTAATTGACCGTTGACCATCGGGAATTGCGGTATATATTGCCATACTTTTTATAAATACCGGAGGCTATATGGTATCTTGGTTTGTACGTGCGATTTTTGTGTTGCTGATTGCCGCGACGGTGATGTTCAGCTTCAGCAACGTGGAATTGTCTCGGGGAACTTCCACTGTTGCGGGGGAATTTAGGAACCTTGTGTTCGCTTTCGCTTTGGTGGTGGTGATAATGGGTTTTTCCATTGACCTGCTGGTTCGGCGGAAAACTCTGGCGGCGTTGGCGGGGATATTCTTTGGTTTGCTGGTTGGCTTGCTGATTGGATTGGGGTTCAATTCGATCCTCGATTTTCTCTATGAAGTCTATAGGGTTCCGGCGGACACAGCCTTGATGTATGCCAAGGATCCGCTGAAGCTGTCGATTAATATTCTCTGCTGTTATCTGGCGATTACGTTTGTTATGCAGACAAAGGATGATTTTCGGTTTATTATTCCGTATGTGGAGTTTAGCAAGCAGACGAAGGGTGTTTGTCCGCTGATTCTGGATACTTCGGTGATTATTGACGGCCGGATCGCGGATATTGCCGCGACCAAAATCCTGAACTCTCCGCTGATAGTGCCGCGTTTTGTCCTTAATGAGTTGCAGAACATAGCCGACTCGGCGGATCGGATGCGGCGTACGAGGGGGCGGCGAGGGCTCGACGTGCTAAATGTGCTGCAAAGTACTGAGAATATTGATATTACAGTTCAAGAGGTTCACCTTAGCGCTGCGGAGCAAGCAGAACCAGTGGACCATCAGCTAGTGGCTACGGGTATAAAACTGGGCGGCAAGCTGGTTACCAATGACTATAATTTGAACAAGGTTGCCAGTATTCGCGGTGTGGACGTGATCAATATCAATGATTTGGCCAACGCGATGAAGCCGATTCTGCTTCCCGGGGAGAATATCCTGGTTAAGTTGGTCAAGCCGGGGGACCAGAACGGCCAAGGGGTCGGCTATCTGGATGACGGCACCATGATTGTGGTGGATAACGGCAGGGGCTACCTTAATCAGGAGGTCGAGCCGGTGGTTACTTCGGTATTGCAGACTTCGGCGGGTCGGATGATTTTCGCGCGGATGGATGACGGTTCGTCGCCTGCGCTGGATAGTTCCGAAGGCCGTGTGAACCAGCGGCCCGGCCGGGGCTCACGCGACAATAGGCCTTATTCTCGCTCGTCGCGGCCATCCCGAGACGATAGAAGCTGATAAAAACGGCCAAGTTTCCTGACAGGGCGTCGCGGTGAAACTTGGGGCGGGTTTATTCGAGGACTCGGGCAAACCAGCCCAGAACTCCAGCCAGACCAGCAAAGATTCGCATGTTGCGCGTTGTGCAGTCAGGCAACATTGTAGATTGTTATTTATTTATATAACCCGCCTGCTACTACTGATATCGGCCAGGCCAAAAAAGTGTTTTTTTTGCCATTTTTCGGTGGCATTCACGATGCGGGAGCTTTATATTAATCCATTCTACGGCGCCCGGGCGTGTTACGCCTGGAGTGTCTAACTGCTATGGTTGTTGCCGCTTTAGGGCGGTTGGCGATGATGTTGCGGGGTTGTCATTGTCTTTTGCGGTGGGTGACCCGCTGCTGTAGCTCAGTGGTAGAGCGCGTCCTTGGTAAGGACGAGGTCATGGGTTCAACCCCCATCAGCAGCTTTTTGCGGAGCTTTTGGTGCTTTGCGGTAGGTAGCTTAGCGGCTAATAGTATAGTTAGTTGTGTAAGGTTGCTCGACTTGTGGATTTGGCCACTGATTGTTGCGGGCAGCCATTGGTATAAAACAAAGAGAACATAACATAGGTCCCCAAAGATTCAGGAGGACGCCAGCATGGCCAAAGACGTTTTTCAAAGAACTAAACCTCACGTAAATGTCGGTACGATCGGACACATCGATCATGGTAAGACAACTTTGACTGCCGCTATCACGGTTGTTCAGGCAGCCAAGGGTTTGTGCAAAGCGGTTAGTTATGACGAAGTAGCCAAGGCTTCGGAAAGCCAGGGCCGTCGTGATGCGACCAAAATTCTGACTATCGCCACCAGTCACCAAGAGTACGAGACGGACAATCGTCACTATGCTCACATCGACTGCCCGGGTCACGCTGACTATATCAAGAACATGATTACCGGTGCTGCCCAGATGGACGGTGCTATTCTGGTAGTGTCGGCCGCCGACGGCCCGATGCCCCAGACCCGCGAACACGTGCTGTTGGCCCGTCAGGTAAACGTGCCGGCTTTGGTAGTGTTCCTGAACAAGGTTGACTTGGTTGACGATCCGGAACTGCTGGAACTGGTAGAGCTGGAAGTTCGCGAACTGCTGAGCAAGTACGAGTTCGACGGCGACAACGCTCCGGTAGTACACGGCTCGGCCCTGGGTGCGGCAAGCAACCCGACCGATCCCGAAGCGACCAAGTGCATCCAAGAGCTTATGGACGCTATCGACAGCTACATTCCTGAACCGCAGCGCGAGATTGACAAGCCGTTCCTGATGCCGGTTGAAGACGTCTTCAGCATCAAGGGCCGTGGTACCGTGGGTACCGGTCGTATCGAGCGCGGCGTTATCAAGATGGGTGAAGAAATCGAGATCGTTGGTCTGGGCGAAACCCGCAAGACCACCGTTACCGGTGTGGAAATGTTCAACAAGACCATGGATCAAGGTCAAGCCGGTGACAACGTCGGTTGCTTGCTGCGTGGTATCGACAAGGACGAAGTGCAACGTGGTCAGGTTTTTGCCAAACCAGGCAGCATCACTCCTCACACCAAGTTTGAAGGCGAAGTTTACGTGTTGACCAAAGAGGAAGGTGGCCGTCATACCCCGTTCTTCAATGGTTATCGTCCGCAGTTCTACTTCCGTACCACCGACGTGACCGGCGGAATTAAGCTGATGGGCGGCGCGGAAATGTGCATGCCTGGTGACAATATCACCGTGGAAGGCGAAATCATGTATCCGATCGCCATGGAAGAAGGCCTGCGTTTTGCGGTTCGCGAAGGCGGCCGTACTGTGGGTGCCGGCGTGGTGACCAAGATTCTTGAGTAGTAATGTGTGGCGTCGCGTAATCATTTCTTTGATATCGCGGCACTGTTGACAATAACCGGGGCGATTTGATTGATATGTAAAGACGTTTCAGTCAGATCGCCCCGACTAAATTAATTGCTGGAGTGGCAAAATGGCCAAGGCAGCCAAAAGAGAATTCTTTACGATGGAATGCACTGAGTGCGGTGAACGCAATTATCGTACGCAGGTCAATACCATGGGTGGAGTTCCCAAGATGGAACTCAAAAAGTACTGCAAAAAAGAACGGAAGCACACCGTTCATAAATTACGTAAAAAATAATTGGCACAGTCAGAGAACATCAACCTAGGCCAGTAGCTTAATTTGGTAGAGCAGCGGTCTCCAAAACCGCAGGTTGGGGGTTCGATTCCCTCCTGGCCTGTTTTGATGAGGACACATAAATGGCACTGAAGTTCTACAAAAAAGGACAAGGTTATTATACACGTCTCGGCACCGCGGCGGGCCTGGGTATTTTGTCTATATATGGTTGTTATGCCCTTTACAATAAACTAGCGGTGCTGCTGGACGATGATTATCTCGGGCCGGTCAAGGGAGTGTGGACTCAAGCCCTTGTGCCTGTGGTGCTTTTGGCGATTTTTGCGTGGTTCATATTCAAGATTGTCAATACCCCCAAGTACGCTGATTTTATGATCGCCACCGAAGGTGAAATGAAGAAGGTGTCTTGGTCGAGCAAGAAAGAGATCGTCAGCTCAACCAAGGTGGTTATTATTACTGTTGCGATCGTAGCTGTTCTTTTAGCTGTTGTGGACCATGCTTTTGCCTGGTTCTTTAATTGGATCGGCGTACTTCAGGTAATATAAAGTTTGGGATTTTATTCGTGACCGAAGAAGCACTGGAAAAACGCTGGTATGTTTTGCGTGTAGCCTCCAATCGTGAGGAGCAAGTACGCGATGCGCTTGCGCGCAAGGTCGAAATCGAAGGCCTGCAGACCGAGATCGGGCGGATATTGGTTCCGACTGAAAAGGTGAAGCGTGTACGTGCCGGCCAGCAGCGGGTTTACGAGCGTAAACTTTACCCAGGGTATGTTTTTGTCGAGATGGCCACTTCCGAGGACGGCAGTTTGCTGGAGAAGTCTTGGTTTGTCATCAACGAGACCAATGGTGTTGGTGATTTCATCGGCACCGAAGGCAAACCCAGTCCGATGAGCGATGTTGATGTCGCAAAGATGCTCAACCAAGCCGAGCGTCCGGAAGAGAGCCCTCAGGTACAAATGGAATTCCAAAAGGGCGACGCCATCAAAGTAAAAGGCGGTTCTTTTGAAGGTATGGAAGGATCGGTTGAGGACATTGACGCTGAAAAAGGCACCGTGCGTGTAATAGTCACGATTTTCGGTCGGCCTACTCCTTTGGATATCGAATATTGGCAGATCGAAAAATCCTAACGGGGTTTTCGGGCGGGGCCGGCAGGTAAGCCGTGCCAGAGATCAAAGATTTACAGTACACAAAACAATAGTGAATCTATAGCGAGTAAATTATGGCGAAGAAAAAAGAGATTGTAGCACTGATCAAATTACAGGCACCTGGTGGTAAAGCCACACCGGCACCGCCGATCGGCCCGGCTTTGGGTCAGCACGGTGTAAATATCGGGCAGTTTGTTCAACAGTTCAACGATAGAACCAAGGAATATAACGGAACGACCATCCCCGTCGAGATCAGTGTTTATCCGGATAAGTCTTTTGATTTTATTATCAAGAGTCCTCCTGCGGCGGTTTTGCTCAAGCAAGCTGCCGGTGTAGCCAAAGGAAGCGGCGAACCTCACCGCGAAAAAGTGGGCACCGTAACCAAAGCTCAGATTAAGGACATTGTTAAGACAAAAACCAAAGACCTCAATGCTTTTAGTCCCGAGCAAGCCGCTAAGATTATCGCGGGCACCGCTCGCAGCATGGGGATTGAAATTGTCGATTAGCATTATCGTCGGGCCTTTAGGCTGGATGTAATGTATTTTGTGTAGGTGAAATTATTGACGGCAAACCACGGCCGGTGACAGTGGGAGCGAATGTATTCGCGAGGTGAAAAATGCGTTTTCGAAGCAAACGCTACAAAAGCGACGTGACCAGTGCGGTAAAAGAAGCTATCCCGTTAGCTGAGGCGGTGCAGAAGATCAAAGGTTGGGCTACCACAAAGTTCGACCAGTCGGTTGAATGTGTAATGCATCTGGGAATTGACCCAAGACAGGCTGATCAGGCCATTAGAGGCGCTATTTCTCTGCCTCATGGTATTGGTAGATCATTGAAGGTAGTCGCGTTTTGCGAAGGCGATGACGCCAAGGCGGCCTTGGCAGCCGGTGCTATCGAAGCCAGTCTGGAAGACCTGGTAAAGAAAGTACAAGGCGGCTGGCTTGATTTTGATGTTGCCATCGCTCACCCTCGAGCTATGGGGCAAGTTGGTAAACTAGGTCGGGTTCTGGGACCGCAGGGCAAAATGCCTTCGCCCAAGAGCGGTACCGTTACAGCTGACATTGCCCAGGCTGTAAAAGACTATGCTGCCGGCAAAGTTGAATTTCGCAACGACAGCGGCGGCAATGTTCACGCGTTGGTCGGCAAGGTTAGTTTCGAGAACCAAAAACTCGAAGAAAATATTACCGCTTTTATGGACAACATCAAAAAAATGCGTCCTTCGGTGGTAAAGGGGTCCTTTATTAATAAAGTTTGCATCAGCGCGACCATGAGTCCGTCGGTGCAATTGTTGTTGGCCTAGGTGTTGTAATGTTTGGGGCAGGTTTTTAGTTGTTTTGTCCTTAAGCTCGATATCCGGTCGGAAACGACTTTAGTGAAAAGAGGCTGTTGATGAGTACCAGAGTAAAAAACCTTATGCAGGCCGAGTTGAAAGCCAGCTTAGAAGGTGTCAATGAATGTGCGATAGTGTCGATCCGCGGGATCCGTGGCACCGCCAATAATAAACTTCGCGGTGAATTGTTGGATAAAGGCATTAAGCTGATAGTGGTCAAGAATTCCTTGGCAGCTGCTGCTTTCGCTGAGTTGGGCATGGATGGCATGAAAGAGGTTCTTAGCGGGCCTTGTTCGGTCGTCTATGGCGGTGACAGCATTGTCGATGTTGTCAAAGCCGTTATTGAAGCCGCGAAAGAGTACGATAAATTGGAAGTCAAAGGCGGCTATTTGGATGGCCAGCCTTTGGATGCTGAAGCCACAAAGGCTTTATCGAAGTTGCCCAGTCGCGCCGAACTTCAGGCCGCGGTTATCATGATCGCCAAGTCACCCGGCGCACGTATTGCCGGTGCTATCAATAGTCCCGCGGGCAACATCGCAGGGTGCATCAAGACCATCATTGAGAAACTCGAAGAAGGCCAAGCCGCCTAAGTTCAACGGTGATTGGAATATGTCGCTTTGGTTGAACCGGTGTTTGGTGAGTCGACTTTGTTGATTAATTGGTAAATTTGCTGATCCAACTGCCCCGCAAGGGTTAAACAAGATTAAGGTATCTTGGCTATTGGTTTAGTTGAAAAGTTTTGAGATTAGGAGTTGTAAGAACATGACTGAAGAAGCAATTGCAGAAAAGACATTTAGTGATGACATTAAGGCT
The DNA here is from genome assembly GCA_016928435.1 of Sedimentisphaerales bacterium. GTDB lineage: Bacteria > Planctomycetota > Phycisphaerae > Sedimentisphaerales > SM23-30 > JAFGKT01. The sequence continues at coordinate 33,499 of JAFGKT010000075.1, read as the reverse complement.
TTGGGTGACAAGATTGTTGGTTTGACCTTGCTGCAAGCCAAGGAACTTGGCGATTACCTGAAGGAAGTTCATGGTATCGAGCCTGCCGCTGGTGCAGTGGCCATGGTCGCTGGTCCGGCCGGTGGCGCCGCCGCTGAAGAAGCCGAAGAGAAAACCTCTTTCGATGTCATTTTGGAGTCGGCCGGTGATCAGAAGATCAAGGTTATCAAAGAAGTTCGTGCCGCTACGGGACTGGGCCTGAAAGAAGCCAAGGACCTTGTGGACAACGCTCCCAAGCCGATCAAAGAAGGCATGAGCAAAGAAGACGCCGAAGCTTTGGCCAAAGTGCTGCAAGAAGTCGGCGCCTCTGTAAAACTTGCTTAATTATTGTATCAAACCGAGGATGCCGGGCGCCGTCGTATTGCGATAGCTGCCCGACATCCTTTGGTTGTTTTGCGGGCCGAGCCAAAAAAACGGCCTAGTGCATATGAGCGGACTTGTAGTAAGCGATCGTCGTACCCAAGTTTAACGGGTTGCGTCAAAATGTCATAGGCTCATACGGGTGTGTGATTGGCGAAAAACTCGAGCAGCTCTAAGTTGTGAAACTTGGACTATGGATGACTGGCGAATCCTTGATTACGAGGCAAAAAAACATGGCTTTTAATGAAATCCGTCGTTTTGGAAGAATCGCTGAGCCTGCCGATGTAGGCGCTCTGATGGACATTCAGCGTATCAGTTATGATCGCTTTCTCCAGCAGGGTATTGCTGATGACCAGCGGGAATCCGTTGGTCTGCACGGCTTGCTCCAAGAGATATTCCCTATCATCAGCTACGATGAGAATATGCGCTTGGAGTACTTGGGCTATGAGTTGGGCAAGCCTCGCTACAGCGAAGACGAATGCAGGCAGTTACGTCTGACTTTTGGTTTGCCTTTCCGTTTGCGTTGCCGATTGCTGCGCAAGGATAACGACGACATTCTCGAAGATAGCGTTTATCTTGGTGAATTGCCCATCATGATCGGCGGCGGTGAGTTTATTGTCAATGGTGCCGAGCGCGTTATTGTCAATCAGCTTCATCGCAGTCCCGGTGTTGATTTTGTGGTGGAAAGCCAAGAGGGCGACCGTCCTCTCCACGCGTGCCGGATTATTCCCGAGCGCGGCAGTTGGATCGAAATCAATGTCACCAAGAAAGAAGTCATGGTTGTTCGTATCGACCAGTCCGCTAAGATGAGCGTGACCACTTTCTTGCGAGCCATGGATGAGAAATTCAGCAGCACCGAGTCCATCATTCGCGAATTTTATCCCACCAAGAAAGTCTCGGTTGACAATCTCAAGCCGGACATGTGGGTTGTTGCCGCGGTTATCGACAAAGAAACCGGTGAAGAGATCATCAAGTCCGGCCATCAGATCGGTGAAAACGTTCAGCGGCTTCAGCAGTCCACGCTGAAAACTGTCGAAGTATGCGACAAAGTCACCGATCCGCTGATCATGAATTCCTTGTCGGAGGATCCCAGCGAAGATCACGAGCAGGCTTTGTTGCGTATTTACGCTCGTTTGCGTCCGGGCAACCCCGCGCAGCCGGAAAAGGCCCGTCAGCTTTTCCATGAGAAATTTTATGATGACAACCGTTATCGTTTGGGCCGGGTAGGGCGTTTCCGTTTGAATCGTAAATTCGATCAGGACATCAGTGAAGATGTCATGACGTTGCGGCCGGAAGACTTCCTTAATTCGCTCAAGTATATCCTGGCGCTGCGCAGCGGCGACGGCGTGGTGGACGATATCGATCATCTGGGCAATAGGCGTTTGCGTACTATCGACGAGTTGGCTACCGATGAACTCCGCAAAGGGTTCCTAAAGCTGCGTCGTGCTGTGCAAGAGCGTATGAACATCAAGGATCCTGAGCAACTGTCCAAGATCGCTGATGTTGTTAACAGCAAGAGCGTTACCAGCAGTATTGATTTCTTCTTTGGTCGCGGCGAACTCAGCCAGGTGGTTGACCAGACCAATCCGCTTAGCCAGCTTACTCACGAACGGCGTTTGTCGGCTTTGGGGCCTGGCGGTCTAAACCGTAAGCGGGCTGGGTTTGAAGTTCGTGACGTGCATATCAGTCACTACGGCCGAATCTGCCCCATCGAAACACCTGAAGGTACCAACATTGGACTTATCGCGTCGCTGAGTATTTACTCCGGCGTCGATGAATACGGTTTCTTGGTGACTCCTTATTACAAGGTCCATAAAGGTAAGCTGGGCGAAGTTGTTCGCCTTCGTGCCGACGAGGAAATGGAAGCCATTCTGGCGCCCACCGATGTCATTGGTGAACCCAAAGATACACTGGTTGACGGTCCAGTTCTGGCGCGTGTCGATGGTGACTTGGCACAGGTTGACAGCAAAGAAGTGGAATACGTCGATGTTTCCTCGAAGCAGGTGGTTGGTTTGTCCGCGTCGTTGATTCCGTTTTTGGAGCATGATGACGCCAATCGCGCTCTTATGGGTTCCAACATGCAGCGTCAAGCTGTGCCCTTGCTGCGTACCGAAGCGCCTATGGTGGCTACCGGTATGGAAAAGCAAGTTGCTGAGCATAGCAGTATGGTTGTCACCGCTCGCAGGGCCGGCAAGGTTACGCATGTGGACGCGATGAGCATAGTCATTGACGATGCTGACGAATACGTATTGCGTAAGTTTGTTGGATTGAACGAGCGTACCTGTCTCAATCAGAAACCGCTGGTTAATCTGGGTGACCAAGTCAAAGCCGGGCAAATTATCGCTGACGGTGCCGCCACCAGCGGTGGTGAGTTGGCGTTGGGCCGAAATGTTCTGGTCGGCTTCATGATGTACGACGGCTACAATTTTGAGGACGCCATCCTCATCAGCGAAAAACTCGTCCAAGATGACACCTTTACCAGTATTCACATTGAAGAATTTGAAGTCGAGATTCGCGAGACCAAACTGGGACGCGAAGAATTCACTCGTGACATTCCCAATGTTTCCGAAAAAGCCTTGGCTAATCTCGATGAAGGCGGCGTAGTGCAGGTAGGCACTTACGTTCGTCCGGGCGATATTTTGGTGGGCAAAGTTTCTCCCAAGAGCAAGAGTGAACTGAGCCCGGAAGAGAAGCTGCTTTACGCCATCTTTGGCCGGGCCGGCGAAGACGTTAAGAACGATTCGCTCGAAGTTCCCAGCGGCCAAGAAGGCATTGTTATTGACACGAAGCGTTTCTCCCGCCGTATGTATATGAGTGATGAACAACGCAAAGTACATGCCGAGTCGATGAAGCAGTATGACGCGGATATGTCGCATAAGATGTGCGAGGTCATCCGACGGATGGCTATTTCGCTCGAAGAAAAAACCGGCGTTGTTGTTGTTGACCCCAATACCCACCAAAAGGTCGGTGCCAGTGACGTTGATGAAGTTATCATCGAACAGATCGAAAACTATCAGCTTGATTGGGTCGAAGCCGATCGGCGTGACGAAGTCGAGGCTCTTACGGCGCCTTATTGGGCTCGTATCCAAGACCTGCGTGACGAACGCGATCGTAAGTTGCGTCAGATGAAGCGGGGCGATGAGTTACCTTCGGGTGTGCTGGAAATGGTGAAGATTTATATTGCCACCAAACGGCATTTGTCGGTTGGTGACAAGATGGCCGGTCGGCACGGTAACAAAGGTGTTATCGCTCGAATTCTGCCTGAAGAAGACATGCCCTTCTTGCCTGATGGTACGCCTTTGGATATTTTGCTCAATCCGCTCGGCGTGCCCGGCCGTATGAACGTGGGCCAGATTCTCGAAACCCATGTCGGTTGGGCGGCGAAGATTCTGGGCTTCCAGGCCGTCACTCCGGTGTTCGATGGGGCCTCCGAAGACGAAGTACACGCCGTTGTGGATGAGGCGAACCAGCATGTTCGTGATCGTATCGCCAAATTCGAGAATGAAAAGATCACACCGCCTACGGATGAAATTTTGGTCGAGATGCCTTACACCGGCAAGATTACCTTGTATGACGGTCGCACCGGCGACCCGTTTGAGCAGCAGGTTACTGTCGGCAATATGTATATGCTCAAATTGCACCATCTGGTTGATGACAAGATTCATGCTCGTGCGACCGGACCTTATAGTCTTATCACCCAGCAGCCGCTGGGCGGCAAGGCGCGGACCGGCGGACAGCGTTTCGGTGAAATGGAAGTCTGGGGTCTGGAAGCATACGGCTCAGCGTATATTCTCCAAGAATTGCTCACCGTCAAGAGCGACGATGTCGAAGGACGCACCAAGATTTACGAGTCCATGGTCAAAGGCACCAACATCCTCGAGGCCGGCACGCCGGTTTCTTTCGATGTACTCTGCAACGAAATCCGAGGACTTGGACTCAATATGCAGTTGGAGAAAAAGCGTATCGGCTGACGTGTTTGTGTAGCGCAATCAGCGTCAACTGAAAATGAACATAAGCGTTTTGGAGCTTTGAAACAAAAGCCTGTAACTATAAAGGAGTGAACCACATGGTCGATTCGATCTATGATCGCATTAACGATTATGGTTCCGTGAAGATTAGCCTGGCTAGCCCCAACGATATTCGCAGTTGGTCTTTCGGTGAGGTACGCAAACCCGAAACGATCAATTACCGCACATATCGTCCGGAGAAGGACGGTCTGTTCTGCGAACGCATCTTCGGCCCGGAACGGGACTGGGAGTGTTCCTGCGGTAAGTACAAAGGTACCAAGTTCAAGGGTATCATTTGTGATCGCTGCGGCGTCAAGGTTACGCGGTCGGTGGTGCGTCGTAAGCGCATGGGCCACATCAATCTAGCTGCGCCGGTGGTACACATTTGGTTTTTCAAAGCCATGCCTTCGCGCCTGGCTAACCTTCTGGACATGAAAACCTCCGATCTGGAAAAGGTGATTTATTTCCAGGATTATGTGGTTAGCGATCCAGGCGATACGCCTTTGAAGTTGCGGGAGTTGCTCAGCGAAGAAGATTGCCGTCGCGCCGTCGAGAAGTACGGTGATTCTTTCAAGGCGGAAATGGGCGCCGAAGCCGTACGGACACTGCTGAGCCAGCTCAATCTGCAGCAAGAAGCAGTTTTGCTCCGTGAAGCTCTGGAAAAAACCAGCAGTGTGCAGAAAACCAAGGATATTACCAAACGCCTTAAGATCATCGAGTCGCTGCGTAATAGCGACAACGATCCTGAATGGATGATTATGGATGTTATTCCGGTTATTCCGCCGGACCTGCGTCCTTTGGTGTTGCTGGAGAGCGGCAATTTCGCCACCAGTGACCTCAACGATCTATATCGTCGTATCATTAACCGTAACAACCGACTGAAAAAGCTGGTTGACCTTAACGCTCCGGAAGTCATTATTCGCAACGAAAAGCGTATGTTGCAGCAGGCTGTCGATGCGCTTTTCGACAATGGCCGTTGCCGTCGACCGGTGCTTGGCTCGAGCAATCGTCCACTTAAGAGTCTTACCGATATGATCAAAGGTAAGCAAGGCCGATTCCGCGAGAATCTGCTCGGTAAACGTGTCGATTATTCCGCCCGTTCGGTTATTGTTGTTGGCCCGGAACTCAAGATACATCAGTGTGGTCTGCCTAAGAAGATCGCTTTGGAGTTGTATCAGCCTTTCGTTATTCGTCTGCTCAAAGAGCGGGGCATGGCTGACACCATCAAGAGCGCCAAGAAAATGCTCGAACGGCGCGAAGAGCATGTTTGGGATGTACTCGAAGAAGCTATTCGTGAGCATCCGGTATTGTTGAACCGCGCTCCCACCTTGCACCGTATGGGTATCCAGGCTTTTGAGCCGGTACTTATCGAAGGTAACGCGATTAAGATTCATCCGCTGGTTTGCAGCGGTTTTAACGCGGACTTCGACGGCGACCAAATGGGTGTTTATTTGCCTCTCAGTGTCGAAGCACAAGTTGAGTCGCATGTGTTGATGCTGTCTAGCAACAACATTTTCTCCCCGGCCAATGGTTCGCCGATTATGTCGCCTTCGCAGGACATCGTGTTGGGTAACTATTACATTACCATCGATCGTGCTGACGAAAAAGGCGAAGGTATGATATTCGCCAATACCTTCGAAGCTATCATGGCCTACGAGAAGGGATTGGTTTCCGTTCATGCCCGTGTCAAGGTTCGTTTGCCTAAAAACAAACGCGCTCGTGACAAAGCTGGTGTGTATAGTAAATATGGTGTGGTGGTGGAAACCACCGCCGGCCGTTGCATTTTCAACGACATATTGTCCCCGGAAATGCCGTTTTATAACTACGCCTTGGGTAACAAAGGCCTCAGTCGTGTGATTAGTGACTGTTTCGAGTTTGCCGGTCGGGCCGCGACTATCGACTTGCTCGATAATATCAAGAGCCTTGGTTTCCATTACGCTACTTTGGCGGGTATATCAATGTCGGTTACCGACTTGCGTATCCCCAGCAAGAAGCAGGAAATCATTGACGAAACCCAGGTTCGTGTTGACCGCATCGAAAGTAATTATAGTGCCGGCGCTCTGACCGATGGCGAACGTTACAATCAGATTATTGACGCTTGGACCCATGCTCGTGTTCAAGTTACCAACGAAATGATGCGTGAACTGGAACACGATGTTCGCGACGGTGTGCCGTATCTCAACCCGGTCTTTATGATGACCGAGTCTGGGGCTCGTGGTAAAGTCGATCAGATTCAGCAGTTGGCTGGTATGCGGGCGTTGATGGCTAAGCCTTCCGGTGAAATCATCGAAACTCCCATTAAAGCTAACTTCCGCGAGGGCCTAAGTGTTCTGGAGTATTTCAGTTCAACTCATGGTGCTCGTAAGGGCTTGGCTGATACCGCTCTTAAGACCGCGGACAGTGGTTACCTAACCCGTAAGTTGGCTGATGTTTGCCAGAACGTAATTGTGAATGAAGACGATTGCGGTACTCTGCAAGGCGTCAACAAATCCGCCATCTATCAAGGTGAGCAGGTTTCCGTACCGTTGGGTGATCTGATTGTCGGCCGGATCGCACGCGATACCATTCGCAATCCCATCACCGACGAAATCATTGTTTCAGAAAACAATATTATTACCCCTGAAGTCGCTCGCAAGATCGAGGAACTGGGCTTGGATACCATTCGGGTGCGCAGCCCTATGACCTGCGAAAGCCCGTTGGGTGTTTGTGCCAAGTGTTATGGTGTGGACTTAAGCACCGGTCGGCTTGTTGAAGAAGGTTTGGCTGTCGGTATTATTGCCGCGCAATCCATTGGTGAACCAGGTACGCAGCTTACTATGCGTACGTTCCATACCGGTGGTATCGCTGAACGTGCCGTTGTAGAAAACAAGTTGCACTCCATGGTTGAAGGTACGGTCCAGTATTTCAATCTCAAAGTTGCTGAGACTGTCGCTCCTGATGGTGAAAGACGCAAGGTTTCTCTAAAGCGTAATGGTGAAATCGTGGTTGTTGATGCCAAAGGACGTGAACTTGATCGGTATCGCGCTCCTTATGGTGCTTGGGTGCTGGCTAATGAAGGCGATACCGTCAAGGCCAACCAAGTACTGTTCGAGTGGGATCCGCATAGTGTGCCGATTCTATCCGAGGTTGGTGGTATAATTCGCTTCCAGGATATCGAAGAAGGCGAAACTATCCGCACCGATGCCAAGGAAGGCCGCGATATGAGGCCGGTCGTTATTGAGCATAAGGGCGAAAAGCATCCGCGTATTGTTGTCGAGGATGTCGAAGGCCGGATTTTGGACTTCCATTACTTGCCCGCCAAGGCTCGTATTCAGGTAGAAGAAGGCCAGGAAATCGAGCCCGGTACAATGCTCGCCCAGCAGCCTCGTGCTATTACTGGTACGCAGGATATTACCGGTGGTCTGCCTCGTGTTACAGAAGTTTTTGAGGCCCGCAAACCTAAAGACCCAGCCGCCATGGCGGAAATATCCGGTACCGTCGAACTGCGTAGTGACAAGCGCCGCGGAAAGATGACCATTATTGTTACTGCCGAGTCCGGTATGCAGCATGATCATCACGTGTCCCCCGATAAGCACCTGAATGTACACACCGGTGACTACGTCGAGGCCGGCGAACGGCTTACCGATGGACCTTTGGTACCTCATGATATTCTGCGTATCCGCGGTGAAGAAGCGTTGCAGGAATACCTCCTGGGCGAAATCCAGAATGTGTATCGCGCTCAGAATGAGCGTATCAACGATAAGCACGTCGAAGTGGTTATCACCCAGATGTTGCGTAAAGTGGCGGTTGATAATCCCGGTGCCACCGATTTGCTGCCTGGTGATGTTGTTGACAAGTTCCAATTCCGCGGAGCCAATGACAAGGTTGGCAATAGTGTCAAGATCACCGAACCGGGTGATACTGATCTGGAAGTGGGTACTGTCATTACTCGCGAAGAACTTGAGCGAATCAATGAGCCTGTCATTGCTATCGGCGGTGACTCAGCCGAAGGCACCAAGTGTCGCCCGGCCACCGGATCGACCGTATTGTTGGGTATAACCAAGGCGTCGCTGCAGTCTGAGAGTTTTGTCTCAGCCGCTAGCTTCCAGGAAACCACCCGCGTCCTTACCGAAGCCAGTATTTCCGGCAAGGTGGACCAACTGCTTGGGCTCAAAGAAAACGTTATCTTGGGCCATCTAATCCCCGCTGGTACCGCGTTTAAGCCTTATTTGGGCATTCACCCCAAGAGCATTGGCGCGCCGGTAACCCCTGTGGAACTGGAGAGCGAAGAGTACACCCAGCGTGAAGAAGATGAAGCCTTGGCTGAGGCCGCGGTTAAACAGGCCTTGGGTCTGGAATAATCAGGCTTTACAGAGGCCACCTAGTTTTGGTAAAGTAATAGTTTGTGAAATTGAAAGGCGAAACCTCCTCCGGTTGCCCGGCAGGAGTGTTATCTAGTGTTAACTTTTGGAGATTTAAATGCCGACTATTAATCAGCTAGTCCGAAACGGTCGCAAGTCCGTACGTAGAAAGAATCGTACGCCCGACCTCAAGAATTGCCCGCAACGCCAGGGCGTCTGCCTGCAGGTGAGAACTCAAACGCCGAAAAAGCCTAACTCCGCGTTGCGGAAAGTCGCTCGTGTGCGACTAAGCAATGGCAAGGAAGTCACCGCTTATATCCCCGGCATAGACCACAACCTCCAGGAACACAGCATTGTGCTGGTTCGAGGCGGACGTGTACGCGACTTGCCCGGTGTGAGATATCACATTGTTCGTGGTGTGTTGGATACCCTCGGCGTGAGCAATCGTCGCCAAGGCCGCAGTAAATACGGCGCCAAGAAGGGCAAGTAAGCTGACAATTGCAGCGGCCGGACTCTTATGCGCAGTGGTGTAAGTGCCTGCCTTGCAATGTTTTGTGGTCAACGCAATGGCTTATATGGTTGCAGAACCTTGGCTGTTCTCCCATGTTGCAAACTAACCGGAACCCAAAGCCAAAAGCCTTTAAGGATTTGGGAAACGGATTTTGATATATTTCTTGTAGCCTGATGGCTGCTAAAGTCGCTTTGGTGACGCTGGACTAATTTCGAGAAAACTAAAATATAAGAAACTCAAAATAACAGAGATATTCGGAGGTTACATCTAGTGCCTAAAAAATTTACGGCATCAGCCAAACAATGGAAACCGGATCCCAAGTACAAGAGCAAACTTGTCTCCAAGTTTGTCAATAACTTGATGTGGGATGGCAAAAAAACCGTAGCGCAGCAGATTATCTACGATGCTATGGACATTATGCAGAAAAAGGTCGCGGATACTCCGCCCCTGGAAGTTTTCGAGACCGCTATCAACAATCTCAAGCCTCTCATTGAAGTGCGTAGCAAACGTGTTGGTGGTTCAACCTACCAAGTTCCGATGCAGGTCAAGCCTTCGCGTCAGCAGGCATTGGCGTTTCGTTGGCTTTTGGCTGCGACCCGAGGCAAAAAGGGTCGCCCCATGAGCGTTAAGCTCGCCGATGAACTGCTGGCTGCTTACCGCAAGGAAGGCACCGCTATGACTACGCGCGAAAACGTTCACCGCATGGCCGAAGCTAACAAAGCCTTTTCGCATTTCGCTTGGTAGCAAACATTTTATCAGATCCGTCAACTGCCACGATCGGGATAAAGCCCCGGCTGTGGCAGTTTTCTTAAATAGACTCGGTTGTTCGACGTTTGTTTTGTATTGTGTTTTGCTGTTCGCTTAGAGAATTCATGCTTTGCTTTGATTAACCGCGATAGGTGACTAATATGGCATCGGAACTATCGAAAATCCGTAACATTGGTATCATGGCCCATATTGATGCCGGCAAGACCACCGTCACCGAGCGAATTCTCTATTTCACGGGCCGAACCCACAAAATCGGCGAAGTCCACGACGGCACCGCGGTTATGGACTACCTTGCCGAGGAGCAGGAACGCGGCATTACCATCACGTCCGCTGCTACCACCTGCCCTTGGAAAAAACACACCATTAATCTTATCGATACCCCCGGCCATGTCGATTTCACCGTTGAAGTCGAACGATCGCTGCGGGTACTGGATGGCGCCGTTGCTGTGTTTGATGCCAGCGAAGGCGTACAGGCTCAATCTGAGACCGTTTGGCATCAAGCGCAAAAATATGGTGTGCCTTGTATTTGTTTCATCAATAAGATGGACAAAATAGGCGCCGATTTTGACATGGCTGTGCAAAGCTTACGTGAAAAACTGCTCGCCAAGCCTCTCAAGATGCAGATTCCCATCGGTCAACAGGAAGACTTCCAAGGTTTTGTCGATCTGCTCGACATGAAAGCCTGTTATTTTGAGCAAGATAAAGTCGCCGCGGTAATGACCGAACAGGAAATTCCCGCTGATCTGCAGGATGCCGCTGAGTTAGCCCATCATGATATTCTCGAAAAAGCCGCTGAATTCGACGATGCGCTCATGGAGAAGTATCTTGAGGATCAGCCTCTCACCAAAGATGAAATCATCCAGAGTCTGCGTAAAGGCACATTGGCCGGCCAAGTGCATCCTGTGTTCTGTGGTGCCGCTTTGCGGTCTATTGGATCCCGTAAGCTCTTGGACGCGATAGTGAATTACCTGCCCAGTCCGCTTGATCGCCCTATAGTTCAAGGGCACGCGCCCGGCCAAACCCAACATAAGATCGATTGTCCCTGCGACCCCGGCGCTCCGTTGGTAGCTTACGCTTTCAAAATCGCCTCCGATCAACATGGTGATCTTACCTTTGTGCGTATCTATTCCGGTACCCTAAAAGCCGGGTCGCGTGTTCTAAATGCCACTCAGGATCGCAAAGAAAACGTCCAGAAAATATTCCAGATGCACGCTGCGTCACGTACTATTCGTGAACAAGCCCAGGCTGGGGATATTGTCGCTTTGGTAGGACTAAAGCAGATACTTACCGGCGACACACTCAGTTTACCCAAAAAACCGGTGGTTCTCGACGCTATTGAGTTCCCCGAGCCGGTCATGAGTTTGTCGATTGAGCCTAGGACCGCCGGTGAACGGACCAAACTCGCTGAAGCACTGGATGTCCTCAAACGCGAAGATCCCACTTTTAGGGCCAAGTATAACGAAGCTACCGGCCAAACCATCATCAGCGGTATGGGTGAGCTGCACCTCGAAATCCTCCAACATAAGATAACCCGAGATATGAAAGTCGATGTGCTTATCGGACGTCCAAGGGTGGCTTATAAGGAGACGCTCACCAAATCCGCTCAAGGCGAGGGCAAATTTATCCATCAGACCGGCGGGCGAGGCCAATACGGACATGTGGTGATTAAGGTCGAGCATCATAGGCCCGGACCCGATGAAGAAGCAATTATTGTCGAAGATCAGACAGTAGGGGGAGTAATTCCAAAAGAATTTATTCCTTCCGCCATCACTGGTATTCGTGATGCCGCTACCAGCGGTTCCCTGGCAGGCTACCCCGTAACAGATCTAAAAATCGCTATCATCGACGGCTCTTTTCACCCTGTCGATTCCTCGGAAATCGCCTTCCAACAGGCCGGTTCCATAGCCTTTCAAGATGCTTCCCAAAAGGCGGGCCCAACTCTGCTCGAGCCTATCATGAAGCTGCAAGTCCTTACGCCAGAACAGTTTTACGGTGTTGTCCAGGGTGATCTCTCCCGCAAACGGGCCATTATAACCAAGACCGCCCAACGTGGTCCGGTGAGAGTCATCGACGCCACCGTACCCCTGGCTGAAATGTTCGGATATGCCTCCGATCTGAGAAGCTCGACCCAGGGACGGGGCAGCTATACCATGGAGCCGTATGATTATGCTCCCATGCCGGAACAAGTTTTACAGAAAGTTTTAGAAACTGCCTATTGACAGATTTTTAATCCTCTGCTAAATTCTTACTCTTCGACCAAAGCGAGCAGAAACAGGATGTTACTGCGATAGTGCAAGTTGATTTCTTCTCTATTTACAGTCCAAGGATGGACCGACAGTCGTGGCGGCAGGCCCTAAATCGGCCACCTCGCCGCTAGATCTCGGATAATTACCAGGTCTATTTCAAGGCCTCGGTAACAACATTGGGCAGGCTTGAATCTCAAAAAAGCCCGTGAAGATCATTTTGGACTGCTTTTTATCGCTTTTTTTGGTTGACGCCGTAGGTTTAGCTGTTAAACTTACGGGTCTTTATAAATCGTCTAATTACTGACGTTTAGTACTGATATCGCCGTTGGGTTGGCTGTTTTGCTCGATTTTGGGCTACCTGGCACTTAGGCTTGAAAAAAATCTTGGGAGTAGTTGCGTGGACGCTGAACGTATCCGTATCAGAATGGAAGCCTATGACCACGGGTCTCTGGACGCCTCGGCCAAAGAGATTGTGGAGCAGGCGCGTCGTACTAACGCCAGAGTTAGTGGCCCAATCCCTCTGCCTACTCGTGTTGAGCGCTATACTGTGTTGCGCTCGCCGCACATTGACAAGAAGTCTCGCGAGCAGTTCGAAATGCGCACGCATAAACGGCTGATCGATATTTACGAAGCCAACCCGCGCACCGTCGAAGCGCTTAATCGCTTGGTGGTCCCGGCCGGTGTTTTCGTGAAAATACGTGTTTGATTAATGCAAATAGAACGTGCCCTCATAAAGGCGGCACGTTTTTTTGTGATTGGATAATTCATAAACCTAATTGAGAGCGAGTAATCGAAAATGACGATGCTCCTAGGCAAAAAAGTTGGAATGACCCGTGTCTATGATGACAACGGTACGATTGTTCCGGTAACTGTTATTCAGGCTGGTCCGTGTGCTGTATTGCAGGTAAAGACCGTCGAAACCGATGGCTACGCCGCTGTGCAAATGGGCTATGATGATGTCAAAAAATCACGGCAGCAGAAACCGGCTATCGGACACTGCAAAGCTGCCGAGGCCAAGCCCAAACGTTTTGTTCGCGAAATGAGACTGTCCGAGGATTCCGATCAATACGCCCCCGGCCAGAAGTTGACCGTTGAGAGCTTCGCAGATGTCAAATATGTCGATGTGGTCGGTACCAGCAAAGGTAAAGGCTATGCCGGTGTTGTAAAACGTCATGGTTTCAAAGGCCAGCTTGCCAGTCATGGTGTCGAACGTAAACACCGTAGCCCTGGTTCGATTTCGGTAGCTCCTGGTGCCGATGGTCGAAGTATCAAGAAGGGTAAGAAAATGGCCGGGCATCTGGGTTGCGTCCGTTGTACTTCACGAAACCTGGATTTGGTGGAAGTCGATACCGAAAACAATCTGCTTTTGGTTGCCGGGGCGGTGCCCGGGCCCAGAAACGGTTATGTGGTGATTTCCTCAGCTAGAACCAAAAGCTAAAAACGCTTGAAGCATATTTAACAAATGGCCCAATAAAGGGTGTAGCACAATGATTGATATACCAGTTTATGACAAACAAGGCAAAGAAGTCGATCGCATTCAGATCGATGAAGCGGTTTTGGGCTTGCGGGTTCGTCTGCCGCTGCTCAAACAAGCCATCGTGATGTATCACGCCAATAAGCGTCAAGGAACAGTTGGTACTAAGAGTCGCGGCATGGTGGCCGGTTCGACTACCAAGCTGTATCGCCAAAAAGGTACAGGCCGGGCTCGTGTGGGATCGGCACGTACCGTAGTGCGGACCGGGGGCGGCGTGGCTTTTGCCAAACGCAATCGCGATTTCAGCAAAGACATGCCCAAAAAACAACGCCGCTTGGCACGTGACTCTGCCATCTTGGCTAAGTTGAAAAGCGATGACGCCGTTGTGATCAACGAGTTTAAGTTCGATACGCCTAAGACCAAGGATTTTGCCGCGATTCTGCGTAATCTCAAGATTGATCGCAGTTGCTTGGTTGCTCTGGGCGGCAATGATGAGAACGTTTATAAATCGCTTCGGAATATTCCTAATGTTGACGCTCTTACCGTCGCTCAGTTGAATGCCGGTGATATTTGTCGTCGGCGAAAAATCGTCTTCACCCGTGAGGCATTGGATGCAGTGTTGGCCTCGGCCAGTGGGGCCCCGAAGAACGCTTAGTTGCCTAGGCTGCTAGTGTTCCGTAAATGAAATAATGTTGGGTGCCTGCCGCGGGCAAAGCCCGCCATTGCAGATAGTTACACCCATTGTGTACCCGGCAATTTTAGCCGTACGCAGTACTAGCTAAGGAAAAGTATTGTGGATAAATATCAAGTTATCATTCGACCGCTGATTACCGAGAAAGGCACTCATCAGGGCCAATCGCTCCGGGCGTATCCTTTTCAAGTACATCGGCAGGCTAATAAGATAGAGATCAAGCAGGCTGTGGAAGACATCTACAATGTCAAAGTTCTTGATGTGCGAACGGCTAATCGCAAAGGCAAACCGCGCCGTCGCGGTCGTACTCAAGGCCTTACCGCTTCCTGGAAAAAAGCCGTTGTTGTACTCCATGAGGATCATCATATTGACTTGTTCTAGGCGCTACCATCGCAGCCTTCGCCAAGTAATAGTGCAATAGAGAAAGATACATAACTATGGGTATTCGTATTTACAGACCAACAAGTGCCGGACGTCGCAACAGCAGCGTCAGCGATTTTGCGGAGATAACGAAGAATCGGCCGGAAAAGACCCTGGTTAAAAGGATCAAAAAGTCCGGCGGCCGCAATCACAGCGGTAAAACCACCACTCGTTTTCGTGGCGGCGGTGCCCGACGCATATATCGTATTATTGATTTCAAACGCACAAAAGATGGTGTGGCCGCTAATGTCATCGCTATTGAATACGATCCCAACCGTACCTGCAATATCGCTTTGTTGGAATATGCCGATGGCGAAAAACGTTATATTCTCGCCCCGGCTGGCTTGGGTGTAGGTGATACCGTCGAAAGTGGTCAGCAGGTCGAGCCGAAAGTCGGTAATTGCATGCCCTTGGCGACAATACCCGCTGGGCTGGAACTGCACAATATCGAAATGAATCCGGGCCAAGGTGGCAAAATCGTCCGCAGTGCCGGGTCGTCCGCTCGTTTGGTGGCTAAGGAAGGTCAGTGGGCTCAACTGCTGATGCCGTCCGGCGAAATGCGATTGCTGTCGTTGAATTGCCGTGCTACCATCGGCCAGGTTGGTAATGCTGATCATCAGCATATCCGAATTGGCAAGGCTGGCCGTAAACGCCATTTGGGACGTCGTCCCCATGTACGCGGCAAAGCTATGAACCCGGTCGCTCACCCAATGGGTGGTGGCGAAGGACGTTCCAATGGTGGTCGTCATCCGTGTTCGCCCACCGGTTTGTTGGCTAAGGGCGGCAAAACACGCAATCCGCGTAAGGCCTCCAATAAACGAATCGTAAGGCGGCGAAAAAACAAAGCTAATGGTTAACAGGTTTCGGCTGTTAAATTGGCCGGCCGCTAAAGATAAACTAAATGTTACCGAATATCGGTAAGTACGCTAAAGCTTGATAAGGATGTTAGTATGGGTCGATCGCTTAAGAAAGGACCTTTCGTTGACGAGAAATTGTTTCGTAAGGTCGTGAAGCAACAGGAATCCGGCGGCCATGAGCCTATGAAAACCTGGGCTCGTCGTTGCACTATCGTTCCGGAATTTGTCGGCTTTACGTTTATGGTGCATAACGGCAAAATCTTCAACAAAGTCTATGTCACTGAAGAAATGGTCGGCCATAAACTGGGCGAGTTTTCTCCAACGCGAACTTTCCGAGGTCACGCTGGTTCTAAGAAGAAATAAGCTTGATAGCAGATTAAGCGATTGAGCTGTCTGATTTGTAGGATACGAGTATTATGCTAAGTGCAAGTAAATTGAAAAAAAGCCGTGAAGCCGCCGGGATGTCCGTGGGCCAATTGGCTGAGGCAGTCGCCGAAAGAGGCCGCTCCGCCGCCGATATGAAAACCGCTATTGGCAATTGGGAAAGAGGACTTCTCTCTCCTAAACCCAAACGCTCTGATATCGACCGTATAGCCCGTGCCCTCAACGTGACTCATCAAGACTTAATCGTTTGGCGCGCTTCCCATTATTATGCTCCAATGGCGCCCCGCAAAGTGCGTTTAGTTGCCGATCTCATTCGGGATCGTAACGTACAGGATGCCTTGGATGTACTCAAGTTCGCTAACAAGCGAGCCGCGGTTATGATAGATAAAGTATTGCGTAGCGCTATCGCTAACGCTGATGAACAAGAGGCTGATGTTGAACGCCTCTATGTTTCCGAAGCTAGAGTTGATGAAGGCGGTATTCGTCAGGGTACTCGTCGTTGGCGTCCAAAAGATCGAGGCCGTGCCGTGTCGTTTACCCGGTTGGCTAGCCATATTCATGTGAGCGTCGATCAAGACTAAATTTATAGGCCATTCAGAACACTGATTTGAGGATTTGTAATGGGCCAAAAGGTATCACCGATCGGTTTTAGAACCGGCATTACATTAGGTTGGAAAAGTCGCTGGTTTGCCCCAAAGGCAGCATTCGGCGAGTTTCTTGTGGAAGACCAGAAGATTCGTGCGTTTGTAGATGACCGTCTCAATCGTAAGCCGCCATATGCTGCGATTGCCAAGACCGAAATCGAACGAACTCGTGATGATGTTAAAGTAACGTTGCATACCGCACGTCCTGGTTTGGTGATCGGCCCCAAAGGCGCCGAAATCGACCGTCTGCGAGAAGAACTTGAAGACCTTATCGATCGTCGCGTTAATGTTAATGTTATGGAAGTGAAGCATCCTGATCTGGATGCCCAGCTTGTCGCTGAGTCTATCTCCGAGCAGCTTAAGCGTCGTGGTGCGTTTAGACGTTTGATGAAACAGCATTGCGAAAATACTATGGCTGCCGGCGCGTTGGGTGTGAAGATTATTTGTGGTGGCAGACTTGGCGGAGCTGAATTGGCTCGTCGAGAAACCCAGATTCTTGGCTCGATTCCTCTGCAGACGCTGCAAGCCAATGTTGATTATGGCTTGGCTGTTTCGGTTACGACTTATGGTGCCATCGGTATCAAAGTGTGGATATACAGAGGTATGTTTGGTTTTGAACCGGAACCCAATCCTGTACAGCCTAATCGCGGCAGGGGCAGAAGGCAATAGCAGCGTCGCTTGACTGGAAAGGAAGATAAGCAATGGCGTTAATGCCAAAACGTGTAAAATGGCGTAAGTATCAACGCGGTAAAATTCGCGGCAATGCCTGCCGTGGTAATTATGTCGCTTTTGGTGATTTTGGCTTACAAGTGCTCGGCCCTGCGTTTATTACCGGTCGCCAACTTGAAGCCGGTCGTGTAGCCGCTACTCACTTCCTTCACCGTGAAGGTAAAGTTTATGTACGCGTATTCCCGCATCGGTCGGTGTCAGCCAAACCGCTCGAAACTCGTATGGGTAAGGGTAAAGGTGAACCGGACCATTGGGCCGCTCGCGTAAGACCTGGAACCGTGCTGTATGAAATCGGTGGAGTCGCCGAAGATGTCGCGCGTCAGGCTTTGGCGCGCGTTGCTCATAAAATGCCTGTTCGGTGCCGATTCGTTACTCGGCATCATGCTTAGCCCTTTTTTTGCTCCGTTGGAGTTGTTCATGAAAGCTGCTGAAATTAGAGAAATGAATCCTGATGAGCTCGAAGGCGAGTTGGAAACCCTGGAACGCCGGTTGTTCGATGTGCGTACCCAAGCTGTGACCGAAAAGCTCGAAGATGCAACCATGTTGAAGAAAATCAAACGCGACATTGCTCGTATTAAGACCGTTATCAGAGAACGTCAGATTGAGGCCCAACAAGCTTCGCAAGCGTAATGTGTTCGCGATTTCCAATTGTAATAGTTTTTTCAAGGTAATTTGACAATGACCAAAGAAGGCAGAAAACCGCCGACCACGTTTAGAGGTGTCGTTGCCGCTAAGTCGGGTGACAAGACCATACGTGTTACTTTACGATATCAGGTCAAGCATCCTAAATATGGTAAGATAATGAAACGCACGACGACCGCTCACGTGCATGATGAAAAAAACCTTGCCAACGTGGGTGATACTGTCTCGATCTGTGAGTGTCGTCCGTATAGTAAGTCCAAAAATTGGCGACTGGTGGAAGTTGTCGAAACTGCCAAAGAGTAGTTTGCTCTGTGAGCGTTTAGTGAAAGGCTGAAATCGTGCCCAACATGGCCGACAGCTCCGAACGAGGTTACTAAAACATGATTCAACAAGAAACCGTAATTGACATTGCCGATAACTCCGGCGCCAAAACAGCTTTGTGCGTGCGGGTGCTGGGCGGCAGTACTGCTCGCGGTCAATATACCCGACGGTGTGCCGGCGTCGGCGATATCATCAGAGTCGCCATAAAAAAGTCGCTGCCTACACTTAGTCTGGATGATAAGAAAACCCATCGTTGCGTTATTATTCGCACCGCCAGCCCTACCAGACGCCCCGATGGCAGCTATGTCCGCTTTGATCGCAACGCGGGTGTCTTGATCGATGATAACAATAACCCCATCGGCACCCGTATCTTTGGGGCCGTGGCGCGTGAGCTGCGTGAGAAGAATTTTATGAAAATTATCTCGCTGGCTTCGGAGGTGGTTTGATGGCTGCTAAAGTTAAAGCTGGTGACATGGTGGAAATTATTGCCGGTGATGATCGCGGTACGCAGGCCAAAGTACTAACCGTCGATCCTGTCAAAGGCAAAGTTGTCGTCGAAGGCGTTAATCTTGTGTACAAACACGTGAGACCTTCGCGCCGTAATCCGCAAGGCGGTCGGCTCCATGTCGAACGCCCTATCGATATTAGTAATGTGTTGCCTGTCAGTCCTAAGAGTAATAAGGGCCGACGGGTGCATTTTGAAGTTGATGCTCAAGGAAAGAAAAGTCGCGTTGCCGCTGATGGCGGTGTTATTGAACGCAACTAGGTAAAAGGTTATAGCTATGGTACGGTTGGAAGAACTGTATAAAGAAAAGATCGTTCCGACGCTCGTTAACGAGTTTAAGTATCGCAATTGCATGCAGGTGCCTAAACTGGTCAAGATCGTTGTGTCTATGGGTGTGGGGCGAGCCATTCAAGATAAAAAGATTATCGAAGGTGCCGAACGTGATCTCACGGTCATTGCCTGCCAGAAGCCGCTGATCTGCAAAGCACGTAAGAGTGTCTCGAATTTTAAGTTACGTGAAGGTATGCCGATCGGCCTGAAAGTTACCTTGCGGGGCGCCAGAATGTATGAGTTCTTGGATAGACTCATCAGCGTGGCTGTGCCTCGTGTAAGAGACTTTCGCGGACTCAGCGCCAAAGGTTTTGACGGCCGTGGTAACTACAATATGGGCCTGACCGAACAGTTGGTCTTCCCGGAGATTAATCCCGATAAGGTCGCTGCTCAGCAAGGTATGAATATCTCCATGGTTACCTCCGCCGGTAATGACGAAGAATCTAAACGTATGTTAACTTTGTTTGGCGTGCCGTTTCAAAGTAATTGAGTAAGCAGTTAATGTAATACGGGGTGTTGACCCCACGAGGATTTGTATGGCGACTAAAGCTATAAGAGCCAAAGCAGCCCAAACACCTAAATTTAAGGTTAGAGGCTATACTCGTTGCGAACTGTGCGGCCGACCCAGAGCGGTGTACCGTAAGTTCAAAATTTGTCGAATCTGTTTTCGCACCCTTGCCAATGAAGGCAAAATCCCAGGTGTGAAAAAGACTAGTTGGTAGAATACTCGGGTGTCAAACCCACAAGCTCGGAGTTAAAACAGTATGAGTCATGCTGACCCTATTGCTGATATGCTGACCAGGATAAGAAATGGCGTCCGTGTCGAACGCGAAGAGGTTCGTGTAAAGGCTTCGTGTATTTGCGAAGGCATCGCTAAAGTGATGACCCAGCAAGGATATATCAATGGATATGACCGTATCGAGACCGCCAGTAAACAAGATATGTTGCGGGTTCAGCTTAAGTACGGACCGCTCGGTGAAAAAATCATTCGTGAAATCAAACGCTGCAGCAAGCCGTCGCGAAGACTTTATTGCTCTGTTGATGATATACCCAATGTTATGGGCGGACTCGGAATAGCTATTATCAGCACCAGCCAGGGTGTTTTGTCCGATGCTGAGTGCCGAGAACGCAAAATTGGCGGCGAACTGCTTTGTACTATCTGCTAAATGATTCGCCGGATCGAATATAAACCCGGTAATAAATGACTGTTGAGATTGAATAATGAGTCGTATTGGAAAAAAACCTGTAAGCGTGCCTTCCGGCGTTAAAGTGGAAATCAACCAGTCGGTGCTCAAAGTTAGCGGCGCCAAGGGTAATCTGACTCTCAACATCAATCCTGTGGTCGATGTCGAGTGGGATTCCAGTGCTAACGAGGTGCGTGTTTCTCGAAAAAGTGATGAACGTTTCGATAGAGCTATGCACGGTACCACGCGAGCTTTGATCGCTAATATGGTCGAAGGTGTTACTAAAGGCTTCCACAGAGGACTGAAGATCTTTGGCACCGGTTATGGTGTTAAAATCCAAGGACAGGATATATTGTTGACCGTTGGTATGGCTCAGCCTGCTTCGGTGAAAATTCCCGCCGGCATAGAGATCGAAATCAAAACTCCTAATGCCAGAGGTAATGATGTCCCTGCTGAGTTCATCGTTTCTGGTGCGGATAAGGCTGTGGTCGGTGAGTTCGCCGCCGAGATTCGCAAGTGCCGTCCGCCGGAACCTTACAAGGGCAAAGGAATCCGTTATGCCGATGAGCAGATCAAGCGTAAGATGGGTAAGGCCTTCGGCAGCGCGTAATATAGTTTGACAGCTTAATAGGTCGGTGCGGTCAGGAAAGCTCAAAAACCTAGCTGCTAGACAAAACCGATTGTTTCTAAAGACGAAGTGATAATATGAATAAGCAAAAAAAGAAAACAGTTTTGTGGCGACGACGTCAACGCCGCATACGAGGCAAAGTGCAAGGCACGCCTGAACAACCCCGCTTGTGTGTGTTTCGTTCAGGGCGTAATATGTACGCTCAGTTGATCGACGATAGTACCGGATCAACCTTGGTTTCCGCCAGCACGCTCAGCAAAGAGATGTCTTTTGAAGGCAAATGTAAAAGCAATAAAGCGGCTGCCGCTAAGGTGGGCGAAGCGATTGCTAAGAAAGCTATCGATGTAGGTGTTCACAAAGTCTGTCTCGATCGCAGTGGTTATAAATACCATGGTCGAGTCAAGGCCCTGGCCGACGCCGCAAGAAAAGGCGGGTTGGTGTTTTAAGTATAGTTCTGATGGATTTCGCCGTGAACCTGCGGCAGTTGATTCAGGGAGATAATAGTGGCAAGGTTTGAACAGAAAAGTCAAAGACGCGATGATGACAGTCCTTATGAGGATCAAGTCGTCAAGGTATATCGCTGTTCTACCGTGGTAAAAGGTGGTAGACGCTTTAGCTTTGCCGGTTTGGTGGTTGTTGGTAATCGCGAAGGACAAGTTGGTTTTGGTTACGGCAAAGCCAATGAAGTGGCAGGCGCCCTCGAAAAAGGTATTAAAGAAGCCCGCCGCAATATCGTAGATATCAGCTTGGCCGGCCACACCATCCCGCATGAGGTGGAAGGCGCTTACGGTGCTACAAAAGTAAGATTGGTGCCCGCCGGGGAAGGTACTGGTGTGATTGCCGGAGCTTCGGCTCGTGCCGTGTTGGAATTGGCAGGCGTACATAATGTGTTGACCAAGGTCTATGGCAGTACTTCTCCAAAGAATGTTGTCAAGGCTACGATGAATGCCCTAAAAAGTCTTTGTAGTCGTGAGCAGATCGAAAAACTGCGCGGCGTCAAGATTCAGGCTTCCTAAAGGATATGTGTTGTCATGATGAACCACGATATTACCGCTGTTGTTGGTAAGCATAAGACCAAACGCCGTCGAGGACGGGGTGCCGGTAGCGGATGCGGAAAAACCGCAGGCCGAGGCCATAAAGGTCAGTCTTCCAGAGCTGGTGCAAGTCAACTGATTACCTTTGAAGGTGGTCAGATGCCCTTGTTCCGTCGTATTCCCAAACGCGGCTTCAACAATGTCAATTTCGCCACCAAATACGCGATTGTCAATGTCGATCAGTTGCAGCAGTTTGACGAAGGAACACGTATTGATCCGCAAATGCTCATTGATGCCGGGTTGATCCGCGGCGCCGGCCTGAAAGTCAAAATCCTGGGCAACGGCGACCTTAACCGTAGTCTTACTGTTGTTGCTCATAAGTTCAGCCGCAGCGCCCGCGACAAGATAACTAATGCCGGCGGTACTGTAGAAGATATGTTGGCCTCCACCCCCGAGGAACAGGCCTCCTAGTCAATCTGACTTCTTGCCGAGATCATTATGTTCAAAGCCATAACTAATATCTTCAAGATTCCGGAACTGCGTACTAAAATCCTTTTTACGCTGCTGATGCTCTGCATCTATCGCGTCGGCTTCCATGTGCCTGTTCCTGGTGTCGATCAAGAGCAGCTGTTCTCGCGGATGTCCAGTAGTTCCGAGACCCCCGCTGGACGCATCGCGGACTACCTGCAAATGTTTACCGGTGGAACTCTAAGCCAAAGTAGTTTGTTTGGCTTGGGTATTATGCCCTATATCTCAGCTTCGATTATCTTCCAATTGCTCGGTACCGTTATCCCCGCGTTGGAAAAGCTCCAAAAAGAGGGCCAGACCGGCCGGAAGAAAATACAAGAATATACCCGATACGCTACTGTGGTACTCTGTCTAATACAGGGCAGTGCCATTATGTATTATGTCAAGGCGTCGGTGTATCCGCTTATTGTCGCTGAACACTGGACTATGTTCTTCTGTATGGGCGTGCTTGGCATGACTGCCGGTACCATCTTCCTGATGTGGCTCGGCGAGCAAATCGATGAATACGGCATCGGTAATGGTATCAGCTTGATCATCATGGCGGGTATTGTTTCCCGCATGCCTGGTGCCATTATGTATATTATCCAAAACGCCGATTTCACCAGCAACGCCGGACCTGAGGCTATCGGGCCCGTCAAGATTATAATCTTGGCCATTGCTTTTATCAGTGTCGTCGCTGGAACCATACTTATAACCCAAGGCCAACGCCGGATTCCAATTCAGCACGCTCGTATGACCCGCGGTCGTCGCGTTTATGGCGGCCAACGCAATTATATGCCCTTGAGAGTTAATCATGGCGGTGTTATGCCGGTTATTTTTGCGGTAACCGTAATGCAGTTCCCGCCCATTATCCTTCAATGGATTTCCAGTTTGTTCGAGAGACAACCGGTTATCCTGGCGCAGATAAGCAGTGCGTTCCTGCGTGATGCCTTTTGGTACAATTTCCTCAATGTTATTCTGATTTACTTCTTCGCGTATTTCTGGACCACCGTACAGTTTCAGCCCAAAGAAATGGCTAATCAGCTTCGCGATACCGGCAGCTTTGTCCCCGGATTGAGGCCTGGCCGTCGTACCGCTGAGTATCTCGAACGGGTAATGTCGCGAATCACTTATGTTGGTGCCGCGTTTTTGTGCGTGATTGCCGTCGCCCCCACAGTGGTGTTTGTTTGGCTAAAAGTGCCGCAAAATATCGCTGGTTTCTTGGGCGGAACCGGTTTGCTCATCGTTGTTTCAGTATCGCTTGACCTTGTGCAGCGGATTGAAACCCACTTGTTAATGCGTAACTACAGCGGCTTCATGGAAAGTGGCAGAATTAAGGGAGCTTATTGATGATAGTTGTTTTTCTAGGCCCCCCCGGTGCCGGCAAAGGTACCCAATGTAAGCTGATTGTCGATCGTTATGGACTGACCCATCTTTCCAGCGGCGATATTCTGCGACGCGAGCGCAAAGAAAATACCGAACTGGGCCAAAAAGCTCAATCGTATATGGATAGCGGCCAACTTGTTCCCGATGACCTTATCGTGGCGATGATGATGAAAGAAATCGGCTCGCAATCGTCCGGCGGATACGTCCTCGACGGCTTCCCCCGCACCATTGGACAAGCTCAAGAACTCGACAAAGCTCTGGTTGCGGCCGGCAAAAAGGTAGATGTTGTCCTCAATCTTGAAGTTGATGATAACAAGCTCGAAACCAGAATCACAGGCCGACGCAGTTGCGGCAAATGCGGTACCGCTTACCACGTTACCTTTAATCCGCCTAAAACCGAGGATCAATGTGATAAAGGTTGCGGCGCATTGACTCAACGCCCCGACGATACCAGCGAAGTCGTCCAGCAGAGAATCAAAACTTATCACGAACAAACCTCGCCTTTGGTGGAATACTACCAACAGCAAGGCAATGTTAAAAATGTTAATGGTAACTTGGATATCCAAGAGGTTACCAAGGCTCTTTATGATGTGCTAGATGGGGTAAAAACATCGGCATAGAGGTAAGTGATGGCCGTCGCTATACGAAGCGATAAAGAAATTGAACGTATCAGAGATGCCGGCCGAATCGTGGCTCGCGTCCTGAATGAAATTAAAAAGCAAGCTGCCCCTGGTGTTACCACCGCACAGTTGGCCGAGCTGAGTGATAATATAATAGCTGATGCTGGTGCTATAGCCTTGTTTAAAGGCGTGCCGAACCCCGCGGCAAAATTCGACTTTCCCGCGAGCATCTGTGCCAGCTTTAATGAGCAAGTGGTGCATGGCATTCCCAGCGAGCGAAAGCTAGTTGCCGGCGATGTTATCAGTATCGATTGCGGTGCTAAGTTGAAAGGTTATTGCGGCGACGCCGCGGTGACTATTGCTGTCGGCACTATTGAACCTGAATTGCAGAGGCTGCTGCAGGTTACTGAAGAAGTGTTGGCCATTGCTTTGGCGAAATCAGCTCCCGGAGTTTACTGGAGCCAAGTCGCTCGGGCCATGCAAAAGCACGCTGAAGACGCCGGGTTCGGAGTTGTGCGAGATTATGTTGGTCACGGGATCGGCAGACATATGCACGAAGATCCTAAAGTGCCCAACTTCGTTAGTTCCGAATTGCGGGCTAACGACTTGCTTTTGCGTAAAGGAATGGTACTCGCCATCGAACCGATGGTTAATATGGGTACTTGGCGCGTTAAGGTGCTTAAAGATGGCTGGACCGTCGTCACCGCTGATGGTAAACCGTCAGCACACTTTGAGCATACTGTCGCGATTACAAACGATGGGGCTCAGGCCCTTACTGTTGCTGATTAGCCTTTTTAGGTATATTGGTACTAACATAGATATCTAAGGAAACGCCTATGGCTAAAAAAGACGCTATCAAGGTCGATGCCACGGTTGTAGAGGCGTTGCCTAATGCGGTTTTTCGAGTACGGTTGGAAAACGGACACGAAATACTGGCCCATGTTTCCGGTAAAATGAGAATGAACTTTATCAGAATCTTGCCTGGTGATAGCGTCACTGTTGAGTTGAGTCCTTATGATCTAACTCGGGGCCGGATTACTCTACGCAAGTAAAATCGTAGAGATGCTGTAATAGAGGTAGAATAGCCATGAAAGTACGTAGTTCTGTAAAACGAATATGTGAAAACTGTAAGATTATCAAACGCAAAGGCGTGGTGAGAGTCATTTGTTCGGCTAATCCGCGTCATAAACAGCGTCAAGGTAAGTAGCGAGGTCGATTATGCCACGTATAGCTGGTATTGATGTTCCCAATGACAAGCCTATTTGGATTTCATTGACGTATATCCACGGGATCGGACGGTTTCTGTCAAAGCAGATTCTCAAAGAAGCTGAAATCTCTGAGATCGTTCGAGCCAAAGAACTCACCGATGATGAACTCAGCCGAATTGCCGGTATTATTGACCGCAGTTATATTGTCGAAGGACAACTGCGACGGCAAACCAGCCAGAATATCGCTCGGCTCCGAGATATCGTGTGTTATCGCGGCTTGAGACACCGACGTGGATTGCCTGTCAGAGGGCAGTGTACCCAAAGTAACGCCCGGACCCGAAAGGGACCGAGAAAAACTGTTGCTGGTAAGAAGGGCGTTAAGGAAATGCGCTAAGTCTTTGATTGTTTATTTCAAAGATTATGTGCTAATTAGTTAAGCGAAAAAGGGTTACCTTATGGCGAAGAAGAAAGGTGTTAAAAAGAAGGTCAGACGTAATGTGGGCAAAGGTATTGTCCATATTAAGGCTTCCTTCAATAATACTCTCATAACTATCACCGATACCAACGGAGAAACTCTTTGTTGGGACTCCGCCGGAACCATCGGCTTCAAAGGATCACGTAAGAGTACGCCGTTTGCCGCGCAACGTGCCGCGGAAAAATGTGCCAATGCCGCCAAAAAACTTGGCGTGGTCGAAGTAGAAGTCCGTGTCAAAGGGGCTGGCGGAGGACGAGAGTCTGCGATTACATCGCTCCAGGGAGCGGGATTGAGAATCGCATCCATCGAAGACGTGACTCCTTTGCCTCACAACGGTTGTCGCCCGGGAAAACGCCGCAGAGTCTAAATCTTTGTCTTTGCCTGCGTGTGATTAATTGCCACTGAGGCGAGACCGAGATGGAATTGACGACAACAGTTGTTTTTTAGTTTTGATGCAATACCTGCCGGGTACTGATTTGAGACGCCCTGCTCGACTTGCTTGATCCGACCGATTGGTCCTGCGGTTGACAGTATCCTCAACCTTGACCCGAAATAGGGAGGCCTAACAAATGCGAATTAGGTGGCGCGGGCTTGAATTGCCCACTAAAGTTGAACTGGACAAAACCGTATCAACCGATAAATATGGTCGGCTGATCATTGAGCCTTTTGAACGCGGTTTCGGAATAACAGTGGGTAATGGCCTAAGAAGGGTTTTGCTTTCCTCGCTCGAAGGAAGTGCCATTACTTCGGTTAAAATCGCGAATGCTCCCCATGAGTTTATGTCGCTGCCCGGTGTCCTCGAAGATGTCACCGATATTATTCTGAATATCAAATCACTTGTGGTAAAACTCGATAGTGATGAGCCCAAGAAAATGACCGTGCGGAAAAACTCCGCCGGCCAAATAACCGGTGCCGATATTCAAGCCGATCCGACCATCACTATTATGAATCCGGATTGTGTTATCGCGACCCTTACCGACAACGTCGAATTCTCGATGGAAATGACCGTCGAAAAGGGACGTGGGTATATTATCGCAACACATGATGACAAAGCCTCCGAGCAGGAAGTCGGCGTTATTCCCGTCGATGCTCTTTATTCGCCCGTTACCCGTGTGCGATATAAGACCGAAGAGACCCGCGTGGGACAGAAAATTAATTACGACCGACTAATCATGGAAATCTGGACCGATGGAACCGTCAGTCCGGAAATGGCGTTGGTGGAATCAGCTAAGATCTTACGCAAACACCTTTCGCCTTTCGTGCAGTATTTTGAGATGAGTGATGAAATGGTTGAGCCTGCCGCTGCCGAAATTGGCGCGCCCGTTGAGCAAGCC
Organism: Sedimentisphaerales bacterium; assembly: GCA_016928435.1. GTDB lineage: Bacteria > Planctomycetota > Phycisphaerae > Sedimentisphaerales > SM23-30 > JAFGKT01. Next base: position 5,855 of record JAFGKT010000075.1, on the reverse strand, counting down.
GTAGATGAAGAATTGCGGCGTAAGCTCAATACCACAATTGCCGACCTTGAGCTGTCTGTTCGAGCTAATAATTGTCTCGAAATGGCCAAGATCGAAACCGTCGGGCAATTGGTGTCGATGCCGGAAAGTGAACTGCTCAATCTACGCAGCTTCGGTAAAACCAGCTTGCGTGAAGTAAAACGTAAATTGGCGGATATGGGTTTGTTGTTGGGTATGAATCTGCCCGCGATGGAACTCCAGCATGTCGCCGGTGATGATAGTAGTGATATTGGTGAATAAGTGAGCGTGGCCGGCTCTTGCCGGCTGGGATTCCCGTAACCTGATGAAACGGATCCCAAAAAACGCTTGGATGATGTTAACGCCTGTGCCGATAAGATGTAATGTCGGACAGCCATTCTGATAAGGACGGAAAGTAAAATGCGACACCAGGTACGTGGAAGACACCTGAGCCGGACTAGTGCCCACCGCACCGCTTTGCGGCGTAATCTGGCAGCTTCGGTGATCGAGCATGGAACCATCTCGACAACCCGCGAAAAGGCTAAATTCGTCAAGCCTTTCGTTGAAAAACTTGTCACTCTAGCCAAAGATGGTAGCTTACATGCCCGGAGAAGGGCTATCTCCCTTTTGCAGGATCGCGATATTTGTGCAATCCAAGATGGTGAGCCCATGAAGGTCAATACGGTGATCGGCAAGCTATTTTCAGAGGTGGGCCCACGTTTTGCCTCACGCAACGGCGGATATACACGTATCATTAATCTACCGTTAAGGCGTGTCGGCGATAATGGCCAATTGGTATTGCTCCAGCTGGTCGAAGAAACAGTAAAGGCCAAGCCTCAAAATACCGTCTTCACTACCGAGGATGCACCGGTGTCCATTGAGCCGAAAGCTGATGCTAATATTGACGCTGCCGATACCACCGCTGAAAGTTCAGCCGATCAAACCGAAACGAAAGATGCCGAAGCTGCTTCCGCAGATCAAACGGATGAAAAGACCGGCAACTAATAGTCCATGTTGTTTGCTCGTTGATTTTGTTGTATCATAGGTGTCAGCTCTGAGGTTGGCGGTTTTAGCGATACGGATTTGCGATGCATTTTGTGGCATTTTGGAGGTGCCAATATGGGTGCTGACTGTGTTTTTTGTCAGATCGTTAATGGCAGCATCCCGGCATGTAAAATCTACGAAGACCAATATATGTTATCGTTTCTCGATATTGCCCCGGTTAGCCCCGGCCATTGTCTGCTAATCCCCAAAAAACATTACGCCACCCTGTCTGAATGTCCTCAGGAAGTTGTAGCTCAGCTTGCTGGGCAGTTAGCTGCTATTGGCGACGCAGTGGTTGGAGCGACCAAGGCTCAGGGGTACAACATTCTCAATAATAACGGTCGTTGTGCCGGCCAATTAGTGGGCCACGTGCATTTCCATATCATCCCTCGGATTGAAGGAGATGGTGTGTTGTCTGGATGGCCGGCGGGAAAGTACCCGCAGGGCCTTATCGAAGAAATTGCCAAAGAAATCAAATCCCTGCTTTGATGTTTTAAGTAGGTTTGGAAAAAACTGAAGGTTATTATGCCCATCATGCAGAATGTTATTGCTGCCAGCAGTGCTATGGATGTTTTAGTCTCCGTAGTCACAGGCGGGATAACCGGTCTGTATCTGCTCATGCTGGGTTTCGTAGCTATATTCGGCATACATCGCTGGGTGTTGGTTTTTCTCTACTATCGGCATCGCCACCAAACCCCCAAAATCACCCAACGTTTCACTGAGCTGCCTAAGGTGACTGTGCAGCTACCCATGTACAACGAGCTTTACGTTGCTGAGCGTATTATTGATAGTGTTTGTGCTTTTGATTATCCTGCCGACAAACTTCAAATCCAAGTCTTGGATGACTCAACCGACGAAACCCGCAATATCGCCCAAAAAGCCGTCCAGCGTCATGCTGCCCAAGGCATTGATATAGTATATATCCATCGTCAAGATCGTACCGGCTTCAAAGCCGGCGCTCTCGACAACGGCCTCAAAACCGCGACCGGGGAATTCATAGTCGTCTTTGACGCTGACTTTGTTCCTAAGCCTGACATGCTCCAACACAGCATTCATTATTTCACCGATGAAAAAATCGGTATGGTGCAGGTGCGGTGGGATCATATCAACCGTGACCAATCTTTGCTTACACGTGGTCAGGCGATATTACTCGATGGTCATTTTGTCATCGAACATGCCGCTCGCAGTCGTTCCGGCAGATTCATGAACTTCAACGGCACAGCCGGTATTTGGCGCCGAATTTGTATCGAACAAGGCGGCGGCTGGCAACACGATACGTTGACTGAAGATCTCGATCTTTCATATCGCTGCCAACTTGCCGGTTGGCGTTTTATTTTCCTTTCCGATGTTACTTCTCCTGCTGAACTGCCCCCGGAAATTCAAGGATTCAAACAGCAGCAATTCCGCTGGACCAAAGGGGCTGTGCAAACCGCCAAGAAACTGCTGCCTCGCATTCTTTGCAGCAAATCCTTGAGCTGGCGCGTCAAGCTCGAAGCCAGCTTCCATTTGCTCAACCCCATGTCATACCTATTTATGTCGATACTGATGTTGCTTTTGCTGCCGGTCTTCGCTATGCGAATCTCGGCTTTCGGCGACCAGGCAACTATCAGAAGTCTGTTGGATTTCTCCTTGTTCGTTATCGGCAGTTGCTCAGCAAGCACCTTTTATATGTGCAGCCAGCGAGAAATATTCCATTCCTGGTACGACAAAGTTTTATATTTGCCCTTCTTGATGAGCTTGGGCGTAGGTATGGGATTGAACAACGGCCGGGGCGTACTCGAAGCCTTGTTCGGCAAAGATACCGCTTTTGAACGAACCCCCAAGTTTGGCGTCGCCTCCGACGAGAAGAAAAACGCATGGCATAAAAAAGCCGGCTCCTTCGCCCGCAAACCAGCTTTTATGCCTTTTATCGAATTGGCTTACGGTGTTTACATGACCGTATGTACCGTTCTATGCATCAAACGAGGTGGATACGCCCTTATTTGCTGTCTGCCCTTTCTGATTACCTTTACCTTCGGATACTATTACGTCGGTTTCCTGTCTCTGCAAGCCACTTACTCTTCAATGTTCAGAAGATCAAAAGCGTCTGAAGACATCCTAGAAAGCTCCGCCGTATAAGTTTCCAGCTGTGGTCCCCACCGCCGGCATCCCCACACAGCCCAATCACCCCACAAAAAAACCGGCTGTGAATTGTGTTCCCTTATTCCTCGGGTAGTATCAAGAACATCTCACGCGATACTATTGACACTGCCATCTCATCGCCATCATGATATCCCGCCCCTCTTGGTGTAAACCACCAAACTTTAACGTGTCCTAAGCATCTGTCTGAACCGTTCCATATCAAAATTCGCCCCCGGGCACGCCGTTGGTTCAATGTCACGATGCCCTTTAACTTGGTCAGGTGTGATATGGTACCGATCCATTAGAAATCGCACCAGTTCCGTCAACGAAGCGTATTGTGCTGCGCTTGGTGGGTAGTTTTCAAAATTCCCGATTAGCGCTATACCAATAGTATGTTCGTTCCAATAATTTGTATTATCGCCTTCTACCCGGCAATGGGCTCCTTCTCGTTGAATTCGCCAGCGCCAGCCGACCTCTATTAGTCCGTCGGGTTTATCGGTTCCGTTATTGATGACGAAGTCGTAACCGAGGCCGTCCCATCCTCGCTGTATGTGGAGTTGGTTGATGTAATCAGCGCAACCTCTATTGGTTGCGGTGTGGTGTATTAAGATTCCTTCCCATCGGTCTCTTACTTCTTGCTGTGGGTTTGGTAGCCATTCCTGGTGCGCGGAGGTGTAATTGTTGGTGTAGTTTTGCTGGGGCGGCAATGTGTTGTTTGAAACCATCTCGGCGGGGCCGACGGGTCTTAACATCGGATTAGGCAGGGTACGCTGGGCAGCCGGACAACCGCCCAACAGAACGGAGGCTAACACTACAACCAAGAATGTCCATCCCATCCGAACTTGGAATTTAGCGACGTGACTGTAATGGCGCATTTTTTTAGATTTCCATTATCCGACTTTGCCCAATTTTACCAGGTGGAGCATATTACCGGTTTCGTTATATTCCACTAGGTTCATATAAGAGCGCATCAGCATAATACCTCGACCGGTAGGTTTTTGGAGGTTTTTCTCTTCAGTTGGGTCGGGCACTTCGCTGGGGTCGAATCCTAGACCTTCATCGGCGACGAATATTTCGATGCATTCTTTGGTTACACTGTATCGAACAGAGATGTTTTTGGTTTTATCCTGTTGATTTCCGTGTCGGATGGCGTTGGCAAATGCTTCTTCGAGGCTCAATCGCAAAGCAAAGATGCTTTCTTCATCATGGCCGCACTCTTGGGCAGCGTTGACGATATCGTCTTCGAGCTGCTTGGCTTGGCAAAAACAACTGGAAATCTTACATTCGTGCAATGCTATTTAATCCGTTAAATACTCTATTATAATGAGGAGGAATCGGCCTGACGGCCACGCAATTATCTTTGGTAAATGTTCCGTTGAGTTTCTATCTCGTTTTTGGGTTGGATTTAGAAACTTTTGACGGCGGTGTCTTCGTTATCGTAGATATCGAACAACTTATTGAGCTTGGTGATTAGGAACACTTGATAGAGGGCTTCTCTTATATCGCAGAGTTTGAGGCATCCGCCGGTCTCTTCGGTGTGTTTATTCAAGCGGATAAGCATGCCCAACGCGGCAGAACTCATATGTTTGACGCGGGCGAAGCTCAAGACCATTTTGACCGGTTTTTCATCTTCGATTACACCAAACAGAGATTCAGCGATGTCGGCTATGATATGTTCTTCGAGGACTTCCTCATCAAGAAGGTCAACAATAGTTATGCTTCCTTCACGAGTGACTTCGATTCTGGGTCCGTGCTTTTCCATTTTAGCCTCTTCAAGAATTAAACGTAACTTACTGCCAACAATCATTTTGATGCTGACAATGGCATGCCCTATTGATTGCTATATTGTAAGGTGCATTGCCGCGGTTCTCAAGTGTAACTTCATAAAATCGATTAGTGGATGTATCAATATTCTTGGGCGGTCAGGGAGTTTTATCCACAGATTTAGCGGATTTTCGCAGATTTTGGGTTAGCCAACGGGGCGACTAAGCACAGAGGGATTAATCGGTAGTGTGGTGTAGTTATTGAGGTTAGGGAGGCTGGTAAGATTCTGGCGGATTTAAAGAATTTCGCGGGAGATTATGAACTGGGGAACAGGGATTCGAACCCCGACTAGCTGATCCAGAGTCAGCCGTGCTACCGTTACACCATTCCCCAAATTGTTGCCTAGCAAGGACTTGCCGGTACTGATCGGTCCTTGTCGACAGGAGTGCGATTGCTGGGCCGAGGTTGGCTGAGCAACGCAAGTGGGGATTATAACGGATAGTAGCGACGGCGAAAAGCTGATTTTGAGGGAAATATTCAGCGGGGTGCATCAACATCTTTGGTCGGTCAGGGAATTCGAAACCGCGGAGTTCGCTGATTATCGCGGATTTTAGATTCGCCAGAGGCGAAAAGGTGTTTTTGGGATATTTGGTGGGTAGATGGTGCTTCCGTTAGGTGTTACCAAAGTGGAGTAAAAATGCGCAAAATGGAGACGCGGAAATGAGAGATTTGGTGGGATATGTACGCAGAAGTGCCGCAGGTGCGCGATGCGGGACGGGAGGTGAGATGCGCGAAGGTTTTTTAGGTGTAAAGCGCAACTGGATATGGCCAGAAGCGGACGTTAGGCGGGAAAAACCGGAGATGTCGGGGAATAAGCGGTTTTGAGGGTCAAAAAGGCGGTTTTTAGGGGGGTTGGTGGGGGCTATATT
>JAFGKT010000009.1 GCA_016928435.1 Sedimentisphaerales bacterium | reverse complement strand
ATCCCCGCTGCCATCACCAACCCCGCCAAAACCACAACCTTACTAATCTTTATCTTCTTCATCGTTACTCTCCTACAAAACCCCAAAACTCATCGCTCGTATACAACTCAACTTCCCCCCACGATTAGCCCCCTGACCCGTCAGGGGGTTTTATCTCAATCTTACCATAGACCATATTGCCTGTCCCCATTTATCTTCCCGCATCAATCGCTCGGCATCGGCATAGAACTGCCGCAACCCCCCAAACCAGCCTGCATCCGGATATTCATCATAATATTTGTGACCTCTCCCTGAACCATCGGACACGGATCATCCTGCGCTTTTTGCAGAGCCTCCATCACCTTTGTCCTCGCTTGTTCTAAAAACAATGGCATTTGGGCCACCGCGGCCGCCCGTACTTCGCAATCCGGATCCTCTCCCAGCATCTGCAATACCGTTTGCCGCAACCGCTCGTATTCTTCCACCCCAACCTCTTCGTCGCTTTCTTCCATAGAGTAAATTGCCCTTACCGCCGCTGCCCGCACCACTCCTGCATCATCCTGCAAACCTCCCCAAATCACCGAAATCGGCAACTCAAATCCAAATCTGTCATAGACCGCTGCCCACGCATCAATCGCGCCGGCTCGAACGTCAGGGTCAGAATCGCCCACCAATTCAACTATCGCTGCACATAAGCTCGACGCAACATCCCCCGGAACAACTATCCTATACTGCTCCGCGTTGTTACCTTCGGTCGCAACCTCAGCAGATACCATCGGAAAACCCCATGTGGCTCGTAACGCCGTCCTTCGGCGCAACGCATCCGCACTGCCCATCTGAACCACCAAAGCTCCTGCTGCCTCCTGTGTCAAACGTTCCAGTCTTTCCGCTTGCTCTGCCGCAAGTTCGCCCCCGATCCTCTCAACATAATCCAAGCACGTCAATGCCAAATGCCCCATCGGTTCATCCGAGTCCTGCAAATAATCCTCAGCCCTATCCAGCATATCAACCACCGGCATCTCGCTCGCCCGGTGTTCCATCGAAGCGATTATTCCTTCCACTGATGACCATTCACCATTAGATCCCCAAGGCCGCGTAACCCCAATAAATATCTTGCCCGCGGATGGCCCCACTATCGGAACCATCTCACACCACATCCATGTATCACCGTTGTCTTCAGCGAACTCATGATAAAATCCGTGCAAGTCTGCTGTCCGCACTTCTACCAATTCCCCACTTGTCTCTAGGCGCTTTAACTCCATCAAAAACGGCCGCAAAACCAACTCTGTCGTCGAAAGCCCGTCGTCATCCTCTTCGTTCAAACTTGTATGCAACAGATACTTATACAACTCAAAATCCGTAGGCCCAGGCAGTGCCCTCTCCAATTCACACAGAAAATACGATTGTATTTCAGGATCAGACTCCGTACGTTGCCGAATTGTCTCCTCAGCCCCCTCCAAAATTGTCTCTCGCATCGAGCGATCCTCTACCAGCGATACAAACATACCATCTGCAGTTGTCATCCATAGCGTTTCTCCCCCCTCGCTGAAGTATTGTAATTCCAATATATTTTCTACCGGAATCTCAAATTGATAATCCCGCCAATAGAAAGTCGCTCTCTCCATCCCTTCGTCCCAGCTTTCCTGCCAAACCTCAACATTGTCCATTTCCACCACCGACCGCTGCCGAAACCGTTCTTCCTCACTGAGCCCATCCCAATATTCCCGCAACGCTCCCCTCGCCTCGTCCCGTATCTGCTCTATCATCGCTTGTTCTTCATCTGTCCATTCATTTCCCTCAAACAGTTCGCAATCCGCATACTGTCCCCCCGCCCCCTGCACCAGTGCCAGCAAAATCATACCCATCCCCAAAAACCTAATGCGGCCCTGCATCTTCATCCAAACCTTCCTCAACGTTTCTATGTATGTTCCAACCATCTTGTCCCTCCAGGTGTTAAGCAGCTTATTCTGGCAGGCCCTGTTGTGCCGAATATTCTTGAATCGCTCCGTCTACTTGCATTCTACCTGACTTCTTCCATTTGACCAGTCATGTAGTATGGGATCATCTGCCCATGTCCGCGCCCCCCGCCATACCTTCACGCCGCGCAACCGTGTACCACTATCGCGCACCCGCCGGACCTCGCGCGCCTACCTACCATACAGTCTCCCATATCCCGCCGGCCAAAACCGTCGCATTTCCGCTCCATTGCGTATGCATTCGCTTGGTATCAATTTCTCTCAATATCGAACCGGCTTTTCCCGTTACCGCGAATCCGCGATCACCGTCAATTCCCGCTGCCGCATCAGGTCCATCACCATCTCCGGGCTCTCAGCGTGCCGAATCTCATTCACAAAATCATTATCGCTCAGCATGCGGCATAGCCGCGCCAAAACATGCAAATGATGCTTATCATCCTGCGAACAGCTCATAAAAAACAAATCCGTCAACTTCCCGTCCGGCGCCCCAAAGCCAATTCCCTTTGGTGCGTAAGCAATCACCAAAATCGGCTCGGCTATCGTATAAGGCATCGGCCGACGCGGATGAGGCATCGCGATCCCCGCTTCCATTGCCGTCGAACACAACTCCTCCCGCTGATTCAACGCTTGCAGCAATTCATTCGCGTCATACAGCAAACCCGTATCCTCAGCCATCTTCACCAATTCCCGCAAAACACTGTCACGAGTACGGGCCGGCAAATGCGTCGATATAGCATCCAATCGCAGCTGAGGTATTATTATCGCTTCCTCCGGGTCCGTTTCCCTATGGGCCGTTATCCCCGCGTCAAATCCCGCTAAATGATCGTCACTCATCGAACCCATCCTTTGTTGCAGCCACTCGGTTATCGCCGCCCGATTGAACCGCAATTGCCCACCAATCTTTTGGCACGGAATATCCCCGCGTTGCGCCATCCGCTCAACCTGCCGAGCGTCCATTCCCAACAACCGCGCCAATTCCTGAATTTCAATAGCACCGTAAGGCATCGCAACATCTCACCAGTTATTTCCCCGAAGCTGTCTTGTCCCTATATTTTACCTTTACCCCTGTGTCCATACCAGAACTTTGTTTGCTGTGTGTCACAAAGCGTTGTTAAGCTGGTTTACCCGGTCCTTAAACTTTTGAAACGCCTCGTGCCCGTAAACCTCCGCTACGATAGGCAACGCCGAATTATTGTGCAGCAACGGCTCTTTCGGATCAATCCCATATTCCCTGCAAGCCTGTTCAAACATCTTAGTGCCCGGAATCGGCGTATATTGGCAAATTCGCGCCTTCACCCCTTGTTCATGCACCGCTGCCGCGGACCGCTCCGCTTCCGTCATGCTCTGGCCCGGCAAACCCGTCAAAATATAAGCCTCCAGCTCCGCCGGCTTGTACCCCGCTTGCTTCAAGTATCGCACCGCCTCCGCGAAAACCGCGTCATCGATCTTATGGTCACTGCTTCGCTGCGCCAAGCTCGAAGAATCCGCGCCTTCATAACTCAATCGCACCATCCGAAAGTTATTTGCCCGCATCAATTCCGCGATAGGTTCGGTTATGTAACGAGCGTGTATTCCATTAGGGCTGTGCAATCGTATTGGCAGCCCTAACGACCCGATTCTGCGCATTATGGGCATAATCTGTTCTTCCGCCCGCACGAGCAGCGCGTCATCTGTGAACGCCACATTATAATACCCATCGTGCTTTGCCACCCGGCCCAAGTTCCCGGCCAGGTGTTCCATAAACGAATCCACCGGGCACTGCCTGAACCTCTTTTGCAGTATCTTGCTGGCACAATAATCACAGCCGAATGGACACCCTAAGCTCGCCAGCACCGTCAAATAATCCAGCTTCTCATACAAATCATAGCTCGGCAATAAAAATTCATTTGTTTCAAAATCTTCTTCGTTTTGCCTTTGGCTGTTGTGCTGATTCTGTCGCAGTTGTCTCAACCATTGGAGCACCGCTGCGAAATCGCTTCCCACAAAAACCTTATCTGGTCGGCAAACACTCACGGCATGCCCCGGCATTAAACTGGCGTACACTCCACCCAGCGCCACCGGCACGCCGGGCCAAACTTCCCGCGCCAATTCAATCGCCTCGACTACCCCTGGATACCAATACGTCATAATACTGGTCACCATAATCGCCAAAGGCTGTGTTTCTGATTGGGTCGCCATTTTTTCCGCGAACTTCTCGGCTGACAGGCCATATCGCCTGTAGTTCCGCGGTACCTGTGCCAAACAGTCTGGTTTCTCCACCTCCTCGGCAAAGTATTTGCCCGTGCCGTTGCCATGGCAGGGCGGGTTATCCACCCCCACAGCCTGCCAACCTGCCCGACGGTCCAATGCGTCCACCAAAGCGACGCTAAAACCCACCCGGCGTAACTGTGCAGCTAAACACAGTAACCCCAACGGCTTAGCGAACAAGTCGTAAGCCGCGAAATCATAGATCGCCGGGTTGACCAATATAATGTCTGCTGCCATAATCGTCTCACTCTATCAAGGCCCCGCACACTTGGCAAGTGCGATGCCCACAGCTAACACCGGCCAAACTCAATCTCAACCCAGCAGTCACTTGCAAGGCCCGCGATACCGAGTATAATCAAATACAGTAATATGTATCTATGCCCCAACCAATAATGTCAGCAATACATTTATCCGAGGCAACACAATATGAAACGCTTTCCAGCAATCCTGATCTTGTCAATAGCGGTCGTCCTTATGCTAGGAGGCCTTTTTCAAACCGCCTATGCCCAAGAGGCCATGGAAACCATCACCAACGCTAAAGCCACCATTGGCGAAGACGACCAAATCAGTACACTAGTTCCTTGGATCGTCGCGATTGTCCTGTCGCTGGCTGCGGTAGTTGTCAGTTTCAAAAACGCCAAACGCGGTCACCAAGACTAAATCACTCATGCCGAAGTTCTGCTCTGGCGCCCAAAGTCATATTCCGTTTCCGCTAATTCTTCAATACCATATAACAACGGAGGTGTAACATGGCCCAATCATCCCATCGCAAACTGGTACTTTTAATTTGTATCAACGTCGTGTTGCTCACGGCCCTGGTCTTGTGCCGCGTTGAACTGCCTCAGGCCCAAGCCCAGGTGCGACAGTACGATTATATGCTCGTGCCCGGCAATAGCGATACCGATCAGCAAATTGTCTGGGTAATAGATTTGCGAACCTTCCAACTGACCACCTGCTACTATGACCGCAACAGCGAACAGATCGTAGTAGGCGAATACCTCGATCTGGCTTATTAGCAGCCTAAATGTCTATTATCGCCAAATTGCCCTCAAAACCCGCCAAAGGACCAAATAGGATAAATCAAATGATATCGAAAAATACAATCATAGCCTGCCTGACAGTATCCGCCGTTATATTCGCTTGCATGCTGATGTTGGAAATGGTCTCAGATCCCGCCGTCGCGCAAGCCGAAGTCGGCGCAACTTCTCGAGCCGGGTATTTCGCTGTATGCACTGCCGCGCAAAGGGAAGGTGAATCGCTTATATGGATCGCCAATGTCAACACCCAACAAATGATTGTGTGCGAACGGCAATACGATAATTCCATTATTACACTCGACAGTGTTGACCTGCGCAGTATGTTCGGTGAATAGTCTCAGCGCACAGCGTTTACTTATCCCTAACAGACTATCATCCCCACACGCCCCCGAGTGGGTAGCGAGACTACCCACGTTCCAATTGCTGCCGTCTTATTCTGCGTCCTCGGATAGCAATTGTTCAGCCGCCTTGACCAGTTTTTCCATGCGGAAAGGCTTGTTGATGTATGTACTCACACCCAAGGTCTCAGCGTACATCTTATGACGAGCGCCCGGATTGGCGGTTATCATAATCACCGGCGGCTTGCCGGTCTCTTTACGCAACGGCTTGATCTTCTCCAGCACCAGAAAACCGCTCCGGCCGGGCAGCATCTGGTCCAAAACCAACAGATCCGGAGTCTGCTTTTGGATCATGTCAACCGCGGCGTTGCCGTTGCCGGTCGAGACAATGTTAACGCCAAGATCTTCCAGAGCGGCACTAATCGCCGTTACGATATCTGGGTCATCATCAACTATCAAAACGTTTTTGCCTGCGAGATTACTCATCGACTTACCTTTGTTATGGGGAAAACACGGTCGAAGCTCGGCGGGAGGGCCCCACGCAGGGTATTCGCCGAACTAAACCTTGATTCACGTCAAAAAGCGAGCATTAAAGCCATATTAGGCATAATAGCCCCTTATGTCAAGCCCGCAATAAACGACTCACATGCATCCAAATCCGCCGATTTGTCACGCTCGCGAGCAGCCGACCAATGCACCTTACACCCAGCAAATTACAATATCAGACAAAAACTTCATGGAATATCTACCTCTAGTGCCGATAATAAAAAGGTATATCGCCGGGTCGATCCGCGCAATATTACCGCAATATGCACATAAAGCACTGTAAAGTAAAGAATTACCGTTAAAAAGCGACAGCGACCACTATGGCCGACCAAGATTCTCAGCCCATCGAACCGCAAGAGGAATCAGCCGCTCCCGTCGAATCTGCTGATTCTGATGCCGCGACTTCTACGCAAGAACCCCGCGCAGCCGAGTCTGCCGAATACAACCCCGAGCGTATCCAACAGCTATTGGATATGAAAGCTCCGGTCATCGCCAAAGTGGCTCAGCGATCTCTAACCGTCAAGGCGGTTATGCGCTTGCGTTTGGGCAGTATTATTCAATTCGAGAAAGACGCCTATGACCACATCGAACTGATGGTCAACAATCGCACCATCGGCCTGGGCCAACCCGTCAAGATCGGCGAAAACTTCGGCCTGCGACTCGTCCAGGTCGGCGACGTCAACGACATGATTCGCAGCCTAGGCGCTGAAGAAGATTAAGTTCTAGTTGTTCAGCGTCTTATGCTGTGTATTCCACTCAAGAATTAGTCCCCTTCGGACCATTACCCCTTCAGAAACTGCAGTAACGGCTGTGCCATCTGCGCGAATTGTTTGCTTGGCACATGCACCGTATCCCATGCCTCGCTCCGCCGCCGCATAACCCGCCTATAAGCGTTCAGCTCCACCGCCACAAAATGATAGTCCCGCTCCGCAAACCGCTCCGTCTCCGCGAACGGCCAAGGCTCCTCGTCCCCATCATCCTGCACCCAATAAGCGAACACCAATGCCGCGATATACTCCGCCCCGAACTGCTCGCTCCATTGCTGCAATCCGGTAATGTCATCCGCCGTTACCCAATTCTGATCGTATCGCCCCCGCTCGAACGACTTCCGCTCCAACTTACGCCCCTTGACATCCACCAATATCTTGCGCTGTTCGCTGGCGTAAACAATAAAATCAAAACTCTTCAACTTCTCCCCCGCCAACAGCGCCTTATGATGCTGATCGATCGGCACATGATTAATCCCATGCTCCGCCAAGTACCCCGCAAACGCCTGTTCATAATGCGTACCGTTCGTTGCCATAGAGTCCTGCTCGCAACACATTCGGTAAGTTCTTTAAGCTATCTCTGCTCGATCTCCGCCATGAAATCCTCTAGTTGCATGGTCTTTTGTGTGCCTTGGGCCATATCCTTGATGGTGATTTCGTTTTTGTCGATGGTCTCTTGTCCAAGTATGAGTACTTCCCGGGCACCTTGTGACGCGGCCTGTTTCATCTGTTTGCCAATGTTGGTCCGGCGGTAATCGAAACCTGCCGCGAAGCCCTGTTGACGCAATTGGCAGACTAATTCCAACGCCTGCGTGAACAATTCCGGCCCAGCATCGACCACAAAATAATCCAGCGTAGTATTGGCTGACCTCAGCAGCCCCTTTTCTTCCAGAAGAATGCCCAGCACCACATCGCCCATGCCGAATCCCGTGCCGGATACCTTTTGACCACCAAGCCCAGCCAAAAGATTATCATATCGCCCGCCGGCGCCCACCGCCCGCAACGCCGCGGATTTATCGAAAATCTCAAACACCGGACCAGTATAATACGCCAACCCCCGCACAATGCTGATGTCAAACCGGCAATAATCCGCCACCCCCATCGTACCCAGCAAGGCGAACAACTCACGCAGCTCCGCCAAAGACTCCTTCGCGGCATCACTTTGCGCCAAGCTGTCCAGCTCATCCAATGATCGCACCGCTTGCAGCCGCATAATATTCTCGCGCTGAGCCGCATCAGGCACCTGCTGCTCGACCATCTCGTTAAACGCTTCAGCGGGCAGCTTCGGTTTCTTATCCAGCAACTGATACAACGGGTCCAACTCATCCTCAGCAAAACCGGCATCGACCAACAATGCCGCCAGCATCGACCGACTGGATATCTTCGCTTCCACATCCTCAGCCGTCAAACCAACACTCCGCAGATAATCCAACGCCGTATAAATGCACTCAGCATCCGCCAAAACCGAATCTGACCCGATGATATCGGCGTTCCATTGAAAAAACTCACGCAGTCGCCCCTTTTGCGGTCGCTCCGCCCGGCAGCAGCGCGGCATCGAAAACCACTTGATCGGCCGAGGCAAAGCGTTGATCTGCTGGTTAACCATCCGCGCCAGCGTAGGCGTCATCTCCGGACGTATCGCCAAGTCGCGCCCGCCTCTATCGGTCAGCGAAAACAACTCACTGGCAATCCCAGGCCCGCTCTTTTGCGTGAATAACTGCAAATGCTCGAAAATCGGCCCATCGTATTCCACAAAACCATTCCGACAGCTAACCGCGCGCCAACCATCGGTAATCCAGTTACGCTGGGCCATCAGTTCAGGATAAAAATCTCGAGTGCCTTTAACCGGCGGAATCTTTGCCATAACCATACTTCCCATATTCAATCAGGCTGCGAACCCACTGCCCGGCATATTGCCCGGCCGGTGCAAATCGCTAACCATGCGACTTCTACTTCTTCTTTTTGCTCTTCTTCTTGGGGAATTTCTCCGCCAGGTACTCATCCATCTCTTCAATCGAAGTAAAATGCAACTCATAGCCGTAATCGCCGCTATGAAAATCGCAATTGTCTTCCTTGTAGCCCCGGCAAATCTTCGGCCGATGCTCATAGATGTCGCACATGTTTTCACGATTCAAAAACTTGCATCGGCTCGCGACGTTGATATACCAATCCCCGTCTTCAACAAAAACGCTGATCCCTTCATGTGCCAAATACCAACGCACATCTTCAAAGTCGCTTTTGGTCTCCGGCTTTTCGATCGGCAACGCGATGTACCGGCAACAAAGCCCCGCGCATTTTTCACAAAGTACTTCCGCCAATGGCTTATCTCCGTTTATTGGGTGCAAGGATCAAATTACATTCGAATTATTCCTGGTGGGCCCGAGTAGGCTCGCTGCTCCATGCACATGACAATAGAATCTTACAACTTAAATGGGCCGTCCAAGCGGCCGCCGCATGATATAATCTTAATTTAGTGACAAAACCAGCGAGAGACATCATAAAACGAAGGCCATTATAGACCGCTCTTTGCTTGTGCGTCAATGCTAAGACTCACCGCCTGAGGAATCGATGTATATAAAGCCTTGTCAGCTTAAAGAACTTCAAAACCTATGTTGTTGGTCCAAAACGTAAATCCGCCGCGGATCACCTCTGTCGCCCACCATGCAAGATTATCGGACCATGCAGGGAGGTTGTTATTTATGCAAAAATCAACATGAAACAAATCTTAACCTTATCCATTACGTAATCTCTTTAACAAAAACACCTTAGAAAATAATACCGCCGCCCGAGCCCTATTTTTTACTTGACGTTGGTAGGTGAATCCCTGATATAATTCTTTAGAAGATGCCAAGGTAGATTTGGTGGACGTCACAGTGGAATTGGGCGGACTTAGAAAGGAGTTAGATAAGCTCTTTCGCACTGATGGCAGGACCAATGCTGACCTGGTAAAGGTTATTATTTAGAGGATTTACTTTCCATTCAGGCCCATTCGGCAGGAAGGTCAGTCCGAACAGTGCTGAGGCGTATTGGGTCTCAGCGAAGATAGCGTTGAATTTTCAAAGTGTCAGGCTCTGGATTGTTGAAAGCAAGATCGGCGCCCGGAAAACAAGAACCCCAAGCAGTAAAAGGAAAGCACAACATGTATATGCTAATTTGAGGCGAGCTCGGCCCATCAGCCTGCGCTTCCGCGATCTTTCCGCAAGCCGAGCGAAACTTCTTGTTGGCGTTATAATCCTAAAAAGGCAAATAATTTAGATTAGATGCCGATGGTAGGGCGGTTGAATCTCTCTGCCCATCATGTTTTGCGGATGTCTTGTGCCCTTTGTGCTGCGCGGTGTCGGGGTTTCCCGACATATTGTTGATTTCGCTCGGCCCCGTTTGCCGTGGTCCAGCGATCTGACAACCAGACAGCTATCTTCTTCACACCTTTACCATTAGTTTCAATGGTCCTCCCTTTCAACCAGCCGTCGCTGGGTATGTCCACAATTACATATTGCCTTGGGCTCTTCGAGGATGCTGGCTGCGGGTGATTTCGCAGCAGTAGTATTTTTCAGGTAAGTCCTCAAAATTATTGACGGTTGGTGCTTGCCGCAACACGGACAAAAAAAACCTGTTCACATAAGCCATCGGGAGACCATAAATGTACTCATGTACCATATCAACTCTGCTCAACTGCACAGCTCATTACCATATTCTTGCCCAGATTAACACCGGACATATCGTTCTTATTGCCCTTGCCGGGATAATCGCGGGGGTTGTCGGCGGCTGGCTCATCCAGCACGTCATCGGAAAATCCAAAATACAGGAAGCCGAAAGAGCCTCAAGGACCGCCTTGGATGAAGCCCATCAACGCGCTGAAAACATCATAAAATCCGCTGAAGTGGAAGCCAAATCTGAAGTCATTCAAAAACGCGAACAATTCGAAAACGAGATCGCCAAAATTCGTGACGAAATGCGCGAACAAGAGCGACATCTAACCAAACGAGAAGATAATTTGGACCGCAAGTGGGACGCGGTAAACAATAAAGAAAACGATCTGAAAAATCGGGACCGTAAACTCCAGCAGACCGAGCGCAACCTCGCGGATCGACAGGACCAGCTCAACAAGATTCTTGAAGAGCAACGCGGCGAACTGGTGAGGGTTTCCGGTGTTTCTCCCGAAGAAGCCAAGGAACTGCTGATAAAACGCATGGAAGACGATGTTACCCACGAAACGTCCGCGATGATCGAACGGGTCGTCAATTCCGCTAAGGAAGAAGCCGAGCAGCGCAGTCGTGAGATTACCATCAATGCCATCCAGCGTTATGCCGCCGATCATACCTGCGATAGTACCGTCAGCACCGTCGATATCCCCAGCGACGACATGAAAGGACGGGTCATCGGTCGCGAAGGCCGTAACATCCGAGCTTTTGAGAAAGTCACCGGCGTCGATGTTATAATCGACGATACGCCCGGAGTGGTGGTTGTCTCAGCCTTTGATCCTATCCGCCGCGAAGTCGCCCGACGCAGCTTGGAGAAACTAATCCAAGACGGACGTATCCACCCCACCCGCATCGAAGAAGTCGTCCAAGAAACTCAAGAAGAAGTTGACGCCCAATTGCTGGATATAGGCAAAAAAGTCACTCTGGAAGCCAATGTCCACGGTTTGAATAGCCGAGTGCTGCCTTACCTGGGCCGGCTGAACTATCGTACCAGCTACGGTCAAAATGTATTGCGTCATAGTGTAGAAGTGGCGTTTTTGGCGCAAGCCATGGCCGATGAACTGGGACTCGATGGTGCGCTGGCTCGTCGTTGCGGTTTGCTGCACGATATAGGCAAAGCCGCCGACCATGAAATGGAAGGTGGTCACCCAGCCGTTGGCGCTGATCTAGTCAAAAAGTTCGGCGAAAAGCCCGAAGTACTCAACGCCATTGCCGGGCATCACGGTGATGTCACTCCGATTTCTCCTTATACGCCTTTGGTCGCCGCCGCTGACGCTATGAGCGCCGCCCGCCCCGGCGCACGACGCGAAACGCTCGAACGTTATATCAAACGTCTGGAAAACCTCGAAAACATCGCCACTGGTTTCAGCGGTATCAAACAGGCTTATGCTATCCAGGCCGGTCGCGAAGTCCGGGTCATCGTCGATCCCAACTCCGTCAACGATGAAGACGCTTGGAAGACCGCCCGAGATATCGCTCGTAAGGTAGAAGAAGAATTGACCTATCCCGGCGAAGTAAAAGTTACCTTGTTGCGTGAAGTACGCTGCATCGAATACGCCCGTTAGGTCCGGCCTTAACTCAGATCAATCGAAAAGAATTTGTCATTCCCGCGCAGGCGGGAATCCAGATAAAAATAGTCTCGCCGAAGGCGTCCACTTACCGGTTACCGACGCAGTCTGGAAAAAATGGATATCAAAGTTCTCTATATTGGAGATGTGGTCGGCCGACCAGGTCGGCAGGTACTCGCGGAGGAGCTTACGCGCGTTGTGCGTGAGCATGAGATTGACTGCGTAATCGCCAACGTCGAAAATGTGGCCGGCGGATCGGGCCTTACCATTGTCAGTTACGATAAACTCTGCAAGTATGGTATAAACCTGATGACCTTGGGCGACCATGTTTATCGCAAACGGGAGATCATAGATACGCTCTGCAATTCCGATTGCATCGTGCGCCCAGCCAATCTGCCTAGTAAGGCCGCGGGCAAAGAATGGGCCGTGTACACCACACGCCGAGGCCCCCAGATTGCCGTGGTTACACTTCTCGGGCGTATGTACATGAGTATGCCCAGCGATAATCCATTCAGTGCCATCGACCGAGTGCTGAAACGCATACCTTCTGATGTGCGTATCGTGTTTGTGGAAATGCACGCCGAGGCCACCAGCGAAAAAATCGCCATGGGATGGTATCTGGACGGGCAAGTCAGTGCCGTGATCGGCACGCACACCCATGTGGTTACCGCTGACGAAACCGTTTTGCCTAAAGGCACCGGCTATATCACCGACATCGGCATGACCGGCCCCCACGAATCTGTTCTGGGCCGAACCGTAGATCGCGTCGTCAAAAGTCTCGTAACGCAGATGCCTTATATGTACAGCGTTGCCACAGGCGATATACGCATGAACGGCGTTATTGTTACGGTCGAGAGTAATACCGGCCGAGCCCGCGATATCGAGCGAATCTGTGTGAAACTCGAAAATCCACAACAAGTTCCCTACGACAATGCCGACGGCAGACCTGATAAGTACAGCAATGGCGCGCCTTAAAGGCCCGCTGTTAGGGACTCGCAGACCCTTTCTCGAGCCATGACACAAGGTAAGTTTCTATTCTCTGACTCCGATAACCAAGACGATCGAACTTTCCATCGTCAGCGCGATTTTTTCAATTCGTCTTCGAGCAAAGCGTCGTCCGAACCCGCCCAACCAAAAAAAACCGCCAAACCCGAAAAACCCACCAAGCCCGCCGACATCACCACCTATAGTGTAAGCCAACTAAATCGCCTCATCAAAATAGCTCTGACGCAGCATCTGCCCCGCAAAATCCTGCTCCGAGGCGAAATCTCCAACCTCACCCAGCACGGCAGCGGCCATTTGTATTTTTCACTCAAAGATGAAGACGCCGTCATCTCCGCCGTTATGTGGCGCAGTGCCGTGGCTAAACTCAAATTCCAACCCGAAGATGGATTGGCCGTGTTAGCGACCGGTCGAGTCGATGTCTATGAAACTCGCGGCCAATACCAATTCTACGTGGACAAACTCGAACCCGCCGGCCAAGGAGGCCTGGAATTGGCCTTTCGTCAATTGGCTCAAAAACTCCAAGCCGAAGGAATCTTCGACCCGAAGCACAAAAAGCCAATACCGCGATTCCCCAATACCATCGCGATCGTCACCAGCGATACCGGCGCCGCGATCGAAGACATCAGCAAAACTTTGCATCGGCGATATCCGATAGTACGTAAGATTCTGTATCCGGTAACTGTCCAAGGCCCCGGCGCGCCGCGGGATATCGTGCGCGCCATAGAGTATTTCAATCGACACGCCGCCAAATTAGGCGGCATCGATGTCATGATTGTAGGACGGGGAGGCGGCAGCCTCGAAGACCTGCAAGCCTTCAATGAAGAGTCTGTCGCGCGCGCTATTTTCGCTTCAAAAATCCCCATCATCAGCGCCGTCGGCCACGAAATCGACACCAGCATTTCCGATATGGTCGCCGACCAACGAGCGATCACGCCCACAGCCGCCGCGGAGTTGGCGGTGCCGGTATTGACCGAAGTGCTAGCGGACGTGACCCAGATGCAGCAGCGACTGCATCGTGCGATGACCCAGCGATTGCAGCAGGCCGCTCAGCACTTGGAAGGATTACGCCTTCGTCCCTGGCTTCAGCGCCCCGAAGAATTCATACTCAACAAGCATCAAGCGGTGGATGAGTTGGAAGCCCGGCAAAACCACTCAATCCTGGAACGAATTCACCACGCAGTTAATCGGTTGCACCAAGCCGGCGCGGTATTGAATCGTATTGAACCTCATGTTGCCCTGGCGACGGCGCAAGGACAACTGCATCGTTGGACCCAGCAGTTGGAAACCGCCCAACAGCGTTATCATCAGCAAGCCCGGCATACTCTCGACAAATATCAATTGAATCTGCAGGCCGTAAGCCCGGCATCGAGAGCGCGCCAAGGCCTCGCCGTATTGAACCAGGTGGCCCAGCGTTTGCAGCGAGGCCAAGAACAATTAACCCGCGATAGTCAAAGCCGCCTGGATAATATCACGGCTCGTATGCGCAACCTAAACCCCAAAGCCGTATTGCAGCGCGGTTACAGCATAACTCGTAATGCCGTGGATAAAAAAATCGTCACCGTGGATAATCCGCCCCAAATAGGTGATGAACTCATCACCGAACTGCACGACGCGTGGATCATCAACAGCCAGGTGGAACAGATCAAGAAAGGAAAGTCATGACCGACGATAAAGCCAAGCAGAACCCAAAAACCTTTGAGCAGGCGCTGGCTGACCTTGAAGCCATCGTCGCCGAAGTGGAGGCCGGAAAGGTCGGACTCGAAGAAAGCATCGCCAAGTACGAACAAGGCATGAAACTTGTCAAGCATTGCCGTACTATTCTGGATGCCGCCGAGAAACGCATCGAAACCATCCGAACCGAATCCCAGCCTAAATAAGCGAGTGCCGCACGCCTCTCGTTACGGCCCTACGTATAGGCCTTGCGCTTCGCGCTCTTCCCGCAAGTCGCTGTCACGCCGCAGCATACTCTCGATCATTAAGCGAGCTTCGTCAGCTTCCAGGCTGTCTGGATATTGATCCAATACTTCATCGCACATCTCGCATGCCCGACGAGGCGAAACAATTCTCTGGGCGCGGGCTCCGCGCAAAATATTCTCAGCCTGCATATTGCTTTGGCGTTCTTGGACCGGTGGCTCAGTTACGGCTTCTTCTACCGCCGCTTCTTCATCGCTTCCCTCGGCGCTTTCCTCAGCAGGTCTTTGTCTGCGAGTTGCCCGATCTTGAACCCTCTGTTGGGTTTGATTGAACAAACGCTGCATATTCTCGCCGGCTTCATCCATAATTTCCCTACGCGCCGCTATAACCAGTTCCGCTTCTTGATCGAGCAATATTCGAGGCAAAAACCCGCCGATCGGTCCCACGTAGCGAATCACGCCGTCAGCACCCACAAACATAACCACCGAACTGTACGTGCCATCTATCTGCCAGGTCCGTCGATTCATGGGATTGTTGGCCATGCAGTTGGCCCAGGGCCAGGCGTTTTGCAGCGAAGCCTCAGCTACCGCCATACGACGAGAGAACGAATCCATATTGATCGCCAGCTCCCGACCAATTCCACTCATCTGGCTCAAATAGAACAACTGTTGAAACTGCCCGAGAACTTCATTTAGTTCCGTCTCTACCTCAAACTCAATATCTTCGGTCAGGGCAAATTGATCGTTGCGCGAGCTTGATCGCCCCGAACCAAGATCTCCTTCGTCTTCAGGCAAAGCCCAAAGCAAAATCAGCAACATATCTGTGCCGTCCGGCTGATACAAAAAGAAACTGCTGTTTATATCCTGCAACTGCAACTGTTCGATCGATTGCCCGAGCATCTGATAAGGCATATAATCAACCGGCAGTTCCAGAACACTTTCGGAAAAAGCATTCGTGGCTCTTTGCGGCTGCCTATTGGTCGGCCGTTGCGCAGGTGGGCCATAGCCGCCAGGCGGCATGCCCCCGGAACCAACCGGTGGCCCTCCCGGTCCGCCAACCGCGCCATACATGTCCGGCGGCGCCATAAGACCGCCACCGGGAGCATAACCTCCGCCACCGCCCTGTGAGGGCCGACGGTCACGCGGACTAGGTTGATTCTGCCTGCGCGCTTCTTCGCGACTGGTGGTGTATTGAGAAAAAGGCGAACTAGGTTCAGCAGGCTCTTCCGGCTCTTGTGTTTCTATCGCAGTCTGACCCGAGTTCGGATCAGCCGCGGCTGCCGGTTGTTCTGGTGCGTCTTCGCTTGCGTTCGGATCAGGCATCCCCATCGCGGCAACAGGTCTCTCCGGTGCCTCGGTAATATTAACCCGGGCCAGAGAACCACCGTCGCGAGCCTGCAGCGCGCTGCGTGCCAACTCATAATTGCGCCAATAAAGAGCCAGCACAATAGTCGTGTCGTTTACGTCACCATTTTGCGGAGCCAGAGTTTGAGCTTGCCTTAACCTAGCGACTACGGTCTCGGGATCTTGCATGTAATGAGCCAACAGTGCTTCAAGCAGAACCAGCGAAGCTTTTTGGTCGTTATTGAAACGTGCTTGGTACATACGGCGTTGCTGTATCGCTTGGTCAATATCGTTTCTGCCTTGTTCAGAAAGCTCTTGACCGGTAGCCAAGAATTGCGTCAGGAGTGTATGAAGCATTTCAACCAGTTCGTCGCCGGCTTGCTCAGCCTGACTTGCGGGGTCATTATTACGATAGCCTTGAGCCCAAATTGCTCCCGGCATGGCCAAAAGCAAAACCACTGTGACCGTTAAACCGATCATCAACCATCCGCATCTGTTACGCATAGACCGTTGTGCTGTCATGGCATTCTCCGTTGGATTGCGAGTGAGCGGCTCACGCGGCGTCCACGCCGGGGCCACCAAAAAATGAGGTAATAAGTATTTATGAAAGACTGTATATAGATATTACTGACAAAACTCCGGTTTGACCGCAAAAATTCCAGTTCATCCGCGATATTCACACAACAAATTAGCCCCCTGACTTGTCAGGGGGTTTTATCTCACGACTTCCAAAAAAACATCGACCAAGTAGCCATCTTATTTGGCTCTCCACTATTCGCGGAGGAGCCAAAATTGCTACTAGTTGAGTCGGCCCGGAGTCAGCAAATCAGTGTTAGTGCCCAAGCTCACTAAGGCTCGTAATGCTTGAGACTAAGAGCAATCGGCTGCCTTTTTGACCCACCCTGTCTTATTTAAGACCTAATTCTAACCGCAATCGTTGGCAATTGGTAGCCTGTTTTGCACTCAAATATTACAATGGACCGCCCTAATTGCCGCCTCTCACCGCTCCTCTCCACCCATTGGCTCTGGATATAGCCGTTCACAAATGGTACACTCACAGCATAGACATCAACCGCGTTTTTTTCATTTAGGTAAGCATTATGACCGAAAAACAGAAGCGATCATTATTAAATGTTGCCCGAAAGGTCATCGAATCAGTAGTACGAAGCCAACCGGTCAGCCAATTCGATTCGGAAGACCCGTTGTTCAACGAAACACGCGGTTGCTTCGTCACAATCCACAATCATGGACAACTGCGCGGTTGTATCGGTCATTTTCAACCCGATACGTCGCTGCTCCAAACCATCCGGGACATGGCAATCGCGGCCGCACGCGACAGTCGTTTTGTTCGTAATCCAATTACCGCCAAAGAGTTAGATCAAATAGACGTCGAAATCTCTGTTCTCAGCCCCCTTACTTCTACGGATGATCCGCTCAGTCTGGAACTGGGCCGGCACGGCATATACATCAAACGCGGTTATGCCGCCGGCTGCTTCCTGCCCCAGGTTGCCACCGAAACCGGTTGGTCCAAAGAGGAGTTTCTCACTCAATGCTGCCAAGGCAAAGCCGGCTTGCCCGCCAATGCCTGGAAAGACCCCAAAACCGAGGTTTACCTGTTTACCGCCGAGGTCTTTGGCGAGAAAGAACTGGCGTAAGAGGCGTGATTACCCCAAGGGCGGAAGCATAAACCATTTTATAGCACGCATTTATCACCGCATCGTCCAAAGGTCGCCCAGGGACCGCCCTCTCGATGCCGCCAAACCGTCAGCATTGTAAAGCCGGACATTTCTGGCTATAATCAAGCCAAGCGTTTGTTGAGGGGGCCCTGCCGACACCGCCAATGGCGATTTAATACTGGCTTGAAGTCACGCGATTGCATACAATACCTCGTTTGTCGATCTGGCAATCCTGATCAATATATTAGTTTTTACTTTTTAGATGACGGAGGCAATGAATTACATGGCTAATTCAAACACTTTAACCGCTACTGATAGCACTGAAACAACAGGCAA
Source organism: Sedimentisphaerales bacterium (assembly GCA_016928435.1). Taxonomy (GTDB): domain Bacteria; phylum Planctomycetota; class Phycisphaerae; order Sedimentisphaerales; family SM23-30; genus JAFGKT01. Next base: position 9,257 of record JAFGKT010000009.1, on the reverse strand, counting down.
AAAAGTCGCCCAGATGCAAACTATCGATGGTAACACGGCCGCTTCGCATGTAGCGTATGCGTTTAGCGATGTCGCTGCGATATATCCAATCACCCCATCGTCTCCTATGGGAGAAGTCGCCGACGACTGGGCCGCGTACGGACGCAAAAACCTGTTCGGCCAAACTCTAATGGTTCGCGAAATGCAATCCGAAGCCGGCGCCGCCGGGGCCGTACACGGTGCTTTGGCGGCCGGTGCCCTGACCACAACCTTCACAGCCAGCCAAGGCTTGCTGCTGATGATCCCCAACATGTACAAAATCGCCGGCGAGTTGATCCCAACCGTATTTCATGTCTCAGCCCGTACCGTCGCCAGCCATGCCCTAAGCATCTTTGGCGATCACAGCGACGTAATGGCTGTACGTCAAACCGGTTTCGCTCTCATGGCTGCCACTTCCGTCCAAGAAGTAATGGACCTCGCCCTGGTATCGCATTTGGCTACGTTGAAGGCCAAAGTGCCCTTCCTTAATTTCTTTGATGGTTTCCGCACCAGCCATGAAATCCAAAAAGTCGAGATGATCGACTACGAAACCATGGCGTCGCTGATGGATTGGGACGCGGTAAAAGATTTCCGCAAAAGAGCGATGAACCCCGAAAACCCGCAACTGCGCGGCACCGCCCAGAACCCCGACACCTTCTTCCAAGCACGCGAAGCATGCAACAAATACTATCAACTAACCCCCGGCATCGTCGCCGACGTCATGACGCAGGTAAGTCAAGTTTTAGGCCGTGAGTATCACCTGTTCGATTATGTCGGTGCCCCCGATGCCGAGCGCGTCATCATCGCCATGGGATCTGCTTGCGACACCATCGAAGAAACCATCAACTACCTCAATGCTAACGGCGAAAAAGTCGGCATCCTGAAGGTTCGTTTGTATCGGCCGTTCTCTGCCGGACACTTCCTCGAAGCATTGCCCAAGAGCGTCAAAAAAATCGCTGTCCTCGACCGCACCAAAGAGCCCGGCAGCTTAGGCGAACCACTCTATCAAGATATTTGCACGATGTACGCTGAGCAAGGCAGCGGCCCATTGGTGGTCGGCGGCCGTTACGGACTCAGCAGCGCCGAGTTCACCCCTTCAATGGTAAAGGCGGTTTACGACAATCTAAGCATGAGCGAACCCAAGAACCACTTCACCGTTGGTATCGAAGATGATGTTACCATGCTTTCTCTGCCGGTTATGGAACATATCGACGCGTCGCCTAAAGGCACCGTCCGTTGTAAGTTCTGGGGCTTAGGCAGTGACGGCACCGTCGGCGCCAACAAGAATGCCATCAAAATCATCGGCGATAATACCGACATGTACGCTCAAGGTTACTTCGCCTACGATTCCAAAAAGTCCGGCGGTATCACTGTTTCCCATCTGCGCTTCGGCAAAAAGCCGATCCAGTCTCCGTACCTCATCGATATCGCTGATTATATCGCTTGCCACAATTCCGCTTATGTCCATCTCTATCCAATTTTGGAAGGCATCAAACAGGGCGGTACATTTGTGCTGAACTCTCCTTGGTCCGTGGAAGAAATGGAACATGAACTGCCCGGTTCCATCAAACGCGAAATCGCGAGCAAGAAACTAAAATTCTATAACATCGACGCCGTCAAAATCGCCGAAAAGGTCGGTTTGGGCAATCGCATCAATATGATTATGCAGACAGCCTTTTTCAAACTGGCTAATGTCCTGCCCGTCGAAGAAGCCATCGAATATTTGAAGAAGGCCATCAAGAAAACCTACGGCCGTAAGGGCGACAAAATCGTCCAGATGAACTGGGATGGTGTCGATGCCGCCGTTGAATCCTTGGTGGAAGTAAAATACCCCGCTGCTTGGGCCGACGCCCAGGTCGAAACCGTCGATCATGGCGACGAACCAGATTTCGTGAAGAACGTCATGCGGCCGATGCTGGCTCAACATGGCACCAGATTGCCGGTCAGCAGTTTCGCGCAGGAACTGGACGCTTCCTATGATGGTTGCGCCGCCGACGGCACTTATCCCACCGCGACAACCAAATACGAAAAACGCGGCGTTGCCATCAAAGTGCCCGAATGGCAAAAAGATAATTGTATTCAGTGTAACCAATGTGCTTTGGTTTGTCCGCACGCTGTCATTCGTCCAATTTTGATTACCGACGATGAACTCAAAAACGCCCCGGCTGACTTTGAAACCGTTGACGCCAAGGGCGGCGGTGAACTGAAAAACTTCAAATACCGTTTGCAGATCAGTACCCTCGATTGCACCGGCTGCGGCAATTGTGCCGATATCTGCCCAGCCAAGGAAAAAGCACTCATCATGCAGCCACTCGCTGAACAACGCGACAAGCAAGTGCCCAACTGGGACTTCTCCACCACCATCCCGATCCGTAACCCAATGAAAAAGAACACCATCAAAGGTTCGCAATTCCAACAGCCTTTGTTTGAGTTTAACGGCGCTTGTGCCGGTTGCGGCGAAACGCCTTATGTCAAGCTCATAACCCAGTTGTTCGGCGATCGCATGGTAGTCGCCAACGCCACTGGTTGCTCCAGCATCTACGGCGGATCAGCTCCTAGCTGTCCTTACACCGTCAACGAAAAAGGCTACGGCCCCACCTGGGCTAACTCGCTCTTCGAAGACAACGCCGAGTTTGGCTATGGCTTCAATATCGCCTTTGCACAAAGACGGCAACTCTTGGCTGACAAGATGCGCCAAGCTCTCGAAGCCGGTGTGTCCGCGGAAATAAAAGCCGCTATGGAAGCATGGCTTGCAGGAATGGATAATGCCGAGCAAAGCCAAGAAGCGGGCGACCAACTGCGAACATTGCTGGCCAATGAATCCGATCCATTACTCGCTGAAATTCTTTCCATGCAAGATATCTTCACCAAGAAGAGTATCTGGGTATTTGGCGGTGACGGTTGGGCTTATGACATTGGTTACGGCGGCCTCGATCATGTTCTCGCCAGCGGCGAAGATGTCAACGTCCTGGTCCTGGACACCGAGGTTTACTCCAACACCGGCGGCCAAAGCTCCAAGGCTACCCCCACCGGTTCGGTCGCCAAATTCGCCGCTTCGGGTAAAAAGACCAAGAAGAAAGACCTCGGCATGATGGCCATGAGCTACGGCTATGTCTATGTTGCCTCGGTCGCCATGGGCGCTGACAAAAACCAAGTGGTCAAAGCTATCGCTGAAGCCGAAGCTTATCCAGGCCCATCGCTCATTCTCGCTTACGCTCCTTGCATCAACCATGGTATCAACATGAGCAGGAGCCAGCACGAAGAGCAACTCGCCGTCGAATCCGGCTACTGGCTCAATTACCGTTATAACCCACAGCTCGCCGACGAAGGCAAAAACCCATTTGTCCTCGATTCCAAAGAGCCGACCGGCGATCTCAATCAGTTCCTCATGGGCGAAGTGCGTTATTCCACCTTGGTAAAACAGTTCCCCGATGAAGCCAAGAAACTCCATGCTCGACTGGCCCAAGAATACGCCCAACGCTATAAGAAGTACAAAGCCATGGCCGATATGGGCGAATAATCGCGACCGGTTAAAACCACGCAATTGTGAAAACATCAAAAGGGCTTCGATTTCCGTCGAGGCCCTTTTTTTAGATTCATCCGCCTTGTTTTTTATTATCCACACAACAAATTAGCAGGGTGGGCCATACCCACCATCCCTGACTAACCCAAACGTAGGGTGTGCAACTTGCTTGCACACGCGGTTCCCTGCCCCAATCATCTATCGTCTCAAGCTCTCGCAACCAACAACAAACTCTAATAATCCTTTTATTCGTGTCCATTCGTAGCTATTCGTGTTTATCTTTCGCGATTAATATATACCCGACCCCATCTTCTCCGTCGCACTCACCCACGAGCCCCCTTCTGCCCAATACTCGCCCCTGGCAGCTCTCTTATTCGTGAACATTAGTGTCAATTAGTGGTTCTCTTCTCTCGCTGATAATGTCCGGTTAAATAAACTCCGTCCAATCAGCTTTGAACTCCCCCTGTTCCATCAACTCAACCACATGCCCCGCTAATTTCTCACAGCTAAATTCCGTGTGTGCCCTTTGCAACGCCGCTTGCCCTATCCGGTTTCGAGCGTCAGCATCAGCCTTATAACGCTCCACTAATTCCATGCATTCCTCTATCGTGCGGAAATAGCACAGGTGCCTCCCATCTTCAAACATCCGCTCGCTGCCCGGCACATACTTCGCCAGCGTAAACGCCCCACACCCCATGCAATGCGTCAACCTATCCGAATGATACAACGGCACATCATTACACGCGTTAATACTCAACATTATATCCGTGCCGCAAATGGTCTTCAGATAATCCAACCCCATAACCCCAGGCCGACCCAAACAAGCGTAAACCGTCATCTCATGCTCAGCAACCAACCGCTTAATCAATTCCTCCCGCGTCGTGTCCTGTTCCGGATGGCTATGCTTTAACTTACCAATAAACACCATCTTACTGCGATACCGCGGCTCGACATCATAATGGTATTCCACATCTTTGTCCGTCGGGTTAGGCAAAAAACCACACCGCTTCACTCCCGCCGCCTTGACTCTCTCCAGATGCTTCCCCGCTCCCGTCGCCAAAAACCAATCGCAATGTTTCCCAATCGCCAACGTCTTTCCGTCAACCCCCGGCAATGGATCACCATACCAACAAATAAAAATCGCGTTAGGCAACGACTCTTTCAGCCGGCCAATCGTCTCGCCGTCCAAAATCCTAAAAGCCGTAATGAAAACCATGTCCGGCCGATGATGCCCCGCCAACTCAACCAACTTATCATCCACCCGCTTCTTGAAAAAACGCTCCGACCAACTCTTACTCGGCAGCCAACTCAATTGTTCCAGCATATTGCGATAGCCAAACTCCAACACATCATGACCCAACCGCGTAAAGCCTTTGCAGAACATCCGCGTATTGTTGATCATAAACCGCACCCGGTCATATTGTAAGTCGCCAACCACCAGTATTCGCATAGCCATCCTCAAATAAATTCGCCTTTACCCCTTCCAATTCAACCGTGTCATTATTGTAAGCTCAGCCATGCCGCCGAACAAGCCTTTTGTCATACGACTTTAGGACACGCCAAGTTGCCCCGAAGCGCATCAACCTGCCCATGCGTATCCCTGCCGTCTTTCTGTCCCAATCCCGTCAATCATCTTAAAATCCATATTCATAACCGCCCAGAATCCACATCTACCTACCTCATATTCCACCACTTCCATTTTCGCCCCTGGCAGCTATATTCGTGAACATTAGCCTCGGTAGGGTGGGTAATTTTGAACAACATGTTCAAAGTTATCCACGCGGTTCTCTATTCGTGTTTATCTTTCGCGATTAATAATTCCCTGACCCATCTTCTCCGTCGCGCTCACCGACTAACCCCCTCCTGCCCAATACCCGCCCCTGGCAGCTAGATTATTAGCGAATATTAGTGTCAATTAGTGGTTCTCTTCTCTTTCGCGGTTAGCGGAACCTAAACATACTTGAATATTTGTAATTCTCGTAGTATGCTAAGGTCCATTGGAGTCAGCTCAATGACACGTCGGAAGCTGTACAAGCCGAAAAAGGGCCATCGGCGTCAAAGTACCTTTTGCCATAGGAGTCAGCCAATGGGTTTGAAGATACGCTTTCAGGATGGCGAATTCGCAGGCAAGGAACTGGAGTTCGGTGACGACATCGAGCAGATTGTACTAGGCCGCGACCCAGCCAAGTGTCAGGTGGTCTTTCCCCCCGATAACCGCTATGTCAGCCGCGAACATTGCGCCATTCGCCGCAAGCTCGGGCGTTACTATCTCCATATTACCGAAGACCGTCTAGTGCTGCTTAACGGCATGCCCGCCGAGCATGGCGATAAACTCCCGCCCCGCGGGATTATGCAGTTGGGCAGTGAAGGCCCCCGAATCGAGATCGAACGCACCGGCCAAGCAGCCGAACAACAATTGGCCGCAACCCTCGCCGATTCCGATCCCAAACGTCAACCAGGCATGAAAACCCGCCTGGCCCAAGCCGAACGCCGAGCCAAATGGGGCACCCGTATCGCCTTGTTCGTCGCCATCTTGGCGATAGCCGCGGTCATCGTCATTTGGCATCTGGTCGCCATCGCGCCCGAACCTCCAATCGACAAGCAGCAGCGACTGCAGGAAGCCACCAACGCCATCGCGCCATCGGTCTATTTGGTCATAACCCGCCGAGGCGACAAGCACGAATCACCCCAAGCAACCGCTTGGGTCGTCGGTGATGGTGTCCTCGCCACCAATGCCCACGTCGCGGAGTTGTTCTACATAGCTCAGCAAACCGACGCCCAACTGCTGGTCCGCTCCTGTGAAGACCAGCCGCGCAGCTTTACTGTCAACAGAGTTCAGATACATCCCGGCTATGCCGCGTTCGAGAATCTTTGGTCCCGTCACATGCCCCAGCAGGAAGGCGGCACTTTCACACCCGTTGACGCTCCGCCCACCGCCTGCGATGTAGCGCTTATGTGGGTCGATAACCCCGAAGGTTTGAATCCCCCCTTGCCCTTGGCAACCGCCGACCAAGTACAACATCTAACCGCTGGCGAACCCTTAGCCTTGGTCGGTTATCCCATGGAAAACATGGCTATGATGGGCGGTCGGCCTTTGTACCCAGCTCCCGTAACTCAATTTGGCGCTGTTACCCGCGTTACCACCCATTTCAACGTCGATCTAAAAGACTCGTCCGGCCGACGCCTAGGTCACCTCATCCAGCATTCCATCCCCTTAACCGGCGGTGCCAGCGGCAGCCCCATCATCAACGCCGAAGGCCAAGTCGTCGGAGTATGCAGCGCTATCAATATGGTCGCCGTCTTTCAGCGCGACGAGAGCGGCAATATCCTCAGAGACGAATCCGGAATGCCCCTCTATGACCGCGTACCTTCAGGCTCGGGTGTTAATTTCGGCGAACGCGTCGATCTTCTGCATGAACTCTTGGAAGGAACCGCTGAACAAGCCCAAGCCCAACGCACCGCACGATGGGAAAACGAAATCCAAGACCTCTATACCACTCTCCCCGCCGCCGTCGTCGAAAACTGGGCCACCGCCCTAGGCGCCGGTTATAACGTCGAAACCCTCTGGCAGCGCGAAGGCGTCCTGCCCCAGTCCAACAAACGCAGCAATCCCGCCACCTTCACTTATGAATTCGATCTGCCCAGCCCAGGCCTATATCAAGTCCTAGCCATCGGCGCCGACTACAGCGATGTAAACCTCCAAGTCTATTCCACCGGCAGACGTCATACATTGCTCGGCTCAGACATGGCCCAAGATTCCTGGCCCGTCGTTCGCTTCGAAATGCGACAGAGCGGCCCAATTGAAGTCGTCATCCTAGGCCCCCAACCCAGCCAAGAAACCCAATATCAACTACAAGTCCATCACGCCCAAATCGAACAAGAGGAACCACAACCCCAGCCCCAACCAGATCCTGATCCCGAACCCGATCCCGAAGAACCAACCCCCAACCGCCAACGACCACCAAAATAATCAACGCCAATCGTTAGCCCCCGAACGTAAGCAATATTCATGTTGCTCTAGCTCGGGGGTCCGGTTTCACTAACCACACCGATCTCATCCACCTGCCTGTCCCCGTTTATATCCCCTCCCGGGTGGCACCCTTTCGCGCAGCTAAAGGGTGATCGAACACCAACCAAGCCCCATTCCCCAACTATCCGGGTGGCACCCTTTCGCGCAGCCAAAGGGTGATCGAACACCAACCAAGCCCCATTCCCCAACTATCCGGGTGGCACCCTTTCGCGAAGCTAAAGGGTGATCGAACACCAACCAAGTTCCATTCTAAAATCAACCACCGGGTGGCACCCTTTCGCGCAGCTAAAGGGTGATCGTCAATTGACGAATGTCAAATCCCCAAGTAGGGCGGGACATGCCCGCCATCGAATATTATGACATGGATTCTCCACCGCTCTACTTGTACCGACCATTGATGGCTTGCTCTGTTGCTTGGCTCGCGATTTCCGTCACGCTCAATCCTTGTTGCGCGGTTGCTAACAGATCAGATTTGCCCGTGATCAGTGCGCTAGCCCATTCATTATACATTCCTGTGAAGCTTTTCACTGGATGGAACGGAAAGTTCTCAGTCCCTTGGTCGGTTTCCATGGAGAAGGTCTGTGCCTCGTTATGGTACCGTATTACGCCCTTGGTCCCGATTAGTTCGTAGATGAATTCGGTGTGTGGATGCTTAGATGTGTGGTGATAGGAATAGCTCATTTCGACAATGGTGTGCGTGCCGTTTACGTGATCCATATGCAGCCAGATATGATCTGGTGCTTCGTATTCTTCCACCCATCCGCCGTGTCCTGAAAAGTTAACGACGTCGGAGTTCAGCCAAAAGTTTGCCAGATCGATCTGGTGTGTGCCGCAGTCGATCATCGGTCCACCCTCGAACATGCGGTCTTCGCGCCGTTTTTGGATGATCTTGTTGCCGTTTGCGTCGATCTCATATTTGCCGTGGCAGTTCCAGATATTGATCAGCCGTAGCACACGCACTTGGCCGATGGCCTCACGCTCGATAAGTTCTTTGATTTTCAGAGCCGATGGACTAAACCTGTAGCAAAATGCCGTGTACAACGAGCAATCAGCTTTTTGCATTGCATCGATCATCTCTTTGGCTTCTGTCTTGTTCATGGCCAGCGGTTTTTCGCAGATTACCGGCAATTTGTTCTTCGCGGCATTGAGAACGTTTGCTCTGTGGCACGGCGCTGGTGATGTGATGCTCACAGCGTCGATATCGGAGTTGAAGAATGCGTCTTCGTCGGTGAACGCGTTCTCAATGTTGAACTTCTGTTGCATTCGTTTGAGCGATTCTTCATGCGGGTCGAAGATTGAACATAGTTTTAGTTGCTCCACAGCTTGGATCGCGGGAACGTGCCCGTAATCTGCGACAACCCCACAGCCCATCAGTCCGATGCGTTTGATTTGACTACTCATGATACCCCTTCCGAAAAAAGTTCCTATTGCAAGCATATATTGACCGTGATGATAGTGGTATCTACCTTGTGCCACAAGGGTAATATTATTTGTAACCGTTCACGCTCTTGCAACCACCAGTGAACCAATAATGCCTTTATTCGTGCCTATTCGTAGCTATTTGTAATACTATCCTGCATTTTTCTTATCTTTGTGTCCTTCGTAATACTATCCCAAAACTTCTTGTTTTTTATGTGCGTTTCCCATTTGCTACGTTGGTCAACATCCTGTTAATCAAAAACTTAT